>NZ_CP077970.1:5448750-6097500 GCF_024758505.1 Bradyrhizobium arachidis | reverse complement strand
TCGGCACCCTGCCGGTCGCCAGTGTGCGCAAGGCGGAAGCGGCGATGGCAGGTCCGCTCACCGCGGGCGCAACCGTCCGCAAGAGCATCTGCACGCATTGTTCGGTCGGATGTACGGTGACGGCGGAGGTGCTGAACGGGGTATGGATCGGCCAGGAGCCGAGCTGGGATTCCCCGATCAATCGTGGATCGCATTGCGCCAAGGGGGCCTCCGTGCGCGAGCTCGTGCACAGCGAGCGGCGGCTGCGCTACCCGATGAAGCTCATGAACGGGCAATGGACGCGCGTCTCATGGGAGACCGCGATCAACGAGATCGGCGACAAGTTCCAGGCCGTGCGCGAGAAGTCGGGCCCGGATTCCGTCTATTGGCTCGGCTCGGCCAAGATGACCAACGAAGGCGCCTATCTGTTCCGCAAGCTCGGCGCGTTCTGGGGCACCAACAACACCGATCATCAGGCCCGCATCTGCCATTCAACCACCGTCACCGGCGTCGCCAATACCTGGGGCTACGGCGCGATGACTAACAGCTACAATGACATTCGCAACGCCAAGACACAGGTCGTGCTGGGCGGCAATCCGGCGGAGGCGCATCCGGTTTCGCTGCAACATCTGCTCGAGGGCAAGGAACTGCAAAAGGCCAACTTCATCGTCATCGATCCGCGCATGACACGTACGGCCGCACACGCGACCGAATATGTTCGCATGCGGCCCGGGACCGACATCCCCGTGCTCTACGGCATGATGTGGCACATTCTCCAGAACGGGTGGGAGGACAAGGAATTCATCAGGCAGCGCGTCTATGGGTTCGACGATGTCCGCAAGGAGGTGGAGAAGTGGAATCCGGAAGAGGTCGAGCGCGTCAGCGGCGTTCCCGGCGAACAGCTCAAGCGCGTCGCCCAGAAGTTTGCCACGGAGAAGCCGGCAACGCTGATCTGGGCCATGGGCCAGACCCAAAAGACCGTCGGCACCGCCAACGTGCGGGCCAGTTGCATCGCGCTGCTGATGACAGGAAATGTCGGCGGAGAGGGCAAGGGTGCCAACATCTTCCGTGGTCATGACAACGTGCAGGGCGCGACCGATGTCGGGCTCGATATCGTCACGCTGCCGTTCTACTATGGCCTCGCCGAGGGCGCTTGGAAGCACTGGTCGCGGGTTTGGGAGGTCGACTACGAGTACTTGAAGTCACGCTTCGACTCCAAGCAGATCATGGAAACCCCCGGCATCCCGCTGACCCGCTGGTTTGATGCTGTGACGCTGCCGAAAGATCAGGTCGCGCAGAAAGACAATGTGAGGGCGGTGTTCGTACAGGGACACGCTTCCAACAGCATCACCCGCATTCCTGAATCGCTCAAGGGCCTGAAGGCGCTCGAGCTGCTCGTCATCGCCGACCCCCACCCGACGACCTGGGCCTCGCTCGCCGTCGAGGCAGGACGCCAGGATGGCGTCTACATTCTCCCGGTCGCCACGCAATTCGAGTGCAAGGGTTCGCGCGTAGCCTCGAACCGCTCGCTGCAATGGGGCGAGCAGATCGTGAAGCCGATCTTCGAATCGAAGGATGATCTCGAGATCATCTATCTGATGGCAAAGAAGCTCGGCTTCGCCGACCAAATGTTCAAGAAAATCAAGGTCGAGAACAATCTGCCTGAAGCAGAAGATGTGCTGCGCGAGATGAACCGCGGCAGCTGGTCGACCGGCTATTGCGGGCAATCGCCTGAGCGCCTCAAGGCGCATATGAAGAACCAGGCGAAGTTCGACATGCTGACGATGCGGGCGCCCAAGGACGATCCCGAGGTCGGCGGCGACTATTATGGTCTGCCCTGGCCGTGCTGGGGATCACCGGAGGTCAAACATCCCGGCACGCCGCTGCTCTACAACACCAATCTGCATGTGATGGATGGCGGCGGTACGTTCCGGCCGCGTTTTGGCGTGGAGCGCGAGGAGAAGCTGCCGGACGGTACGACGCGGAAAGTGAGCCTGCTCGCGGACGGCTCGTTCTCGAAGGGTTCGGGGATCGAGGACGGCTATCCCGAGTTCACGCTGGCGAGTCTGAAGAAGCTCGGCTGGGACACGGAGCTCACCGAAGCCGAAATGGCCGTGATCAACAAGATCAACCCGGCCAATCCGGACACGGTGTCGTGGTCGCTCGATCTTTCGGGCGGTATCCAGCGCGTGGCGCTGGCCCATGGTTGTGTGCCTTATGGTAACGGCAAGGCGCGCATGCATGCCTTTGGCTTGCCCGATCCAATTCCGGTTCACCGCGAGCCGATCTACACGCCGCGCGTCGACCTGGTCGCGAAATATCCGACGATGCCGGATGCCAAGCAGTTCCGCATGCCCAACATCGGCTTCTCGGTACAGAAAGCAGCTGTGGAGAAGGGAATTGCCAAGCAGTTTCCGATCATCCTGTCGTCCGGCCGCCTGGTCGAATATGAGGGCGGCGGCGAGGAGACGCGCACCAACCCCTGGCTCGCCGAATTGCAGCAGGACATGTTCATCGAGATCAATCCTGCCGATGCCGCCGAGCGCGGCGTCAAGGACGGCGGCTGGGTCTGGGTCACGGGCGCCGAGAACGGTTCCCGGGCGAGAATGAAGGCGCTCGTCACCGAGCGCGTCGGCAAGGGCGTTGCCTGGATGCCGTTCCACTTCGGCGGTTGGTTGGCAGGCAAGGATCTGCGCGGCAACTATCCGAAGGGCACCGATCCGATCGTGCTCGGCGAAAGCGCGAACACGATCACCACCTACGGATACGATCCCGCGACGGGCATGCAGGAGCCCAAGGTCACTCTCTGCCAGATCGCGGCGGCATAAGGAGCAACGACGATGGCACGTATGAAATTTCTCTGCGACGCCGACCGTTGCATCGAGTGCAACGCCTGCGTGACGGCCTGCAAGAACGAGCACGAGGTGCCATGGGGCATCAACCGGCGCCGCGTCGTCACCATCAATGACGGCAAACCGGGCGAACGCTCCGTCTCGATGGCCTGCATGCATTGCACCGACGCGCCCTGCGCGGCGGTGTGTCCGGTGAACTGCTTCTACACCACCGCGGATGCCGTGGTGCTGCACTCCAAGGACCTCTGCATCGGCTGCGGCTACTGCTTCTACGCCTGTCCTTTCGGCGCACCGCAATATCCGAAGGTTGGGAACTTCGGCTCGCGCGGCAAGATGGACAAATGCACCTACTGTGCCGGCGGCCCCGAGGCCGACGGCAGCAAGGAGGAATACGAAAAATACGGAGCCAACCGGCTGGCCGAAGGCAAGCTGCCGCTCTGCGCCGAGATGTGCTCGACCAAATCGCTGCTCGCCGGCGACGGCGAGATCATCGCCCAGATCTACAAGGAACGGGTGACCAAGCGCGGCTACGGCTCGGGCGCTTGGGGTTGGAAGACGGCCTATCGCGAGTCGATCGAATCCTGAGGCGGGCAGAAAGTCTGGGGCGGGTAGATATCCGGGAGGAGCCTATGGCGTCGTTTGGAAGGTTCGTTCGCCTCGCGCTTGGCGCTTGGGCACTTCTCGTGCTCGTGATGGCGGCACCTGCGCTACTCGGCGCCCAACAGGTCAACCCGACCGCGAGCTCGGTCAATGAGCGGCAGTTGCTACAGGAGTTGGACCGGATCCAGGGCCGCGTCAGCATCCCCGACCAGCGTTCCAGTGTCCTCGTTCAGCCGCAAGGTCGTGAGTGGCGTGAATTCCGCAACGTTGCGCTGCGCTGGATCGGCGGCATCGCCATCGTCGGCATGCTTGCGGTGATCGTGATCTTCTATCTCACCCGCGGCATGGTCCGGCTGGAAAGCGGCCGATCGGGCCGAACCATCGTGCGCTTCAACGGTTTTGAGCGCTTCGTGCACTGGATGACGGCGACTTGTTTCATCATTCTGGCGATCTCGGGGCTGAACATCACCTTCGGCCGGCCACTGCTGCTGCCATTGATCGGCTACGAGGCCTTCTCCGAATGGTCGCAATGGGCGAAATACGCCCACAATTACCTGAGCTTCCCGTTCACGATCGGCGTGGTCCTGATCTTCCTGATGTGGATCGGCGGCAACATCCCCAACAAGGTTGATATCGAATGGGCAAAGCGCGGCGGCGGCCTGATCGGCCATGATCATCCGCCGGCCTACAGGTTCAACGCCGGCCAGAAGGCGATCTACTGGATCGTGGTGATCGGTGGCGGGCTCGTCGCAGCGACCGGCTACGTGCTCATGTTCCCGTTCTACGTGACGGGGATCGAGGGCATGCAGATGGCCCAGATCGTCCACTCCATCGTTGGCGTGCTGTTCGTCGCCGCCATGATTGCGCACATCTACATTGGCACGATCGGCATGGAGGGCGCCTTCGAGGCGATGGGTTCGGGAGACGTGGACGTCAACTGGGCGCGCGAGCACCACAGCCTGTGGCTCGATCAGAAGTCCGCACAGTCGGGCTCCAGCCCCTCGCAATCCGGTCACGCGCCCGCGCCGGCGGAATAGGTATCCACGTCGCTTGAAAGCGCTTCAGAGACGCACGCCCGTCGTCGCAAAAGCTTGATCGACCGGCTGCTGCAGGCGGTTCAGCACGCCAATGGATGCGGCCGCGATCACGATCGTTGCCACGCAGGCCAGCAGGAAGGCTTTCATCCTGGCTCTCCAAAGTTCCTTGCGGCAATCCTATACAAGGCGCCGCGTCGCAGACAACGTGCATCTGCGCTGGACGGCCACTTCTGACACTCAATTGAACCGGTCTCGGCCGCGCCCCGCCTGGAGGCGTTGCCGCAGGTGACGAGCTCAGTGCTCGGCCTGCGATCCCCGCGAGATCTGGTCGAGGGCCTGCCTCAGCCGCCGGTCCTGCCGGCAGTCGTTGACCTCCTGGAGGCAGGCAATCCGGATCAGGATCTGGTTGATGCGGCGGGTCAGGGCCGGATCTTCGGAGTGGCTCGAGCGGACCGCGACCAGGTGGCGGCGGACCTCGAAGAGATCGAGACGTTCGCCCCTCCTGGGCCGCGCGGGCCGGGGTTGCAGTGTGGCGCCGATCGTGTCGGTTGAACTGGAGCCTTTTCCGTTCCAATGGGATTGGAACGGGGCTCTAGATTCTTGCTTTGACGCGTTTTCTTGACGCGAACCGGTATCCACTTCGCTCGAAAACGCTATGGCAATGGTCTGATCGTTAAGTCCTGGCTCGGGCATGGCAATCACATCGGCAAAATGACAATGACAAAACCTGTCTCACGCAAAGACGCCGCCCCCACCGGCGGGCAGGATGAAGTCGTTGGCGCGGAGGCTGTTGATGGACGTATTCTTCAGGAGGATCGTATCGACATCGGGACCGTTCACGTTGAGGTCGACCAGCAGGTCGCCATTCGCCTGTTGCGTCGCATGGTCGGACAGCCACGCGGCAAAGCTCGTGGGATCGCCGGCGTCGAACGCGGCGTAATCGAGCTGGATGTGGTCGGTGTCGGTGATGAAATCCTGGATAGTGTCGTGGCCGATGCCGCCGGAGACCTCCCGGAACACGAAGGTGTCGTTGCCGCCGTTGCCGGTCAGGATATTGTCGTGGCTGTCGCCGGCCAGGATGTCGTTTAATTGCGAGCCCATCAGATTGGCGATGTTGGCGAGCTTGTCGGTTCCGGCGCCGCCGGTGTTCTGCGCGCCGCTGATCGCAAGATTGACCGTCACGCCTGACGGCGCGTGCCCGTAGCTTGCGGTGTCGCTGCCGTCGGTGTTGCCGATCAGATTGTCGTCGCCGGGGCCGCCTTCCAGGATGCTGTTGCCGTTTCCGGTCAGCGTGTCGTCGTAGCTCGAGCCGCGCAGGCCCTCGATGCTGATGAACTGGTCGAACATCCCTGAGGCGACCGGCTGCATGCCCGACGAATTGAGATTGACGTTCACGGCCGTCGGCGCGTGCTCATAGCTCGCGGTGTCGATGCCGCCGCTGCCGCCGTCCAGTATGTTGTGGCCCGCGCCGCCCTCGAGGGTGTTGTTGCCGGCGTCGCCGGTCAGAGCGTCGTCGTAGGCGGTGCCGCGCAAATTCTCGATCGAGATATAGATGTCGCCGGCCGCGGAACCGGTATTGCCGGCGGGATTGAGCAGGTTCGCCGTAACGCCGGCGGTCGCGGCCGCATAGCTGACGGTGTCGCTGCCGGGATCGCTATTGCCGAAGGCGCCCGGCATGCCGTTGAAGACGTCGGCATGCTTGCCGCTGACGAACACGTCGGCGCCGTCATGCGGCGCGCCATCGTGATCGTCGGAACCGCGGCTGCCGACATAGCTGAAGATCGGCGAGGTAAGGAGGGAGTTGAGCATGGCCTTGCCGAAGGCACTGGTCTCCGCGATGGGGCTGTTCGCCTGGTTGATGGCGCTGAACAGCGTGGCGGCGTCCGCACCCCAGCCGTTGGAATTCGCCAGCACATGGTCCTGGCCGGTCTGGGTGGGATCGGCGCTGTCGAGAATGTCGATCTCGTTGATCGTCCCGCCGGTGACATGATGGGTGTCCGGATTGTAGGTGAAGCCGGTGCCGATCATCTCGAAGGTGATGCCCTTGGCGGCATCGACCAGGAAAATGTGGTCGGAGGTCGAGGCTGAGCTCGCGATGACGCTGGCAAGCAGGTCCGTCGTGACGGTGCTGAAGTCGTAACCGTCGGATGCCTGCACCGTGACCGCGACGGAGGGCGGTGTCGCGGCGGCTGCGGTGCTGACGCCGCCCGTGAAGTAGAGCTGATCGATCTGGAAGTTCCAGGTCCCCGGGCTGTCCGTGTTCACATTGTAGACGCTGACGACATTGTTGCCGTTGACCAGGAACGCGCTGTCGACGCTGAGCACGGTGACCGAGTTCTGCGCATCGGGCGCCTGGGTTAGAAAGCCGACCAGGTGGCCGTTGACGAAGACCTGGTCAAGCTCACCGTTCGGCGCGCCGGTGCCTGGCAGCTCGACGTCGTTCGCATGCAGCGTGAGCGCCACGTTCTTCAGGGTGCCGGTATTCGGCAAAGCGAGCGTGAACGTGTCGGGATTTGCGGCGCTCCAGTTCGAGCGGACACCGAGATTTCCGGTCGGCGTCGAGGAGTCCTGGCGCACCACGTCGTCGGGCACGATGAGCGAGGTGAAGCCCGTCGTGGCCGACTGGAATTGCGCCGCGACGACCGTGAAGCTCCATCCGGTGGTGGGGTTGCCGTTGGCGACCTGGATGAGATTGTCGCCCTCGACCAGGAAGGACGGATCGATGGTGAAGGCGGTGGTCGAATCGGTGCCGTCCGCGGCCTGGTTCAGTTGACCGAGCGCATGGCCGTTGATGAAGACGTTGTCGATCTCGGGGCTGGCGCCGTTCTCGACGTCGTTGGCGAGAAGGGTCAGGACGCCGGACGCGGCGGCACTGAGCTGCATGTGGAGGGTGACCGGCGCGCTCGATGTATGCTCGCTGCGGACGCCGAGGCCGCCTTCGCTCGACATCTCGCTGACGAAGCCGGGGGGACCTGCGAAGATGAACTCGCTCGCCACGAGATTGCCGGGCGCCGTGTTCGCCAGCGTGATGGAATTGCCCGGGCTGAAGGTGATGACGGTGTCAGTGCCGTTGGTCGAAACCAGCGCAAGCACGTCGGCAAGGCTGTAGACGCCCGGCACGCCGCGCAGGTCGATCCTGTCACCGTCGGCCTGGTTGAGGTCCGTGATGCGGTCGGCGCCGCCGCCGGCGGAATAGACGAAGATATCAGCGCCAGTGCCGCCGGTGAGCGTGTCGTTGCCGGCGCGCCCATCGAGGATATCGTTGCCGCCGCGGCCGTCGAGCACATTGTTGCCGCCGTTGCCGGTGAGGATGTCGTTGAATTCGCCGCCGGTGATCGACCTGACGCCGCTGATGAAGGTGTCGTGTCCAACCGAGGCGTCACCATCGGCCGTGCCGCTGCCGTTGACGCCCAGCGTCGCCACCACGCCGGCCGTGGCATGGTAGTAGGCCACGCGGGTGTTGCCGTTGCCGGTGACGAGGTCGTTGCCAGCCTCGCCCTCGAACTCGTTGAAGGCGCGGTCAGTGCCGCTGACCGTGATGAAGCCGGCGCTTCCCGCGTTCGGATTGTCTGCAGTCGCAATCGTCGTGAAGCCGCTCGCGTCATAGACGTCGGCAAAATTGGTGCCGCGGATCGCTTCGACCGAAAGCAGGGTGTCGGTCCCGGTCGTCGGCCCGCCCGTGACGATGCCCTTGGCAAGCTGGACATTGACCCCGACGCCGTCGAAGGCACCCAGATAGACGGCCCGGTCAAAACCGCTGCCGCCGTCGATCAGGTCGTTGCCGCCGAGCCCCTCGAAATTCTCCGTCGAGCCGCTCGGATTGTTCGCGCCATGGAACGTATCGTCGAAGAACGAGCCGCGGGCCCAGTTCACGCCGGCGAAGGTGTCGTGCCCGACCGAGGCATCGCCATCGGCGAAACCGGTCGAGCCCGAGGCCGGATTGGTCCAGCCGGTGAAGGTGACGGTGACCCCTGATGTCGCATGGTAGTACGACACGCGGGTCTGGCCGTTGCCAAAGATCTGATCGTCGCCGCCGCGTCCCTCGAATTCGTTGAACAGGCCAAGCGTGTTGCTGGTGACGGTGCTGCCGGAATTGGTGCTGGCCGCGCTGAAGCCGCCGGGATTGTTCGGCGTCGGGCCGGCATTGTAGAGATCGGCAAAGTCGCTGCCGGTCACCAGTTCGATCGAGTTCAGCGTGTCTGTTCCGGTCGAGCCGCCGGTGACGAAACCGTCGGTGAGCTGGACGTTGATCGCCGCGCTGGCGTTGCCGTAATAGGCGCGATCGTAGCCAAAATCGCCTTCGAAGGTGTCGTCGCCGCCATTGCCGGTGAAGATGTCGTTGAGGATCGAGGCACCAAACCCGTCCGGCCCGGCGTTGCCGTTGAAATTGAACGTCCAGGTGCGCGTCAGATTCTCGATCACGCTCTGGTCGCCATGGGCCGCAGCGGCGACTGCGTTCATCCAGTCGACCGCAGGGACGTAGAGATCGAAGCGCGAGAACCCGGGCTGGGGCGGCGTGCCATGCCCGGTCTCGACGATGGCGGTGATGATGCCGCCGGTCAGGTGCATCTCGCTGCCGGTGCCGGCGTAGGTGAATCCGGTGCCAGTGAAGGTGAAATCTCGGTTCGCGCCCTGGTTCTCGATCTTAAAGCCGGTGTCACCAGCGCCGTCCGCGATGGTCCCCAGACCCATTGCCGAGATCGGATTGTCCTGGTCGAAATCGAAGCCGCCGACCGTCTGCACCGAGAGCTGCGCATCAACGATGGTGACGCCGATCGTCGTCGGGGCAGTCGTGATGGTGCCGTCGGACAGCGTCACGGTGAAGTCGCCGGCGCCGACATAGGTCGTACTGTCGCTCACGAAGAAGACGGAGCGGCTGTTGACGTCGGCTTGGGTGAAGCTCGTGATCGCCGGGCCGGTAAGCGAACTGGCGAGGTGGCCATGCTGGGTCCCGGTGACGGTGTAGACGAGCTGGCCAGGAGTGTTGTCGGCATCGACGCCGACCAGATCAGCGGTCGCTGTGCCCGCGGCGAGGCCCCGCAGCGCGACGCCACCACCCTTGACAATCAGCACGGACAGGTCGCCCGAGATCGAGGGCGGTGCGTCCGGCGGGGCGAAGAGGAAGTCGCCATCGCCGAGGTGGGTATGATCAACATTCGCAAGCGTGAGAGTGTTGCCGCTGCCGAAGTCGATGAGAGTGTCGGGACCGGCCTGGCTGACGTTCAGGTCGGCGAACTTGTGGACGCTGGTTATCCCGCGAAGGTCGATCTTGTCGCCGTCGCTTTGCAGGAAGTCGACGATGGCGTCAGCACCATAGCCCGCGCCATAGACGAACGTGTCCGCTCCGGACCCGCCGGCCAGGAAATCGCTGCCAGCCCGGCCGTCGATCACATCGTCGCCCGCGAAACCCGAGAGTTGGTCGCCCCCTGAGCTCCCCAGCAGCGTATCGGCGAAATTCGATCCCTGGATCGACAAGACGCCGGTGAAAGAGTCGTGGCCCGATGCGCCCTTGTCGACGGTGCCGGCCTCGATGTCGGCCGTGATGCCCGATGTGGCATTGAGGTAGGAGAGCGTGGTCCAGCCGTTGCCGGTGATCTGGTCGTTGCCCCCTGACGACAGGTACTGGTTGTACGGACCGAATGAGCCGCCGGAATACCCCGTCGCGTCGTAGACGTCGTCGTAGTTGCTTCCGATGATGGAACTGACGCCGGAGAACGTGTCGTGTCCGACGGACGAATGGCCGTCGACCGTACCGGCCTGGAGATGGATCGTCACGCCGGCGGTTGCGCTCGTGTAGTTGAGCTGGGTCCAGTCGTTGCCGGTGATCTGGTCGTTGCCACCCAGTCCGACGAATTGGTTGTAGGGTCCGAACACACCGTTGAAACCGGTGGCATCGTAGACGTCATCGAAATTGGTGCCTGTTGCCGCGTTCACGGCGGAGAACGTGTCGTGACCGACCGACGCGTTGCCGTCTGCGGTGCCCGCAGCAAGATGGATCGTGACGCCAGTACCGCCGGTGGCATTCTGATAGACGACGCGCGTATTGCCGTTGCCGGTAATGACGTCGTCGCCGCCAAGCCCTTCGAACTGATTGTAGCTTCCGGAGTTGCCGACGTTGTTCTTGGAGGGATCGAGGTACCCGGCTTGAGCAAAATGACTGGCGTCGTAGGTATCCGCGAAGGCCGTGCCCTGAACGGCCTCGATCGAACGCAGCGTGTCGGTTCCGGTCGAGGCGTCGCCGGTCACGGTGCCGGCGGCCATATCGACCGTGATTCCACCAGTCGTGTACGTCATGTTGTTGTACAGGGCCGTGTCGAATCCGTTGCCGCCGTCGATGAAGTCGTCCCCGGCGAGACCCATGAAGGTCTCGTTGTTGTTGCTGCCGACGAACGTATCGTCGAACATCGACCCCATCACGGCGTTGACGCCGCTGAAATGATCGGTCCCGACGGAACTGTTGCCGCTCGCAACTCCCAGGACGAAGTTGACGTTCACACCGTCGGTGGACTGCGAATACTGGATTCGCGTATTGCCATTGCCGAGGATGGTGTCGTCGCCACCCATGCCGTCGAAATTGTTGAACGTGCCGTTCGATCCGGCATTCGTGCTGCTGCCGCTGAAATTCATGGCGTCGTAGGTGTCGTCGAAATTCGTGCCGCGCACGCCTTCGACGCTCTTCAGCGTATCGGTGCCGATCGAAGCGTCGCCATAGACCTTGCCGCCGGCGAGATCGACGGAGATTCCGGACGTCGTGGCGGGGTCGTTATTGTAGACCGCGAAATCGTAGCCGCCACGGCCGTCGATCAAATCGTCGCCGCCGCGCCCGTCGAACTGCTCGTACGTGCCGTTGGGATTGTTGCTACCCGACAAATTGTCCGCGGAACTCGATCCGATGATCGAATTGACGTTGGTGAAGTGGTCGGTGCCGACCGAGGCGTCACCGCTGGCAATGCCCGACGCGAGGTCGACGGTCACGCCCGAAGTCGCGCTGAGATAGGAAATGCGGGTGAGGATCTGGCCCTGGATATTGACGTTGCCGGTGATGATGTCGTCGCCGCCCATGCCTTCAAAACTGTTGAAGCCGGCCGGCACGCCCGGAACGTTTGCGGCGCCGTTGAAGCCGGTGGCGGTGTAGTGATCGACGAAGTTGCTGCCCTGGATCGCCTCGATGCCGGTCAGCGTGTCGCTGCCGACGCCGGGCCCGGTGACCGTTCCGGCCGCGAGATCGGCGGTGATACCGCCGCTGGCATCGGTGTAAACCGCACGATCGACGCCATCGAGACCGATGATCGTGTCGTCGCCGCCAAAACCCTGGAGCGCGTCGTTGGCGTTTGTGCCCGTCAGCGTGTTGTTGCCGTTGTCGCCGGCGATGGTGCTGGCAGGCGCGATCGGCGGCGTCGCGGCGCTGGTGAGGCTCGTAGCGTTACCCTGGCCGTCAGTGTAGCGCACGATCACATCGATGCTGTGACCGACGTCACCGGCCGTCAGCGTATAGGTGCTGCCGGTCTGGAGGCTGATGTCGATGCCGTCGCGCTGCCACTGATAGGTGAGCGCGCCAAGGCCGTCGGCGTCCGCAAGCGTCGACGTATTCGCTGCCAGCACTTCGTTCGCATGGAATATCCCGTCGATCGTGACCGATCCGCTCGGCAGATCGTTGACCGCGGTGAGCGTCAAGTTCGCGGTGGAGCTTGAAACCAGCGTCCCATCTGAGGCGGTGTAATTGAAGCTGACCAGGCCGTTGTAGTTGGCCGCCGGCGTATAGGTCCAGGTGCCGTCGTCATTGGCGACGAGGCTGCCGCCGCTGCTTGCCACGGAGAGGGCTGATATCGACAGCGGGACGGGCCCGTCGACATCGCTCACGCCCGCAAGCAGGGCAGAGGCATGAATGGTATAGGCGGTGTCTTCCGTACCGGCGATCAGCGTCACCGGGATCGCAACGGGCGCATCGTCAACCGGGGCCAGTGTCAGGCTCGCCGTCGAGCTCGAAGTCAGGGTTCCGTCGGAGGCCGTGTAGTTGAAGCTGACGGCGCCGTTGTAGTCCGTGGCCGGTGTGTAGGTCCAGGTGCCGTCGTGATGATCGGTGAGGGTGCCGCCGCCGCTGGCAACGCTGAGCGCGGTGACGGACAGCGGGAATGGGCCGTCGCTGTCGGTGACGCCGGCAAGCAGATCGGAGGCGTGCACCGTATAGGCCGTGTCCTCCGTGCCGGCTGCCAGCGTCACGGCGGAGGCGACCGGCGCATGATCGCCGGTTTCATTGAGCGTGACCGTGATGGTCTGGGTTACGGTCTTGTCGCCGTCGGTGATGACGACGTCGAACGTTTCCGTCTTGGTATGATCAGGGAGGGCGTCGAGCGCTGCACGCGCCGCGACGGGATCGGTGGTGTAAGTCCAGGTAAACTGCCCGCCGGTGCCGGTCCCCGTCGTGTCCGACACCTTGGTGAAGTGCAGCGTTCCGAGCGCGTCACCCGCGCCGGTATAGGTCACGCTCTGGATGGAATGGACGTCGTTCGGCTCGATGTCGGAGAAGTTGATGGTGCCGTTCGTCGTCAGCGAAGGCGGGCCGACCTCGCCGTTGCGGACGTCGAATTCGTCCACGCCGCCGACATGGGTGTTGCCCTCGGTCGTCGGCAGCGCCAGCAGCGCCGAGACGTTGCCGGAGGCGGGGAGCTCGAAATAGTGGCTGCCGTCGCCAGCCGAATAGCCGGCACGGGCGGGTTGACCGCCGCTGGCGTCGCCGGTCGTCCACTCAATGCCGGCGTAGCGATAGACGATGTCGAAATTGCCGCCGCCCTCGTTCACCAGCACGACCTGGAACGAGTTCAGCCGGTCCGTGTGCCCGGCGTAGTAGCCGACATGGTCCCAGGTGATGGTCATCACCCCGTCGACGGGATCGAGGTCGTAATAGACGTGCCCGGCGCCGCGCGTATCAACGTCGGCCCAGAACGGCGCGATGATCGGGTTGCCGAAGCCGGCATTGATCTGGCTCGGCGTGAAGGTGGAGTTCGGCCCGTTGAAGGTGATGTTGCCGTTGTTGTTGACGTAGAGCGAGGTGTAGGCGTGGCCGAAGAAGTTGATACCACCGGTACCGAACACCGAGGTGATGTCGATCGCGCCGGACGAGTTGTCGTCGCCCGCTGACAGTGCCAGCGTGCCGTAGCCGGAATGGCCGTTCAGTCCGCTGATCAGCCCGGAGCCGGCGTTGAGGATCAGGTCCGCGCCGGCGGTGTGGCTGCCGCTGCCGCCCGTCGTGACGGGAACGTCGACCGTTCCGGCAACGACCGAGCCGCCGGCGATCGTCGGTGCGTCGTTCACCGGCGCAAGGTTCAGGCTGGCGGTCGCGCTCGATGCCAGCGTGCCGTCGGACGCGGTGTAGTTGAAGCTGACCGGGCCGTTGTAATTGGCAACCGGCGTGTAAGTCCAGGTGCCGTCATGATTGTCGACCAGTGCGCCGCCGCCGCTGGCGATGCTGAGCGCCGTGATCGACAGCGGGAACGGTCCGTCCGGATCGCTCACGCCGGCGAGAAGGTCGGATGCGTTGATCGTGTAGGCCGTATCCTCGGCGCCCTGCGCCAGCGTCATCGGTCCCGCGACCGGGGGCTGATCGGCGGCGGAGATGTTGAGGCTTGCGGTCGAGCTCGCGCTCAGCGTGCCGTCGGACGCGGTATAGCCAAATTTGACGGGACCGCTGTAGTTTTCCGCGGGCGCATAGGTCCAGGTGCCGTTATGGTTGTCGACCAGCGTACCGCCGCCGCTTGCGATATTGAGCGCGGTGATCGTGAGCGGGAACGGGCCGTCGATATCGGTGACGCCGGCAAGCAGCGTGGCGGCCGTGATCGTGTAGGGCGTATTCTCGTCGCTCTGCGCCAGCGTGACCGGATGGGCGATCGGCGCGGCGTCGGTCGGCGTGATCGTGGGCTGGACACCGTCGTGCACGGTGACGAAGACCGGAATGGTCAGCGTGCCGTTGTCGGCCGACAGTTTTATGATGAATTCCTGGGTGGCGTCCTCGCCGTAGGACAGGAAGGCGAAATCGCTCTTGGCTTCGCTGAAGGTCCAGTTGATGTGACCCGCGGCATCGAAGGTCGCGCTGAAGTTCGACGTCGCATGCCCGTCCGCATCGGTAATGCTCATCCCGACGCCGGTAAAATCGCCGGTCAGCGTGATGGTGCCGTGGGCCGTCAGAATGTCGGGAGAATTCGTCGTCTCCAGAATGATCGCGCTCTTGCCTGACGTCGGGTCGGCGAAGAAGATCTGGCTGGCGCTGCCGAACGCGACATACTGGCCGCCGGCGCTGATCGCAACGCCGCCATTGCTGGCCGCAGCATTGCCTTCCGAGACCAGCTTGTATTGCGGCGAGGCCGGGTTGGTGACGTCGACGATATAGATGTCGGCAAACGCGTTGTTGTCGGCGGACGTGACGTGCGCATCGCTCGTGAACGCGATGAAATGCCCGTCGGGGCTGAGCACGGGATAGTAGCTGCTGCCTGACGCATTCGCGGTATGGAAGACCACATGGCCGGTGTTGAGGTCGTACAGATAGACCTCGGAATGGCCGCTTGCGTCGGTTGCTGCATAGGCGATCAGATGGCCGTCGGCGCTGACGGAGACGGCGCTCGTCCCGGCGCCGCTCGAGGTGCTGGCGATCTCGGTGAGCGTAGCGGTCGAGACGTTGAAGGCATAGAGATGGCCTGAACCGCCGGGCGCACCGGAATCCGAGCTCCAGAACGTGATGACATGACCGTCGGCGCTGATCGCGGGCCGCCACAGCGTGCCGCCGCCGACGGCCTGCGGCGTGATCGTTCCCTTCAGCGTTCCCTGCAGATCGTAGATGGCAATGTTGCCGCCGCCCTGCTCGATAACGATGGTGTTGCCGTCGCCGCTGATCGCGGCAGCGCCGCCCTGCGCGATCAGGGTCTGGGTGTGATAATGCGCGGCATCGCCGGGATCGGTGCCATAGACGAAGACGTAGCTGCTGCCGCCGTTCGAGCCCTGATAGACGATGTAGCGGCCATCCATGCTGATGGTCGGTGCGCCGTACGTCCAGCCGTCGGCGGGCGAGGCGACCGTGATCGTGGTCTGCGTCTCGCGGTCGTAGAAATAGATCGCGCCGTCGGGGTCGTAGACCACGTCGCCGCTGGCGCTCATCACCGGGCCGAAATGATCTCCTGCGCCTGAGGAGATGGTGGACAGCGTCGGCGGCGTTACCACGAACGGGATCGCCGAGGCCTTGACCGGGATCGGGATGGGGTCGGACGAGGTGGGCGTCGAGGTAGGCGATCCGCCTGAGGGAGGCGTGTTGTTGATTACGACCTGGGTCGGCGTACCGTTGCCGGTGTTCTGCCCGCTCGTTGTGCCCGCCGGCGGATGATATTCGGTGCCGGGAGGATTGAGTGGCGGACTGCCGGCAAACTTTGTTGGCGTGTTCGGGCTGGCATTGTTGCCGTTGCCGCCGGTGTTCTCGGTGTGCTGCGGCAGGTTCGGGAAGAGCTGCTTGCCGGCGTCGTAGGTGCTGAGCGCTTGCTGGAAGGCGGCGAATTCCTGCGCGACCTGGGCCGGTGTCTTGTTGCTCTCCTGGGCGATGACCTCGAAGGTCGCGGTCGGCGTCAGCGTGAGCGAGTTGCCGTTGCTCGTCACCGTGCCGATCAGGACGCCGGCCGTGTTGTAGACCTGCACGGCGTGGACCTGGCCGTCCTGCTGATCGACGACCGAGATCGACACCTTGCCGTCGGTCGAGTTGATGTCGAGGATGACGGCGGTGCCGCGAATGCCCATGGTCGCAACGGGCGTCGCAACCTTCATGTCGCCGCTCTTGGCGACCTGGCCGGCGACGAAGCTCGCCGCGCCCTGCACCAGCGTGAGCAGTGCGCTGTTCGAGCTGCTGGTGGGATCGTAGGTCAGCTCGTTCAGCATGAACCGCGAATTGGCGGACAGGTTGAACGCGCCGCCGTCTTCCAGCACGAGGCCGAGCGTCGAGTTGCTGCCGGTCTGGACGAGGTCGTTCTGATAGATGACGTCGCCGGTGTTGACGACGATGGAGACGCCGTTGCGCACGATGCTCGCGCTGCCGGTCATCTTCACGACATGGCCGACCACCTTGCCGGCGGATGCGGCGGGATCAGTGGCCTGTGCGTAAGCGGTGTGTGCGGTGTAGGCCTCGATTACCCTCGGATCGAGCGGCGCACCCTCGGGCGACACCAGCGCCGGATGCTTGGTGCCCACGAAATAGTTCGGCACCGTGAAGCGGTGATGTTCGTCGGAGATAATGAGATCGCGCCCGGCGCGCGCATATTCTCCCGAGAACAGGAGATGCGCATCCGGTACGATGACAGCATGACCAGCGTCGTGCCCCGAGGAAAATGTCTCTGGGTGAGAGGACGACAGGTTGAATGAATCGCCGAAGGCTTTATTCAACGCCCCACCATCAAAAAATTAAAAATACGTAAATATCTGTGACGCTATCATCGGAATCGGCGGGCCGGAAGTACAATGAAATGACGGGAAACATCCTGCAGCGGCGAGACGCTGCTCGCCCGCCGGACCGCTTGGTCGGCGCCGAAGTAGTTCGGCAAGTACAGGCAAGTCTATTCGGAGTAGACCTTGCCGAGCTTTTCAGCGTCCCTGTAGTTTGCAGGTTTTTCCCGATGCGTCCTGGCGCGATCATCTGCCGTTCGACGTTGTGGGCTGTAGTTTATTACCGCTCCACGCGCCGGGCTGACGTCAGGCAAAGCAACGCCGCGAAGCTGCAGCGTTGAATCCGCGCACGTTCACCAACGCAAAAAAATAGGGTGCAGGACGACAAATCACTGTCGTTAACGACGCCGGCGCAACGTGCGCGGCACGCACGGGCTGGTTGTGGCGGGCGCCGGTAACCAAAGGCGGCGCATCGTCGTCGGCCGACGCGCCGCCCTGTGTTGATCAGGCGGCGCGCGCGTCGACACCGCCGATCCAGTCGCGTGCCAGCATCACGTCGGCCTGCGAGAGCTGATGGCCGGCCGGCAGGATTTTGTGGTCGACATGAGCGCCTGCGTCAGAGAGCAGCGTGGCAAGCTTCGCCGAGTTGTGCGCAGGCACGATCGGGTCGGCTTGTCCCGACAGCAGCAAGACCGGCTTGCCATTGAGCTTTGCCTGCGGCGGATCCGAGAGCGGCACCATCGCGCGGAGCAGGATCGCGCCTGCAAGCGCATCCGGCTTCATCAACAGGAGCGCTGCGGCGATGTTGGCGCCGTTGGAGAAGCCCACGGCGACCGGTTGCGCGATGCCACGGCGCTGCCGCGCATCCGCGACGAACGCACCGAGCTCCAGCGCGCGCTTGCGAACGTCGTCTTCGTCAAACACGCCTTCCGCCAGCCGGCGAAAGAAACGCGGCATGCCGTGCTCGAGCACGCGGCCGCGCGGCGAGAGCAAAGCGGAGCCGGGCGATATCATGCCGCCGAGCGGCAGCAGATCGTTCTCGTCGCCGCCGGTGCCGTGCAGCAGGAGCAGGGGCGGCGCGCCGGGCTTGGAGCCCGGCTCGAAGCGATAGGTGAATGCGGTCTCGTCGGTCATGACGCGGTCTCTTCCAGGTTGGGCAACACGCCCTCGATTTGCTTGCGATGCGGCTCCAGGAAGCCGGGCAGCTTCAGGTCGCGGCCGAGCGTTGCCACGGGCTCATCGACTGCGAAGCCGGGGATGTCGGTTGCGATCTCGAACAGCACGCCACCGGGCTCGCGGAAGTAGATCGAACGGAAGTAGTTACGATCGCGCTGCTCGGTGGGGCGCAGGCCGTGCCTGTCGACGAGCTTTTGCGCCATCGCGCCCTGTTCGGCGTCATCGGCCGCGCGGAAGGCGATGTGATGCACGGAGCCGCCGCCCTGATGCCCGCGCAGAAAGCCCTTGGCCTGGTAGATGTCGACCACGCTGCCTTCCACGTCCCCTGGCGCCTTGAAGCGGATGACAGAACCTTCGCGCGCGATCTCCTTGAAGCCGAGCACGTCGGTCAAGATGGCACCCGTCTTTGCGGCATCGTCGAGCAGCAGCGTCACGCCGTGGAAGCCGCGGATCGCATGCTCGGCCGGCACCTCGCCATTGCTCCAGGCAGGCTCGTTCTCCGCACTGGCCACGCCGACGAGCGCCAGCGCCATGCCATCGGGATCGGTGAACGGCAGCACGGACTCGCCAAAACGCTTTTCGAGCGCCTCGTAGCGGATACCCTTTTCGGTGAAGCGCTGGGTCCAGTAGCCGAGCGAGCGCTGCGGCACGCGGAACGCGGTCTGATGCGTCTCGCCGACGCCGCGGCGCCCGGCCGGTACGCCCTGCCAGGGGAAGAACGTCAGGATCGTGCCGGGGCGGCCGGTCTCGTCGCCGTAATAGAAATGATAGGTGCCGGGATCATCGAAATTGACGGTCTTCTTGACGAAGCGCAGGCCGAGATCGCGCGTGTAGAAGCCGAAATTCCTGATGGGGTCGCCGGCGATCGCGGTGACGTGATGAAGTCCTGACATCTCATCCTCCAAAGCTTGGGGAGCAGTTTCGCTCTGGCAGGAAATATCGTGCAGCTTTGTTTTGGCGACAATCCGTGCTTTTATGACGGCTATGTCTACGATTTGGAAACAATCGAGCCGCCCAGGTGGATAAGCTCGCGAGCCTCCGGGCCTTCGTGAAAGTGGTCGACAGCGGCAGCTTCGCCGAGGCCGGCCGGCAATTGCGGCTGTCGCGCTCGGCGATCTCAAAATACATCGCCGACCTCGAGGAGAGCCTCGGCGTGCAATTGCTCAACCGCACCACGCGGCATGCGAGCCCGACTGAGAACGGCCAGCAATATTACGAGCGTGCGCTGGTCATTCTCGGCGAGATCGAGGCCGCCGATCAGGCCGTGACGCAATCGCAGTCGGCGCCGCGCGGGCTGTTGCGCGTGAATGCGCCGATGTCGTTCGGCACGATGCGGCTCGGGCCGGTGCTCGCCGATTTCATGACGAAGTATCCGGAGCTTCAGCTTCAGCTCGTGCTCAGCGACGATCTGCTCGATCCCGTGCAGGACGGCTTTGACGTGACGCTGCGCATTGCCGAGCTCGAATCCTCCAGCCTGATCGCGCGCAAGATCATGCCGGTCGAGCGGTCGATCTGCGCCTCGCCGGACTATCTCAGGCGTCATGGCACCCCTAGCCATCCGCAGGATCTGCGCATGCATGTCTCGCTGACCTACGGTTTTCTGCTCACCGGCAATCAGTGGAAGCTGACGGGAAAGGACGGCGTGCACTGGATCCAGCCCGCCTGGTCGCTCTGCGTCAACAATGCAGAGGTGTTGCGCGACGTCGCGATCAAGGGCAGGGGTCTCGCGCTGCTGCCGACCTTCATTGCGGAGGATGCGCTGAAGCGCAAAGAGTTGCGGCCGGTGCTCGAAAAATACGCGGCGCCGCCGCTCGCACTCTACGCCGTCTACCCGCCGACGCGGCACCTCTCGGTGAAGGTGCGGCTGTTCATCGATTTTCTGGTCGAGCGCTTTGGCCGCGAAGGCGGCGCGTAGCGCCTAACCTGCCAAAATGCGCCGGCAGGCATCGACGAACACCTGTGCACCCGTAACGATGTCGGCATCAGCAGTGTTCTCGGTCCAGTGATGGCTGATGCCGCCGATCGACGGCACGAACAGCATGCCCGCCGGCATCACGGTCGCGAGCATCTGCGCATCATGGCCGGCGCCGCTGGGCATGTGGATGGAACGTCCGTCGGCCAGAGCCTTGCTTGCGGCTTCGATTGCGTCCCGAATGCCCGGGTTCATCATGGCGGGCGCGCCAGTGCGGATTTTTTCCACGGTAACGGTGCAGGGGCCCTTCGCGGTGGCCTCGGCCGCCATCGCTCGCAGCAACTCCTCCAGCCGCGCGATGACGGCCGGATTGTCGTCGCGGATCTGGAACAACATCTCGGCGCCGCCGGGAATGATGCTCGGCGCGCCGGGATCGAGCGTGATGCGGCCGGTGGTCCACACCGTGCGCGGACCGCGCGCTCCGGGGAAGCGCTCGTCGATCGCTACGCAGAATCTGGCCATTGCCAGGCCGGCATCCTTGCGCACGGCCATGCGCGTGGTGCCGGCGTGGTTCTGTTCACCGATGAAATTGATCCTGTATTGCCAGATGCCGACGATAGAGGTCACGACGCCGATCGCGAGCTTGCCGCTTTCGAGTGTGTCGCCCTGCTCGATATGTGCCTCCAGGTATCCGACGTGCCGTCCCGGCTCGACCGCGACGCGCGCGCGTCCCGCGAGACCCATGTCGGCGAGGGCATCGCGCATGGTGCGACCATTGGTTCGGTCGCGCGCGGCGTCGATCTCGGCCTCCGTCACCTGACCGACATAGGAGCGTGAGCCCAGGAAGCTGCCGAAATGACCTTCCTCATCGCACCACGAGGCGACCTCGACCGCGCCGTGCGCACTCGGATCTGAATTGATTACGCGCGCCGCTTCGAGCGCATAGACGACGCCGAGCGGGCCATCGAGCCAGCCGGCATAGTTCTGGCTTTCGAGATGGGAGCCGGCGAGCAGCTTGGGTCCTGCCTTAGTGCTGGTGCCGAAGACATTGCCGATGCCGTCGATAGTCGCGCTGAGCGCAGCTTCGGGCAGCTTCCGCGCTAGCCACTCCAGGGACTGCTTGTGCGGCTCGGAAAAGGTCGGCTTGTGCACGCCGGTCTTGTAGGTACCGATCGCCCGTAGCGCGTTGAGATCGGCGAGTACGCGCGCGCCGTCGAAACGATCGTCAGGCATGGGCAGCGACCTTCAAAGCCTCGGTGCGGATTTCCTCGACCAGCCGTTCCTTCAACGCGGTGAATTCCGGCGTGGTCTTGATCTTGTAGGAGCGCGGATGCGGCAGGTCGATGCGAATATCGGCCTTGATGCGGCCGGGACGTGCGCTCATCACGACGACGCGGCTGCCGAGGAAGATCGCTTCCTCGATGTCGTGGGTGACGAACAGCACGGTCTTCTGGTCGCGCTCCCAGATGCCGAGCAGCATCTCCTGCATCAGCGCGCGGGTCTGGTTGTCGAGCGCGCCAAAGGGCTCGTCGAGCAAAAGTATCTTGGGATCGTTGGCGAGCGCACGCGCGATCGCCGTGCGCTGTTGCATGCCGCCGGAGAGCTGCTTTGGCCAGTGGTTCTCGAAGCCGGACAAGCCGACCTGCTTGATGAAGCCATCAGCAATTTTGTGGCGCTCGTCCTGCGAGACGCCGCGTTCGCGCAGCCCGAAGGCGATGTTCTCGCGCACGGTGAGCCAGGGAAACAGCGTGTAGGACTGGAACACCATGCCGCGATCCGCGCCGGGGCCGGTGACCTCGCGCCCGTCAAGCGTGACGCGCCCGCTGGTCGGACGGTCGAGGCCGGCAACGATGCGCAGCAGCGTGGATTTTCCGCACCCGGAGGGGCCGAGGATCGTGACAAAGTCGTTGTCGCCGACGTCGAGATTGGTCGGCTCGAGCGCGCGCGTCGGCGCGTGGCCGGCGCGGGCGGGGAAGGTGCGGGAGACCTGGTCGATCCTGAGCTTCGTCATGCGAGCTTCCACGGGAACAGCCAGGCGTTGAAGGCCTTGAACAGGAAGTCCGAGATCAGGCCGATCAACCCGATCACGATGATGCCGAAAATGATCTGCCCGGTGTTGAGCAACGCCTGGCTGTCGGTGATCATGTGGCCGATGCCGGACGACGAGCCGATCAACTCGGCGACGATGACATAGGTCCAGGCCCAGCCGAGTACCAGGCGAAGGATTTCGGCGATCTCCGGCGCGGAGGAGGGCAGCAGCACGCGGCGGATGATGCCGCCGTCGCCGGCGCCGAGCGTATAGGCGGCTTCGACCAGGTCGCGCCGTGTGCCGCCAACGGTGACCGCGATCATCAGGATGATCTGGAACACCGCACCGATGAAGATGACGAGCAGCTTTTGCAGTTCGCCGATGCCCGCCCACAGGATCAACAGCGGAATGAAGGCGGAGGCGGGCAGATAACGCGCAAAGGACACGAAAGGTTCGAGGAAGGCCTCGATCGGCTTGTAGGCGCCCATCAAAACGCCGATCGGTACTGCGATGAGCGCCGCCAGCGCAAAGCCGCCGACCACGCGCCAGATCGTCATGCCGATGTCGAACAGGAAACCATGCTTTGTGAGAAGCTCAAAACTCTCCTGCACCATGGTCAGGGGATTGGCGAGAAACGTCTTCGAGACGTAGCCGCCGAACGTTGCCCATGACCAGAGGAGGACGAAAAGAATGAAGAACGCGAGGCCATAAGCCGCGCGTTGCCGAGAGGTGACAGGATCCAGGGGGCGTATCACGGGAGAGGTTCCGAGAGCGTGGATCGAACGCGCAGGTCCCGCTTCACGGAGTGTGAAGCAGGACGAAGACGCGGCCGGCGTTACTTGATGAAGCTAGCGTCGAAGAGGTCTTCGACCTTCGGCGCGGACTTGATGATACCGATCTCGAGCAGGAGGTCGGCGGCTTCCTTGTTGAAGGTCAGGAACTCGCTCGCGAAGAACTTCTGGTTGGCGGCCTTGTCCTGCCAGCGCAGATATTTTGCCGAGTTGCCGAACTGCTCGCCGGTCTGCTTCACGTCGGCGCCCATGATCTCGTAGGACTTGGCCTGGTCCTTGGCGATCATGTCGAGCGCCTCGAAGTAGCTGTTGGCGAGCGCCTGGGCGGCCTTCGGGTTCTCGCTCAGGAATTTTGGCGTGCAGCCAAAGGTGTCCATGACCATGGGATAGTCGAGCGTGGTGGCGATGATCTTGCCCTTGTCGGGAGCGGCGCGCACCGTGGAGAGATAGGGCTCATAGGTCATCGCGGCGTCGTTCTGACCGGAGACGAAGGCCTGCGCGGCTGCGGCGGGCTCGAGGTTCACGACCGTCACGTCCTTCACCGTCAGCCCGTTCTTCTTCAGAATCCAGGCGAGCGCGAAATAGGGCGAGGTGCCCGGCGCGGATGCCGCAACCGTCTTGCCCTTCAGATCCTTGATCGCGGCAACGTCGTTGCGCACGGCCATGCCGTCGGCGCCAAAGCTCTTGTCGAGCTGGAAAATCTGCTTGGTCGCAACGCCGTTGGCGTTCCAGGAAATCCAGGTCTCGACCGTCGTGGCCGCGCACTGGATGTCGCCCGACGCGATGGCGAGATGGCGATCCTTCTGCGGGATCTTCTTGATGGTGACGTCGAGCCCGTTCTTCTTGAAGATGCCGGCCTGGTTCGCCAGCGTCAGCGGCGCAAAGCCGGTCCAGCCGGAAATGCCGATGCCGACCTTGACGTCGTCGGCGAGCGCTGGGGCGGATACGCCGAGTGCAATGATTGTCGCAACGATCTTGGTACTACGCATGATGATGGTCCTCTTGCCGAACTCTGGTTTGTCGTCCTGCTTGTCTTCTTCCGTGTCAGCGAATGTCTGCGCCGTTTTGTGTGATCCGCTGTTGCATAATCTGTGCCGCACTCTTGCGTCTCTCAGCCTCCCTTGAAGCGAGCGGTGAGGCGGTGGGAGTCACCGGGATAGAGCAAGCGCACAGCGGTGATCGTGCGCGCGCTGCGCCAGGTGTGGCGATCGATCACGAGGCAGGGCGCGCCAACAGCGATATCGAGTGCTGCTGCCGTGTGGTCGTCTGCAACAATAGCGCTGATCGTGTGTTCGGCCTCGGTCCATGGGACATGGTGAAGCAGCCAGGAGCCGGGCGGCTCGGCCGCGAAATCGGCTTTGGCGGCTTCGGGCACGGATTCAAGGTCGATCAGGCGATCCTCGACGGCGAAGGGCACGTCATCGGCGCAGTGGCGGCAGGAAATCGCGATCACCTTGCCGGTCTTGCGCACGCCGAGGCGTTCGCGATCGGCGGCATTGGCCGCGCGGCGCGTGCAGCGGATCAACTCGTAACCGTAAGCGCGCCCGAGTGCGGTGATCTCGGCGCGGATGTCAGCGATCTTGAGCACAGCCGACAAATGTTGCGGACGGCGCACAAAGCTGCCGGCGCGCCGCCGGCGCTCGATCAGATCGGCCTGCGCGAGCTCCGACAGCGCCTTGTTGACGGTCATGCGCGAGCAGCCGTAGCGCGCCATCAGCTGATGCTCGAAGGGGATGCGATGGCCGGGTGGCCACTCGCCGGTCAGGATGCGGCTCTCGATGTCCTGCCGGATTTTCTTGTAGAGCGTCGGCTTGTCCGCGGCCTTGTCGCGATCGAGGCTGAGGCTCATGCGACGAGCCTCCGCACCGTCGTTGCGAACCTCTCGCGCGCCGTGCCGCGCAGCCGATGCTGTCCGCCCTCGACGAGCTTCTTGCCATCGGCCCAGACGCAGTCGATCGCGCCGGCCTGGGTGCCAAAGATCCAGCCGTCGAGCACGGCGTCGCGGCGACGCCCGGCAAGGGAGGGATGGTTGGTGTCGAGCGTGACGATATCGGCACGTGCGCCGACCGCGAGCCCCACGATCGGTTGCGCCAGCGCCTGCGCGCCGCCGGCGAGCGCACCATCGAGCAGCGCGCGTCCCGTCGAAACGCCGGGGCCGCCCGATAGCACATTGCGTTCGCGATGCGTCAGCCGCTGACCATATTCGAGCTGGCGCAACTCATCCGCGACGCCGACCAGTACATTGGAATCCGTGCCGACGCCGAAGCGGCCGCCGGCGCTGACGAATTCGCGTGCCGGAAAGATGCCGTCGCCGAGGCTTCCTTCGGTGATGGGGCAGAGGCCCGCGACGGCGCCAGCCTCGGCAAACGCGGTGATCTCCGCCGGCGTGGTGTGGGTCGCATGAATGAGGCACCAGCGCCGATCGACGGGCGCATGGTCAAGCAGCCATTCGACCGGCGGCTGACCCGACCAGGCGAGACAGTCCTCGACCTCCTGCGTCTGCTCAGCGGCGTGGATATGAACAGGTCCGCCGTCTGCGAGTGGAATGATTGCGGCGAGTTCGTCCGGCGACACGGCGCGCAGGCTGTGCGGGGCGATCCCGATATTGGCACCGCGCAACGTGCCGATAGCCTTGCGCGAGGCCGCCATTAGCTTGGCGAACAGATCGACCGAGCAGATGAAGCGGCGTTGCCCGGCATGAGGCGCTGCGCCGCCAAGGCCGCCATGCGCGTAAAAGCTCGGCAGCAGGGTCAGTCCGATACCGCTGGTCTCGGCCGCGTGCGCGATGCGCGTCGCCATCTCGGCGATGTCGGCATAGGGCCTGCCGTCGTGATCGTGATGGAGGTAGTGGAATTCGCCGACGCGGGTAAAACCCTGCTCGAGCATTTCGACATAGAGCAGGGTTGCCACGCTCTCGACGTCGTCAGGCGTCATCGCCAGCGCAAAACGGTACATCGTCTCACGCCAGGTCCAGAACGTATCGGCGCTGTCGCCGCGCGTTTCCGCTAGTCCCGCCATGCCGCGCTGGAATGCGTGGCTGTGCAGGCTCGCGATTCCGGGAACCGCCAGCCCGTGGCGTTCGTCCTTGCCATCAGGCGCCACGCCGACCTTGATCCCAGCAATAGTTCCGTCCGCGACGTCGAGCCGCACGTCGTCGGCCCAACCCGAGGGCAGCAGCGCGGATGTGAAATGCAGGCGCGTCATGTTTCATGCCGGCTGGACAGAACCTCGCCACGATTATATGTCTAGACATATAAGTCAAGCTTCCGGCACGTCAGGGAAGGCCGCATGGCAGAGCGCTTCGATCGGATCTGGCACAATGCCCGGCTCGCTTTGATGCGACAGGATACGGCCGATCTCGGTGCGGTCGAGGACGGCGTGATCGCGGCACGCGATGGCCGGATCGTCTTTGCAGGCCCCCGTGCCGACTTCCCGTCAGATGCCGATGCACCCCAAAGGATCGATTGCGCGGGACGGTGGATCACGCCGGGGCTCGTCGACTGTCATACCCATCTCGTCTACGGCGGCAACCGCGCGCATGAATTCGAGCTGCGGCTGAAGGGCGCGAGCTACGAGGAAATCGCGCGTGCGGGCGGCGGCATCGTTTCGACGGTGGCCGCGACGCGTAAGGCGGGCGAAGCCGAACTCGTCGCGGGCGCGCTGCCGCGGCTCGACGCCCTGATTGCCGAAGGCGTGACGACGATCGAGATCAAGTCCGGTTATGGCCTCGATACCGGGACCGAGATGCGCCAACTGGCCGCCGCGCGCGCGCTCGGCCGCGATCGGAAGGTGACGGTCAAGACCTCGTTCCTCGGCGCGCATGCGCTGCCGCCGGAAGCCGGGGGCGACAAGGATCGATACATCGATCTCGTGTGCCGGGAGATGCTGCCGGCGATCGCGAAAGCCGGCCTTGCCGACGCCGTCGATGCCTTCATGGAAGGCATTGCGTTTTCGGGTGAGCAGACGGCGCGCGTGTTCGAGGCGGCAACGGCGCTCGGCCTGCCGGTCAAGCTGCATGCGGATCAACTCTCCAATCTCGGCGGTGCCGCACTCGCCGCGCAGTTCTCTGCGCTATCCGCCGATCATCTCGAGCACACTGACGCCGCCGGCGCCGCCGCGATGGCGAAGGCTGGGACCGTTGCGGTGCTGCTGCCCGGCGCCTTCTATTTTATCCGCGAGACCCAAAAACCGCCGGTCGAACTGTTCCGCACCCACGGCGTCAACATCGCGCTTGCGACCGACTGCAACCCCGGCTCTTCGCCGCTGACCTCGCTGCTGCTTGCCATGAATATGGGTGCGACGCTGTTCCGCATGACCGTGGCCGAATGCCTTGCCGGCGTGACGCGGGAAGGCGCACGTGCGCTCGGTGTGCTGGCCGAGACCGGCACGCTCGAAGTGGGCAAATGGTGCGATCTCGCGATCTGGGACATCGAGCGTCCGGCCGAGCTCGTCTACCGGATCGGCTTCAACCCGCTGCATGCAAGGGTGTGGAGAGGGCAATGAACGCTTCGGAGGCGCCGATTGTCGTTGTGCCCGGCAAGGTCGGGCTCGACGATTTTGCGCGTGTGCTTGCCGGCAGCTCCGTCGAACTCGATCCGGCCTTCTGGCCGCGGGTTGAGGCTGCCGCGCAGATCGTCGCGAAAGCGGCCCGCGCGGATGTTCCCGCCTATGGCATCAACACCGGTTTTGGCAAGCTAGCCTCTACCCGCATCGCGCCCGACCAGACCGCGGCTCTCCAGCGCAATCTCATCGTCTCGCATTGCTGCGGCGTCGGGCTGCCTACGCCCGCGCCGATCGTGCGGCTGATGATGGCGCTCAAGATCATCTCGCTCGGGCGCGGTGCATCGGGCGTGCGCCGCGAGGTGATCGAGCAGTTGCAGAAAATGCTGGCGCGCGGCGTGTGTCCGCTGGTGCCGCAGCAGGGGTCGGTCGGCGCCTCCGGCGATCTCGCGCCGCTTGCGCATATGACGGCCGTGATGATCGGGGAGGGGCAGGCACTTGTCGACGGCGAGGCCGTGCCCGGCCGCGAGGCGCTCAGCACCGCAGGGCTCTCACCGTTGACGCTGGGCCCGAAGGAAGGTCTCGCGCTGATCAATGGCACACAATTCTCGACGGCCTACGCCATTGCGAGCGTGCTGCGCGCCCATCGTCTGGCCTGCGCGGCGCTCGTGACCGGGGCCTTGTCGGTCGATGCCGCCATGGCCTCGACGGCGCCGTTCCGCCCCGAGATCCACGCGTTGCGCGGACATGCCGGGCAAGCTGCCGCAGGTCGCGCCCTGATGGCACTGCTCGATGGCAGCGACATCAGGCAATCGCATCTCGACGGCGACGAGCGCGTGCAGGATCCCTATTGTCTGCGCTGCCAGCCGCAGGTTGCGGGTGCCGCGCTCGATCTGATCACGCAGGCTGCGCGCACGCTGACGACAGAGGCCAATGCCGTCACCGACAATCCGCTGGTGCTGGTCGAGACCGGCGAGATCGTCTCGGGCGGTAATTTTCATGCCGAGCCGGTGGCCTTCGCGGCCGATCAGATCGCGCTGGCCCTCTCCGAGATCGGCGCGATCAGCGAGCGGCGCATCGCCACGCTGGTCGATCCCGCGCTCAATTTTGGCCTGCCTCCGTTCCTGACGCCCGAGCCCGGTCTCAATTCCGGCTTCATGATTGCCGAGGTGACGGCTGCCGCACTGTTCGCCGAGAACAAGCAGCGGGCGCTGGCGTGCTCGATCGATTCGACCCCGACCAGCGCGAACCAGGAAGACCACGTCTCCATGGCCGCGCACGCCGCGCGCCGGCTGTCCGACATGGCGGACAATCTCGCCACCATCCTGGGCATCGAGCTTCTGGTCGCCGCGCAAGGCATCACGCTGCGCGCGCCGCATTCGACCAGCGCGCCGCTCGCCGCCGTCATCGCAAAATTGCGCGAGCAGGTGCCGGCGCTCGGCGCCGATCGCTACATGGCCGACGACATCACCAAGGCCGCTGCGCTGGTCGACGCCGGCGCATTGCCTGCCGCCGCGCTGTCGACGCTATCTGACAATCCGTTTCCGACGCTTGCCGAAAAGGGTGCTTTATCATGAGCCGCCGACTGGACAATGACCGCGCGATCCGGGCCCCCCGCGGCAGCGAGATCAGCGCAAAGAGCTGGCTGACCGAAGCGCCGCTGCGCATGCTCATGAACAATCTCGACGCCGAGGTCGCCGAGCGTCCGAGCGAGCTCGTCGTCTATGGCGGCATCGGCCGTGCGGCGCGCGACTGGGAGAGTTTTGACCGCATCGTCGCGTCCTTGCGCAAGCTCGAGGGCGACCAGACGCTGCTGGTGCAATCCGGCAAGCCGGTCGGCATTTTCCGCACCCATGCGGATGCGCCGCGTGTGCTGATCGCGAACTCCAACATCGTGCCGCATTGGGCGACGCTCGATCATTTCAACGAGCTCGATCGCCAGGGCCTGATGATGTTCGGGCAGATGACGGCGGGCTCCTGGATCTACATCGGAAGCCAGGGCATCGTGCAGGGCACGTACGAGACCTTCGTCGAGGTTGGCCGGCGCCATTATGGCGGCAGCCTCGCGGGCAAATGGATCTTGACCGCCGGCCTCGGCGGCATGGGCGGCGCGCAGCCGCTGGCCGCGACGATGGCCGGCGCCTCGATGCTCGCCGTCGAATGCCAGCCGAGCCGCATCGAAATGCGGCTGCGCACCGGCTATCTCGACCGCCAGGCGGCGACGCTCGACGAGGCGCTCGCGATCATGGCGGATGCCGCGAAGACGAAGAAGGCGGTTTCGGTCGGCCTGCTCGGCAATGCCGCCGAGATTTTCCCGGAACTGGTGCGGCGTGGCGTCAAGCCCGACATCGTGACCGATCAGACCAGCGCGCACGATCCAATCAACGGGTACTTGCCGAAGGGATGGACGCTCGCCGAATGGGAGACCAAGCGCGCTTCCGATCCCAAGGCGGTCGAGGCAGCGTCAAAACGCTCCATGGTTGATCACGTCCGGGCCATGCTGGACTTCCATGCCCAGGGCATTCCGACGCTCGACTATGGCAACAACATCCGCCAGATGGCGCAGGACATGGGGCTGAAGAACGCGTTCGATTTTCCCGGCTTCGTTCCGGCCTATATCCGTCCGCTGTTCTGCCGCGGCGTCGGCCCGTTCCGCTGGGCGGCGCTGTCGGGCGATCCCGAGGACATCTTCCGCACCGACGCCAAGGTGAAGGAACTGATGCCGCACGACACGCATCTGCACAATTGGCTCGACATGGCGAAGGCGCGAATCAAGTTCCAGGGCCTGCCGGCGCGGATCTGCTGGGTCGGCCTCGGTGACCGTCACCGTCTCGGGCTCGCCTTCAACGAGATGGTCGCGCGCGGCGAATTGAAGGCACCGGTCGTGATCGGGCGCGATCACCTCGATAGCGGCTCGGTCGCGAGCCCGAATCGCGAGACCGAGGCGATGCGCGACGGATCGGACGCGGTGTCCGACTGGCCGCTGCTCAATGCGCTGCTCAACTGCGCGAGCGGCGCCACCTGGGTGTCATTGCATCACGGCGGCGGCGTTGGAATCGGTTATTCTCAGCATGCCGGCATGGTCATCGTCGCCGACGGCACGCCAGAGGCCGCGCGCCGCCTCGAACGCGTGCTGTGGAACGATCCGGCCACAGGCGTCATGCGTCATGCCGATGCCGGCTATGAGACGGCCGTGGAATGTGCCCGCACCAGCGGGCTCGATCTGCCGAGTTTGGCGTTATAGCGACGGGATATATTCAAACCGCCGCTGGTTCGATGGTCCTTCAAGCCAAGGAGACACGCCGTGGTGAAACCGTTTCCGTCAAAAACCAAGATCGGCAATCACACGCTGCATCCGGAAACCCTGATGCTGAACTACGGCTACGATCCGCAATTGTCGGAGGGAGCCGTCAAGCCGCCGGTGTTTTTGACCTCGACCTTCGTGTTCAGGACCGCCGAGGACGGCAAGGACTTTTTCGACTTCGTCGCGGGCCGCCGCGAGCCGCCGGAGGGGATGGGGGCGGGCCTGGTCTATTCCCGCTTCAATCATCCCAACAGCGAGATCGTGGAGGACCGGCTCGCGATCTACGAACGCACGGAAGCCTGCGCATTGTTCTCGTCGGGCATGTCGGCGATCTCGACGACGATCCTGGCGTTCACACGGCCCGGCGACGTGATCCTGCATTCCCAGCCGCTCTATGGCGGCACGGAAACGCTGTTCACGAAGACGCTGGCAAATCTCAACATTGGCGCCGTCGGCTTTGCCGATGCCCTTGACGAGGCCGTCGTCACGGCAGCGGCCGAGGAGGCCATGCGCAAGGGACGCGTTGCGATGATCTTCATCGAAACGCCAGCCAATCCGACCAACGGGCTGGTCGATATCGCACTGACGCGCCGCGTCGCCGAGATGATCGGCAAGGCACAGGGACACAGACCGATCATCGCCTGCGACAACACGCTGCTCGGGCCGGTGTTTCAGAGGCCGATCGAGCACGGCGCCGATCTCTCGCTGTACTCGCTGACAAAATATGTCGGCGGTCATTCCGATCTGATCGCGGGCGCCGCGCTCGGCGCGAAGGCCGTGATGAAGGACGTCAAGGCGCTGCGTGGCGCCATCGGCACCCAGCTCGATCCACATTCCTGCTGGATGATCAGCCGCTCGCTCGAAACGCTCAGCCTGCGCATGGAAAAGGCCGACCGCAACGCGCGGGTGGTGGCGGACTTTCTGCGCGACCATGCAAAGGTGGCGAAGGTTCATTACCTTGGGCATCACGACGAAGCGTCGCCGGCGGGACGGGTGTTCGCGGCGCAGTGCAGCGGTGCGGGCTCGACCTTTTCGTTCGACATCATCGGCGGCCGGGCGGCTGCGGAAAAATTCCTCAATGCGCTGCAGATCTTCAAGCTCGCGGTCAGCCTCGGCGGCACCGAGTCGCTGGCGAGCCTGCCGGCCACCATGACGCATTCCGGTGTTCCCGCCGACATCCGCAAGCGCATCGGCGTGCTCGATTCCACGATCCGGCTGTCGATCGGCATCGAGCATCCGTCCGATCTCGTCGCCGACATCGCGCAGGCGTTGACCGGCGCCTAGCGCCGGATCGTGAACTCAGCCGCCGGACGCCGATGCTCCCAGTCCGCGCGTTCAAGCTCAGGCCGGGCGCATTCTTCCTGCGGATAGCCGAGGCAGAAATAGCCGATGAACTTCCATGACGCCGGCACATCGAGAATGTCGTGCATCCGCGCCGGCGTCAGGATCGAGACCCAGCCAAGCCCGATGCCGTCGGCGCGCGCCGCGAGCCACATTGCGGTGATGGCCGCGACGACGGAATATTCGGTCGTCTCCGGCATCGTCGCGCGCCCGAGGCCGTGGCCGATATCGCTCGTCTTGTCGGCGAAGACGGCAAGATGAACCGGAGCTTCGATGAGACCTGAGAGCTTGAGGGACGCATAGCGCGCGGCGCGATCGCCTGAATAGGATGAGAGGGCAGCGGCATTGCACGCCTTGAAATCTTCGATCACGGCGTCCCGTCGCGCGCGCTCCTCGACGATGACGAACCGCCAGGGCTGGCTCAGGCCGACCGACGGCGACAGGCAGGCGATGTCGATCAGCCGATCCAGCGCACCTTCGGGCAGCGGATCGGTGCGGAAGCGCCGCACGTCGCGCCGCCAGACGAAGAGCTCGCGCAATTGTTGGCGGAAGCTATCGTCGAAGGCTGTCATCAGAGTTGCACGCTCGACTGAGCGATGGCCGCCGCCATGAGCAGGACGGCCGTCTCGGCCAGTTGCTGAAAAGCGCCGAGAATGTCGCCGGTCTGTCCGCCGATCTGTTTGATGCAGAGCCGCGCCATCATCAGTCCGGTTGCCGCGAGCAGGATCACGATCAGGATCGCCTTGCTGGGTCCAAAACCGAGGGCCAGCACGAGGGCGCCGAGGCCGAGGGGAATGGCGGCGCTTTGCAATGCCGGCTGGCCGGCGCTGGCCGAAAGTCCATCCTTTCGCGCCGGCGGCACGAAGGCCGAAAAGGTCGGCAGAGCTGCGCGGGAGGCTGCGTGCGCGAGCAATAGCGCGATCATCACCGACCGCGGCGCGGCGATCGCCGCGAGCGCACTCCAGCGCAGGATCAACGAAGTGACCAGCGCGCAGGCGCCATAGGTCCCGATGCGGCAGTCGCGCATGATCTCGAGCTTGCGCTCGCGCGTCCGCCCGCCGCCGAGTCCATCGGCGGTGTCGGCAAGCCCGTCCTCGTGCAGCGCTCCGGTCACGACGATGGTGCTCGCAAGCGCCAGCATCGCGGCGGGACCCGGCGAAAGGCCAACCGCATGGGCGATGCCATAGACGGCGGCACCAACGACCCCGACGACCAATCCCGCGACCGGCAGCGACCAGCTCGCCCGGGTCATCTCGCCGTCTTCGACCGGCGTCGACGGACCGAACGGAAGAATCGTGGCGAAGGAAATGCCGATCCGCAAATCCCGGACGAGCTCTTCGACGCGCAGCATCACTTGACCTTCATCGGCAGGCCCGCGACCACGAACTCGACCTCGTCGGCGACCTCGGCGACGCGCTGGTTCAACAGGCCGGCGGCGTCGCGAAAGGTGCGCGCCAGCGCATTGTCAGGAACGATGCCGAGCCCGACCTCATTGGTTACGAGGATTACGGGACTCTGCTGGCGGCTGAGCGCGGCCGTGAGGAGCGCGGTCTCGTCCGACCAATTGCGCCCCGCGTGGAGCAAATTGGAGAGCCACAATGTCAGACAATCGACGAGGCGGGCGCCGCCGCCATCCGTCTCGGTCAATGCCTGCGCGAGATCGAGCGGGGCCTCGCGCTCGATCCAGTCATTGCCGCGACGCGAGCGGTGTTGCGCGATCCGCGCTTCCATCTCGGCATCCAGCGCCTCGGCGGTCGCGATATAGACGGGCCGGCCGGGGCAGGCGCGGGCGCGCGCCTCCGCGCGCCGGCTCTTGCCGGACCGTGCGCCTCCCGTGATCAGGACAATTGCCATACGGCCTCCGCTCAAATCCCGCACTAACCATCAATCGCAGGCAAAGACAAAGCCGAATTCACGCCCAAGGGGGCTTGCGCTTCGCCGCAATTCTTGCGCATCAGGGCGGGACGCAGCAGGAGAGGTGGCGTGGGTTTTGCCGGAGCAATGGCGGTCGCGATGATGGTGGACGCCCTGTTGGGCTGGCCCGCCGCGCTGTTTGCGAGGATTGGGCACCCCGTGACCTGGATCGGCAGGCTGATCAGCAGGCTTGATCGCGATTGGAACAGATCCGGCGACACGCCTTTGATCCGGCGTCTCGCGGGCCTGGCCGCCGCGCTGCTGGTGATCGGGATTTGCGTTGGAGCGGGCTGGATCGTGCAGGGCTTGCTGCCGTCGGGATGGAGCAGCATTCTGTTCGTCGGGCTCCTCGCATGGCCCATGGTCGCGCTGCGCTCGCTCTATGACCATGTCGATGCGGTGGCGGCGCCGCTGCAAGCTGATGACATCGATGCGGCACGGCTCGCGGTCGCGCAGATCGTCGGCCGAGATCCCGCGACGCTGGACGAGGCAGGCATCGCGCGCGCAGCGATCGAAAGTCTCGCCGAGAATGCGTCCGACGGCATCGTCGCGCCCATGTTCTGGGGTGCGCTGCTCGGTCTGCCCGGCATATTCGGTTACAAGGCGATCAACACGCTGGACTCCATGATCGGCCATCGCTCCGAGCGTCATTTGCGGTTCGGCTGGGCGGCGGCGCGCATCGACGACGTCGCGAATTTTATTCCGGCGCGTCTGACCGGTTGTCTCTTCGTGCTGGTCTCTTCGCGCGTCACGAAGGCGCTGTCCTGCATGGTGCGGGACGCGACCCGCCATCGTTCGGTCAATGCCGGCTGGCCGGAAGCCGCGATGGCCGGCGCGCTCGGCGTGCGCCTGAGCGGGCCGCGCAGCTATCATGGCCACGTGATCGCAGAACCCTGGCTGAACGAAACCGCGCGCGATCCGCAAGCCGCCGATCTCCGGCAGGGCTTGCGCCTCTACGTCCGCGCGATGCTGGTGCTCGGCGGTCTGCTCATCACACTGGCACTGGCGTGACGGAGCTGATGATGCGCGAGCACGGTGGCAATCTGGATCTGGCGGTTCAGCGCTTCGGCGGGCGGGTCGAAGACTGGATCGACCTCTCGACCGGCATCAATCGGCAGCCTTATCCGGTCGGCGATATTGAGCCGCGATACTGGGCTGCGCTGCCGTCGCGATCCGATATCGAAACGCTGCTTGAGGCCGCACGGCAGGCTTATGCGACCAATGCTCCAGTCCTCGCCATGGCGGGTGCGCAGGCTGCGATCCAGCTTCTGCCGCGCCTCGCGCCCCCCGGCCGGGCCCGCGTGCTCGCACCCACATACAATGAGTACGCCGCCGCGCTCTCGGCCGCCGGCTGGGAGGTAACGGAAGTTTCTACGCTGGATGCGCTCGCAGGCGCGGAACTCGCCGTGGCGGTCAATCCCAACAATCCCGACGGCCGGCGTTACGATAAGGCTGCGTTGCTTGCGTTGCTGCCGCGCGTCGGCCGTCTCGTCATCGACGAAAGCTTCGCCGACGCCGTGCCTCAACAATCGCTCGCTGCGGAGGCGGGACGGCCCGGCCTCCTGATCCTGCGCTCATTCGGAAAGTTTTACGGCCTTGCGGGCTTGCGGCTCGGCTTCGTGCTCGGCGGGGAAGAGGACATCGGAACGCTGTCGGCGATGGCGGGCCCGTGGCCGGTATCCGGCGCGGCGATTGCGGTGGGGCGACGCGCCTTGCGCGATCGTGAATGGGCCAAAGCGACAGCAAAGCGTCTCGAAGGGGATTGCCTGCGCCTTGACACCACCGTCAAAGCACAGGGCTGGCAGCTCGTCGGCGGCACGCCGTTGTTTCGTCTCTACGAAACCGGCGATGCGCATGCGGCACAAGCCGGCCTTGGCGGCGCACGCATCTGGTCACGCATCTTCGCGCAACAGCCGGGCTGGCTGCGGCTGGGATTGCCGGGCGACGAAAGCGAATGGGCGCGGCTCACCGACGCGCTATCGCGCTGAGCTCAGCGCGCCAGCGCAAACAGCCCTTGGACATCGAGGTGGGCTTCGATGTGATCGGCCAGCGCATCCAGCGCGTCCTCGACACGCGTGCCGTAGCGCTGATCCGTCACGGGAATATCGAGCCGCGCAAGGAACGAACGACGGAACGCGTCCGACGCAAACAGCCCATGCAGATAGCTGCCGTAGACGCGACCGTCGCGTGAAATCGCGCCTTCCGACACGCCGTCGAGCAGGGCGAACGGGCGTTCGCGGTCGGGCCCCTCGGTTCGCCCGATGTGGATCTCATAGGCATCGATCGGCTGCTTGGTCTCCGCGTGTTGCGCGGTCACGCGCGTGAGCGTCTTGTCTCCGGTCATGACCGTTGTCACATCCAGTAGCCCAAGTCCCGGCGTTTCGCCGGCGGGCCCCTCGATGCCTTCCGGATCGGCCACGCTACGCCCGAGCATCTGATAGCCACCACAGACGCCGAGCACGTGGCCGCCGCGGCGGTGATGCGCGAGGAGATCGATGTCCCAGCCCTGCGCGCGCAGGAAGGCGAGGTCGCCGCGTGTCGATTTCGAGCCGGGAATGATGACGAGTCTGCAGTCGCCGGGAATGGCTTCTCCGGGACGGATCATTACGAGATCGACACCGGGTTCGAGCTTGAGCGGATCGAGGTCGTCGAAATTCGCGATCCGTGACTGCGCGAGAAACGCAATCTTGCATTGGCCTGGCTTTCGCGCGTCGGCGAGCCCAAGGGCATCCTCGGCAGGAAGCTCGATCGCGCGGGTAAAGTAGGGCAGCACGCCAAAACCCCGCCACGACGTGCTGGCCTCGATCGTTCGATAGCCGTCATCGAACAGCGTGGGATCGCCGCGGAACTTGTTGATGACAAACCCCTGGATCATGGCGGCATCATCGGGGTCGATCACGGTCTTGATGCCGACGAGCTGCGCGATCACGCCGCCGCGGTCGATGTCGCCGATCAGCACGACGGGGACATCGGCTCGCCGCGCAAAACCCATGTTGGCGATGTCGGATTTGCGCAGGTTGACTTCGGCCGGGCTGCCGGCGCCTTCGACCAGCACGAGATCGGCGCGTTGCTTCAGTCGCTCAAAGCTCTCCAGCACCGCGCCCATCAGCGAAGGTTTTAGCGAGGCATATTCGCGGGCGCGGGCCGTGGCGATGCGCTTGCCGTGCACGATGATCTGCGCGCCGACATCGGTCTCCGGCTTCAGGAGAACCGGGTTCATGTCAGTGTGCGGCTCGACGCCGGCGGCGAGCGCCTGCAAGGCCTGCGCGCGGCCGATCTCGCCGCCGTCGACGGTGACGGCCGCATTGTTCGACATGTTCTGCGGCTTGAACGGCAGCACGCGCAGGCCGCGTCGCCTCGCGACGCGCGCAAGGCCCGCGACGACGAGCGACTTGCCCACGTCCGAGCCTGCACCCTGGATCATCAATGCCCGCGCCATCGTTACAGTCTTCAGAACTCGACGCCCGCTTGCGCCTTGATGCCGGAGCGAAATGGATGCTTCACAAGCGTCATCTCGGTGACGAGGTCGGCGATCTCGATCAGTTCTTCCTTGGCATTGCGCCCGGTGAGAACGACATGCGTCATCGGCGGTTTGTGATCCCGCAAAAATTCGACGATTTCGGCGATATCAAGATAGTCGTAGCGCAGTGCGATGTTGATCTCGTCGAGCACGACCATGCGCAGGTGCTGATCCAGGATCAGCTCCTTCGCTTTCTCCCAGCCGGCCTTTGCGGCAGCGATATCGCGGGCGCGGTCCTGCGTTTCCCAGGTAAAACCTTCGCCCATTGCATGGAACTGGCAGAGGTCGCCGAAATGCCCGGTGAGCAGGCGGCGTTCGCCGGTGTCCCAGGCGCCCTTGATGAACTGGACGACCGCACAGGGAAAGCCATGCGCGACACAGCGCACGATCATGCCGAAGGCGGAGGATGACTTTCCCTTGCCCGCGCCGGTGTGGACGACGATCAGGCCCTTCTCGCCGCTCTTGGTCGCCATGATCTTGTCGCGTGCGACCTTTTTCTTGGCCATTTTCGCGGCGTGACGCGCGTCGGAAGCGACGGTGTCGGCGTCCTCGGCGGTGTCCTGTTCAGACGTCATCTGACGTGGTCCTTTGGCTTGACAAGCGGCGGCCTTGGGCAAATGGTGGGCCTGCGTTGGTTCCTGTCCTATGACAGGCGAAGAGGGAATGCGATAGGCCTCGAATCGGGAAGATTCGAGTTCGAAAAGCAGCCGCCCCCGCGACCGTGACCGGAGAGATGCCCAGAGCCACTGATCCCTGAGGGGGTTGGGAAGGCGGGGATCGAAGGACGAAAGTCCTGCTCCGCAAGCCGGGAGACCTGCCAGCGCAAACGTTTTGGACCGGCGGACGGGGTGTTCCGCGACGGGGAAGCGAACCCATGCCGAATCGGTTCGCACACCTCATCGCCTCCCGTTGTTTCCTTGGGAAGGGCGATGACTGTCACACTTCACGTCTGCATTACCTGCCGTGCCGGTCAGACGATCGGTGAGGGCGAGACGACGCCCGGCAAACGCCTGCACGCCGCGATTCTCGACGCCGGCGTGCCTGATGGCGTCAGCGTGGTTCCCGTCGAGTGCCTGTCCGCGTGCAGCCAGGGCTGCTCGGTCGCGCTGAGCGCGCCCGGCCGCTGGTCCTATGTCTACGGCCGGCTGTCCGAGGCTAACGCGAAGGACGTGGTTGCCGGCGCGTCGGCCTACGCCGGGGCGCCCGACGGCATCGTGCCGTGGCGCAGCCGCCCGGAAATCTTTCGCAAGCAATCGCTCGCCCGCATTCCACCCATTGCCGCAGTTCCAGAGGCCGCCGAATGAACTCGCTCGCAAAAGTCCCCGTCACCGTCGTCACCGGCTTTCTCGGCTCGGGCAAGACGACGCTGATCCGGCATCTCATCACCAACGCCAACGGCAAGAAGCTCGCGGTGCTCGTCAACGAGTTCGGCAGCGAGGGCGTTGACGGCGAGATCCTGAAATCCTGCGCCGATGCCGACTGCCCGGAAGAAAACATCGTCGAGCTCGCCAATGGCTGCATCTGCTGCACCGTGGCCGATGATTTCATTCCGGCGATGGAGCAACTGCTCGCGCGCCCGGTGAAACCCGATCACATCGTGATCGAGACGTCGGGCCTGGCGTTGCCGAAGCCGCTTCTGAAGGCGTTCGACTGGCCGGAGATCCGGTCGCGGATTACGGTGGATGGCGTGATCGCGCTCGCCGACGCCGAAGCCGTGGCCGCCGGTCGCTTCGCGCCGGATCCGGATGCCGTCGAAGCGCAGCGCGCGGCCGACGATAATGTCGATCACGAGACGCCGCTCTCGGAGGTGTTCGAGGACCAGATTGCCTGCGCCGACATCGTGCTGTTGACCAAGGCCGATCTGGCAGGCGCGTCCGGTCTCGAAGCCGCCAAGGCCGCGATCGAGGCCGAGATGCCGCGGCGGGTGCCGATGCTGCCGGTGACCGAAGGCGTGGTCGATTTGCGCGTGATCCTGGGCCTTGAGGCAGCCGCGGAGGACGATCTCGCTGCGCGGCCGTCACATCACGACGGCGAGGATGAGCACGAGCACAATGATTTCAACTCCGTCGTGATCGATCTTCCTGAAGTTACCGATATCGATGCATTGGTCGCGTCCGTCCAGCGGTTGGCGCGCGAGCAGAACGTGCTGCGCGCCAAGGGCTACATCGCCGTCGAAGGCAAGCCGATGCGGCTCTTGCTGCAGTCGGTCGGGGAGCGCGTGCGGCATCAGTTCGATCGGCCATGGGGCAGCCGCGCGAGGCAATCAAAACTGGTCGTGATTGGCGAGCACGGCGATATCGACGAGGCCGCGATCAAGGCGGGACTTGGTATCTGATGCACGTCGTCTTCCGCGAGAGCCGCGGTCTCGAGGAGACCGCAACGCCACGAGACATCGGCCAGGACGCGGCCGATCTCGTGGTGCTCTCGTTCTCGGACAGCGATCTTGCGGCCTTCGCTGTGGGCTGGCGGCGAGGGCGGAACAGCCTGCCGTCGCTGCGGCTTGCCAATCTTGCCGAGCTGCGCCATCCGCTGTCGGTCGATACCTATATTGAGCGGACCCTGTCGCAGGCGCGCGGCATTCTCGTGCGGCTGATCGGCGGCGAGTCCTATTGGCCGTATGGGCTGGCGGCGCTGCATCGCCTGGCAAAGGACCGCAACATCGTGCTCGCCGTGCTGCCGGGAGATGGCCGTGACGACGAGCGGCTGGATGCATTTTCGACCCTGCCGGCTTCGACGCTCAGGCGGCTCAAGGCACTCTGTGACAAGGGCGGGCCGGTCGCGGCACAGGCAGCCATCGCGCAGCTCGCGCTGGCGTCGGGACTTTATGCGGGACCCGTCGTCGGCGAATTGGATGTTCCCGAGATCGGCTTCTACGACCCAGCTCGCGGTCGCGTGACCACTCCGGCATTCGATGGCCGGCCTCGCGCACTGGTCAGCTTCTATCGCTCCTATCTCACGGCCGCCGATACGGGACCGATCGACGCGTTGATCGCAGCGTTGAGGCAAAAGGGATTTGACGCCTACGGCCTCTTCGTCACTTCGCTGAAGGCGCCTGATGTGGCGGACTGGCTGCGCGCGCATGTCGAAAAACATCCGCCGGCGGTGATCGTGAATGCGACCGCATTCTCCGCGATCGGCGACGACGGCCGGACGCCGTTTGACGCTGCAGCCTGCCCGGTCTTCCAGGTCGCGTTGTCCACGGCTCGCCGTGACGATTGGGCCTCATCACAGCGCGGTCTCTCGCCGGGCGACCTTGCAATGCATGTGGTGCTGCCGGAAGTGGACGGCCGTCTGTTTGCCGGCGTGGTCAGCTTCAAGTCATCAGGCACGCGCGATCCCGATCTGCAGTTTGCGCACCTGGCGCATCAAGCCGATGACGAGAGGGTCGATGCGGTCGCGGCCAAGGTCGCGGCCTGGCATCGCCTTGCGACAAAACAAGCCGGCGAGAAGCGGCTGGCGATCGTGCTCTCGAATTATCCGGGCCGTCCGCACCAGATTGCACATGCCGTCGGGCTCGACGCGCTCGCCTCCGTCGAGGCGCTGCTCACTGATCTCGGTGAGGCCGGTTTCGAGATCGAAGCGGCGGGTGCGCTCGGCGATGCCCTGTTGCAGCAACATTTGACTTGGGACGTCGCCGACTATCGCGAAGCGCTGTCCCGCCTTCCGCGCCAGTTGCAGGACGATCTCGCCAGTGCCTGGGGCGCGCCTGAGGACGACCCGGCTTGTCGTGATGGCGAATTCCGTTTCGCTGCGATCCGCTCCGGCAACGCGCTCATCGCGGTCCAGCCGGAGCGCGGAGAGGTCGGGCATCGCGATGCCGACTATCATGATCTCGCACGTACGCCGCGCCACGCTTATGTCGCGTTCTATCTGTGGCTCCGGCATCCGGGGATCGATGCGGTCATCCACATGGGCGCGCATGGCACGCTGGAATGGCTGCCCGGCAAGTCCGTCGCGCTGTCGTCGGCCTGCTGGCCGGATGCGCTGACCGGCGATCTGCCGGTCATCTATCCCTTCATTGTCAACGATCCCGGCGAAGCGGCACAGGCCAAGCGGCGGATCAGTGCCGTCACGATCGGCCATCTGCCGCCGCCCTTGGTCGAGGCCGCCGTGCCGGAAGACCTGCGCCGGCTGGAGCGGCTGCTCGACGAATATTCGACCGCCGATGGCCTCGATCCCGCGCGCCGCCAGCGCCTGATCGGAGCGATCCGCGACGAAGCGCGTGCTGCGGGCCTCGAAGACGATCTGGGTCTCGATGCGTCAGCCGCATCGGCGGAGGCCATTCCACGGATCGATCGCTTCGTCTGCGATCTCAAGGAAAGCCAGTTTGGCGACGGCCTCCACGTGTTCGGCCGCGGCGCGTGCGGGGAGGCGGAGAAGGGCGCGTTGCTCGCTGCGCTCGCGGGCGGGCGTGTTGCGCCGGGACCGTCGGGTTCGCCCTATCGCGGGCGACAGGACGTGCTGCCCACCGGGCGCAATTTGTTCGCCGTCGATCCGCGCGCGGTGCCGACGCCGTCCGCGCATGCGCAGGGCATCAAGCTCGCGGAAGAATTGCTGCGCCGTCACCTGCAGGATCATGGTGACTGGCCAAAAGGGATCGTCGTCGATCTCTGGGGCTCCTCTACGATGCGCACGGCGGGCGAGGATTTTGCGATGGCCCTGCATCTGGCGGGTCTCACGCCGCGCTGGGACCACGGATCGGGGCGGGTGACGGGTTTTGACATCATCGCGCCGGCCGAACTCGGCCGTCCCCGCATCGACGTCACCCTGCGCGTCTCCGGCCTGTTCCGCGATGTTTTCTCCACGCTCGCACAATTGTTCGAGGCCGCGGCTGAAGTGCTGTCCGCGCGCGAGGATGAGGGCGAGGAGAATCCTTATCGTCATCGCGCCGCACGCGTGTTCGGCCCGCGTCCCGGACATTACGGTGTCGGCGCAGCTTCGGTGCCTGATATCTTTACGCCGGAGTCGCGCGACGCGGCCGGCGAGGCCTGGCTGTCGGCGTCGTCCTGGGCGTTCTCGTCGGACGGCGCGATACAGGCGGACCGCGCCGGCATCGAGGCGCGTCTCGCTTCGGCCGATACATTCGTTCATACCCAGGATCTGCCGGAAACCGACCTGCTGTTGGCCGCGGACTATGCCGCGCATGAAGCCGGCATTGCCGCCGCGGCCGCGCGGCTCGGCGGCGCCACCCCCGCGCTCTATCATCTGGACTCTACGCGCCCCGATCAGCCGCGGGCGCGCGCGTTGCCCGAGGAGATCGCGCGCGTGGTGCGGGCGCGGGCCGCCAATCCGGACTGGATCGCCGGCATGATGCGCCACGGTTTTCGGGGCGCGGCCGAAATTGCGGCGACGCTGGAGCACATGGCGGCGTTCGCGCATCTCGCCGGCGCCGTGCCGCCGCATCTGTTCGATCTCTATTTTGACGCGACGCTCGCCGCCGACGAGGTCCGCACGTTCATGGCGCGGGAGAACCCTGCGGCGCTGGCCGCGATGGAAACCTGCTTCAGCCGCCTGCATGAGGCTTCGCTCTGGAAGACACGCCGCAACTCGATTGCGGCCGCGCTGCGGGAGGCCTCATGAGCGACGCCGCGATCAAGGGCTGGTGCCCCGGCGCGCTGCGGCCGATGCTCTCGGGCGATGGGCTCGTGGTCCGCGTCCGCCCCTATGGCGGCAGGCTTTCGGCGCAGCAGGCAGCCGGCATCGCCGATCTGGCCGAGCGCCATGGCAATGGCCTGATCGACCTGACCAGTCGTGCCAATCTCCAGATCCGCGGCGTCGGCGATGCCGGGCATCGCCCTCTGCTCGACGGCCTTGCGCGACTGGGGCTGCTCGACGCTGACACAGAGACCGAGCGGCGGCGCAACGTGCTGGTGTCGCCGTTCTGGCGTGTTGGCGACGACACGCCTTCGCTGGCGGCCGAATTCGAACAGGCACTCAGCGATTGCGCTCTCGACCTTCCGACCAAGTTCGGCTTTGCGATCGACGAGGGGACAGAAGGCGCGCTCGCGGCCGCATCAGCCGATGTACGGATCGAACGCGATCCCGCGGGGCACCTGATCGTGCGCGCGGATGGCGCGGAATTTGGTTGTCCGGTTTCACGGGCGGACGCAGTCGCTGCGGTGCTGGCGCTGGCGGAGTGGTTCATAGCGTCGGGCGGGCGAGGGCGGATGGCGGCACATCTTCGCGATGGCGCAAAATTGCCTGACGCGTTGCGTGGCCATGCTGAACCCGCACCGGTGATGGCCAGTGCACTGCCCGGCCTTTGTCCGCAAGGCGCGCTGGTCGGCGCAGCCTTCGGACAACTGACACCTTCCGCGCTTCATCATCTCGCGCGTCTTGCGCCCGCGCTGCGTATGACGCCGTGGCGGATGCTGTTGCTCGAAGGGCTGCACGCGATGCGCAGCCATGATGACCTCATCACACGCTCGGATGATCCCTTGCTGCGCGCAATCGCCTGTAGCGGTGCCCCCCGCTGCCGTGAGGCGCATGCCGATACGCGCGAGCTGGCGGTCACGCTGGCGCCGCACATTGCGCCCGATGCGCATCTGCACGTCTCCGGCTGCGCCAAGGGCTGCGCGCATTCCGGTCCGGCCTCGATTACGCTGGTTGCGACCGGCGCCGGATACGACCTCGTCAGCAACGGCACGACGCGCGATGCGCCCGTCCTGCGCGGGCTGAGCGCCGACAGCATCCTCGCAAGCCCCTCGATCGTCGGAGGATGCTGATGCCGCATGTTTACGAAACCGACGGCGCTGCGATCTACCAAAAGTCCTTTGCGACTATCCGGTCCGAGGCGCATCTCGGCCGCTTCACGCCGGACGAGGAGCCGGTGGTCGTGCGCATGATTCATGCGGCCGGAATGATCGGGCTGGAGGCTCATGTCCGTTTTACGCCTGATATGGCGGCGGCCGCGCGCGCGGCGTTGCAGAGGGGCGCGCCGATCCTCTGCGACGCGCGCATGGTGTCGGAAGGGATTACGCGCGCGCGCCTGCCGGCCGGGAACGCCGTGATCTGCACCCTCGGCGATCCCGCCGTGCCAGATCTCGCAAAATCCATGGGCAACACGCGGTCCGCGGCCGCGCTCGAACTGTGGCGGCCGCGCCTCGAGGGCGCAATCGTCGCCATCGGCAACGCGCCGACCGCGCTGTTTCACCTGCTCAACATGCTCGAGGACCAAAGCTGTCCGAGGCCGGCGGCGATTATCGGCTGCCCCGTCGGTTTCGTCGGCGCGGCCGAGTCCAAGGCGGCATTGATGCAAAATCCGCCGGCGCCTGCGCTCACCGTCGAAGGCCGGCTCGGTGGCTCCGCGATCACTGTTGCCGCCGTCAATGCACTCGCGAGCCGGAGCGAATAGTGATGGGCCGTATCATCTGCTGCGGCCTCGGGCCAGGCGATCCGGATCTGATGAGCGTGCGCGCCGATCGCACGGTGCGCACGGCCAAGCACGTCGCCTATTTCCGCAAGAAAGGGCGTCCCGGCCAGGCACGGCGCATCGTCGAGGGCATGCTGGCGGCCGACGTCGCAGAATACCCGATGGAGTATCCGGTCACGACCGAAATCGCTTTCGATCATCCCGATTACATCCGGCTGCTTGCGGGTTTTTACGACGAATGGGCGGAACGTCTGGCGCGGCTGGCGCGGGCGGTCGACGTCGTCGTGCTCTGCGAGGGCGATCCCTATTTCTACGGTTCGTTCATGCATCTGCACGCCCGCCTGCAGGGCCGCGTCGAGATCGAGGTGATCGCAGGGATTCCGGGGATGGCGGGCTGCTGGAACGCCGTCGGCCGGCCGATCGCGCTGGGCGACGACGTGACGACGGTGCTGATGGGCACGTTGGCCGAAGACGAACTCGAGCGACGGATGCGAAGTTCCGACGCGCTCGTCGTCATGAAGACCGGGCGCAACCTCGCAAAGGTTCGCCGTGCGCTCGCCTCGGCGGGCCGGTTGCCGGACGCATGGCTGGTCGAGCGCGGCACCATGCCCGGCGAGCGCGTCGCGCGGCTGGTCGACGTTGACGAAGCCGACTGTCCCTATTTTGCGATCGTGCTGGTGCACGGGCAGGGGCGGAGCGAGGTCACTGAATGACGGGCACGCTGACCATCGCGGGACTTGGCCCGGGCGACGACGCCATGGTCACGCCCGAGGTCACCGCGGCGCTCGCGGTCGCGACCGACATCGTCGGCTACGGGCCCTATGTCGCTCGCGTGCAACTGCGCGATGGGCTGACGCTGCACCCTTCCGACAATCGCGTCGAGCTGCAGCGCGCAAGCGAGGCGCTGCGGCTGGCGTCCGAAGGTCGCCACGTCGTCGTGGTGTCCTCGGGCGATCCCGGCGTTTTTGCGATGGCGTCAGCCGTCTTCGAGGCGCTGGAGCATAAGCCGCAATGGCAGGCGCTTACGATCCGCGTGCTGCCCGGCGTGACCGCGATGCTGGCGGCGGCGGCGCGCGCAGGCGCGCCGCTCGGCCATGATTTTTGCGCGATCAATCTCTCCGACAATCTCAAGCCATGGGCTGTGATCGAGAGGCGGCTGCGGCTTGCGGCTGAAGCCGATTTCGCCATCGCGCTATACAATCCGCGCTCGGCGAGCCGGCCCGAGGGATTTGGTCGCGCATTAGAGATCCTGAATGATGCGGGTTGCGGCGAACGGATCGCGATCTTCGCACGCGCAGTCAGCACACCCGATGAGCGGATCGAGACGGTTGCCCTACGTGATGCGAGGCCCGAGATGGCCGACATGCGGACGCTGGTGATCGTCGGCAATTCGTCGACGCGCCGCGTCGGCCGTTTCGTCTATGCGCCGAGGCAGGCCCGATGACCGAGCCATTGCATGACCTCGCCAACGCTTTCCACCCGCAATCGCTCGGGCAGCTTTGGCCGCGACAGCAGGATGACAGGCAGTCCCAGGGCGCGCGCCGCGTCGATCTTGGCGCGCGCGCCGTCGCCGCCCGAATTGCGGGCGACGACCCACGCGATGCCGCGCGTGCGCATCATGTCGAGCTCGGCCTCCAGCGTGAACGGGCCACGCGACACGATGACATCGGCGTCGAACGGCAACGGGCCTTCCGGCGGATCGACGAACCGCAACGTATAGGCATGCTGCGGCTTCGCGCTGAACGGCGCGATATGCTGCCGTCCGATGGCGAGGAACACGCGCGTCCTGGTTTCCGGCAACGCCGCAACCGCGGCGTCGATATCGGCGACCTCGATCCAGTTGTCTCCGGTTGTCCTCGCCCATGGCGCACGTTCGAGCGCGAGCAGCGGCGTGCCGGTCTCTGCGCAAGCCGCCGCCGCATTGCGGCTCATCTCGGCCGCAAAGGGATGCGTCGCGTCGACGATATGCGTGATGCCGGCCTCGCGGATGTAGTTGGCGAGGCCGTTCGGTCCGCCAAAGCCGCCGATGCGGGTCGGCAGCTTCTGATCGGCCGGCGCACGGGTGCGCCCGCCGTAGGAATAGACGGCGTCGAGTCCAGCGCGCGCAACCTCGTCTGCGAGCAGATTGGCATCGCGCGTTCCGCCCAGAATGAGGGCGCGCATCGTGGCTAGTCCCTGGTTGACCATCATCGGCATCGGGGAAGATGGCCTTGCGGGGCTGTCCGAAGCAAGTCGAAAGGCACTCTCCGACGCCGAAACCGTGTTTGGCGGCGAGCGCCATCTCGCGCTCGCGGGCGTGACGAGCCGCGGCCGGGCATGGTCCGTGCCGTTCGATGTGGACTGCGTGCTGAGCCGTCGCGGCCATCCAACGGCCGTGCTCGCCTCCGGTGATCCGTTCTGGCATGGCGTCGGCGCGGTATTGGCGGAGAAGCTGGGAGCGGATGAGTGGGTCGCGCGCCCCGCGCCCTCCACATTTTCACTCGTGGCGGCACGGCTGGGCTGGCGCCTGGAGAACGCCGTGTGTCTTGGTTTGCATGCTGCGCCCTTCGAACGCCTGATGCCGCATCTGACACGCGGAGCACAAATCATCTGTCTCGTGCGTGACGGCAAGGCGGCGGGCGATCTCGCACGATGGCTGACGGACCGTGGCTGGGGCGCATCGTCGATGTGGAGCCTCTCGGCGCTTGGCGGCACGCGCGAATCCATCAGACAGCATCGGGCCGACAGCTACACAGTCGAGACCGGCGACAACCTCGTCGCGGTCGCGCTGGAGGCGAGGGGGGCGCAGGGGCTCGCGCGCAGCTCGGGGCTATCGGACGATCTCTTCGTCCATGACGGCCAGATCACCAAGCGGCCGATGCGCGCGCTGGCGCTGTCGGCGCTGTCGCCGCGTCCCGGCGAAAGCCTGTGGGACATCGGCGCCGGCTCCGGCTCGATCTCCGTAGAGTGGTCGCTGTGCGGGGGAACGGCGGTCGCGGTCGAGGCGCGCGCTGACCGCGCCGAAAACATCCAGCGCAATGCCGAGACCTTTGGTCTCGCGCATCGGATCACCGTGATTGAGGGAACTGCACCGGATGCGCTCGCCGGTCTCGCGGCGCCGGACGCGGTGTTCATCGGCGGCGGCCTCGATGTCACGCTGTTCGATGTGGTCTGGTCGCGCTCCGCGACAGGGGCGCGACTGGTAGCGCATAGCGTGACCTTGGAGACCGAAACGCTTCTGACCGACCTGCATCGGCGCCATGGCGGCGAGTTGATGCGGGTCGACATCGCCCATGCCGCGCCGCTCGGCCGCTACCGCTCCTGGGAGGCGGTGCGGCCGGTCGTGCAATGGAGCGTGGTCCGATGAGGGTCGCAGGCTTCGGATTCAGGCGCGATGTGACGGTCGCTTCGCTACGCGAGGCGCTCATCGCTGCCGGCGGGGCCGAAGGTGTCGCGGCCATCGCGACCGTCAGCGACAAAGCGAAAGACGATGCTTTGGCGTTGCTCGCGCGCGAGCTAGGCCTCCCGATCAGGGCTGTTCCGGCGGAACGACTGACCGACATCGCGACGCCAACCCAATCCGAGCGCATCAATGAAACATTCGGCACGGGATCGGTGGCCGAAGCTGTGGCGCTCGCAGCCGCCGGCCGCTCTGCGCGGCTGGTTGCAACACGAGTCGTCTCAAGAGATAGAACGGCGACCGCGGCGATTGCGGAAGGAGACGGCGAATGACGGTGCATTTTATCGGCGCCGGGCCGGGCGCCGCCGATCTGCTCACCCTGCGCGGTCGCGACCTGATCGCGGCCTGTCCGGTGTGCCTCTATGCGGGATCGCTCGTGCCCGAGGGCGTGCTGGCGCATTGCCCGCCGGGTGCACGGATCGTCAACACCGCGCCGCTGTCGCTCGACGACATCATCGCCGAGATCGCCGCTGCGCATGCCGATGGCAAGGACGTCGCGCGGCTGCATTCCGGCGATCTCTCGATCTGGTCGGCAATGGGCGAGCAGTTGCGGCGCCTGCGCGCACTCGGCATTCCCTACGACGTCACGCCCGGCGTGCCCTCGTTTTCCGCTGCGGCCGCCGCGCTCGAAGCCGAGCTGACGCTGCCGGGCCTCGCGCAATCGGTGGTGCTGACGCGCACGCCGGGGCGGGCGAGTGCAATGCCCGAGGGCGAGACGCTCGCAGCCTTTGCCGCAACGGGCGCCGTGCTCGCAATCCATCTGTCGATTCACTTGCTCGACAAGGTCGTCGCCGAGCTCACGCCGCATTACGGCGCCGATTGTCCGGTCGCGATCGTCTGGCGCGCGAGCTGGCCCGACCAGCGCATCGTGCGCGCGACGCTCGCCACGCTCGATGCCGCTGTCGGCGCCGAGCTCGAACGCACCGCGCTCATTCTGGTAGGCCGCACCCTCGGCTCGGAAGAGTTTGCCGAGAGCCGCCTTTATGCAGCGGATTACGACCGCCGCTATCGTCCGGTCGGGGCTGCGCCACGCTTTCCGGAGACGACCAAGTGACGGTGGGGCTCGTCATCTCTGCACCGGCCTCCGGCGTCGGCAAGACGACGCTGACGCTGGCGCTCGCGCGCGCCTGCCGTGACCGCGGCCTACAGGTGCAATGCTTCAAGAGCGGTCCTGATTATATCGATCCCGCCTTTCATGCGGTTGCTACCGGGCGCGCCTCCGTCAATCTCGACAGTTGGGCGATGGATGACGCGACGATCGCAAATCTGGTCGGGCGCGGCGCGGATGCGGATCTCGTGCTGGCCGAAGGCTCCATGGGCCTGTTCGACGGCGTCGCCGCCCGCGGCCGCGCCGGAACCGGCGCCAGCGCCGACATCGCCGAGATGATGGGATGGCCGGTGCTGCTGGTGATTGATCCCTCCGGGCAGGCGCAGACCGCGGCGGCGATCGCTGCCGGCTTGCGCGATTTCCGCAAAGGCGTCCGCCTTGCCGGCGTGGTGCTCAATCGCGTCGCAAGCCCGCGCCACGAGGATCTCGTGCGCCGCGCCATGGCGGATGCCGGCATTGCCGTGTTCGGCGCGCTGCCGCGCCATGCCGAGATTGCCTTGCCCAAGCGGCATCTCGGCCTGGTGCAGGCCGAGGAGCAGACGGAGGTCGGCGGTCTCATCGCCGAGGCCGCGCGCTTCGTCACCGAACATGTCGACCTCGATGCCGTGCTGCGCTCGGCCTGCGCCTGGTCGCCGCCACATGCCTCGCGCAACCTCACCGTCACGCCGCCCGGCCAGCGCATTGCGCTCGCGCGCGACGCGGCATTCTCCTTCGTCTATCCGCACATGCTCGAAGCCTGGCGCGCCGCCGGCGCCGAGATCGTGCCGTTCTCGCCGCTCGCGGATGAAGGGCCGGATGCGAGCGCCGATATCTGCTGGCTGCCCGGCGGCTATCCCGAGCTGCACGCCGGCCGGCTCGCGGCCAATTCACGGTTTCACCGGAGCTTGCGCGCCTTTGCCGAGACGAAGGCCGTGCATGGCGAATGCGGGGGCTATATGGCGCTCGGCACCGCCCTGACGGACGCCGAGGGGATGCGACACGAGATGCTCGGCCTGCTCGGTCTCGAAACCAGCTTTGCCAAACGCCGCATGCATCTGGGTTACCGTCTCGCCGAGCTCGTCGAGCCGATGCCGGGACACGCCGCCGGCGCCCGCCTGCGCGGACACGAGTTTCATTATTCCACGATCGTTGCCCAGCCGGACACGCCGCTCGCCACCGTGCGCGACGCGACCGGCGCGATCGTCGCCGAAACGGGCTCGCGGCGCGGCCGCGCAACTGGTACCTTCTTCCATCTGATTGCGGAGGACCGGTGAGCGGTTTTGTCACTTTCATTTCCGCCGGTCCCGGCGATCCCGAGCTCTTGACGCTGAAGGGGGCCGCGCGGCTGCGCGAGGCCGACGTCGTGCTCTATGACGATCTGGCCTCGGGCGCGATCCTCGACCTTGCGCGCAACGATGCCAACCTCGTCGCGGTCGGCAAGCGGGCCGGCCGTCCCTCGACCAAGCAGCAGCACGTCAACCGCCTCTTGGTCGACTACGCCGCGACCGGCGCGCGCGTCGTGCGCCTGAAGTCGGGTGATGCCGGCATCTTTGGCCGTCTCGAAGAGGAGATCGAGACGCTACGTGAGGCACGCATCAGCTACGAGATCATTCCCGGCGTGACCTCGGCCAGCGCCGCGGCTGCGCAGGCGGGCATTCCCCTGACGCGGCGCCACACCTCGCGCCGGGTCCAGTTCATCACCGGCGCCGACGTCACCGGCGAGTTGCCCACGGATCTGAATTGGGCGGCGCTGGCGGACGCGGACGCGACCACCGTGGTCTATATGGGTCGCCGCACGTTCCCGTTGCTCGCGGCAAGACTGATCGAGCATGGTCTTGCACCGACGACGCCCGCGCTGTTCGCGGAATCGCTGGGCCGGCCCGACGAGCACGTGGTGCGCACGACCATTGCAGAGCTCGCCGAGCAGCTCGGGCGCGGCGGCGCGGCGACGACCGCGGCCATCATCCTGTTCGGTCCACTGGCCGGAGATCATCCGTCATGAGGCCGCGATACACTCTCGCAAATTTGCTGAAGCCAAACTCTAGAAGAAGGCCGTCGCTGACGGCAGGAAGGACCTGAAGCCATGCATATCGAACCGGAAATCGTGACGGGTGCAAAACTCACGCTCAGCTATGCAACCGGCATTGCCGCAGGCGGCGTTGCCCTCAAGCTTGCGGTGGATACCGTCCGCGAGCAGGGCGTTGTGTCCCTGGTCGTCCGCACGGTCGTGACGACCGCGCTGGTGTTCGCGTTCTTCGAGATCCTGCCGCATTTCCGCGTCGGGGTTTCCGAGGTGCACTTCATCCTCGGCTCGACGCTGTTCCTCTTGTTCGGCGCTGCGCCGGCCGCGCTTGGGCTGGCGTTCGGCCTGTTGCTGCAAGGCGTGTTCTTCTCGCCGATCGACCTGCCGCAATACAGCATGAACGTGACGACGCTGCTGGTGCCGCTGTTCGGGATCCATGCGCTCGCCCAGCGTATCATTCCGCGCAACACCGCCTATGTGGACCTGCAATATCGCCAGACGCTGGCGATCTCTACTGCCTATCAGTCCGGTATCGTGGCCTGGGTCGCGTTCTGGGCCATCTATGGCCAGGGCTTTGGTGCGACCAATCTCGCCAACATCGCGACCTTCGCCGGATCCTATGCGCTGGTCATCGTGATCGAGCCGCTGGCCGATCTTGCCGTGCTCGCGCTGGCGAAATCGCTGCGCGGCGTCACAGCCGAGGGCATGGTCACGCCGCGCCTGCATCACGCGGCGTAGCGAAGAGGCTGACGGACGGCCCAACGGCCGGCCTTCGTCCAGAGCATGTTGACGCTCTCTTTGATAGGCATCGGTTGCGGCGATCCCGGCCAGCTCACGCTGGCCGCGATCGGTGCCATCAACGCCGCCGACCTGATCCTCATTCCGCGCAAGGGAGTGGCAAAGTCCGATCTCGCGGAGTTGCGGCGGGCGATCTGCGCCGACGTGCTGACCAACGCGGCGACGCGGATCGCGGAGTTCGATCTGCCGGTGCGCGATGCCGGCGATGCGGACTATCGCAGGGGCGTCGACGACTGGCACGATGCGATCGCTGCGACCTGGTCGCGGGAGATCGCATCGCATGTTGGTGGGGCAGGGCGCGTCGCACTGCTGATCTGGGGCGATCCGTCGCTCTATGATTCCTCGCTGCGCATCGCGCGCCGGCTCGATCCGCTGCCGACGATCGAGGTCGTCCCCGGCGTCACGTCGATCCAGGCCCTGTGCGCGGCGCATGCGCTGCCGCTCAACGACATTGGCGAGCCGTTTTTGGTTACGACCGGGCGGCGGCTGCGCGAAGGCGGCTGGCCGGCAGGTGTGGACACGGTCGTGGTGATGCTCGATGGCGGCACGGCCTTTCAGGCGCTGGAGCCAAAGGGGCTGCAGATCTGGTGGGGCGCCTATCTCGGCATGCCCGATGAAATCATGATGTCCGGCGAGCTGGCTGAGGCGGGCCCGCGCATCGTAGCGGCCCGCGAGGCCGCACGCGAACGCCATGGCTGGATCATGGACAGCTACATTCTCAAGCGCAGGCCGTGAGACGGCCGGCGCGTCATATAAAGGCAGAACGACATGCTCCCTGATTGGGTCACCCAAGAATGCCCCGACGCCTCGGCCGTCCATCGCGAGGCGGCGCTGGCGAGGCAGGCGCAACTCACAAAGCCGGCCGGTGCGCTTGGCAGGCTGGAGCAAATTGCGGTCGATCTCGCAGGTTTGCAGGAGACCGAGCAACCGCGTGCAGCGCATGTCCCGATCGTCATCTTTGCCGGCGACCACGGCATCGTGGTGCAAGGCGTCTCCGCCTATCCGCAGGAGGTGACGATTGCGATGCTAGCAAACTTCGCCGGTGGCGGAGCGGCTATATCGGTGCTGGCGCGCGAATTGGGCTCGAGCCTCGAGGTCGTCGATGCCGGCACGCTGGCGCAATCGCCGCTGCCTGGCATCGTCACGGACAAGCCGCGTTGCGGCAGCCGCGATTTCAGCGTGGAGCCGGCGCTCACGACCGATGAGCTGGCCTTCGCGTTAGACTGCGGAAAGCGCGCGGTGTTGCGCGCGGAGGCCGGCGCGCCTGATCTTCTTATCTTCGGCGAGATGGGGATCGGCAACACGACGACATCGGCCGCGATCGCCTCGGCGCTGCTTGGCGTGAGCGCGGAGGAGATCGCAGGCAGCGGTACCGGCGTCGATGCCGCCGGCCGGGCCCGCAAGGCACGGCTGATCGAAGCGGCGCTGACGCGTCATGAGCTTGCCGGTGCATCCGCAGAAAAAATCCTGTGCACTGTCGGCGGTCTCGAAATCGCGGCGATCACGGGCGCCATCATCGCGGCCGCGCAGCGGCGCATTCCGGTCCTCGTCGATGGATTCATCGTCTCGGTGGCGGCGCTCGCAGCGGTGCGGATCAATCCGTCGTGCCAGCCTTATCTCTTGTCGTCACATCAATCGGCGGAGCAGGGGCATCGTTTGGTGCTGCGTGGCTTGAATGCGCAACCGCTGGTCAGTCTCGATCTCAGGCTCGGCGAAGGCTCGGGAGCGGCAATCGCGCTGCCGCTGGTGCGCCTCGCCTGCGCCCTGCACAACGGCATGGCGACGTTTGCGCAAGCCCACGTGCCGGATCGTCCGGCCTGATGAGGATGGCTCAAGCCAGCCGCTGATTGACCGATACCACGCGCCACCCCTTGGACAGCCGGTCGATCCGGGTGAGCGAGAGCGGCTGGATGACGAAGCGCAAGCCGGCCTCGGGCGTGAGGTCGAGCGCGACAGAGAGCGCTGCGCGGATGGTGCCGGAATGGACCACGAGGGTTGCCGGGCCGGCTGTGATCCGGTCCAGGCCACGTCGAACCCGCGCGATTTGATCTTCAAAACTCTCGCCGCGCGGCGGTCGCGAGCGGGCGGGCTCGTTCCAGAAGGTCGCGTATTCATGCCCGCCGGTCGCGGCGAGATCGTCATGGCGCTGTCCGGTCCAGTCGCCAAAATCCTGCTCGCGAAATTCGTCGACGAGGACCGGATCGAGCCCGAGCGCGCGCGCCGTATCGACGGTGCGCCGCGAGGGGCTCGCATAGCTCGCCGCATCCTGCGGCAGATGGCGACGGAGCGCGTCGAGTTGCGGCCGGTCGCTGAGATCGGCCGGTGCGTCCGATGCATGGATGGTCCCTGCGACGCCGTCGACAACGGCATGACGCACCAGCCAGAGGAAGGCGTCCCCTTCCATTTTTGCCTCTCCATGGATGTCAGTACGGCGGCGCCGTGAGCTCTGCGATTGCCCCCGTGGCCGACCGGTTGTCAATCACTGCGACACGAACTGGAGCTGCACATTGACTCCACCTTTGTCTTAATCCTAGATGGTTCCGACGGTTTCCCCGTAAGGGGATGAAAAGGGAATGCGGTGCGAGGCTGAGTCTTTAGAGACTTGTCCTCAATGCCGTAGCTGCCCCCGCAACTGTGAGCGGAGAATCTTGCGTCAATAGCCACTGGGCATCTCGGTCCCGGGAAGGCGATGCAAGGTAACGACCCGCAAGCCAGGAGACCTGCCGTCAGCCGTGGTCACACGCGAAGATGTCGGTCGGGGAGTACAGACATTCGGCTTCTCCTGAGGCTTCACAGGCCGAAGGCTGAGACCTGGTTCGCTGTGACGTGCCACTGACGTCATACCGAGGTCTCAACCATGTCTCGTCTTCATGCCGGCCTGCCGCGCAGCCTTCTGCTCGCATCCGGCGTTCTCGCGTCCTTTGCTGCCATCGACATCTCCACCGCCTTTGCGCAACAGGCGGGCCCGCGCGAGCAATTGCCACCCGTCGAGATTGCCCCGCGCCCCGACCAGAAGCGCAAGCAGGCAAGGCCGGCCAACCGCGACGAGCGCGTCGCACGGCGCGCGCCAGCCAATCGTGCCGCATCGCCGGCGACGGCCCCGAAGCCGGGCGACCAGCCCGCGCAGACGCCGCTCAACACGAATGTGGTTGCCGAAAGCGCCTCGCGGCTCGGCCTGACCGTGCACGAAATCCCGGCAACCGTCGAGGTGATCTCGGCCGAGACCATGCGCGAGCAGGGCTATCGAACCACGTCGGAAGTCGCGCAGGGCGCGGTCGGCGTCACCTCCGGCGACAATCCGGCCGAGCCCGCTGCGTTCTCGATGCGCGGCTTTACCAACAGCCAGATCAACACGCTCTACAACGGCATCAAGATCGGCCCGCAGAACATGACGTCGCGCATCATGGACACGGCCAATCTCGAGGCCGTGGAATTCGTGAAGGGCCCGGCCTCGGTCATGTCGGGCGAGGGCGCCAGCGGCGGCGCGGTCAATGTCGTCACCAAGCAGCCGCATACCGGACCGATCCGGAACGAGGCCTTCTTCTCCTATGACTCCCTGAATTCGTTCCGCAGCTACTATGGCTCCGGCGGCAGCACCAACGTTCAGGGGCTCGACTACCGCTTCGACATCAGCCGCTCCTCGCTCAACGGCTTTGCCGATGACACCGGCACCAAGACGCTGGACGTGTCGGGCCAGCTCAATTACCGCATCTCCGACAGCCTCAAGGTCTGGGGTGCGATCGAATATCGCGAAGACCGCTCGAAGGCCTATTGGGGCGCGCCACTGGTGCCGATCGCCTTCAGCGGCTCGCATGCGACGACGGGGATCGTCTCGGGCACCTATGTCGCCTCCAACGGATCGAACCTCGGGCCGATCACCATCGACGATCGCACCTTCAACACCAACTACAACGTGCTCGACAATCGCAATGTGGCGCAAGAGGTGTGGCTGCGCGGCGGCTTCGAGTTGAAACTGGCGCCCGACCTGACGCTGAAGAGCCAAGCCTATGCTTACGGCGCGGAGCGCAGTTGGTTCAACAACGAGGTCGAGGCGTTCAACACGACCACGAACACGGTCGATCGCAGTCGCTTCTACGTGGCGCACAGCCAGCGCCTGGTCGGCAACATCACCGACCTGACCTGGGATGCGAACATCGCGGGCTTCGACAATCGTTTCGTCACGACGCTGTCGTCGAGCTATCTCGACTTCGTCAGGCCGGGTGCCTTCAAACCTCTTGGCGATTCTGTCCCGCTGGTCGATTTCGACCGCGGCTTCTACGGTCCGCTCACGATCCAGCAGCAGACAGCGCGCATTGACAACGAGGCGCTGTCGGTTGAGGACCGGCTGAAGCTGACGCGGACTTTCGCGCTGGTCGGTGGCCTGCGCGTCGAGCATATCGGGCTCGATCGCAATTCGACTGACCCCGCCGGGCTTGTGAAAGCGGGCTTCCCGTTCACGAAGGATTGGGCGCCCGTCACCGGCCGCCTCGGCTACACCTGGGAAGCCGTGCCCGGCCTGACCTTCTTCAGCCAGTACGCCACCGGCGCCGACGTTTCCGCCAACAACATCTTCCTGCTGTTGCCAACCCAGCCGCTGGACCTGACGACGTCGCGCACCTATGAGACCGGCGTCAAGCATCTGTTCTGGGACAGCCGGGCGGAGTGGTCGTTCGCGGCCTACGACATCCAGCGCAAGAACGTCTATGCGGCGGCCGGCGGCATGGCACTCAACATTGCCGGGCGGCAGGAGTCGAAGGGCGTGGAGCTTGCTGCTGCGGTGCGCGTCACCGATGCCCTGCGTCTCTGGGGCAACATCGCCTATGTCGACGCGCGCTATGCCGACTACAATTTTGCCGGCGGCTCGTTCTCCGGCAATACGCCGCCGAACGTGCCGCGCATCGTTGCCAATGCCGGCGCGGCCTACCGGTTCTTCACGCCCTGGCCGGTCGAACTCGGCGTCGTCGGCCGTCACGTCGGCGATCGCTACAACACCGATGCGAACACCGTGACGATGAACGCGTATACCGTCGCTGACGTCTACGCCTTCGTGGACATCCCAAAATCGGTGTTTGCCGCCGTCGAGCAGACGCGGCTGACCTTCCGCGTGCGCAATCTGACCGACAAGCGCTACGCGATTTGGGGCGATCCGTTCTATCCCGACCAGATCTTGCTCGGCGCGCCCCGCACCTATGAGGTGTCGGCCGCGTTCAAATGGTGATACGGCAGCATGGGCGCGATCGTCTTCCTGCACCGGTGGATGGGCATCGCGTTCTGCCTGCTGTTCGCGATGTGGTTTGCAACCGGCATCGTCATGCACTTCGTTCCGTTTCCGTCTCTCTCGGAAGCGGAGCGCTTTGCCGGCCTTGCGCCGATCGACACCGCGCGCGCGGCGATCGGCCCAGTGGACGCCGTTCGGGTCAGCGGGATCGCGAATGTTGAACGAATTCGCCTGATCCAGCGGAGCGACGGGCCGACCTATATTGTGTCAGGATCGTCGCTGCTGCGCGCGGTCCGTGCGTCCGATGGCACCGATGCCCCGGTGAACTCGCCCGAGATGGCGCTCGCTGCAGCCAGAGACCACGCCAGCCGGCGTGGGCTGGATGCTTCGCGCGCGTCTGTCCTTCAGCTCGCGGACTACGATCAATGGAGCGTCCCGAACGGCTTTGATCGCCACCGTCCACTGTTTCGTATCGCGTTCGATGATGCCGGGGGAACGCAAATCTACGTTTCGTCCGTCACCGGCGAGGTGGTGCTCAAAACCAACAGGGGCGAACGTGCCTGGAATTTTGCGGGCAGCGTCCTGCACTGGATCTATCCGACGATCCTCAGGAGCAACTGGGCGCTCTGGGATCGCGTGGTGTGGACGCTGTCGCTGCTTGCGCTGATCGGAGCAGTGCTCGGTGCGGTGCTGGGCGTCGTGCGGATCAGGATCGGGCAGGGCGCAGCGCTCTCGCCCTTTCGCGGCTGGCATGCGCTGCATCACATCGCAGGCGTGGTCGCAGCGGCCTTCGTCCTGACCTGGATTTTCAGCGGCTGGCTTTCCATGGACCATGGCCGCCTGTTCTCGCGCGGAGAATTGACCAAGCACCAGGTCATGACGCTGCTGCCGGACTGGGCTGCGGTTCGGTCGAACGCATGGCCGCCGATGTCACCGTCCGCGCGTGAGGTCGAATGGTTTGCGCTCAACGGAAAGTTCTATCGGCGGGATCGGATCAGCCTCGACGGGCAGATCATGTTCAGCGCCGGTGAAAACCTCGGCGATGGAACGGGATCGCTGAGTTCCCTTGGGGTTCGGGAATTCGTGGCACGTCTCGCGACCAGCTGCGACGTGCCGTCGGTACTGGCGGCAGACGATGCCTATCCTGCGCAGTCGAGCCTGCCGGGTGCGCCGGTCTATCGCGCGCGGTGCGGCGAAGTGTGGTTCGACGTCGACGGCGCTGACGGCCGCGTGCTGCAGCGATGGGACGCCTCGCGGCGCGCCTATCGCTGGCTTTACGGCGCGCTGCATACACTGGATTTGCCGATCCTGCTGGCACATCCGGGCCTCCGCAGCATCTTGATCGTGAGCCTCTGCGCGCTCGGCCTGCTGTTCTCGCTGACCGGAATCGTGATCGGCTGGCGTCGCCTGCGCCACGCCTTCGGCGGGTGAACCGCCGGGTGCGATAGCGGGACGTGAATCCGGGCCGAAATGCGCGCCGCAGAAGTCAAGTAACCAATTCACAAAGCGGAAGAAATTGAGGAGGGGAAGCGCCGTTTCCTTCGCCCCGGATTGCGCTATGATGCTATCGCCCGCATGCAAAGCCGCGAGCCCTCTCCGGGCGGTGGGCCTGCGGCTCTCCCAGTCGAGTGGACAGGTCTTGTCGTCACTATCAAACATCGCGCCGACGCGCCGTCAGCAGTTGATGGTGCTGGAAGATGATCCGGTCACCGGCCAGATGATCGCGGCCTATTTTTCCGAGCATGCTTTCGACGTCACGGTCGTCGATAGCTGCAAGCGTTGCCGCGAGCTCTTGCGCAACCGGGCGCCCGATCTGTTGTTCGTCGATATCCAGTTGCCCGACGGCGACGGCATCGAGCTGGCACAGGAGATCCGCGCCGCGAGCCAGGTCGGCATCATCTTCGTGACGCGCCGCAACTCGGACGCGGACCGTATTCGCGGATTGGAAGCCGCCGGCGACCACTACGTCACCAAGCCGATCGACCTGCGCGATCTCCTGGCGCGGTCGCGCTCGCTGTTGCGCCGGCGCACATCCGATGGCCCGGCGCCGGCCGCCGCCTCGACCATCCGCTTTCGCGACTGGACCATCGACCTCGTGCGGCGCGAGCTGACCGCGCCGGAGGACATGCAGATCAACCTGACGCGCGGCGAGTTCGATCTGCTGGCCGCGCTGGTCGACGCGCGCGGGCGGGCGTTGACCCGTGAATATCTGATCGAGGTCATCAGCAACCGGCATGCGGAAGTCGACATCCGCACGGTCGATGCACTGGTGGCGCGGCTGCGCCGCAAGCTGATCAGCCGCAGCGAGCGTCCGGTGATCGCGACGGTCACCGGCGTCGGCTACAAGCTCGTGCTCGAAGAATAAGGGTTGCTAGGACGGCTGAAGCAGTCGGTCCAGCGCGTGCAACGAGGCCTCGAACAGCGCGGCCAATTCCAGCGCGGCCGTCCGGCATTCCGCGCTCGACATCGCAGCGGCCGACAGTTCAACTTCACTGCAGCGCTCGGACAGACGCACCAGACCGAGCGCGCTGGCGGCGCTGCCGAGCTGATGCGTGGATCGGGCGAGCCGTCCACGGTCGCCGGCCTCTGCGGCCTTCGCGATCTCGCCGATGAGCGTTGCGCCGGTGCGCTCCAGCAGGCCGTGCAGCCTTGCGATCTGCGCGGCGCCCAGCAGCTCGGTCTGGTCGCGGAGATAGGTCTGGTCGATCAGCGCGCCTGCCGCCGGTCGCGCCGTCACCGATGCCTCGTCGTGGTCGCTCTCGATCGTCTCCCGCAAATTGTTGAGCAGCAGGGGCTTGCCAAGGATTTTGGTGATGCCGGCGCCCGCGAGCCGTTCGCGCGCGCCTTTTGAGACATCGGCGGTCAGCGCGATGATCCGCGGCGCGGGCTGCAGCTTGAGCTTCTGGATCTCGGTTGCCGCCGCCACGCCGTCCATGTCGGGCATGTGCAGATCCATCAGGATGATGTCGAACGGCTCGCTCGCGGCGAGCGCGACGGCGGAGGAGCCGTTGCGCGCAACCGTCGGGCGATGGCCGAGCCGTTGCAGCATGGCTTCGCCGACCTCGCAGTTGACGGGATCGTCGTCGACCAGCAGCACGCGGAAGGAGTGGGACGGATCGCGCGCAACGTGCGCGGCGTCATTATGCTCGGCCGGCGCGAGCGGCACCGTGAGGTGGAAGGTGCTGCCCGAGCCGGGTGCGCTCTCCACCGTCAGCTCGCCGCCCATCAGGCGGGTGAGGCGGCGCGCGATTGCGAGGCCAAGCCCGGTGCCGCCGAAGCGGCGGGCGATGCTGTCGTCCGCCTGCACAAAGTCCTCGAAAATGCGCTCGTGCATGTCGGGCGCAATGCCGATCCCGGTATCGGCCACGGTGAAGCGGAGCAGGAGCGCGCCGTCATTTGGCGCAACGGAGGCCGTCAGGTCGATCGTGCCCTTCGGAGTGAATTTGACCGCGTTGCCGATCAGGTTGAGCAGCACGCGGTTGAGCCGCACTGGATCGCCGTGCACATAGGCATCGACGCCCGCATCGCACGACAGGTTGAACGCGAGCCCCTTGGCCTGCGCCTGCGGGCGCATCAGCTCGGCTGCGGCTTCGACCAGCTGGTCGAGGCGGAAATCGCGCCGCTCCAGCGCCTCGGTGCTCGCTTCGAGGCGAGCATATTCAAGGATCGCGTCGACCAGCGCGATCAGCGTTTCGCCCGATGTCGCCGCGGTCGCCAGCGAGCGGCGCTGCGCCTCCGAGAGGGTGCCGTCGTCGAGCAGTTGCAGCACGCCCATCACGCCGTTCAGCGGCGTGCGCAGCTCGTGGCTGACCACGGCCAGAAATCGCGATTTGGTTTCGTTGGCGTGCACGGCCGCGCGGCGTGCGCGCTCGGCCGCGCTGTGCTCCGCAAGCGCCTGGTCGCGGGCCTTTTCGAGCTCGGCGGTCCGCTCAGTCACCTTGCGTTCGAGCGTCGCGTAGGACTCGCGCAGATGCGCGGCCATCCGGTTGAACTGGTCGCCGAGCGCTTCCAGCTCGTCATCGGTCTTGATCGCGAGCTGCTGCTCGAGATCGCCGCTGCCGATGCGTTTCGCCCCTTGCGTCAGCATCCGGATCGGAACCACCATGCGACGGCTGAGCAGGAGTGCGGCGAGCACCGCAAAACCCAGCAGCACGACGAGCAGGAACGCCGACCGTCCGATCGAGGCGTAGATCGGCGCGTAGGCTTCGCTGAGCGGCAGCTCGACGAACACCAGCCAGCCGAGCGGGGCGACGGTCGCATAGGTCGACAGCACCTGCTGGTGCGACAGATCTTCCTTTACCATCCCGCTTGCGGGTGGGGCTATGCCGGCAAGCCCGCTCTTGACGTCGGGATCGGCGGAGAGGTCGGTCTGACGCAACGCCGGCCACAGATCCGGATGCGCGATCAGTTGCCCCTTGCGGTCGACCACATAGGCCTTGCCGGTGTTGCCGACCTTGATCCGGGCGACGAGGTCCCAGATGAAGCGCAAATTGACCTCGGCGATTGCCACGTCGGGTTCGCTTCCGCTGCCGGCGATGGCGAGCGTCATGAACGGTTCGGTCTCGCCGACGAAATACACCGGCCCGTAATAGACGCCGCTCGCCCGTGTGGCGCGGAACGTCGGCGAGGCCGAGAGATCCTCATTGCTGCCGATCCTGTCCGCTACGCGGCGCGACACGCGGACCTGCTCGCGGCCGCGTGAATCGAGCTGGGCGATTTCGGCGATGGCCGGCGACAGGCGCAACAGGCGGATCGCGTTCAGGCGGTTGTCTTCACGCGCCGACAGGTCGGGGGGCAGGCGTGACATCCATCTGAGCTGGCTCTCGATCTGGCTGATGAACTGTCCGATCTGGATGGCGGCGGATGCCGCCTGCTCGCGCTGGATGGCGGCCAGAAGCTGCTTCTGCTCCCGGTACGAGAACCAGACGTCGAGCGTGGTGTTGATAGCGAGCGCGGCGAAGGCGAGCGCCACGAACGAGTAGAGATATTTTCGGAACAGCCGGCTGGGAGGCGGAGTAGCACGTCCCTGGTCGTTCGTCTCGTTCACTCGCGGATCTCGTCGGCGCGCGCGAGCAGGCTGGCGGGCAGCTTCAACCCAAGCGTTTCAGCAACCTTGCGATTGATCAACAGCTCGTATTTTCGCGGCGACTGCACCGGCAGGTCGCCGGCCCTGGTGCCGCGCAGGATGAGGTCGATATAGGCGGCCGAGCGGATCTCAAGCGAGGCGCCGTAGCTCATCAGCCCGCCGGCGTCGATGAAGTAGTGGAACGGATAGATCATCGGCACGCGATATTTCGCCGCCGCGTCGACGATGGCCAGGCGGTTGATCACGAGGAAGGGGTCGACGAGCACGATCATTCCGGCGGACGGTGCGCCGGCATAGGCGCGTATGGCCTCGTCGATCGCATTGGGCTCGGTGATCGGCACGGGCGTAACGGTCACGCCCGTCGCCGCGGCTTCACTCTGGATCGAGTCGAGATAGAAGCGGCCCGCGCGCGGCGTGGATTGTGGATTGAACAGCGCGCCGACGCGCTCGATCTGCGGCGCAGCCTCGCGCAGCAGCTCCAGCCATTTGCCGCCCATCTCGGGGGTGCTGCTGGTAAAACCCGTGACGTTGCCGCCGGGACGCGTCAGGCTTTCGACGAAACCGTTGCCCACGGGATCGTTGGCGGTCGCGAATACGATCGGAATCGTCTTGGTCGCAGCCATCATCGCCGCAGTCTCGACCGTCGAGGAGGTCAGGATCACGTCGGGATTGAGATCGAGCAACTCCTTGATCGCGGTCGCCCTGTTCTCCGGCCCGCCGAAGCTCGACCGGATCTCGTAGCGGACATTGACCCCTTCGACCCAGCCGCGTTCATGCATGCCCTGGACGAGTGCACTCGTCCGCGAGTTTACGTTCTCCGGCGTCCTGCGTGTCAATGTGTCCGACAAGGGCAGCCCCACCAGCGAGCCGACGATTCGCATCCGCTCCGATGCGCCCAGTGCGAACCACCCCGCCGCCGAGGCGCCGGCGAGGCGGATGAAGGCACGGCGGTCGACCGTTGTCGGGGAAGATGTGCGAGCGAATGGCTCGGTCATGGAACGGATTGCACGATGGCTTCTCACCGCGTGCATAGCCTGAAAGCCCGGTAATCACAATTGATGAAAATAGGGCACATGTGAACCTGCATTCGCAGCTTTGAGGAGCCGAATACCGTATCGCTGTGTTGCTGCGATGTTGCTGAAGACTCGCCGCGCCTGAACCGGCTCTCGTTCGGCCTGATCTCTGTGGCGTTGCAGCATTTGTTGTGTGGTCCCAACGGCTGCTCCTGGTGAGCCAACCGTTTCTTGATTTTCGTCTTTCGGGCTTCGGTTGCCGACGTTTTTTAAAGGTTTGAGATGCGCAGACTCCATTCCATGCTGGCCGCGAGCGGCCTTCTGACGTCCCTTTTGGTCAGCCCGGCGATCGCACAGGGACCGGCAAACCAGGGCACGGCGAATCAAGGCGCACCGAGACAGAAGGCTGCCCCTGCTCCGAAGGCGGTTGCCGCCGGTGCCGGCACCGCGGCGACCTCCGCGCCACCAGCCACGGAAGCGCCTGGTGGCGAGGACAAGGCGGGCAAGGCCATCGATGGCTTCCGTTCCGCCAAGTTCGGAATGAACGAAGCCGATGTCCGCGCCGCGATATCAAAGGATTTTGCCGCGAAGCCTGAGGCGATCAAGACCCAGGACAATCCCGCCGAACTGACGCACAGCGTGCTGCTCCCCGTGCCGGAGTTGCTGCCGAACGGCGGCACTGCCGAACTCTCCTACGTGTTCGGCTACAAGTCCAAGTCGCTGATCCAGGTCGGCGCGGTCTGGTCGAAGGCGACGGATGCGGCGATGACGCCGGAAAAACTGTTCTCCAACGCCAATATCCTGCGCGCCCATTTCCTCAACGAAGGCTTCAAGGCCGACTCCATCGCCGTCAACATGCCCGTCAACGGCGGCATCGTGATGTTCCGCGGCAGCGACGCCAAGGATCGCTCGGTGATCCTCCTGCTCCAGGGGACCTTCGAGACCAAGGAGAACAATCAGCGCGTGCTTACGCCGACCGGCCTCTTGCTGTTCTACGTCGCCGACGCCAAGAGCCCCGACATCTTCAAGCTTCCGCCCGGTCAATTCTGACGACGAGGCTTTGAAATGCGCGGGCCGGTTGCAACGCGAGACGATGATGGTCTGACACTGCGGGCGTTCGCGCGCCTGCGTGGGACCGCGCTGCTGTGCGCCATGCAGATGGTGTTTCTGCCCGTCTTCAGCGTCAGGCTGCAGGCGCAGACGGCCAATGTGATCATCCCGGACGGCCGCACCGGCACCAGCCTGCAGACCTCGGGCAACGTCACCAACGTCACGACGTCGACGGTCTCTGGCGTCAACGCCTTCAACTCGTTCTCGCAGTTCAGCGTCGGCCAGGGCAACACGGTCAACCTGCAACTGCCGACCGGCACGCAAAACCTCGTCAACATCGTCCGTGACGCGCCCGTCTACGTCAACGGCACGCTCAATTCCTACATGAACGGCCAGATCGGCGGTAACGTCTTCTTCGCCGATCCCAAGGGCTTTGTCGTCGGCCGCAGCGGCATAGTGAATGTCGGTAGCCTCAACGTGTCGACGCCGACGCGAGAGTTCACCGACAGCCTGATCGGCGCACAGGGGCAGATCAATGGTTCGGCCGTCGGCAATCTGATGGCCGGCTCGTTCCCGGTCTCGCCGGACGGCAACATCAGGATCTTCGGTCGGATCAACGCCCAGGATGGCGTCCGCCTGACCGGGCAGAACGTCCTCGTCGGCGGCGGTGCAAGCCAGCGCGACATCGCCAATCTCGATCACGCCGCAAAATTCGCCGCATCGGTCAATTCCAAGGGACTGCGCAGCGCGGCAGCGATCACCGTGCGCAACGGCTCGATTCATATCGGCGCCGCCAACAACGCGACCGTCAACGGACGGCTTTCGGCACGCAGCAAGACCACGACGCCGAGCACCATCATCGTCGATGCCGGCAAGAACATCGATATCGGCAAGAACGCCAGACTCAGCGCCGCCAGCAAGACGGGCGATGCCGGCGATATCCGCCTCAAGGCCACCGAGAACCTGACCGTCAAGGGCGGCGCCCGGTTCAACGCCAGCTCGAAGACCGGCAATGCCGGTCTTGTCGAGCTGAGCGCATACGGCATCATCGACATCGGCCAAGGCATCAAGGTCAACGTAGCCGCGCCGAACGGCAAGGCGGGCACGCTGCTGATCGATCCGACCGACGTGGTCGTCGGTGATGCTGCCCAAGGCGACACCGGCGTGACGCTGTCGAACAGCTCTGTCGCGGCTGCGCTCGCCGGACTCAGCGCAGGTGCCAACTACCTCATCCAGGCTGATGATTCTGTTACGCTGGCTGCGCATGCGCTGATCGACGCGCGCCGTCTCGATGGCTCCGGCCATTCGACGGGTAACGCCAACAGCGTCACCATCCAGGCGCCGAACATAGACATCAAGAATGGTGCGCAGATCCTGGCCCAGGTGGTCAATTTCGGCGGAACGAACTACGTCGACGGCGATGTGACGCTGACCGCCACCGCCAGCCAGACGTTGCTGTCCGGTCATGCCTATGCGACCACCGGCATCACGGTCGACGGCAAGATCACCGGCGGCGCTATCTCGATCAACGCGACGTCGACCGCCACGGCGAGCTTCACCAGCTCGATTGCCGGGACTTTTGCCCTGGTTGGCGAATCCGTGCCGGGGCTGATCCTCGGCCTCAATGGCGGCTATGTCGCAGCGAGCGCAACCGCGAATATTGCCATCAACGGCCATGCCAACATCTCCGGCAGCGGCGACATCTCGATCAACGCGCACGGCTCGGAGAGAGCCGAAGATCCCGTGATCGCCTCGACGCTCCTGGGTGTATCGCCGGTCGGCGCTGCGGTCGTGGTCGGCAACATCGCCGGCAACGTATCCACCAACATCGCAAACAACGCGACGATCAGTGCCGGCGGCTACCTGAACATCAAGGCCATCAACGACGCCAATATGAACGTCGCTGCGGTGTCGCTGACCTCGAGCGCAGTTCTCGTGGCGACGGTGGCCTATTCGACCGCATCCGTGACGACGACGGCGAACGTCGAGACCGGCGCCAACCTGAGCGTCGGGACCAGGTCGGCGGGCGGACTTGCCCTGCGAGCGTTGAACAACAACAGTTTCTCGACATCGGCGACCTCCGTCGGGCTGGACAATCCTTCGCTCAATGGTGGCGTCGGCGGCGCCGTTGCGATCAGCAACGTCAATACGTCGGCGACCGCGACGATGGGTGGCTCGCTCGGCACCGGCACGTCGAACCGGATGAACGGCGCGCTGACGGTGGAGGCGACCTCCAACACGACGTCGAACTCGACGATGTCCTCGACCATCACCGGCACGCCGGCGCTGATCGCCGGCCTCCAGGGCGCGGCAGTCGTCGGCACGATGAATCCTGGCCTGTTCTCGCAGCAGCTGAGCACGCTGTTCACCGCCGATTTGAATCTGAAGGCGGCTGCGGCCCTTTCGATCGCGCGCAGCACAGAGAGCGCGACGGCGGCGATTGCGCAAAATCCCAGTGGCGGCGCGCCGTCGATCTATACGTCAGGCAACGTCGCGGTCATCTCGAACGTGATCGACGTCGGCGTGCGCAGCATTGCGACGGCCTCGGCGATCACCTCGAGCCCGGTCGACGGTCAGTCGGTAGCCGTCGCGGCCGCGGTCGCATGGGGCGACTTCACGCATAATTCCAACGCCTATATCGGGGCCGGAACCCTGATCAACGCGCCGCAGATCGGGGTCGTCGCCAACACCTACATGCCGATCACCAACACCTGGTTGCAGTGGAACGGGCTCACCGACGTTCTGCGGCATCTCAACGGCAATCTCGGCGTCGGCGGCAGCATTTTGACCAGCTACGCCAACGCGACCGCGGATGCCGGCGACACGCTCGGCGTCGCGGGCTCCGTCAACAACTTCATGGTCCACAACAACACGACCGCGTGGGTTGCGACCGGGGCCAGCCTGACGTCGACCTGCTCGATCGCGACTTGCGGCACGGGCGCCTGGACGGCCCCGCTTGATACGGGCGCGACGCAGGCCTTCGACGCGACACTATCCATCTCGGCGAACGCCTATTCGGCCTCGATCGACGCTGCGGGCAATGTCGGCACGCTCGGCCTCCTTCCGGGCAACACGTCAGGTGGCTCGTCGCTCGGTGGCGCCCTCAACCTGGTGCAGTTCTGGAACAACACCATTGCCGGCGTCGCGTCGGGTGCCTCGGTCGGTGCGTCCGACAACATCTCCATCACCGCGTCGACCACCGACCAGTTCTTCGGTGTTGCGCCGACCTCCGGCAAGGCAGCCGGCGCGCTGGCGCTGAACGGCATCACGTCGATCGCGCTCGTGCACAACACGACGCATGCCTCGATCGGCATGGGCGCCAATGTGTCGGCGCCGACGGTCAATCTGCTCGCGCAGCAGGATCTGTCGATGCTGTCGGTCGCGGGCGCCGTGTCCGCCGGTGGCAATTCGGCGGTCGGCCTTGCCGTCGCCTATCTCGGTGCGACCACCGATACCTCCGCTTATGTCGGCGACAACCACGCCGACATCCGGCCTGGCCCCTTCAGTGCTGATGATCCGTTCTCCGGAAACGGCGGCGGGAATGGCACGATCGCCAGCGACAAGCTGGTGATTTCTGCGACGACCGCTGGCCGGATCACAGCGGCGTCGATCGCGGCCGCAATCTCGGAGCCTTCGGTTTCTGACTTCGGCACCAAGGCAAGCGCGGCCGGCGCGGCCGCCACGGGCGGACTGAGCGGGATTTCGAGCGCGCTGACCAAGATCAGCTCGTCGTCGGGCGCCTCCGGCGACGGCATGACGGTCGACATCGCCGGCAGCTCGTCCGTCAGCGACACCAATCTGGCGACGAGCGCCTCGATCACCGGCGTCACCGTCAATCGCTATACGACCAATGGCCTGACGGCCAGCACGGTGGTGCAGGCGCTCAACAATACGATCCTCGACAACGGGTCAGGCGGTGCCGCCGCCAACCTGGCTGGATCCTCCGGCTCCTCGAGCGTAGCGGTCGACGGCACGATCGCCGCGGCGATTTCGAACAACAGCACGCTGGCCTTCATCAAGAACAGCACGATGAACAACCAGCAGTCCGTGACTGTGCAGGCGCTGAGCGGCGGATCGGAAATGGCCGTGGCCATCGGCCTTGCCGCGGCGCCGCGATCCAATGCCGTCTCGATCGCGCTGTCGGTCGGTATCCTCACCGACAGCACTAATGCCTATGTCGAGAATTCGACCATCACGGGCGTCTCGACCGGCGTCAATCGCGCCCTCGAGGTCGACGCCTATCAGACCACCAACATCGCGGTGGGTGGCGGTTCGTTGTATGTGTCGGGTGGCCAGGCCGGGTTCGGCGTCGCCATGACTTATGCCTCGATCGGCGATCCCACGGACGGCAAGGCCACCGACGCGCATATCAAGTCGACCTCGATCAGCAATTACGACACATTGCTCGTGATGGCCGACAACGCCAGCGTCATCGCCTCCGGCGCGGCGTCGGGCGGGGCAGGGGCCAACGGTCTCTCCGGCGCCATCGTCGTCAACGAGATCACGCCGACCACGACGGCCTATATCAGCAGCAACGCGACGGTGAACATCAATGTCGGTCGCGTCACCGTGCTGGCGGACAGCGGCGCAGTATCGGCGCTGGATACGGCGCTCGGAAACCTCGTCAAGAAGAACAACAACAATCTTCTCGCCTCGGATACCTGCACGGTCGCCGGTGGCACGGGGGGACAGAACTGTATTGATTTCAGCGCGGCCGCGCTCAACGACGGCACGGGTAACGGTCCGGGGGGCAGCATCATCTCCGTTGCGGGCCTCATCCAGGCCGGCAAGAACAATGTCGGCGCCTCGATCATCTACGACACTATCGCAACGACGCATTCGGCCTATATCGCCAACGTGCTGATGTCGACCGGCAGCGGCAATGTCAGCGTGAGCGCGGTCGACTCCTCGAAGATCCAGTCGGTCACGATCGGCTTTGGCCTTGCCACCGGACAGTTTGCCGGCGTTGGCGGCATGACGATCAGCAGCATCGCCAATACCGTTTCGGCGGCCATCGGCGACAACCTGTCCAGCGCGTCGCAATCGAGCGTTACGGGCCGCAATATCTCCGTCTCCGCGACCGACAATTCCAGCATCACCGGAACCGCGGCGGTCGCGGGCGCCTCAACCCAGGGCAGCGCCGCGGGCCTTGCGCTCGTCTACAGCAGCATCGCCAATAATGTCAGCGCCGGCGTCACCGGCTCCAGGCTGACCGCATCGGGCAACGTTGCCGTCAACGCGAACTCGAACGCCAGCATCTCGACCGTAGCCCTTGGTATTGCGATGTCCTCGCAGGTCGGGCTGGCAGGGTCGGTCGCCACCAATCTGATGGGGACCAACGTCACCGCCAGCATCACGGCTGCCGGTACCAACGGTATCAATGGCGCCGACGTCACCGCAACCAACAACGTTGGCGTGATCGCCGGCAACAACGACAAGGCGGCCGTATTCGCCGGCGCCGTGTCCATCAGCAAGGGCGCGGCTGGCGGCGCGGGCTCGCTGGTGACCAACAAGATCACCGGGACCACCGCAGCCTATATCAGCGGTGCGAATACCCAGGTCGATGCGCTCGGCACCAGCACAACCGATACACTCTCGGTCAACAACGGCACGCTCGTCCATGCCTTCGATCTCGGCACTGCGCAGCGGCCGAGCGATAGCACGCCTGATCTGTCCGAGAACCAGGACACCGTGCGCGGCCTTGCCGTCGTCGCGAGCTCGCACCAGGCGGTCGTGGCCAACGTCGCCTCGCTCTCGGCGAGCAGTGGCATAGCCATCATGATCAACCCGATCACCAATGTGATGAGCGGTGCGACCCGGGCCTATATCGACAGCGCATCCATCGACACGCGCCTGACCTCCACGACGCTGGCACCGCAGATCGAGGTGGCCGCGTCGAGCTTCTCCTATTCCGGCACGTTCGGCGCCGGCATCATCCCGCCCACTGGCAATGGCGGCGGCGGCGCCACCATCATCTCGACGACGATGGCGCGCGATACCCTCGCTTACATCACCAACGCCACGGTCGGCGGCGTGCAGTCGTCGAGCGCGACGGTCGGCGCCGTCACGGTGAAGGCCAATGCCGAGCAGGATGCGTCCTCGATCGCCATCGGCTTCAACACCGGCTCGGTCGGGTTGAACGTGTTCCAGGCGACGACGGAAGCCTATGTCGACGGCGGCGCGTTGACGGCCGCGTCGCTGACGGTGAACGCCACCAACAATACCGGCATCTTTTCGGCGAACGGTTCCGGCGCCTATGGCAGCCAGGCCGCGATCGGCGCGGCGTTCCTGGTCCAGGTCTCCTCGAACCGCACCGAGGCCTATGTTGGCGATGAGTACCACTATCAGGGCACTGGCGCTGCGCACACGACCGCGCTCAATCTGAGCGGCGCGCTGGACGTCGAGGCCAACACGAAGAACCGCTTCGAGGCCTATGCGATCGGCGGCGCGCTCTCGACGGGAACGGCCGCGATCGCCGGCATGGCGAACATCGAAATCGCCAACAACACCACGATCGCGGGCGTCTACGACACCACGCTGCAGTCGCCGACGGGCGGCGCGGCCGGCGCGGTCACGATCAATGCGACCGAGGACGTGGCGATCAAGGAGATCGCGGGCGCGCTCGCGGTCGGCGCCAGCGGGGCGGGTGTCGGTGTCGGTGCCGCAGCCAATGTCATCGTCTTCAAGAGCCAGACCATTGCGGAAAGCCGCAACAGCGACCTCAATTCGGCCGGCGCGATCAATGTCGGCGCGCTCAGCACCAAGGAAGTTCTGTCCTACGCGGTGACGGCCGGCATAGGTGGCAGCGTCGGTATCGGTGCGACCGTCGGCGTCATCATCATCGGCACCAACACCGCCGACCCGGATACGCAGGGGCAGCAGACCGGCCAGCTCAACCAGAATGGCAACGGCACGATTGCGTCGGTGAACTCAAGGACCAGCACCACGCATGGAAGCGACGCGGTGGCGAGCGGCACGTCCGGCGATCCGAGCTCGGCGAATGCCAGCTCGACCTACGATGTCTCGACAGTGCTGACCGGCGGCAATGACGGCGTCACCGCGCAGATCGCGGGCGGCAATGTTGTGGGCACGCAGGTCAATGTCGGCGCCACCAGTGCCAACGCAGCCAAGATGTACCTGCTCGGTGCCGGCTTTGCAAAGAACGTCGGCATCGGTGCCGGCATCGGCTACACCAGCGTCAACAGCAGCGTGCTCGCGAACCTGAGCGCGATCGTCTCCGCGCCGACCGTCAACGTTGCGGCTCTGGTCAAGGACGCCAACACCGGCCCTTATGCTGGCAAGACCATCGACACCGAGGCGATTGCGGGCGGTGCGGCGCTTTATTTCGGCGCGCAGGCCGCTGTGGCTGTCGGCAACGTGACCAACACCGTGACGGCCCAGCTCGGCGGCAGTGTCACCGGCACCGGCGGCAATGGTATTGCCGTCATGGCGCTGGACTCATCGACGCAGGTCGTCTTTACGGGCGGCGTCACCGGCGGTGCCGCAGCTGTCGGCGCGTCGGTCGCCACGGCCGGACGGTCGAGTTCGGTCGCGGCAAAGGTTCTGGACGGCACCACCGTCGACACCTCGACGCTGGCGGTTGGTGCATCCGGCGCCGGCAAGCTGACCACGACGGCCACTGCGCTCGGCGGCGGCATCCTCGCAGGCGTGGGTGCCGATGCCGAGGCCAAGGAAAACTCGACCGTGCTGGCCGAGATCGGGGCCAATTCCTCGATCACCACGTCGGCGAGCAATGTTGGCACCCTGGTGACGGCGTCGATCACGCCCGATCTGTCGAGCAGCGCGATCGGCGTCTCGGTCGGCGGCGGTGCGGTTGGCGTTGCGATCGCCCAGTCGGTGGTCGGAGCCACGGTCACGGCCGATGTCGGCGACAATGCCGTCTTCTCCGGCGGCGCACTTGCGGTGACCGCCATGGCGCTGGTTCCGACCGGCGGCACGACCACCTACGCCTGGTCGCTCGCGGGCGGCGGCGGCTCGCTGATCGGCGCGCAAGGAAGCTACGCGAGGGCGTCGCAGAACGTCACTGTCAAGGCCTATGGCGGGACCGGGATCACGCTTCCCAACGCCGATGTGGTTATCGCGGCCCAGAACGACAGCAGCCAATACGCCGAGGCGACCGGCCTCTCGACCGGGTTCCTGGCCCTGGGCGCGAGCGTCGCACAGACCTCGTCCAACGCCCACACCCACGCCTATCTCGGTGCTGACGCGATCACGTCGGCGTCCAATACTGGCATTCTCCAGATCACCGCCACGGGCACGGATACCAACGTCGCCAATGCGATCGTCGGCGCGGGCGGCACTTATGCCGGCGCTGCTGCGGTCGCGACGACCAGCAGCACGGCCGTGACCGACGCCATGATCAATGGCGACACGACCGACCAGACGCTCTATTTCGGCGGCCTTAGCATCAAGGCCACGCGCACGACGAATTATGCGGCGAGCGGAGACGCCTACCAGGCGTCTACGGCGGGCGTCTCCGCCGGCAAGGCGCAGAACGACGTCACCTCGACCACGACAGCCGAGGTGGGGACCCATCTCATCATCAATTCGGCGGGCGGCGACATGGTCGTCATCGCCAACGACATCGTCAACCAGGCCGGCGGCGGCGCGCGTTCGGGCTCCGGCGGCTCGTTCTCGGGCGCTGCCGCGCTCAGCAGCTCCAACGTTACCCAGACCGTCAACACCAACATCGACGCCGGCACGATTTTGAGCCTCAACGACGATCCGCGGTCGTCGACGGCGGTGATCAACATCGAGGCCTACAACACGCTCAACACGACCGATACGGCGAGCCTGGCGACGGCCAGCCTGTTCGCCGGCGGCGGCGCCGAATCCGACATGACCGCGAATGCCACGCTCACGGTCAACATTCAGGCGCGCGAGCTGTTCAGTGCCGGCAACATCTATATCGGCTCGGCTTCACGGATGGCGGCGGCCAACAACGCCAATGCCAGCCTCTACGGCGCGATCGCCGGCGTCGGCGCCAGCACCAACAGCTGGGTCCATGCGACCCAGGCCGTCAACCTCGGCTCCAGCTCGACGGTCGAGGCCTGGGGCCAGATCAATATGTATGCGGGCCTTGCCGGCGACGGCACCGTCTACTCCAGCGTGCAGGCGACCGCGACGACGGTCGTCTACAACAACACGGCGATTCCGATCTCCACACTCTATCGCGGCACGGCCAATGCAGCCGACACCACGAGCCTGACGCTGGCCGACAGCTCAAAGGTGCTCGGCGCGCGCGACATCTTTCTGGGTGCAACCCAGGGCCTGGTCGCGGCCGCCGGCAATGGCAGCAATTACAATCCGTACCTGGACATTTTCAGCGCCAAGAACAGCGACAACCACAGCCACACTAGCGGCACCGGCGACGTTGCGCTCAACGGCCTCGTGGTCGCCGGCATCCACAATGACGAGACCATCACGATCGCGCTCGGCGCCAGCGCGCCGACGTTGTCGACCACGAGCCCGTACGATCCGCTCTCACTGCAGTACGTCCAGGACGTCAATCACTTCAGCCCGGTGATGAGCTGGAACAACCAGAAGATCCAGTATACCATCGTCGGCGGCTTCAATCCCTACCAGACGATCGTGTCCCAGCTCGTCTCGCTGAGCGGATTGACCACAACGCAGGTTCAAACCGCGCTCGCCCAGAGGCAGCCCGCGATCATGTTTACCGGCTCCGATCCGACCGGTGACATCCAGCGCCAGATCAACACGCTGATCCAGCAGGCGCCGTTCGCCGCCAACGCGTCCGGCAACGCCTTCGCGTTCGGCGACATCCTGGTGTCCGCCGGCAACGTCTCGATCCTGGCGCAGAAGCTGACCGGGAACAGCGATGCGGGCCACACCGCGCCGTCTGTCAACGCGCGCAGCTCGCCCATGATCAAGATCGAGAACCAGGGCCTCGACTTCGTCGCCGTGCGCAACCTCACGGTCACCAACGTGACCGGCGGCAACATCACCTACCGGCAGATCGACCATGTCGATCCGGACTCGCACTCCAATGTCACCTTCAACGCCTCGCCCAGCGCGACGCCGATCATCGACATCTCCGCGACCTACAACCGCAAGGACCCCAACACCGGCCTTGGCGTCGACCAGAACGGCAACACGCTGACCCGCACGCCCGACATCTATTTCGACGGCGTCGTCACCAACCAGAACGGCCTGCTCAAGATCACCAACAGCCTTGGCAACGTCGTGGCGTCGCAGACGCTCGATGCGGCGACGATCCAGATGGTGGTGCCGAACGGCTCGTTCACCTTCAATGGCGGCGTCGGCAGCATCTTCACCACCAACCACGACGTGGCCTCGCAATGGGCCAACGTCCAGTACAAGCCGGACGACAACGACACGCTGACGGCGGTGATGGCAGCGGCGACCTATCTCGGCGCCTATGGCGCCTATGACACCGGCGTGCACATCGCCAGCGGCGGCAATCACCCGTATTTCTATTATTGCTGCGCGTCCGGCAGTGAGGGTGTTGCCGGCACGGCCTCCAACAGCACGATCTTTACCGCGCGCATGCTGGAACTGTACTACGACGGACGTTCGCTCTATTCGGCGATCTTCCTGCCGACGGGGAACGGTACGCCGAACAATGGCGGCGGCAGCGTCGGCAGCACCAGCACGCTCGCGACGATCGAGGGGCCGACGCGTCAGACCATCAGCACCGCGCCATGGGAGAAGACGACCTACGATAACCAGGGCGTTTATACCAACAGCGGCGATTACCAGACCCCATTCAATTGCTCGGGATGCGCGGCCTACTTCCAGGTCATCAACATCCAGAATGACGTAATCACGCCGAAGACCGCCAACACGGCGATCAGCCCGCCGGCCAACGCGCCGTTCATCGTCGGCAAGGCGATCATCCTGTCGGCGTCGGTGCTCAACGTCAACGGCACCATCCAGAGCGGCTCGAGCAGCAATTATTCGGTCAATATCGACAACGCCGCGCTCAACGCCATCAATTTGCTCAAGGGCGACAGCAAGGCCTTTGCGCAGGCCCAGACCAATGCCCAGCACGGCAACTATGTCGACCTGACGCAATATCTGACGAAGGACACCAGCACCGACGTGCTGGTTGGCGCCAAGTACAATGCCGCGACCGACCAGATCATACTGAACAGCGTGGTGCAGGGCTCGGGCGGCTACGTCTACCTGAACGGCAGGATCATCTCGACTTCGACCGAGAACAACGTCTCGCAGGGCAACATCATCATCAACGGCGGCGCCGGCACGATCAACGTGCACAACACCACCGGTCTCCAGCTCGTCACCAACACCATCAACACCGGCGTCAGCGCCGCCAGCGTGATCCAGATCGTCGACCAGCTCAAGCAGCAGACGACGTGGTACGTGTACAATCCGGCCGCGGCCGGCGGCCAGCAGGTGTCGACGTATCAGACCAACAGCGTCAATGCGAGCCAGTACACCGCCTCGATGCTGACCGGCGTCAGCGGCACGGCGGGCCTGCAATACACGCCGCAAGCCAACATGTATTACCAGTGGGTCGATACGGCGACGCTCGAGCGTCCGGCGACCAGCACGCAGTTCGACTATGGCTGGCACTATACCTCGCGCGATCCCGTAACCGGCAGCTCCTTCGTCCGCACCTACAGTCTGGTTTCGAACGTGCAGCAGGCCACCGGTGGCGGTACCACCGGCCAGTTGCAGAGCAGCAACTTCCAGGAGGTCGTCACCGCGAGCGGCTCGTATCACGGCGGCGGTTACAACACGACAGCCGGCAAGTGCTGCGGCGCAGACGGCCACTACGACTGGTACCAGGAGATCTGGGACCACATCACGTTGACCCTGACCAACACGGTCAAGGCGTCGAACCCGATCAACATCCAGTTCAACGGCGGCGGCACCAGTACGGTTGCAGTCAATTCGAACTCCAGCATCGTCATCAACGGTCCGATCAACAATCTCCAGGGCACGACCACGGTCGCCGCGACCGGCGCAAACTCGTCGATCACGGTCGGTGCGAATGCCAACAATCCGGTGATATCGGGGACGAGCGTGACGCTGTCCGCTCCGGGTGGCATCGGCAAGATCGGCGCGGGCGGGGCTCCCGTCCAGGTGCAGGTCTATGGTGGCAGCCTCACCGCCAATTCGATCGACAACGACATCGCGATCGCAGCGGTAGGCGCGCTCTCGATCAACCAGGTGAAGGTGGCTCCGACGGTGTCCGGCAACGCGCCGCAGGGCAGCGTCTTCATCTCGGCGACCGGTGACATCAATTCGGCGTCCGCCTACGACGTCGCCAACCCCGTCGTGGTCGGCAAGAACATCGAGATCAACTCCACCGGTGGAGCGATCGGTGCGAAGACCGGCGTCAGCAACGGCGCCACCGTGCTCACCAACATCAATCCGCTGGTGATCCAGGCGACGGGCACGACGCTGGTCGACGGCAGCGTCGACGGCGGCGTTCTCAACAGCGCGTCGGCCACCGGCACCTACATCGTGCAGTCGAAGGGCGACCTGCGGCTCGGCACGATTTCGTCGACCGGCGGCCCGGTCTTCCTGGAGGCCGCGGGCTCCGACGGCAACCGCGCCAGCATCCTCAACGGACAAACGGCGGTCGGTCTCACCGCGGCGCAGAGCGCGCATCTCCAGAGCGTCTGGACCAGCCTCGATCTGCTCAGCGGCAACGCCGCCACGACAGCCGTCAACAGCTACCAGTCGATGGTCACGGCGGCCTACAATGACTACTTCCAGCTCAAGAACGTCGTCTTCACCAACTGCGCCACCGACTGCGTCTATAGCGCGATCGGTCAGACCGTGCTGCGGGCGCAGGTCGCCGCCAAGCTCGGCATCGATCCGTCCAACGTCCAGGCGGCCGACATGCAGGCCGAGGCCATGGCGCGGCTCCAGAGGGATCAGTTCCTGCTGGGCATCAAGTCAACGGCCGAGCTCACGGACTCGCTGACGACCCTGTTCGGCGCCACGCTCGCAACCAACCTGTTCTCCAATCTGTTCCAGAACGTCGCTCCGGCCGATCAGCGCATGCCGACCAATACGGCGCTGCAAACGGCGCTCGGGAGCTACAACGCGAACTACCGATACACGCTGGCGTCGACCGAGAAGGTCTACACCATCATCACGGCGGGCTCGCAGTGGACGCATGACCAGCTCGCCTATACGGTCTCGTCGTCTGCCGTCGGCGCGACGCCGCCGCCGATCGACGATCTCAAGCCGAACATCCAGGCGAGCCAGGTCATGCTCTACGCGCCGAACGGCTCGATCGGCAATCTGGCCCTGCCGGAGACCTTCAGCTTCACCAGCGTCAATTCCTCGTCGCTCACGGCGGCGCAGAAGGGGCTGCTTGCCTCGGCCGGTCCCGGGCAGCTCACCGTCCACGCGGTCGAGGATCCCACGAGCCACATCGTGACCTATTCGGTCAGCGTGTCGCAGCAGAGCCTCGTCGTGCTCGACGACCCGACGGCGGTCTCGGCCAAGGCGCAGTCGCAGATCTATCTCGGCAGCCTGCACAATCTCGCGCTCGGCGGCATCACGGCGTCGAACTACGGTTCGATGAGCGCCGCACAGGCCAATGGCGTCCAGGTCACCGGCACCGGCGACGTCAAGCTCAATGTCGTCGGCAGCATTTCCAACGGTGTGACCGGCGTGCCGGTGATCTCGGGCGATATTCCCAACCTGACCCTGATCGCCGAGCACGGCAACATCGGAAGCGCGGGCACCGCCGGCAGCGACCCCGCGGCCAACGCGAACGCGCTCCAGGTCGCATTCACGAACCCGACGACGGATCGGCTTGATCAGGTCTCGGCCGGGCAGGGCATCTATCTGAAGCAGACAACCGGCGATCTCATCCTCGGCAACATCTCGGCGAGCGGCGCGATCCAGTTGACGGCGACCGGTAGCATCTATGCCGAGGCCGGGTTCACCGACCGCACGGCGGTGCATATGGTGGGTTCGGAGCTCGATCTGCGCGCCGGCGGCAGCATCGGCTTCAACGGCTCGGCCTTTCAACCCCTGCAGGTGCAAATCTCAGGCGCCGTCACCGGCTCCGCCGTCGGCAACGTCAGCATTTTGGCGCCGTCGGGCGATCTCACGATCGGTGCGACCGGCACCTGGGGCACGCTGTCGGCGGGCGGCGCGCTGACGCTGAACGTGACGGTCGGCGCGCTCGCCATCAACGCCGATGTCTCCAGCGTCGGCCTGATGCAGTTGCTGGCGAACGGCGCCATCACGTTCGCAGCCGGCACCAACGCAGCGCCGGTGGTGGCGTCCAGCAGCACGGGCGCGGTGACGTTGGCCTCGGCGACGCTGTCGATGGGCGCCTGGTCGGCGATCGATGCCGCGGGCGTGATCTCGGTCGCGACCACGGGCGATGCGACCATCGGCCAGCTCAACTCGCAGGCCTCCTATGCCGCGGCCGGCAATGCGCCGTCGATCGTCGTCAGCGCGGGTGGCGTCAGTGCGCCGGGTGCGATCCTCGGCAACGGCGACGGCCAGACCAGCTTCATCGCGTCCGGCACCGGCGCCGGTCTCTCGCTCTCGGCGTCGAACGGCATCGGCAGCTCGGCCAGGCGGCTCGACTTCAACGCGGCGCTGTTATCGGCAAGCACGAGCGATGGAGGCATCTACCTCAAGGCCCTGACCGGGACCGAGGCGACGCTGCTCTCGGCGGTCAAGGGCAATGTCGACATGCTCGGCACGTCAGGCCTGACGATGGACCAGGTGCTGGCCGGCACGGCGAGCGGGGCCTCCGGCAGCTTCCGTGCGGTCACCAATGGCGGCAGCATCGTCATCGGCACCGCCGACAGCAGCGGCTCGCAGACCGTCCATGCCAGCCAGAACGTCACGTTCAAGGCGCTGACCACGACCGGTGCGACGCTTGACGCCGGCAACATCGACGTCACGGCCGACAATGGCTTCATCCTCGCGCAGACGGTCTCCTCGGGCGGCGTCACCACGCAGGGCGCGGTCGCGGCGCACGGCTCGGCGACGCTGGCGGCCGGTACGACCATCACCGGCAACACGCTGTCGGCGGCGACTGGCTCCGGTTCGCTCACCGCGACCGGTGCGGTCAACTGGAACACGCTTGATGTCGCGAAGGTGCTCGGCATTACCTCGGGCCAGGACAGCATCGTCTTCAAGACGGCGCAGAGCGGCGGCACGCAGACGATCCATGCCCATCAGAACGTGACGTTCAACGCGCTCACCGCAACCGGCGTGACCGGCGATGACGGCAGCATCAACGTCAACGCCGACACCGGCTTCATCCTGGCGCAGACGGTGACCTCGGGCGGCGTCACCACGCAGGGCTCGGTCAACGCCCACGGCTCGGCGACACTGGCGGCAGCCACGGCCATCACCGGCAACACGCTGTCGGCGGCGACCGGATCCGGCTCGCTCACCGCGAATGGTGCGGTCAACTGGAACACGCTTGATGTCGCCAAGACGCTCGCCATCACCTCCAGCCAGGACAGCATCACCCTCAAGACGGCGCAAAGCGGCGGCACGCAGACGATCCACGCCCATCAGAACGTGACGTTCAACGCGCTGACCGCAACCGGCGTGACCGGCGATGCCGGCAGCATCAACGTCAACGCCGACACCGGCTTCCTGCTCGCGCAGACGGTGACCTCGGGCGGCGTGATCACGCAGGGCTCGGTCGACGCCCACGGCTCCGTGAGCCTGATCGCGGCGACCTCCAACACCGGCCATAATTTGACGGCGGCCACCGGCAATGCACTGCTCCAGGGCCAGATCGTGCGCTGGGATAATCTTGAGGTTGCGGGCACGCTCGGCCTCACCGCGACGACCGGCGGCATCACGCTCGGCACGGCCGTGAGCGGCGGCACGCAGTCGCTCCACGCCCACGGCGACATCGTGTTCAGCCAGCTCACAACCAATGGCATTCCGGGTGATGCCGGCGACATCAATCTGCGCTCCGATGCCGGCTCGATCCGCGGCGGATCGCTCTCGGCCAATGGCGACACGCATTTCGAATCGGCCGGATCGATCGCGCTCGATCGCATCCGCGGCAACACGGTCAAGCTGTCCTCGCCGAACGACCTGACCATCAACTTCGTCAGCGTGGTCAAGGAGCTCGACCTCGCCGCCAACACGATCAACGTCAAGGGCGAGCAGATCAAATCCAACCCGTCGATCCCGCTGATCATGAACATCACCGGCTACAATGGCGGGACGGCGACGACGGCCAACGTCTTCATCGATCCGGACGCGATCATCATCAACCAGTTCAGGGTTGTGGACGCGACCTTCATCACGGACGCGCCGGCCGTCACGATCGTGAACGGCTACGTGCCCGGCCAGTTGATGCTGACCACGGCAACCCAGCAGGTGCTGCTGAACAACCGCTCCCCGGCGCCGTCGGCCTGGCCGACCTTGCAACTCTACCAGCCCGACGGCGTGTTCACGATGAGCCAGATCGGCAACGCCAACATCAGCAACAGCTACGTGGTGTTCTACTCGGGCGACGTCTCGGCGACCGTCACCAACTACGGGTCGTCGCACACCTGCTGCAATGCCTTCACCGGCGCCAGCATGCTGCGCAACGTGTCGGTCGACGGCGAGGGTTACGAGACGATCGACACCTGGCTCGCGCAGAAGAGCGGGGCAGGGTCGTTCTACCTGCTCGGCCTCTCCGGCCATGCGCGGCTGGACGCGCTGCTGACGCCGCGGCCGGTCGAGGCGATCGGATCGGGCCCTGCCGTCAACGTTGAAGGGTTGAGCGACATGCGCAAGCTGCGCCGTCACCAGCAGGGCCAGCGCGCTGGTCGCGCGGGCTGGAAGGACGCGGCCGTGACTGGAATCGCGAAGCCGGACCTCGGCCATTTCGCCGAAGCCAGGTAACGGAATCGAGTAACGGGATCGAGTAACGGAATCGAGTGGCGGGATTGACGATGCGGGGGCTGGGGGCAGCGCTGGGGATCGGACTTGCAGTTTCCTGCAACGTCGCTGCGCGCGCGCAGATCCAGCAAATCAATCCGGGCGTGATCCAGAACGACATCGACCGGCAGCGCCAGCAGCTCGAGCAGCGCAGCGCGCCGCCAAAGATCCAGGGTCCCGCTGTGATCGGCGGCGAGCGGGAAAAGGCCCCGCTGCTCAAGCCCGGCGGACCCAAGTTCAAGCTGCGCAAGGTCGAGTTCGACACGTCAAAATTCATCACGCCGGCGGAGCTCGACGAGATCGCGAAGAAATATGTCGGCAAGGACGCCGACATTGCGACGCTGCTCCAGCTCGTCGCCGACATCAACGCCATCTATACCGAGCGCGGCATCGTCACGGCGATCGCGACCTTGCCGGAGCAGGATGCCAAGGACGGCGTCGTTCGCGTCAAGCTCACCGAAGGGCGTCTCGAGAAGATGGCCGTCACGGGCAATCAGCAGACCCGAACCGACTACATCCTCCAGCGGGTGAAGGAGCCCGTCGGCGAGGTGCTCGACGTTCCCAAGCTCAATCGGGACGTGATCTGGTTCAACCGGACCAATGACGTGCAGATCAAGGCGCTGTTACAGCCGGGAACGAATTTTGGCCTGACCGACCTGCAATTCGCGGTCATCGAGCCGCCGGTCGATACCTGGCAGCTCTTCGTGGACAATCAGGGCGTCCAGAATACCGGCCGGTGGGAAGGCGGCATGTTCTACAAGCGCCACGGCCTGTTCGGCGTCGACGACCGTCTGACCTTCTATGGCGTACGGTCGGACGGCAACCTCAACGGCAACGTCGCCTACAGCGTCCCGGTGAACCCGTGGGGCGGGCGCGTCGGCGTCAGCTACACGCAGGGCCAGATCAAGATCATCCAGGGGCCGTTCGTCGCACTCGACGTGACCGGACGCTCGAGCCAGGCTTCGGTCAATTTCAGCCAGCCGGTCTGGGTGACCCAGAACTGGATGCTGCTGCTCAACGCCGCCGAGACCGAAGGCAAGACGATCAGTCGCTTCGTCGACGTTGCCGTCACCAACGACCATTACGACAAGGCCACCGGCGGCTTCTCGCTGACCAACTTCGGCAACACCTACTCGGTGACCGTTTCGCCCGCGGTGAACTACATCGAATGGCACGACCACGTGCTGGGCAACAACCGCACCTTCAACACCTACACCGGCTCGATGATCGCCTCGGCGGCCGGCGGGCCGCCCAACTTCAGCGTCAATTTCCTGGCGAGCTGGCAGTACACGCAGGAAAAACTGTTGCCGGGCGACCAGATCTTTTCGATCGGCGGTCCCACTACCGTGCGCGGCTATCCGACCAACGCGGTCGCGGGCGACAGCGGCTACTATGTCAACGCCGAGCTGCACTACAACTGGTCGAACTGGCTCAGGGGTTTTGATACCTACGTTTTCGCCGATTGGGGCGCAGTCTATTCGACATTCCCGGGCATCGTCGAACTGGCCTCGGTGGGGACCGGCTTCTCCTTTAACTACGCGCCGTCGATGACCTTCGAGGCGAGCTACGCGACGCCGTTGAAGTACGCTCTCTCGACCCAGCGCCACTACGAGGCCTATGCGCGATTCATCTTCCGCCCGCTGTTGATGTTCCAGAAGCTGGACAACCCCGACAGCGATCCCGGCAAGCGGAAGTCGTAAGGCGCGCAGGGCCTGCTGTTCGAGAGTCGGACGGCTTCTCCACGCACGCAGCCGTCATCGCCCGCGAAGGCGGGCGATCCAGTATTCCAGAGACAGCAGTGATTGAACCGAGAGGTCGCGGCGTACTGGATGCCCCGGTCAAGCCGGGGCATGACAGCGGCAGTTGGGGCGCGGTCCTCCCAAACAACTGAACTTCGCTCATTCCGAGCCCATCTTCCCACGCCGCGGCCCGCCTCCGCCCACCCCCAGTGCCGATTGACAAAAAATTATTACATGTCTAAAAATATGCAAATTCATATAACTCGAGATGCCTGAATGGACGCGCATCCGCTGAAACTCAAGGTGCAGTCGGTTGCTGCGGAGACGCCGTACATTCGGAGCCTTGTGTTCGGCGTGGAGGGCGGAAGCGCTCCGCAATGGCAGGCCGGCGCGCACATCCGCGTGTCGCTGCCGAACGGGGGCGATAGGCCTTACTCATTGATGGCCTTGCCGGATTTGCCCGCGGGTACCTTGGCGCTCGGCGTGCTGCGCGAGCAGCAGAGTACCGGCGGCTCACAGTTCATGCATGCGCTGAAGGTCGGCGACGTCGTCACGGCGACCAGCCCGATCAACAATTTTTGCCTGCACGAGGGGCGCACACCAGCGCTGCTGTTCGCCGGCGGCATCGGCATCACGCCGATCCTGTCGATGGCGGCGGAGCTGAAGGAACAGGGCATTTCCTACCGTGTCCACTATGCCGGCCGGACGGAAGGACTCTTGGCGTTCCTGCCGCAATTACGCGCGATCTGCGCGGATGTGCTGCGCATCCACTATGACAGCGACGCGTCCCGTCTGGACATCGCCGCGGCGCTCAAGGGTGCTCCCGCGGCCTCCCACGTCTATGTCTGCGGTCCGGCCGGCATGATCGAGGCGGTCAAGGCTGGCGCGCTCGCTGCCGGGATTGTGGCGGATCATATCCACTACGAGCTCTTCAAGGCGGAGCAACCGTCCTCTCCGGACAAGCCGTTCGAGGTCGAGCTCAGATCGACGGGGCAGGTCGTTACCGTTGCGGCCGGCCAAAGCATCATCCAAGCGCTGGAAGCGGCCGGTCTTGACGTTCTCTACGACTGCCAGCGCGGCGACTGCGGCATCTGCCAGTGCGGCGTCATCGCAGGGGTGCCCGACCATCGCGACGTCATCCTCAGCGACGACGAGAAGGCGTCGAACAAGGTCATGCAGATCTGCGTGTCGCGCGCGAAGTCGCAACGGCTGGTTCTGGATCTCTAAGGGGGAGGCAAGGACGCCATGGCAAAATACGGACAGAATGCCCGCGCGATCGCGGCGCTGGTGCGCGAGGCCGAGGTTCACCGCGACGTCTATGTCGACCCGGAGGTCTTCGACCTCGAGATGGAGCACCTGTTCCCGAATAGCTGGATCTATGTCGGGCACGCGAGCCAGCTTTCAAAACCCGGCGATTTCATCACCGCCAACATCGGCCGGCAGCCGGTGATGGCCAGCCGCCACACCGACGGCTCGATCCACGTCTTCTACAACCGCTGCCCGCACAAGGGCGTGAAGATCGCATCCGAGCCCTGCGGCAACACCGGAAAATTCTTCCGCTGCCCCTATCACGCCTGGTCGTTCAAGACCGACGGCTCGCTGCTCGCGATCCCCCTGAAGAAAGGTTATGAGAACACCGGCTTTGGGGACGCAAAGGCCAATGAAGGCCTGTCGAGGATCAAGAACGTCGTGATCTATCGCGACTTCATTTTCGCGCGGCTGAACGACACCGGCGTCTCCTTCGAGGATTATTTTGGCGAGAGCCTGTCGACCATCGACAACATGGTCGACCGTTCGCCCGAGGGGAAGCTCGCCGTCATTGCGGCGCCGATCCGCTACATGCACACCTGCAATTGGAAGATGCTGGTCGAGAACCAGACCGACACCTGCCATCCCATGGTCGCGCATGAGAGCTCGGCCGGCACCGCAGTGAAAGTGTGGAAGCGCGAGCAGGGCGATGCCACGGAAACGCCGATGGCGGTGCAGCTCTACGGCCCCTTCATGAGCCCGTACGAATTCTATGAGCAGAGCGGCATCAGGATCTGGCCGAACGGCCACGGCCATACCGGCGTCGCCAACTCGATCCATTCGAACTATTCCGACATCGACGGCTATCTCGGCCAGATGGTCGCGGCCTATGGCGAGAAGCGGGCGCATGAAATTCTCGGCGAAGTCAGGCACAACACCGTCTACTTCCCCAACATCATGGTGAAGGGCGCCGTGCAGATCTTGCGCAATTTCATCCCGATCGCGGTCGACAAGACGCTGGTCGAGAGCTGGGTCTATCGCCTGGTCGGCGCGCCCGACAAGCTCTACGAACGCGCGCTGATGTACAACCGCTTCATCAATGCGCCGACCTCGATCGTCGGTCACGACGATCTCGAAATGTACGAACGCGCACAGGAAGGGTTGAAATCAAACGGCAATCAATGGGTCAATCTGCAGCGCCTCTATGAGGCCGGCGAGGAGGCCGATGCGACCGCCGTCATCAACGGCACCTCCGAGCGCCAGATGCGGAACCAGTTTCATGCCTGGGCGAAGTTCATGACCATGGACATGAACAAGCAGGTCGAGGCCGCGGAATGATCACTGAGAAGACGATCACCGACTTCATCTACCGGGAGGCCGAGCTTCTCGATACGATGCAATGGCAGGCCTGGCTCGATCTGTTCCATCCCGAGGGGCGCTACTGGATGCCGATGGAGTGGCAGCAGCAGGATCCGGTGCTCCAGCCGTCGCTGATGTACGAGGACCTCTTGCTGCTCAAGGTGCGGGTCGAACGTCTCGCCGGCGAACGCACCTTCAGCCAGAAGCCGAAGAGCCGCTGCCATCATCTGCTGCAGGCGCCGCAGATCGTCGTTTGCGACAATGCGGCCGGCGTGTTCAAGGCGAAGACGTCCTACATCTACACCGAGACGCGCGGCGATCTGCTGGAACGCTTCTCGGGATGGGCCTCGCACGAATTCGTAGGGGACGGCGACGTCCTGAAGATCAAGCTCAAGCGCGTCGATCTCGTCAATTTCGACGCGCCGTTCGGCAACATCCAGCTTTTCATGTGAGCAGACCGTGACCGCTGCGACGACAGTTTTCGGCCGCTTTCGCGAGACCGCCCTGCGCCGGGGCGGGGCCGGCTTCCTCAACGTGCTGCCGGAGACGGCCGCCATCTACGGCATCGCGGCGGGCGAGATCTCATATGGCGCCATGCTCGACCGCGTCGAGCGCCGGCGGGCCGCATTGGCGAGCCGTGGTTATGGCGAGGGCCACCGGGTCGGGCTCTTGCTCCAGAACCGGCCGGTGTTCATCGAGCTCTGGTTCGCGCTCAACGCGCTCGGCGTCTCCGTCGTGCCGATCAATCCGGATTTGCGGATGAGCGAGCTCGAATACATCGTCGCGCATTCCGAGATGAGCGCAGCCTTCGTGCTGACCGAGCGGCGCGGCGAGGTCGAGACGGCGGCGCGCCAGGCTGGCCGTCGAATTCCGGTCGTGACCGACAGTGACGACATCCCAGCGCCCTTCGGCGGCGCTCGGCCGGCAACGACAGGCGATAGCGCGACCGAATGCGCGCTGCTCTACACGTCGGGAACGACCGGGCAGCCCAAAGGCTGCGTGCTCACCAACGAGTACTTCTTGCATTCCGGCAACTGGTATCGCGACGCCGGAGGGCTGATCGATCTGAAACCCGACAGCGAGCGCATGATCACGCCGCTGCCGCTGTTCCACATGAATGCGATGGCGGTGTCGCTGATGGCGATGCTGTCGGTCGGCGGCAGCCTGACCATGCTCGACCGCTTCCATCCACGCACCTGGTGGCAATCGGTGCGCGACAGCCGCGCCACCTGCCTCCATTACCTCGGCGTCATGCCGTCGATGCTGATGAGTACGCCGGCCTCGGAGCAGGACAAGGCGCACACCGTCCGCTTCGGCTTTGGCGCCGGCGTGGACAAGCTGCTGCACGCCCCGTTCGAGGAGCGCTTTGGCTTTCCGCTGCTGGAGGCCTGGGCGATGACCGAGACCGGCAGCGGCGGCGTGATCGCCGCCAACGTCGAGCCGCGCAAGGTCGGCACCTCCTGCTTCGGCCGTCCGGCCGCGGAGGTCGAGGTGCGCATCGTCGACGACGGTGGCAACGACGCGCCGGTGGGAACGCCGGGCGAACTCCTGGTGCGGCGGGCCGGCAGCAACCCCCGCTACGGCTTCTTCCGGGAATACCTGAAGAACGCCGAGGCCACCGACGAGGCGTGGGCCGGCGGCTGGCTGCACACCGGCGATATCGTGTCGCGCGATGCGGATGGCGACCTGCATTTCGTCGACCGCAAGAAGAACGTCATCCGCCGCTCCGGCGAAAACATTGCTGCCGTCGAGGTCGAGTCCGTCCTCAACCGCCATCCCGCGATCCGGCAGGCCGCGGTCGCCGCGACGCCCGATCAGGTCCGCGGCGACGAGGTCGCGGCCGTCATCATCGCGGAGCAGGGGGGCGCGGATCAAAAGCTCGCCGAAGACATCGTGCACTGGAGCCTGGAGCAGATGGCCTATTACAAGGCGCCCGGCTGGATCGCCTTCGTCGACGCTCTCCCGCTCACCGCCACGGAAAAGATCCAGCGCGGCGGCCTGAAGGATTTTGTCGCAAAACTGATGCGCGAGGGTGCCTTCCACGATTTGCGCGACCTCAAGAAGCGGCAGGTTTGACCATGAGCGAGATCCACACCACGCTCATCACCGGCGGCAATTCCGGCATCGGCGAAGCGCTCGCCAAGAGGCTGGTCGAAAAGGGCGAGCGTGTCGTCTCGGTTGGGCTGGAGAAGCCGGACTGGACGCACGATCTGGTCGCTTCCTATCGCGCGGATCTCACCGGTATCGACGAGACGCGCGCGATTGCGCAAGAAATCTGCCGCGACCATGCAATCGATCGCATCGTGCACAATGCGGGCGTGATCCTGCCGAACCTGCTGCCCGATGCAAAGCCGGAAGACATTTTGACGCTCGCGCAATTGCATCTGGGGGCACCGATGCTTTTGACCCAGGCCGCGCTTGCGGGAATGAAGTCGCGCCGCTTCGGCCGCATCGTGTTCGTCTCTTCGCGCGCGGCGATGGGGGCGGCGACGCGCTCGGCCTATTCGGCCACCAAGGCCGGCGTGCACGGTCTGGCGCGAACCTGGGCGCTCGAGCTGGCCTCCGGCGGCATCACGGTCAACGTCGTTGCACCGGGGCCGATCCTGACCGACAATTTCTGAGGCATCATCCCAAAGGGCTCGGAGCGCCAGGAGCAGATGGCGCGCCACGTGCCCGTGGGGCGGCTCGGCTCGCGCGAAGACGTCGCGCACGCGATCGAATTCTTCCTCGACGCGCGCTCTGACTTCGTGACGGGCCAGGTGCTCTATGTCTGCGGCGGCACGAGTCTTGTGGGGCTTGGTCCCTAAATCAGGTTCTGCTTGATGTTCTGAACCATTTTTGCCAGCACCCGCGCGCACACCTCGATTTCGTCGGGATCGATACCCTCGGTCAGCCGATCGTAATTATTTTCCATGATCGGCCATATCTTGCGCAACAACGCTTCGCCATCGGGCGTCAGCGCCACGACGCGGCGGCGCTGGTCTTCTTCGGCGATCTCGCGCTTGACGAGGCCCGCCGACACCATGGATTCGACCATGCGGCTCGCGGTCGATTGCTCCGTGACGGCGAGCACAGCGACCTCGTTGACCGTCAGCGTCTTGTAGATGAACAGGACCGACAGCGTCCGGAATACGACGTTGTTGATGTTGTGCTCGGCGAGGTCGCGGTTCTGGTCGAGATTCCAGCGATTGGCGAGGCGGTTGAACAGATAGGGGATGTAGGTCTGCAACTGGTCCTTGGTCCGGGGCGGACCGGACTTCCATTTGCCCTTGGTTTCTCTGGCCATTATTTCCTGCGACTCTGCTTCTTGCTTTCGGTACGGATCTTTGAGGAGAGCGATCGCAGCACGCCAAGCGCGGTGTCCAGCTCCTGTGCCGGGATGTTTTCCAGCCGCGTGCTGAGATGCCTCTTGTGAACGTCGGCCGCCTTGCGGAATAGCGCTGCGCCCTTCGGCGTCAGGCGGACGATGAAGGAGCGGCGATCCTCGCTCGACATCGCCTTGCTGATGAGGTCGTCGGCGAGAAGCCGCTGCACCAGGCCCGAGACATTGCCGCCTGATACTTTCAGGTTCTGCGACAACTGCCCGAGCGCGAGCCCGTCAGGATAGCGATCGAGCTGAGCCAGCACGTCGAATTTTGCCAGCGACAGCCCGAATTCCGAGCTCAGCACCGAATTCAGCGACGCAAACAGCTCGCCATGCAGCGACAGCAATTGCAGCCAAAGCCGGGTCTCGATTTGGCCTTGGACGGGAACGACGTTGTCTTTGAGTGCTGCAGGCATTGCATGACCAATAGCGGACAAGGCGTCTCGTCAAGAGGGTGGGGAGGCTATCACGCAAATGTCTTGATGGTCAGGATGACACCATCGAGCTCCTTGCCGGGGCCGTCCTTCAGCGCGGCCTCGCGCAGGCGGCGGGCCCAGTCCGCGGCATCGTCGCGCCGCTCGATCAGCTTGATCGCGGCGAGCGTCTTGTCGAATTTTGAAAGCCCCCGGCTATGGGTGTCGGAATAGCCTTTGACCAGCCTGTGGCATTGCAGGATCTCGACGCCGAGCTGGTAGTTGGTGCCGACGGCCGCGGTCGCAGCCTTCAGCCACGCATCCCGGTGCGCGGTCTCGACGGCATGACGCAGCGAGCGGCGGCGCATCCCGCGCATGCCGCCGACGACGTAAAGCGCGAGAAACCAGGGCAGCGAATAGGTTTTCACCCGGCGCCCTCTGTTGACCCGGCGATCGAGCCAGCCGAGCAGGCGGGGCCTTGCGCCAAGCCAGCGGCCAAAACCGGCCGGCAGCATGCCCATGACCTCCTCCATGCGCGGATGCATGAACTCGGTGGTCTGGAGCACCTGGCCCTGCGACAGCTCCAGCTCGCCCTCGATCCGGCTGCGGCGGCTGGCGCGTGTCTTCAGATCGGCGACGCGGATGACGTCGTCATAGGTCATCGCGTTGGCCAGATACTTGGCGGCGGCCTGCGTGAAGGCAAAGCTCTTCCCGGCACCGCCGGCGCTGCGATCGGCAGCGAGCAGCGAGCCGAGGAGACCGAGATATTCGCCACCATAGGCGACGTCCTGGAAATCAACCACCTTCTTCAAGCCAGCGCGCGCCATGGCCGTCGCCGGCTCAGGCAAGTCCTTTAACCGCGCGACGAGGCCGTTGAGGTCTGCATCGGGCATCACGGGGGAGGGCGCAATCTTCGCGGGCTTCGCTGCCGCAGGCGCCACGTCGTTGAACGATTTCGTTTGCACCCGGTCGAACGCCGCCTCGAACGTCCCGACGCTCGCCTTCGCGCCTTTTTCGCCGGCTCTGATGACGTCGAGATAGCTCTCGCGGCTGAACGGAAGCACGCCGGCACCTGCCAGCGCGCCGAACATCGCCGCGGAGATGACGCTGCCGTGTTGGATCGCGAGCGCGTTCAGATCGAAGATGATCTCGGTCTTGGCGGCAACGCCGATCGCGCCTGACACGGCGCCCCTGTCGGCGATCCCATTGCCGGGCGCAATCTTCTCGCCGATCGCAAAAGAGCGGTGGTTGGAGGCGATCAGCGTGGTGCGGTCGGGCGTCACCAGCCCGCGCAGGATGGAGCGGCCGGCCTCCATGAACTCCGCCGCCATCACGACGTCGACGTCGCCGGGCGTCGGCATCAGCGACAGGATCGGCTTGCGGCCGTCGAGCGGCGGCATCGCCTCGATGTAGTAGATCGTCGCACCCGTGCGCTGCGCGACGCCGGGCACCGAGGTGGACTGCGCGACCCAGCCGTGGTTCTCCGCGAGCTGCACGATCCAGTCGGTCAAGACGCCGCCGCCCTGGCCGCCCATCGCGACGATCGCGATCGAGATCGGCCGCTCGGTTGCATCGCCCGCGGCGGGCAGCGCCAGTCTGACCGTTTCGTCTCTCATGCCAGCGCCTCGAGCGCGGGACGCCTGCGGTCGCGCCGCCGCTGCAGCCAGCCGATCACGGCCATGGCGACCTTCGACCTGAACTTATCCCAGCCGGTCGGATTATGAATGACGTCGGCGCGATAGAACGACGGGCACAGTACGGCGGCTTCGGCGACCTCGCCGCAATTGCCGCAGCCGACGCAGGAATTGTCGATGGCGGCCACGGGATCATCGCGCAGGGGATCGTCGAGCTGCTTGACGGAGAGCGACGGACAACCGGAGAGCCGGATGCAGGCATGGTCGCCGGTGCAGACGTCCTCGTCGACGCCAAAGCGCTCCTTGACGATGCGCGCGCCGTCCTTGATCGCCTTTGAGATCTGCGGCTTCACGCGGCGCTGCTTGTTGAGCATGCATTCGGAGGAGGCGACGATGACTTTGGGGCCTGCCTCCTTGGTCGTCAGCGCTTCCTTCAGCGTATCGCGCATCTTGCCGACGTCGTAGGTGCGGTCGAGCTGCCGCACCCATTGGCCGCCGATGCCCTTCACGGCCTGCACGATCGAGTTGTTGGTGTTGCGCCGCTTGTTGAGGGCGCGCGAGGACAGGATGTCCTGACCGCCGGTCGCCGACGTGTAGTAATTGTCGACGATGACGAACACGCCGTCATGCTTGTTGAAGACGGCGTTGCCGATGCCGCTGGTCAGCCCATTGTGCCAGAAGCCGCCGTCACCCATCACGGCGATCGAGCGCTTGTCCGCCTTGACGTTGAAGGCCGAAGTCGACGCTGGGCCAAGGCCAAAGCCCATGGTCGTCGCGCCGATGTTGAACGGCGGCAGGATCGAGAACAGATGGCAGCCAATGTCTGCCGAAACGTGGTGCTGGCCGAGCTCCTCCTCGACGAGCTTCATGGCGGCAAAAATCGGCCGCTCCGGGCAGCCGGTGCAGAGTCCGGGCGGGCGCGCCGGCACGACCTGCCTCAGCTTTTCGATCGCGGGGTGATTGAGCACGGGCGCAGCGTCCGGCGCCGGCGGCCGGTTGCCGAGCAGTCGCGGCTCGGTCTTTTCCAAAAATTCGCGCACGCCCCCGAGCAGCACCTGCGCGGTGTAGTCGCCGCCCATCGGCAGCACGTCCTTGCCATGGACGCGCGCGTTGAGGTCCTTGCGCCGCAGCACCGTGTTGATCGCCTGCTCCAGATATTCCGGCTGACCTTCCTCGACGATGAGGACGGCGTCCTTGCCGACACAGAATTCTGCGACCTCGGCATCGATCACGGGGTAGGTGACGTTCATGACGTAGAGCGGCACCTGCGTGTTGCCATAGGCATCCGACAAGCCGAGATACTGCAGCGCGCGGATGACGTTGTTGTACATCCCGCCCTGCATGATGATGCCGACCTTGCCTTGCTTCGGTCCCATCCATTCGTTGAGCTTGTTGTCGCGGATGAATCCAACAGCCGCGGGCATCCGCGTCTTGATCTTCTCCTGCTCGTGCTCATAGGCCGCCGGCGGCAGCACGATGCGGTTGACGTCGCGCTTGGGATTATTGAGCGCGTCCTTGATGGTGTGCGCCGGCTTGACGTTGTCCTTGCAGGCAAAGCTGCCGTGCATGTGGCAGGCGCGCACGCGCACCTCCAGCATCACCGGGGTATTCGAGAACTCGGAGAGCTCAAAACCCTTCTCGATCAGGTTGACGATGCATTCGTGGTCGGGGCGGGGATCCAGCAGCCACATCTGCGATTTCATCGCAAATGCGTGGGTGCGCTCCTGCATGATGGAGGAGCCTTCGCCATAATCCTCGCCGACGATGATCATGGTGCCGCCGGTGACGCCGCCCGAGGCGAGGTTGGCGAGTGCGTCGGAGGCGACATTGGTGCCGACCGTGGATTTCCAGGCGACCGCGCCGCGCAGCGGATACATCACCGAGGCCGACAGCATGGCTGCTGCGGCCGCTTCATTGGCAGAGCTCTGGAACACAACGCCGAGGTCGTCGAGCACGTCCTTGGCGTCGGCGAGCACGTCCATCAGATGGGAGATCGGCGAACCCTGGTAGCCGCCGACATAGGCGACGCCGGATTGCAGCAGCGCCTTGGTGATGGCGAGGATGCCTTCACCGCGAAAGGTGTCGCCGTCGCCGAGCCGGAGATCCTCGACTTCGCGAGCGAAGGAACGTTCGGCCATTGCACCCTCCAGAAATATGCGTTAGCATACGTTTACATGTGAAGTAAGTCAACGCCGGACCATGGGCACTCTAGCGGATATCTGATCCTGCTGAAGGTCATGACGGAAGCGACAGGGGGGGGGCCGAATGCTGAAGCTGCCGCGCTTTAGAGCCGCCGCCGTCCAGGCCTCGCCAGTCTATCTCGATGCCAGCGCCACCGCCGACAAGGCGGCTTCACTGGTGCGTGAAGCCGCCGGCAACGGCGCAAGGCTCGTCGCGTTCCCCGAGGTCTTCGTTCCCGGCTATCCCTATTGGAACTGGATCACCGATCCCGTCACGGGCAGTGCCTGGTTTGAGAAGCTCGCAAAAGCCTCGGTGCTGGTGCCGGGGCCGGAGGTCGATGTCGTCCGCAAGGCCGCGCGCGATTGCGGATGCTACGTCGTGCTCGGCGTCAACGAGCGCAGCCCGGTGTCGCTGGGCGCGATCTACAACACCCTGGTCTTCATCGGGCCGGACGGTTCGCTGCTCGGCAAGCACCGCAAGCTGGTGCCGACCTGGGCCGAGAAGCTGACCTGGACCGGCGGTGACGGGTCGAGCCTGCGCGTCTATGATACCGAGATCGGGCGCCTCGGAGGCCTGGCCTGCGGCGAGAACACCAACACGCTGGCGCGCTTTGCGCTGCTGGGGCAGGGCGAGCTGGTGCACGTCGCGAGCTACATCTCGCTTCCCGTCGCGCCGCCGGACTACGACATGGCGGAGGCGATCAAGTTGCGCGCGATTGCCCACTCCTTCGAAGGCAAGATCTTTACGGTGGTCTCCTGTTCGACCGTGTCGGAGGAGATCATCAAGGCGATGGAGGCTGTCGTGCCCGACGCCCGTGCGCGCCTGCAGCGGAAATCCAGCGCATTCTCGGGCATCATCGGGCCGGACGGCCGCGTCGTCGGGGAACCGCTGATCGACGACGAGGGCATCGTCTACGCCGATATCGACCTCGATCGCTGCATCCAGCCAAAGCAGATGCACGACATCGTCGCGCACTACAACCGGTTCGACATTTTTGACCTGCGGGTCAATCGGCGTCCGCTGGCGCCGCTGGGCCTGGCGGACGGTGACAGCACGACGGGCGAGACCGCGGAGCAGGGCGGCTTCATGTCGATACCACTGAGATCGGAATAGGACTTGCAATAGGACTTTGGAGGACAGGATGCGCGAGAACGTGATCGGCCGGGCCAATGTCGAGGATACGCCTGAGCTCAAGGCCTACTACAAGGATCTCGAAAAGTACGAAGCTGGCGCGCTCTGGACGGTCGCCAACAAGATCGAGCCGTGGGCGCCGCAATCGGCCTCGGTTCCCGTGCTCTGGCGCTACAACGATCTGCGCGAGCACGTGTTGCGCTCGGTCGAGCTGGTCTCGCCGGAGAAGGCGGGCCGCCGGGTGATCTATCTCAACAATCCCGGCCGCCGCGACGTTTCGGCCGCCGTCGGCTGGCTCTATTCGGGCCTGCAGGTGATGCACCCCGGCGAAGTCGCCACCGCGCATGCGCACTCGGCCTCCGCCCTGCGCTTCATCATGGAAGGCTCTGGCGCCTATACAATCGTTGACGGGCACAAGATGACGTTAGGGGCGCGCGACTTCGTGCTGACGCCGAACGGCACCTGGCATGAGCATGGCGTCGAGGCCAACGGCTCGGTCTGCATCTGGCAGGACGGGCTCGACATTCCCCTCGTCAATGCGCTCGAAGCCAATTTCTTCGTGGTGCATCCAAAGCTTCAGCAGGAAGCATCCGGCTATCCCGTCGACGACATGACCAAGACCTGGGGCAATCCGGGTCTGCGGCCCGCAGACTCGCGCTGGTCAAAAGGCTATTCGCCCATGTTCAAATATGAGTGGGAGCCGACCTACGACTCGCTTCGCAAATACGGCGCCGCGACCGACGGATCGCCCTATGACGGCATCCTCATGAACTACGTCAACCCGATCAGCGGCGGGCACGTGATGCAGACGATCGGCGCCAGCATGCAGCTGCTGCGGCCGGGTGAGCGCACCAAATCGCACCGCCACACCGGCAGCTTCATCTACCAGGTCGCCAAGGGCCGCGGCTATTCCGTGATCGGCGGCAAGCGTTTCGAGTGGCAGGAGTGCGACATTTTTTGCGTGCCGTCCTGGGCCTGGCACGAGCACGGCAATCTCTCTGACGGCGAGGACGCCTGCCTGTTCTGCTTCAACGATCTCCCCGTCATCGAAAGCCTCGGCCTCTACCGGGAAGAGGCCTATGGCGACAATGCCGGCCACCAGCCGGTCGCCAACTGACGCACCCACCAACAGACCTCAACCGAAAGAGTCGGATCAAGCTTCCATGCGCCTCGTCACCTACACTTTGGGCTCCAGCGGTGCGCGCCTCGGCGCGCTCGTCAACGGATTGGTCGTCGATGTCGAGCATCTCGGTGCGTCCAGCGGCGTGACATGGCCGAGCGACATGCTGTCGTTCATCGACAACAGCGTGACGCTGCTGCCGGCGCTGAGGGATGCACTGGAGGACGCCAATGGCCGCTTCCCGGCCGGCTCCGCTGTTGCGGTCGAGGACGTCAAGCTGCAAGCCCCGATCCCGCGCCCGCGGAAAAACATCTTTGGCATCGGGCTGAACTATCGCGCCCATGTGGCGGAATCCGCTGAGAGACTCGACACCAGCAAGGATCTGCCGAAGCAGCCGGTGGTTTTCTCAAAACCGCCGACCTCGGTGATCGGCCCCGGCGCCGCCATCCAGCACAATGCAAGAATGACGCAGCAGCTCGACTGGGAGGTCGAGCTCGCCGTCATCATCGGCAAGACCGCAACGCGCATTACGACCGACAAGGCGATGGATCACGTGTTCGGCTATTCGGTCATGATCGACATTTCCGCGCGCGACAACCGCCGCGCCGGTCAGTGGATCTTTTCCAAGGGCATGGACACCTATGCGCCGTTCGGCCCCTGCATCGTGACCGTGGACGAGATCCCCAATCCGCACGATCTGCGGCTGTGGCTGACCAAGAACGGCGTCATGAAGCAGGACTCCAACACCAAGTACATGATCTTCGACATCCCGGTGCTGATCGCTGACATCTCGTCCGGCATGACGCTGGAGCCCGGCGACATCATCGCGACCGGAACGCCCGAGGGCGTCGGCGCCGGCATGAGCCCGCAGGAATGGCTGTGGCCCGGCGACGTGGTCGAAGCCGGCATCGACGGCGTCGGCGTGATCAGACATCCCGTCGTTGCGATCTGATGACGACGTTCTCCTTCGCGCGCGAGCTGAGGTTCGGGGACTGCGATCCCTCGGGCATCGCCTATTTCCCGTCCTATCTCAACATCCTCAACGGTGTCGTCGAGGAGTTTTGGGCGGATATTGGCTTTCCCTGGCCTGAACTGATCACGGTCCGCAAGATCGGCACGCCCACGGTGCATCTCTCCTGCGATTTCTCAAGGCCATCGCTGTTCGGCGATCGCCTGACGTTCTCCTTGCGCATCGGCAAGGTCGGCCGTGCCTCGCTGCATCTGGCACACGTCGTCTCGGGCGCGGACGGGATGCGCTGGAAGGCCCGCCAGATCCTGGCCGCGACATCGCTGGTCGATCATCATGCCATCCCCTGGCCCGACGACATCAGAGCCGCGCTCGTGAGGCATCTGCACGCGGAGGAGGGAGCGGAGGCAGTACCTTCATGATCTCGTTCTTCATGACGTTCTCTGATCCCTCCGGTGAACGCCGGATCAGCTCCGACGATCTTGCTGCCGCTGCGGCCATGATCTTAACGGTCCCGCGCATGTCTGAAGGCTTGCTGTTCACGCCGCTGCAGCATCCGATCGAGCATCCCTACAAGGCCGATGGTGCGGGGCCGACCTTCGCCCTCCAGCTGCGCTTTCCCGATCTCTTCGCCTGCGAAGCCGCGCTCGACCGCGGCGGCGTCATCGCTGACCTTGCGGCCGGCGGAGGCGTGCCGGGCCTCAAGGGACTGGACGTCACGCACCAGGCGATGGTGACGCGCTCGTTTACCGTCGATGTAGCCGAGCATCCCGAGGGGACGACGAGCCCCTGCAGCTATCTCGTCCACTATCCCGGCCCGGCCGAGGATCTGAACGCTTGGCACCTGCATTACCTCGAGCACCATCCAAGGATCATGCGGACCTTCCCGAATGTCCGTCAGGTCGAGATCTACTCCGGCATCGACTGGGTCGATCGCCTGCCGTCGCGCCGGGAGGCCCACATGCAGCGCAACAAGCTGGTGTTCGACAGCCCCGAAGCACTGTCGTATGCGTTGACCTCTGATGTGATCAAGCGCATGCGCGCAGACTTCGTCCAGTTCCCGCCGTTCAAGGGCGGCAACAAGCATTTTCCGATGCTGACGCGGACGGTGCGGCCGTAGCCGCTTCGATCGTCTAGTCTGGTCCCGTCATCCTGAGGTGCTCGCCGCGCGGTTTACCGCGGGGCGAGCCTCGAAGGATGAACGGCCGGGATGCAACAGCGGGGCCGTCGCCCTTCGAGGGCCGCTGAAGAAGCGGCCGCCTCAGGGTGACGGTTTGAGATTCAAGCGGATGACGGTAGTGACTATGGTGAACGACGATAGCTCGTAGCAACCATTAAATGGCGGCTGTGCTTTACGCCGTTTAGTCGTCGGCGTCTTCATGATGACGCCGTGCTCGCGTCCGTCAAGGCGTGGCCTGGCGGCAGATCGCGTGAAGTTGGGGCAAACGACGGCCATCCTTGACGGACGCTGCGCGCGACGTCGTGAGGGGCCGTAGGTCGGGACGAAGAAACGCGTCCCGGTCGAACTAAGAAACAGAGAATGATCCCGCCGGCGGTTCGCCGCACCATGGCGTGCCGCGAGCTACCACCGTGTTGGCGAAGATGAGCATCTTCCTGGCGCAGGCAACGAGCGCGCGCTTGTGTTCCTTTCCGGCTGCGGTCAGCCTCCGGTAGAGCTGGATGAGCTGCGGATTCCATCGAAACGATGCAGCCAGTGAAGCGGTATAAAGAGCGCGACGCAGCCGCTTTCGTCCGCCCTCGATATGCCGAACACCGACCTGGTCGCCGCTGTCGTCGTCATAGGGCGCAAGGCCGGCGAGAGCGACAGCTTGCTCCCGCGTGATCCGGCCGATCTCAGGCAGACGCACCAGGATGGCAACGGCGGTCGGCAGCCCGATGCCGGCGACGCTGTTGATCAGCGCGAGCCTCCTGGCAAGGTCGGGATGCTTGCAGATCGAGGCGACCAGAGCCTTGAGTGCGGCCTTCTCACGTTGCTCCAGGCGAGCGATATCCTCGTGCCAGAGCTGGTTAATCCTCACATTGCGGCAGCTCTCGATCCTGTTCTTGAGGCGCGCGATATCCTCGCCGATCTGATCGATCATGGTCAGTTGCTCGGCGAACGGCAGCAACCGAGGATCGGGAGCGGCATGGATCTTCCGCACCGCTGCGGTGCAGGCTGCGATAAGAGCGGCATCGATCTTATCGTTCTTGGCCCGCTGCAAGTGGAATTTGGCATAAGCCCGGACCTGGGCCGGCTGGAACACCACAACCACAAACCGCTTGCGCCGCAGTTCGGCGACGACCGGCTGTTCGTAACCGCCGCTCGCCTCGATGCCAATGCGTTTGACGCGATTCTGTCGCAGCCACGCCGACAAAGCCTCGTGACCTTCCGACGTGTTCTCCACCTGCAGCGGCTCGCGGCGGCCTTCGATCGCCACATCAAGCTTCCGTTTGCCGGTATCGATACCGGCACAGATCGTGATATGCTTGACCATCTTCGTCGATCCCTCCCTTGTTATGCGAACCTAAAGTTCGTTCAACCATTCGGGTCCCGATGAAGTGCCGGTCGCGATCTCGCTACGTCAGACAGCCCTCAAGGCTTCGATGGGTACCGATCCGATCGAACGGCGGCCCAGCTCGGGCGGCCACCCGGGCTGGGCCATTCCTCACGGAACGGCTCAATATAAGCGATCGGGCTAATACAAGGATGGGTAGAGCGCAGCGAAACCCATTAATGATGGCACACACGGCACAGCAGCTCCGTTTGACGTGACGCGCCGCCCAAGCGATGGGTTTCGCAAGAACTCAATCCATCCTACGGGCTTGTAATATGCTAATTTGAGCCGGCACGATCCCGCGTTCTCAGCCTGGACGTTGCACAGTGACCGATGGTCGTCACCCGGCATGGACGGAGGAAAGCCGCTTCCGCGGTGCCATCGACGATGTGATTATCATCCCACTTGTTGTTGTCACGCTCGCCACAAGCAAGACCCTCCGCTTCGTTCTTTCGATCTTGATCCGGATGCTCGACTACGCCTTCCCGCTGGCAATGCAGATTGTCTGGCTTCCGCTCTTCGCGGCCAAGGTTCTCGGCGATGTGATCGTTACCGTCATAAACGGCGCGTTGCGCATCCTTCCCCTATCCGAGGCGAAACGTCGACGATGGAGTAGATCGATTCGCCGGAACTGGTTGTGGTTCCGGCGCAAGATCAGCTATCGGGCGTTCGAACAAGCTGTACATGATACCTTTGAAGGCGGCATGGCATGGGTGTTCAGAAAGTGCCGGCATCTTACGCCGAGCACCGCATTGCTCGTGATCCTGTGCGCAGTACTTTGGCTGCCGATCTCTTTCGGGGCTGCAACGGCGATGCACGCGGTATTGTTTGCCAAGGTCACATCCTGGCCAGCTTGGATGCAACTCTTGCATCCGCTCGCAACGGTCATCGCGAAGAGCAAGCTTTTGGTGCTACCGGTCTACCCGGCTGCCTGGCCGCAGGCCAAAAAACATCCATTCGTTCAATTCGTTTTCAGGGGCTACGAAACCATCAAGTGCGTGTATGTCATCAGAAAATTCGGCTTTCGCTATCGGCAGGCAGAGATTGCCGGAATCGCGGCGGTTGAGCGGCTCGAGCGCACGGCCGGCCTCACCTCGGCGGTGAGGTGGCTGCGCGAGGCGCATGTCGCCGAACATTTCGGCGTCGAAAAGCCCACTCAGGAATTGCGTTCATTCTTCGCGCGATGGTCAATCAAGTTCTCAGCCGAATACTACGAAGCGAAGGAACGGCAAGCCTCGGGCGTCCCATCATCAAACAGCAGCTCGTAGCTCGTAGCAACCATTAAATGGCGGCTGTGCTTTACGCCGTTTAGTCGTCGGCGTCTTCATGATGACGCCGTGCTCGCGTCCGTCAAGGCGTGGCCTGGCGGCAGATCGCGTGAAGTTGGGGCAAACGACGGCCATCCTTGACGGACGCTGCGCGCGACGTCGTGAGGGGCCGTAGGTCGGGACGAAGAAACGCGTCCCGGTCGAACTAAGAAACAGAGAATGATCCCGCCGGCGGTTCGCCGCACCATGGCGTGCCGCGAGCTACCACCGTGTTGGCGAAGATGAGCATCTTCCTGGCGCAGGCAACGAGCGCGCGCTTGTGTTCCTTTCCGGCTGCGGTCAGCCTCCGGTAGAGCTGGATGAGCTGCGGATTCCATCGAAACGATGCAGCCAGTGAAGCGGTATAAAGAGCGCGACGCAGCCGCTTTCGTCCGCCCTCGATATGCCGAACACCGACCTGGTCGCCGCTGTCGTCGTCATAGGGCGCAAGGCCGGCGAGAGCGACAGCTTGCTCCCGCGTGATCCGGCCGATCTCAGGCAGACGCACCAGGATGGCAACGGCGGTCGGCAGCCCGATGCCGGCGACGCTGTTGATCAGCGCGAGCCTCCTGGCAAGGTCGGGATGCTTGCAGATCGAGGCGACCAGAGCCTTGAGTGCGGCCTTCTCACGTTGCTCCAGGCGAGCGATATCCTCGTGCCAGAGCTGGTTAATCCTCACATTGCGGCAGCTCTCGATCCTGTTCTTGAGGCGCGCGATATCCTCGCCGATCTGATCGATCATGGTCAGTTGCTCGGCGAACGGCAGCAACCGAGGATCGGGAGCGGCATGGATCTTCCGCACCGCTGCGGTGCAGGCTGCGATAAGAGCGGCATCGATCTTATCGTTCTTGGCCCGCTGCAAGTGGAATTTGGCATAAGCCCGGACCTGGGCCGGCTGGAACACCACAACCACAAACCGCTTGCGCCGCAGTTCGGCGACGACCGGCTGTTCGTAACCGCCGCTCGCCTCGATGCCAATGCGTTTGACGCGATTCTGTCGCAGCCACGCCGACAAAGCCTCGTGACCTTCCGACGTGTTCTCCACCTGCAGCGGCTCGCGGCGGCCTTCGATCGCCACATCAAGCTTCCGTTTGCCGGTATCGATACCGGCACAGATCGTGATATGCTTGACCATCTTCGTCGATCCCTCCCTTGTTATGCGAACCTAAAGTTCGTTCAACCATTCGGGTCCCGATGAAGTGCCGGTCGCGATCTCGCTACGTCAGACAGCCCTCAAGGCTTCGATGGGTACCGATCCGATCGAACGGCGGCCCAGCTCGGGCGGCCACCCGGGCTGGGCCATTCCTCACGGAACGGCTCAATATAAGCGATCGGGCTAATACAAGGATGGGTAGAGCGTAGCGAAACCCATCAATGATGTACGCACGGACGGCAATGCCGTTTGATGTAATCGCGGCGGCAAGCGATGGGTTTCGCAAGGGCTCAACCCATCCTACGGTCTAATCAGACGCAAGCCGCGAGAATCGGAAATTGCAGTGGCTCGCGCCGCCAGCCAGCGTCTGCGTCCTTTCCAGGTGGATGCCGCGCGTGGCATAGGCGTCGAAATCAAGCCCGCAAATGTTCGGCAGGATTTCCTTGTCTCCATGGCGGCCTGCAAATTTGCAGAAGCCGCATGCCCTGTAGTCGATGCCGAATTCAAAGGTGTCACCCGGGCCCGGCTCGACGAAATCGTAGACGAAATCTTCCGGAAATTCGTTCTGGTGGCTCTCTGTAGCGCTCTTGGCCGCCTGCTCGCGCAGCAAAATCTGGTTCTCTGACGACAGGAATTGACGCCCCGAGGCCAGACGTTCTGCTTCGGGCACCGTCAGCAATTGCGCCTTGTAGGTCTCTCGCTCGATGTCGCCGATCACGGGCAGCGGAACGCCGTGTCGCCGGAGCACCCGGCTGATCGCCATGAAGCCAATGAGACGCATGAAGAAGTCGCTCATGCGACTTACCGCGCCTCCGACATAGGGCATTTGGGTGAGCACGATCTCGAATTCGTTCATCACCTCCTGCCTGATCCCATCCATATCGGTGAGATGCGCGCGCTCGCACAACGTCGCTTCGGCAAGGTCGAGGCGCTGGCGCATGGCGGCCTCCATTGCACCGCGATGCTGTTCGTAAAAGGGATGATTGGTCTCAGCCATTGGACACCTGACACAATTGGTTCATTGCAAGTCGGCGAAGCAGGTCAATCCGCGGCAATCGCTTCGATCTCCAACAACCATTTGCTGTCAACGGTCTCGGCGACCATGACCGTCAATGCAGGCTGATGGTCCCCGAGCATTTTGCGACGAATGGCGCGGTTGGTCACGACCTGACTCCTGTCGGTCAGGAACGTGGTGACCTTGACCAGATGCTCGACGCCAAGGCCGGCGTCGGCGAGCACTGCCATGACGTTGCGCCAGGCCTGCTCGCATTGCGCCTCGAAACCGTCGGGCACGGCGCCGTCGGATCTCTCGGGCACCTGGCCGCTGATGAACAGCAGGCGGCGATGCTGCGTCAATTCAAGTCCCATGCAGTAACCGCCCACGGGAGGGTGGACCGTTGCGGGATTGTGGCTGACGATATGAACCATCTCAGTTCGTCTCCTGTTCGGCGAATTCCAGTGCCAGCCCATGCGAAGCGACGGACGGAACCAGCAGCACGGCGCCCCTGACCTCGAACGCGACGCCGTTACCTTTCAAGGTTCGTGCGGTGGCATCGAGATCGCCGACCGCGATGCGCGCCGCACAAAACCGGGGCGCTCCGCCGCCATCAACGCCCGGCAGCCGGCGCGCTATCTCGGCCGGCCCCAGCACCGTAATCCGGTCGCCGCGCTGGCCGATTGTCAGTCCTTCGGGTACGGGCTCGGCGGTATCTTCCGCGAAGTGCTCGAGGAAGGCTCGGTGTTTCATCGGCTCCGGCGCCGACATCACCACCTCGGTCACGCGCAGGGCGCCGTTGGGGTGACGCTGATACTCCGGCTTCCAGAACAGTTTTGGCGCATGGCGTTGCTGGCAGGTGAAGAAGGCGAGGCCGGGCATCGCGGGATCGGTGGCAAAGGCCAGCGAGAACGCGACGCGCGCCGTGGTCCCGCCCGGCAGCACCGCGTCGCGGCCAAAATCGAACGGCGCATAGGCGCCGATGCCGCGGCTGCGGAAACGCGCCGCGTCGGCGTGGGCGTCGGTGGTGTGCAGGACCAGCATCGACATTCCCTCGGCACTCCCGAGGAATTCGCGATTGTGCGCGGCGAAGCTGAAATGGCCTGATGTGGCCGGCGGCACCGCCGCTGCGTCGGTGACGGCCAATAGCTCGAAGAAATTGTTTTCGAACATCGCCAGCCGGTTGCTGGTTCCGAAGGGGTGCACCCCGGTCGGCGTCAGGGCAAAGCCGAGCCTTTGCCAGTCCAAGGCTGCCTGCGCGAGGTCGTGAACGCAGATGACGAAATGGTCCAGTCGGCGCGGCATGAGAACTCCCTGAGATGAGAACCGACCGTAGCCGCCGACATCGTCGCGGCGCAAAGCATCTTTGCTGCGGTTCAGCGCAAGAAAATCTATTGCAAGGCTACGGCCCATCGGTGTCAAACTCCCGCGCGATGACGTACACACTTCCACCCCTGAACGCGCTGCGCGCCTTCGAGGCCGCCGCGCGGCATCTCAGCTTCAAACTGGCCGCTCACGAGCTGCACGTGACGCCCGCCGCCGTGGGGCAGCAGGTGAAAGCGCTGGAGGCGCGCCTCGGCGTGCAGCTGTTCGAGCGGCTGCATAAGCAGCTCATTCTGACCGCGGCCGGTCAGGCCTATCTGCCCGGGGTCTCCGAAGGATTTCGCCACATCGCGGACGCGACCTCGCAATTGAAGCCGACGGGTAGCGTGCTGCTGCAATTGGGCGTTCATGCCAGCTTCGACCTGCGCCGCCTCGATCTGGCGGCGTTTCGCAGCGCGCATACGGACATCGGTTTGCGGGTGCTACAGCCCGCCGGTTTGCACGAGCTGGTCGAGGGTAAGGTCGATCTGCTGATCGCCCGCGGTCTTGGCCACCATCCGGGCTATCGCTGCGACCGGGTCAATGCGGGATCCGGTCTGGGTGATTGGCTGATTGCCCCTGAAGGCACCGCGGATTGTCCCGAAATCGTCAGCTTCCGCGAATGGCTGCGGGCCTTGCTGGCAGAGAACCCGCTCGCAAACCGCCGCCGCCCTCGGCTGGTCGGATAGCGGACTTGGGAAGTGCTGCGATGATGGCGATATACCCCCGATTTGCCCGACGTGTCAAGATAATTTCGTAAAATACGAAGCTCTCGCGCCGCCACCCGCCGGCTACTGTGCATGGGGTTGTTTCGATGCTTTAGTGGTGCGGCCACAAAGCCCTCCGGCCGAACCCGGTTTTCAGTGCCCGCCGAGATAGGCGGTGATCAGCCGGGGATCGTGGATAAGGTCCTTGGCGGGGCCGGATTGCACGACCTCGCCGGTCTCGAGCACATAGCCGTAATCGGCCGTCTCCAGCGCGGCGCGGGCGTTCTGCTCGACCAGCAGGATCGAGACGCCGAGGTCGCGCAGCGACGCGATGGTGCGAAAGATCTCGCGCACGATCAGCGGCGCGAGGCCCAAGCTCGGCTCGTCCAGCATCAACAGCTTGGGCTTTGCCATCAGCGCGCGCCCGAGCGCGAGCATCTGGCGCTCGCCGCCCGAGAGCGTGCCGGCGGCCTGGCGCTGGCGTTCTTTCAGGCGGGGGAAGCGGTCATAGACCTCGTCCAGCGTCTTCTGGACGCCGGAGCGGTCGCGCAGGCTGTAGGAGCCGAGCAGGAGGTTGTCGGCGACCGACATGTCCGCAAACAGCTCGCGCTTCTCCGGCACCAGGCACAGCCTGCGCTCGACGCGGTCCTCGACGGCCAGTTTTCCGATGTCGTTGCCTTGAAACTCCATGCGGCCGCGCGAAGCCAGCAGGCCGATCGCGGCCATCAGCAGCGTGGTCTTGCCGGCGCCGTTCGGGCCGATCACGGTGACGATCTGGCCTTCCTCGACGGCCAGCGAGACGTTCCGGACAGCCTCGACATTGTCGTAGCAGACGGTCACGTCGGTCATGGAAAACATCGCGGTCATGCGACGCCTCCGAGATAGGCCTCTTGCACACGCTCGTCGCTGCGGATCGCGCTCGGCGGGCCCTCGCAGAGCTTTGAGCCAAAGTCGAGCACGACGATGCGGTCGACCAGCGACATCACGAACTCCATGTCGTGCTCGACGATCAAAATGGTGAGGTGGTCGGCGCGCAGCGAGCGCAAAAGCTCGGCAAGCCGCAGCTTCTCCTGGCGGCGCAGGCCGGCAGCGGGCTCGTCGAGCACCAGCAGGGCGGGGTCGGCTGCGAGCGCGCGCGCGATCTCCAGGATGCGTTGATTGCCGAGGGGGAGATTGCCGGCGAGCTCGAATGGCTTGTCGCCGAGCCCGACGCGTTCGAGTTGTGTCAGCGCCTCGTGCCGGGCGCTGGCTTCCTCGCGCTGGTTGAGGCGGAAGGCGCCCGCAAAGAGACCGGTGCGGGTGCGGGCATAGGTGCCGAGCATGACGTTTTCCAACAGGCTCATGCGGGGCCTGAGTTTGACGTGCTGGAACGTGCGTGCGATGCCGGCCTTGGCGATCCGCGATTGCGCATCGCGCGTGATCGGGCGGCCCGCAAAAACGATCTCGCCCTTGTTGACCCGGAGCGCGCCGGTCAGGCAGTTGAACATCGTGCTCTTGCCGGCGCCGTTCGGACCGATGACCGCAAGGATTTCGCCGGAGCGCACTTCGAAGCTGACATTGTTGACCGCGATGAGGCCGCCGAACCGGCGCTCGGCGCCGTCGACCTTCAGAAGCAGCTCGCCCGGTTTCGGCTGTGACCGGCGCGGCAATGGCGGGGCCGGCTGTGGCCGCTCGCGCTTTGCCTTTGGCAGATAGCGCGCCACGAACGGCACGATGCCCTGCCGCGCCCATTGCAGGAACAGGATGAACAGCGCCGAGAAAGCGACGATCTCGAGTTGGCCCGACGCGCCCTTGGCAATCAGCGGCAGATAGTCCTGCACGCTGTTCTTCAAAAGCGTCACGATGGCCGCGCCGACGACACCGCCGAGCAGGCTGCCCGCGCCGCCGACCATCGACATCATGAGATATTCGATGCCCATGCCGGCGTCGAACGGCCCGGGGCTGATGAAACGGCTGAGGTGGGCGTAGAGCCAGCCGGAGAGCGAGGCGAGAAAGGCCGCGATCACGAAGGTCGCAAGCTTGATCCGGAAGGCGTTGATGCCGAGGCTCTCGACCAGCGTGTTGCCGCCGCGCAGCGCGCGCATGGCACGGCCGAGCCGGGAGTCCAGGAGGTTGTAGCCGAGAACGAGGACGGCGGCGACGATGCCCCAGATCAGGAAATAGATCTGGGAGCTCGTGACGAGGGCGTACGATCCCAAGCTGATCGGCGGGATCGACGAGATGCCGTTGAAGCGGCCGAGCCCCTCGACATTGCCAAAGAGGAAGCCGATGGCGAGGCCCCAGGCGACGGTGGAAAGCGACAGGAAATGGCCCTGAAGCCGCAAGGTGACGACGCCCAGAACGGTCGCGACACCGCAGGTCAACACAACGCCGAACAACAGGCCGAGCCAGGGCGATTGCCCGTTCAGCGCGGACACCCACGCGGTTGCGTAAGCGGCGACGCCGACGAAGGCCGCCTGTCCGAACGACACGATGCCACCGACGCCGGTCAGCAGCGCCAGCCCGATCGCGACCAGCGAATAGATGCCGATATAGTTCATCAGCGTGATGCTGAACGGGCTCAGCACGAAGGGGGCAGCTGCGAGGCACACTACGGCCGCAAGCGCGGCGAGCTGAATCTGGGAGCGCGTCATTCCTCGATCTCCTCCTCGGAATGCAGCGAGGCGAGGGACCGCCAGATCAGGATCGGGATCAGCAGCGAGAACACGATGACGTCCTTCAGCGCACTGCTCTCGAACGAGGCGAAGCTTTCGAGGATGCCGACGCCGACGGCGCCGATCGCAGCGCCGGGATAGCTGGTCATGCCGCCGACGATCGCGCCGACGAAGGCCTTGAGGCCGATCAGGAAGCCGGAGTCGTAGAACACGGTGTTGACGGGCGCGATCAAAATACCGGAGACGCCGGCCATCAGCGAGCCCAGCAGATAAGCGATGGTGCCGGCGCGCGCGGGTCTGATGCCCATCAGGCGAGAGCCGGTCCGGTTCACGGCGGTGGCGCGCAGCGATTTGCCGACCAGCGTGAAGTCGAAGAAGAGATAGAGCAGGCCGCTGAAGACCAGCGCCGCGATCACGATCAGCATGGTCTGGCCCGAGATCAGGACGCCCGCGAACTCCGTCGAGAGCGAGGTTAGCGGTTCGGTCCGCACGCCCTCAGGGCCGAAGAACAGCAGGCCAAGGCCGACAAGCGCAAAGTGCAGCGCCACCGAGACCGTCAGCAGCAGAAGAACCGTGCCGTCGGCGATCGGACGGAACACGATGCGGTCGAGCAGCGGCGAGATCGGCATGATCAGCATCAGCGCGAGGATCAGCCTGACCGCCAGGGGCGGATCCAGCCGCATCGTGAGCCAGGCCGCGCCGACCACGGCGAGGGGAAGCGCCAGATAGAACAGCAGCGCGCGCGGCAGCAGCCGAAGCTCGCCGGCGCGCAGCAGCGAGAGGATCTCGATCAAAGTCGCCAGGCAAGCGAGGATCACGACCAGCGCGCCGGTTCCCGGAAAGCGCTTGGCATCGAGCGCCGCCAGCGTCAGTGCGGTGAACGCCGCGATGTCGCCGAAGGGAATGAAGATGACCCGCGTCACCGTGAAGATGAGGACGGTCCCGATCGCCACCAGCGCATAGACTGCGCCGGTGGCGATCCCGTCGATCCCAAGGATGGCTGCGATGTCGCTCGTCATGGAGACGTGGTTTCCTCGTTCTGGCTGCCCGTTGCCTTCGGACTACGGCGCGTACTTCCAGGCGCCGCCGGTCAGGCGCACGACGACGAGCGCACGCTCGTCGACGCCGGTCACCGCACCGGGCTTGAAGTTGTAGACGGCATGCACGCCCGGCAGCTCCTTGGTGCTGAGGATCGCGTCGCGCAGCGCGGCGCGGAATTCGGCCGTGCCGGGTTTTGCGGTCTTGAGCGCACGCTCGGCGGCATTGGCAAAAATCAGCCAGGCGTCAAAGGAGTAGGCGGAGAAGCCGTCGGTGGTCGGGATGTTGTGGGTCTTCTGGTAGACGGCGCGGAAATCCAGCGCGATCTTCTTGGCAAAATGATCGTCTGGAAGCTGTTCAGCGACGATCACGGGACCGGCGGACACCTGGATGCCGTCGGCCGCCTTGCCGCCGACATTGACGAAGTCTGGATTGACCAGCGCCACCGTGCCGTAGGTGTTGCCCTTGAAGCCGCGCTCGGCAAGCGTCAGGAGCGGCAGCGCGCCTTGCGTGCCGGAGCCGCCGATCAGCACGGCGTCGGGCCGCGGCGCCATCACCTTGAGGATCTGCGCGGTCACCGAGGTGTCGGTGCGGGCGTAGCGTTCGTTGGTCTGGATCTTGATGTCGTCGACGGTTTCGGCCGCCTTGGCGCCGTTGTAGACGAGATCGCCCCAGGCATCGGAGAAGCCGATGTAGCCGATGTTCTTCATCTTATCGCGCTTCATGCGATCGGCGACGATCTTGACCAGCAGCGAGGCCGGCTGCGGCACCGAGACGACCCACTGCTCCGGCGATTCCGGCAGCTTGCCGATCGGGGAGACCGCAATCATCGGCACCTTCAGCTCGCTCGCAACGGCGGCCATGGCGATGGTGGAGGGGGCAGTGGCCGTACCGATGAGGAGGTCGACCTTCTCTTCCTCGACGAGCTTGCGCGCATTGCGAGTGGCGGCCGACGGATCCGAGCCGTCATCGAGCTGGATCAGGCGGACGGTCTCGCCGCCGATCGTCTTCTTGTATTCATAGGCGGCATTGATGCCGCGCCCGTAGGGAATGCCGATCGATGAGCCGTTGCCGCTCAGCGAGGTCACGAAGCCGATCGTGATGTCGGCCTGCGCGGCCGGCGCCGCCAGCACGCCGGCGGCAAGTGCGAGGAAGCTCAGAGTCTTGCGCATATGCGTTCTCCTCCGTTGATAAAAGGGTATGAAAGCGTTGCTGCAGCGCCGAACAACAGGCGAGGCCAAAAGGAGTTCGTTTCGCTTGATGTCAGCAGCCATGGCGACGCTGGCCGCTCGAATGGCTGACGCATCGGCGTAGACCGGACGATTTGCGAAGCGATGAAAGGTCGTTGCCAAAATCGCGATGTGCGACTGGCGACGCTGCTGCCGCCTGTCCCGGCCCGGCGACTACCCACACGATTGAGTTTCTCAAAATCGGTGCCCTGCAACATCATTGTCATGGCCACCGGCTCCCGACCGGTGGAGGATTACTTAAAGCCTAAAGTAATATCCGTGGCTCCGTCAACAGGTGTCACGGGGCTGTCAGAAAAAAATGTTGCTGCATACAATTTCGCCCGCATCCGCCAAATCCTTCATCACAGACCCCTGAAAAACGGCCGTGCGCGCTGTTGCAGCGCGATGCGCCTCGCGGGCGCCGGCGTGCGTATTTGACGCGCCGATTAGTTTATGGTTGAAATATATTCATCGGCGGCCGACGAACCGATCCTCCCATGAGTGTTTGAGGAGAAGGACGATGCGCATCTTCTGGCAAAGCTTCGTTGATGCGAGCGTGAACGCACCCTACATGGCGCTGCTGTCGGAGTACCTCAACAACATTGCAGCCGCAGGCACGACGATTCACGTCGAGGGGATTTCGCCGCCGGACCGCGAGTTCGGCCGGCTTGCCGAACTGCGTTGCGCCGTGCAGGCCATCGACAACGGCATCGCGGCCGAGGAGAGCGGGTTCGACGCCTTCGTGATGGGACACTTCCAGGATCCCGGCCTCTACGAGCTGCGCTCGGCGCTCGACATTCCCGTGATCGGAACTGGCGAAGCGACGCTGCTTGCGGCCTCGCAACTTGGCCGGCGCCTTGGCCTGGTGACGCTCGATCCCGTGTTCGAGATCTGGCACTACGAGCAGGCCGAGCGTTACGGCATCGGTGACCGCATCGTTCACGTCACCGGTCTCGGCTGCAAGCCGGAGGATTTTGCCAGAGCGTTCGCAGGCGATCAGGCCGCGCACGCCCGCATGATCGAGGATTTCGTCGCCTGCGCGCAGCCGCTGATCGAACGCGGCGCCGACGTCGTGATTCCTGCCGGCGTGCTGCCGGGCCTTCTGATCGGACGGGAGCACGGCCTCAAGATCGGGCATGCGCCCGTCGTCAACTGCGCGGCGGTGGCGCTGAAGAGCGCCGAGATGTGGGTGCAGCTCCGCCAACTCAACGGTACCGAGCCGAGCCGCGGACCGAGCTTCAAGCGCGCCAGTGCCCAGGCGCGGAGTGATTTCCGCGCGCTGCTCGCGCGTAAGGGCAGCTAGAGTCTGGAGACCGGATATGATGACGCCTGAAAAGATTCTCTATGAAACCGAAGTGACGGCAACCGGTGGCCGTGACGGCAAGGCCGCCAGCACCGACGGCCTGTTGTCGGTGTCGCTGTCCCTGCCGAAGTCGATGGGCGGTCCGGGCGGCGAAGGCACCAATCCCGAGCAGCTCTTTGCGGCCGGCTATGCCGCGTGCTTCCTCGGCGCGGTCAAGCTCGTGGCGCGCACAAGGAAGGTCGTACCGTCGGCAGAACCGTCAGTGACCGCGAAGGTCGCGATGGGTCCGGTTCCGGTCGGCTATGCGCTCGCCGTCGAGCTCAAGGTCAATCTTCCGGGAGTCGACAAATCGACCGCGGAATCGGTCGTCGCGGGCGCGCACGAGCGTTGCCCCTATTCGAACGCAACGCGCGGCAATATTGCCGTCAAGCTGACGGTGATCTGAGGCGCATGACCGAGGCAGGCGAGCTGTGACGACTTCGCTGCGCACCCCCTATGACGGCGTCGTGATGGCCGCGCCCGTCACCGTGCCCTATGTGCGCTATTCCATCGAAAGCGCGCAGTGGTGGATCGGCCGCGCGCTCGCCGGGCTCGTCGCGCAGGCCGGCATCAAGGCATCCGATATCGACGGTCTCTGCGTCTCCAGCTTCACCATGGGCACGGACAGCGGCGTCGGCCTGACGCAGCACTTTGGGCTCTGCGTGCGATGGCTGGATACGATTCCGCTCGGCGGTGCCAGCGCGATTGCGGCGTTGCGCAAGGCGGCGCGCGCGGTGCAGGCGCGGGATGCCGACATCGTGGCGTGCATCGCCGGCGACACCAACCACGTCGATTCCTTTCGCCTGACGCTGGAGAATTTCTCGCGCTTCAACCAGGACGCCGTCTACCCCTACGGCGCGGGTGGCGCCAATTCGAGTTTTGCGCTCATTGCCCGCAACTACATGCGGACCTTTGGCATCACGCGCGAGGATATAGGCCAGATCGCGGTGGCCCAACGCGCCAATGCGTTACGCAATCCGCACGCGCTGATGAAGACGCCGCTGACGATCGAGCAATATCTGGCAGCCCGTCCGATTTCCGATCCCATCCACCTCTTCGACTGCGTCATGCCCTGCGCCGGCGCCGAGGCCTTTTTGGTAATGCGGGACGAGACCGCCAAATCGCTGGGGCTGCCTGCTGCAAGACTTCTGTCGACGATCGAGCGGCACAACGCGTTCGCCGACGATCCGATGCAGGTGCGCGGCGGCTGGGCGATGGACATCGGCGAGCTCTATGCGATGGCCGGCGTGAAGGCTGACGATCTCTCGTTCGTGCAGACCTATGACGACTACCCCGTCATCACGATGATGCAGTTCGAGGACCTCGGCTTCTGCGGCAAGGGCGAGGGCGCCGCCTTCGTGCGCGCGCACGACCTCACCATTGACGGCGATTTCCCGCACAACACCTCGGGCGGCCAGCTATCGGCCGGGCAGGCGGGCGCCGCCGGTGCCTATCTCGGGCTGGTCGAAGGGCTGCGGCAGGTCTTGGGAACCGCAGGGCCCACACAGGTGAAGAATGCGAGCCTCGGTTTGGCCTCGGGTTTCGGTATGATCAACTACGATCGCGGACTTGCCTCCGGCGCTGCGATCTTTGCAGGGCCTTCGCGATGATCGATCCGATTGAGCCGCCCAAGCGCAAGAATCCATTGCTGCGGACGCGGCTGCCGACGTCGCCGCCGCGCCCGCGCAGCAGGCGATCGCACGGTTTTACGCGCGCCGCAGCCGAAGGACGCTTCATGCTGCAGCGCTGCGAGGCTTGCGGCGCTTTTGCCTATCCCGCGCGTGAAGCGTGCCCGTCCTGCCTGTCGGCCGATCTTGGATTCGTCGATGCGCCGCGCCGCGGCGTGCTGCTCGCCGAGACCACTGCGCGCGTGCCGAGCGACGTATATTTTCGCGAGCGGGCGCCGTGGCGGATCGGCCTCGTCAAGATGGACTGCGGCCCGACCATCGTTGCGCATCTCCATGCCGACTGCGCGGAGGGCGCGGCTATCAGCATGTCGCTTCAGCTCGACAAGGCCGGCCAGGCGGTGGCCTTTGCCCGACCGGAGGGGGAGACGCCCAACATGGCAGACGACAAGCAGTGGCGTGAGATGACCGCGGATCCAAAATTCAGGCGCGTGCTCGTGACCAATGGCCGGACCGTCGTCGGTCAGGAAGCCGTTGCCGCGTTGAAGGCCGCCGGCGCAAAGACCGTGTTCGTCGGCGTCGCAGAACCGTGGCGGCCGTTTGCCGGTGAAAAGCTGCTGCGCGGGCAGGACGGGATCGAGATCGTCGCGCTCGACGCTGCCGATGAAAAGTCCGCCACCGACCTCGCGGCCGATATCGGCGGCAAGGTCGATATCCTCGTCAACACAACCGAATATGTGCGGCCCGGCGGCCTGCTGGACCGCAAGGGCACGAGCATCGCGCGGGACGAAGTCGACCAGGCCTATCTCGGCTTCATCAATCTTGCGCAGGCCTTTGGGCCGGCGATGCGGATGCGCGGGGCCGACGGCATCAACAACAGTGTCGCCTGGGTCAACATCCTCTCGGTCTATGCCCTCGCGAACTGGCCCGCCTTCGGCGCCTATTCGGCCTCGCAAGCGGCCTGCCTGTCGCTGTCGCATTGCCTTCGCAGCGAGCTGAGGCCCGGCGGCGTCAAGGTCATGAACCTCTTCACCGGTCCCGTCGATACCGAATGGTTCCAGACCGTGCCGCCGCCAAAAGTGGCGCCGCGTGCGATCGCGCTGGCCATAGTGTCGGGGCTCAGGAGCGGACTGGAAGAGATGTATGTCGGGGATGTCGCCGAAGAGATCCGGCAGCGTCTCGCGGCCAATCCGAAAGCACTCGAGCGCGAGCTCGACAGATAAAATCGAAACTTCAACCAAGCCGGAGGACGTGACGATGCAAACCAAGAGTCTCCTGGAGCTGGCAAATGCGGTTTCCTCCGGCGCAGTGCGCGTCGTCGACCTGACTTTTACGCTCAGTCCGGACTTCCCCGTCATCGTGCTGCCGCCGGAGTTCGGCCAAGCCGCACCCGTGCGCATCCAGGAGATCTCGCGTTACGACGGTCGCGGTCCCGCCTGGTACTGGAATAACGTCACCTTCGGCGAGCACACCGGCACGCATTTCGACGCACCGATCCACTGGTTCACCGGCAAGGATCTTCCGAACAACGCGGTCGACACCATGCCGGCCAAGGACATGATCGCGCCGGCCTGCGTCATCGACTGCTCCGCGCAAGCCGCAAAGGACCCGGACTTTTTGCTGACCGTGCCTATTGTCGAGGCCTGGGAAGCCCAACACGGAAAGATTCCCGCGCGTCACTGGGTTCTGCTGCGGACCGACTGGTCCAAGAAGGGTTGGCGCGACTACGCCAATCTCAGGGATGACGGCGCGCATACGCCGGGTCCGAACCCGGCCGTGATGAAGTGGCTGGTCGAGGAGCGCGGCGTCATCGGCTTCGGCACCGAGACCATCGGCACCGATGCCGGGCAGGCCGGACATATGGACCCGCCTTATCCGGCGCATCACTTTCTGCACGGCGCGGGTCGCTACGGTTTGCAGTGCCTCTGCAATCTGGACCAGCTTCCGGCCACCGGCGCGGTCATCGTGGCATCGCCACTCAAGATCCAGAACGGCTCCGGCAGTCCGCTCCGCGTGATCGCTCTGGTCGGGTCGAACTGACGAACGAGTGGCGCTTGCCAATCAGAACAAGAAACACTCACGAAAGACAGGTGCCATGAAGTCAATCAAAAACCTGCTGGCCTCGACCGCGCTGCTCCTCGCCATTCCGCAGGTGGCGCAAGCGGAGATTCTCGTCGGCTTCGTCACCGGCCTTAGCGGGCCAGTGTCGTCGATCGGGATTCCCAACGGCAAGGGGATCGCGGCGGGCCAGGCCTCTATCGGCGAGATCAATGGCGAGAAGCTGCGCATCATCCAGCTCGACGACGGGTCCGATCCGACCGCGTCGACCCGCAACGCGCGCAAGCTCGTCGAACAGGAGAAGGTTGATATTCTCATCGGCACATCAGGCGCGCCGCAGACGCTAGCGATGGCAACCGCCGCGATCGAGATGAAGGTGCCGATGATCGCGGTGTCGCCGATCGCACCCGTGCCGCCTGGCGATGGTGGCCCGTGGGTGGTGCAGACGCCGCAGCCAACGCCTTTGCTCGTCCAGGGCATCGTCGACCATATGAAGGCGCGGGGTCTCAAGACCGTCGCGTTCATCGGCTTCTCCGACGCGTTCGGCGACCTCATGTACAATTCGCTCGAGCAAGCTGCGAAGACGGCCGACATCAAGGTCATCGCCAACGAGCGTTACGCGCGATCCGACTCCTCTGTGACGGCGCAGGTGCTGCGCGCGCTCGCAGCCAAACCCGATGCCATCATGCTCGGTGGCACCGGCACGCCCGGCGCGCTCCCGGTCATTGCGCTCTCCGAACGCGGCTACAAGGGGCCGCTCTACGGCAATCACGGGATGATCAGCGCCGACTTCCTGCGGCTGGCCGGCAAGGCGGCCAACGGCATCATCTGCCCGACCGGGCCGGTCACCGCGGCCGAGCAATTGCCGGCGAGCAATCCGATCCAGAAGGTAGCGCTGGCGTTTCGCTCCGCGTTCGAGAAGGCGAACGGCGAGGCGCCGACCGACTCGTTCTCGTCCTACTCCTTCGACGGCTGGTTGGTGTTTGCCGATGCGGCCAAGCGTGCGATGGCGACCGGCGCCAAGCCGGGTTCGCCGGAATTCCGCACCGCGCTGCGCCAGGCGCTGTTCACGACCAAGGACGTGGTGGGCACGCAAGGCGTCTACACCTATACGCCGGCGGACCGGCATGGCGTCGACGACCGCTCGCGTATCCTGGTTCAGATCGAGGACGGCAAATACAAGTTGCTGCCCTGAGCGAAGGCCGTGACGGAGAGCAATTTGCAGGCAGGAGTCAGAGAGCGCAACGTAGCGCCGGCCTGGTCGCGCGCGGTCGAGCTATTTCCGCCGCCTGATCGTATTCTCTCCACGATCCTCGCACGGCAGGCCGAGCGCTACGGCGATGGCGTCCTGCTGGTCGCCGGCGAGACGCGCTGGACCTATGCACAGACTGCGGCGATCGCGGCCGCATCCGCGCAGACACTGGTCGACGCAGGGATCGAGCCCGGCGAGCGGGTCGCGTTGATGTGTTCGAACCGGCCGGAGTTTCTCCAGGTCTATCTCGGCTGCGCGTGGCTGGGCGCGATCGTCGTCCCGATCAATACGGCGCTGCGCGGCTTCCAGCTTTCGCACATCCTGCGCAATTCGCGTCCCGCGCTGCTCGTCGTCGAAGCGCCGTTCCTTGCCGCCTTCGACACCGTCGATGCGGAGGTCGAGCTGCCGTCGCAGACGTGGGTGATCGGGTCTCCCGCCGAAGCGGCGGCCACACGGCTTTCGCCGATGCCGCTGCCGACTCTCGGAGCAGGAGCACCGGCCGGTGCCGTGCGTCCGGGCGACACCGTCGCCATCCTCTACACGTCGGGCACCACCGGGCCAGCAAAGGGCGTGTGCTGTCCACAGGCGCAACTGTTCTGGTGGGGGATCTATTCGGCGCGCGCGCTTGGCATCAGCGAAGGCGACGTGCTGTTCACGACGCTGCCGCTGTTTCATACCAATGCGCTGAACGCGTTCTATCAGGCCGTCCTGAACGGCTGCACCTATGTGCTGGAGCCAAAGTTTTCCGCATCCGGCTTCTGGGCCGCGGCGCGTCGACACGAGGCGACAGTCGGCTATCTGCTCGGCGCCATGGCCTCGATGCTGCTGGCGCAGCCGGCAACTGCCGACGACTCCGCGCACCGGCTTCGCGTTGCGCTTGGCGGCGGTGTGCCGCCGCAGATCCACCATCCCTTCCTCGAACGGTTCGGTGTGCCGCTCGTCGACGGCTACGGCTCGACTGAGACTAACTTTGTGTTCGCAGGCACCATCCCGTCGGACCGTCCGGGGACGATGGGCTACCTCGCCGACGGCATCGAGGCAGGGATCGTGGACGAGAACGATTCGGCTCTCCCGGACGGGCAGGCGGGTGAGCTCGTGCTTCGCGCGAAAGAGCCCTTTGCGTTTGCAACTGGATATTTTGGCATGCCGGAGAAGACGGTCGAGGCGTGGCGAAACCTCTGGTTCCATTCCGGCGATCGCGTCGTGCGCGATTCGGACGGACATTACCGCTTCATCGATCGCATGAAGGATTCGATCCGCAGGCGGGGCGAGAACGTGTCGTCATGGGAGGTCGAGCAGACCATTTCATCCCATCCGGCAGTCGCGGCCTGCGCGATCTATCCGCTGCCGTCGGAGCTGGGTGAGGACGAGGTCGCAGCCGCAATTCTTCTGGAGCCCGGCCAGTCGCTGGAACCCGTGGACATCGTCAGGCATTGCGAAGGGCAGATCGCTTATTTCGCGATTCCCCGCTATGTGCGCATCGTCAGCGCGATGCCGCTGACGGAGAACGGCAAGATCAAGAAGGGTGCGCTCCGCGATGCGGGCGTGACGGCGGATACCTGGGACCGCGAGGTCGCCGGCATCAAGGTACGGCGCTAGAGCATGATCCGGAAAAGTGCGCAGCGGTTTTTCCGATAAGATCATGCTCAAAAAAGAGAGCTAAAGCGCGTCGCGCTTTAGGACTTTTGCAGCGCGTCCCTAACGGCGCCCTTGAGCTCGTCGAGCTCGCCGATCAACCCGTCGAGCCGCTCGGTCGGAAACTCGGCCAACAGTTCGGCGAGCCACGAGCCATGGCTCTTGGCCATGCGCCGGAACGCCTTTCGGCCCTCGACCGTCATGCAGACGATCTGCACGCGCCGGTCCAGGTTCGACGGCGTCCTTGTGATGTAGCCGTCCTCGACCAGGCGATCCACGATCGGCGTGAGGTTGCCGGCCGACACCATCAGACGCTTGGGCAGTTCGCCCAGCACCAGCCCGCTGGGCTCGCGGTCGAGCTGGGCGAGCACGTCGAAGCGGGGCATCGTGAAGTCGAATTCCTCGCGGAACCTTCGCCGCAATTCCCCCTCGATCAGTGTCGTGCAGGCCAGGAGCCGCAGCCACAGCCGGGTCTGGGCCCTGTACTCGGCCTCCTGATCGGCCCCGTTCCTGGGCGAAACGGACGGGGATTCCTTTGCGACTGCCAAATCGATCTCCTGGGTCGGAAAGCCTGTCGGGGCTTTCCTGGGTGGGCAGCAAGATAGTTCGTGCCAAAAGTAATTTCAAGGCTCGCCCGTCCGGGCCACGAATCGGCGCGGGCGGATCCTCAATTCCAAGCTTGTCACCAGACCGATGTTGCAACGGGCCGGCTACCAGCGGGGCCCACCGACAACCGCCTTGACAATCGGTTCGGCGGAGAATTATTTTAGGCTTAAAGTAATTTCGGCCAGCACACGGCGCGACGCGCGAAAGCGAGGGATCATGCGCATAGTCTGTATCGGCGGCGGCCCGGCCGGGCTCTACCTAGGTCTCCTCATGAAGCGGCGGCATCCCGAGCACGTCGTCTCGGTGGTCGAGCGCAACAAGCCCTACGATACGTTCGGGTGGGGCGTGGTGTTTTCCGACGCCATGATGGCCGCGATGCGGATCGCGGACCCCGAAAGCGCCACTGAGATCGAGGACGCATTCAACCATTGGGACGACATCGAGCTCGTCTTCAAGGGGACGCGCCAGCGCACCACCGGCCACGGCTTCATCGGCATCGGGCGCAAGCATCTGCTCAACATCCTGCAGCGGCGCTGCGAGGCGCTCGGCGTCGAGCTCGTCTTCGAGCGCGATGTCGAGTCCGATCTCGAATATCCGGACGCCGACCTGATCGTCGCCTGCGACGGCGTCAACTCGCGCATCCGCGCCCGCTACGCCGAGCAGTTCAAGCCCGACATGGTGATCCGGCCGAACCGATACATCTGGCTTGGCACCAAGAAGGCGTTCGACGCCTTCACCTTTGATTTCCAGAAGACCGAGCATGGCTGGTTCCAGGCGCATATCTACAAGTTCGATGCGGAGACTTCGACCTTCATCATCGAGACCACGGAAGAGGCCTATGAGGCCCACGGGCTCGGCGACATGGATCAGCAGGGCTCGATCGACTTCTGCGAAAAGATCTTTGCCGAGACGCTGGACGGCGCAAGGCTCCTGACCAACGCGCGTCACCTCCGCGGCTCGGCCTGGCTCAATTTCAGCCGGCTGATCTGTGGCAAATGGAGCGTGTTCAATGGCCGCTCTCACGTCGTGCTGATGGGGGACGCCGCGCACACCGCCCATTTCGCCATCGGCTCCGGCACCAAGCTCGCGCTCGACGACGCCATCGAGCTTGCCAACCAGTTCGACCGACACGGCCACGACCGGGCCAGTATTCCGACCGTGCTGGAGGCCTATGAAGAGGTGCGCCGTGTCGACGTCGCGCGGATCCAGAACGCCGCGCGCAACGCCATGGAATGGTTCGAGGTGGTGGGCCGGCGCTATGCCGACACGCTGGAGCCGCCGCAATTCTTCTATTCCATGCTGACGCGCTCGCAGCGCATCAGCCACGAGAATTTGCGCCTGCGCGACCGGACCTGGCTCGAAGGTTTTGAGCGCTGGTTCGCCGCGCGCGCGGGGATCAATGTGCGGGATGGCGAACGGGTGCCGCCGCCGATGCTGACGCCGCACCGCGTGCGCGGCCTGTCGCTCGCGAACCGCATCATGGTCTCGCCGATGGCGATGTATTCGGCGCAGGACGGGCTGCTCAACGACTTTCATATCGCCCATCTCGGCGCACGCGCCATGGGCGGCGCCGGATTGATTTTTGCCGAGATGACCTGCGTCTCGCCGGATGCGCGGATCACGCCGGGCTGTCTCGGGCTGTGGAACGACGCGCAGGCCGCGCAGTGGCGGCGCCTGGTCGATCTCGTCCATGGCGTCGGACACGCCAAGGTGGGCATTCAGCTTGGTCATGCCGGACGCAAGGGTGCGACCAGGGTGCCCTGGGAAGGGATCGATCAACCGCTGGAGTCCGGCGACTGGCCTGTGATCTCCGCGTCGGCTTTGCCGTATCTGCCACACAGCCAGTTGCCGCGCGCGGTGGATCGCAACGACATGGACCGCGTGCGCGACGATTTCGTCGCGGCGACGCGGCGCGCGGCCGGGGCCGGCGTCGAGTGGCTCGAGCTGCACTGCGCCCACGGCTATCTGCTGTCGAGCTTCCTGTCGCCGCTGACCAACCGGCGCACGGACGACTACGGCGGCAGTCACGAAAATCGTGCCCGCTTTCCGCTGGAAGTGTTCCGCGCCATGCGCGACGCATGGCCGTCCGATCGGCCGATGTCGGTGCGTCTGTCGTGCCACGACTGGACCGAGGGCGGCAACATGCCGGCCGATGCGGCGATCTTTGCGGCGATGTTCAAGGACGCCGGCGCCGACGTGATCGACTGCTCGTCGGGACAGGTGTGGAAGGAGGAGCGACCGATCTACGGACGCCTGTTTCAGACGCCGTTCGCCGACTTGATCCGCAACGAGGTCGGCATCGAGACCATCGCGGTCGGCGCGATCTCGGAGGCCGACCACGCCAACTCGATTCTCGCCGCAGGCCGCGCCGATCTCTGCGCCATCGCGCGGCCGCATTTGGCCGATCCCGCCTGGACGCTGCACGAGGCCGCGCGTATCGGCATCACCGCGGTCGAGTGGCCGAAGCAATATCTTTCCGCCAAGGGACAGTACGAAACCAATCTCGCGCGCGCTGCCGCGGCGGCTGCGCAGTAGGCCGGGGAGGTGATCGATGAGCTCCGCTGCAAAAGTCATCAAGCGCGACTGGTTGGACTGGCCGTTCTTCGAGCCGCGTCACCGGACGATAGGCGAGGCGCTTGACCGCTTCGTCCAGTCGGGGGCGCTCGACAAGATCGACCACGATGATGTCGACGGTGCCTGCCGCAAGCTGGTGCGGGCGATGGGGCAGGCGGGTCTGCTCGATTGTGCGGTGGCAGCACCCGATGGCGATGCGGCCACGATCGACTCACGCTCGATCTGCCTGTCGCGCGAGTCGCTCGCCTATGCCGACGGCCTTGCCGATTTTGCTTTCGCCATGCAGGGGCTCGGCTCCGGCGCGATCGCGCTCGGCGGCTCGTCCGAGCTGCGCAAGGCGGTGCTGCCAAAGGTGCGTTCGGGCGAATGGCTCTCGGCTTTTGCCTTGTCGGAGAAGGAGGCGGGCTCTGACGTCGCGGCGATGGCTTGCACGGCGCGCGCCGACGGCAACGATTATGTGATCGACGGGGAGAAGACCTGGATCTCCAATGGCGGCATTGCCGACGTCTACACGCTGTTTGCGCGAACCGGCGAGGCGCCGGGCGCCCGCGGCATCTCGGCCTTCGTTGTGTATCCTGATGATCCCGGGTTCAGCATTGCCGAACGGATCGACGTGATCGCACCGCATCCGCTCGCCACGCTGCGCTTTACGAACTGTCGCATTCCGGCGAGCCGCCGTCTCGGTGCGCCCGGTGGCGGGTTCAAGCTCGCGATGCAGACGCTGGACATTTTTCGCGCGTCGGTCGCGGCGGCCGCCCTTGGCTTCGCACGGCGCGCGCTCGACGAGGCGCTTTCGCATGCGCGCAGCCGGCACATGTTTGGTGCGACGCTCGGCGATCTCCAGCTCACGCAGGCCGCGCTCGGCGACATGGCGACCGACACCGACGCGGCTGCGCTATTGACCTACCGCGCGGCGTGGCGCCGCGACGTCCAGAAGCTGCCGACCACGCGTGAAGCCGCGATGGCAAAACTTACGGCCACCGAGACGGCGCAGCGCGTCATTGACCGCGCCGTGCAGATGTTCGGCGGCCGCGGCGTGCGCAAGGGCGAGGTTGTCGAAAGCCTCTACCGCGAAATCCGCGCGCTGCGCATCTACGAAGGTGCAACCGAAGTCCAGAAACTGATCGTGGCCCGCGAGCTCCTGAAGCCGCGCTGAGATGATAGAGAGAGATCGATGAGTGCGATGAGACTGCCGGCTGCCACCGCGGCCGCCAAAAGCAACGGCTTGCAGGTGCTCCAGCCGAGCGGATGGCCGCAGCCGAAGGGATATGCCAACGGCATGATGGCCGACGGACGCTACGTCGTCACCGGCGGCGTTGTCGGCTGGGACACTTCTGGCCGGTTCGCCGACGGGTTTGTCGCGCAGGTGCGTCAGACGCTCGAAAACATCGTCGCAATCCTGGCCGAAGGCGGCGCCCGGCCGGATCATCTGGTACGCCTGACCTGGTATGTCGTGGACATGGACGAGTACGTTGCCAACCTCAAGGCACTCGGCAAGGTCTACCGCGAGGCCGTCGGCACCCACTATCCCAGCATGGCGCTGGTGCAGGTCGTCCGTCTCGTCGAGCCGACCGCGCGCGTCGAGATCGAGGCGACCGCGGTCGTGCCCCGCTAAAGAAGCGGGGCCGTCTGGCCGGGATCGGCGTGGCGCCGGAAGAATGATTGGATCTGGTGGCTCATTCATCGTGGGCGGCACGGCCGACGCAGACACGCCAGAGATCCGGGCCGCTTTCGACATAGTCCCAGGTGAACGCGCCCGGGTACTTGATATCGAACAGGTAGCGCAGCGGACGCGGGTCGTGGTCACTCACGACAGAGAAGAACTGCCCTTCGTCCAGCTGATCAAACGTGTTGAAGATCAGGGGGTGACGCATCGGCCGCGGAATCGCGCGGACATCAATAGTCGTTTCTTGGGGCGGGTGATCGACAAGCTGCTGTTGTTTCATGGCTCAGCATCAACCAGAATGCGGATCATGTCTTTGTCGCTGCGCAAACCTCGCAGACATCAGATGTCTATCATTCAGCCTGGGATGCGATGGTCCGAAGGTCTGCCAGCCGGGCGATAGAGCGCGCCGCGAGCTGCTGCGCCAGTTCCAGCCGGGACTGGTCGACGGCCCTGTCGGCCTCATCCAGATAAATCGAAGACAATTGCTCCGCGTGACGAAGCGCGCGACGCTTGATCTCGTCGAGTGCCTCAGCGTGCGGCAGCGCATCGTTTGCCCCGGGCATCGGACCTTGTGAGCCGTCTCCGATCAGGGACAGGAGGTGGCGTCGCTGTGGCGCGGGCGCCTCCTGCGACCACCGATAGATGTCCCGGAGAAGCAGGCTTTCGAGCAACGCTGCCGAGGACAGCTCGTTGGCTGCCGGCGTGTCTCCCGCAACAGCCTCTCTTCGCTCGGCCCGCCATGCCAAGCGGCGTTCGCGACGAAGCAGATTGCCGTCACGTAGCGCCTCGCGGGCCATACCCTCGGCGGCCGTGCGCACGCTTCCGGTTTCCGCGAGCGCCGCAACATAAGTCCAGAAGATGAAAGCACGTTCGCGGTGCCTGACGGCGAGGGCCCATGCGCCATAGGCGGTCGACAGTAGCGAGTTCTCGAGATCGGAGAGCTCTTCCGCGGGAACCAGGTCCATCGGCATCCAGCGGAGATCGGCCGGGGTCGGCGCGCGTCCGATGGCCGCGATGCAGCTCTCTTCGATCGCTTGAGCGCGTTCTTGTTCCCGTTCGCTCAGCACTTCGAATACGCAGCGGACGGGCTCGAAGGCCTTGTCGCCAGCCACCGCGAGCTTGCGATAATGCTGGGCGGCGCGCCTGGTCTGGGTGATTGCAATCGCAAAAAGTTCGCCGATGTTCCGGACCGGAGCGGGCGGTTCTGTGGCCAACAGGGGTTCGCTGCGCATCTTGGGTTCCATTCAGGGCCGCGGAGCTTGGCCTGATCCGCACCGCGCGTATTTGAGATAGCGCAAGATCAAGCTCCGGCTGAGCTGTTACAAGCGGCGCGATTCAGAACAACGGCGTTCTGCTAACTGGAAGCGGCGCCCTTGAGAAAGTACTTCAACATCCAACTGTTCTTGGGTGTGGCCCTGGCCATTTTCGGCTGGATCGGCTTTGGCTGTCCGGCCGATGCGTCTGGCAGACTGGCCGATTATCTGCCGAAAGCCGAACCGGGCGAACTCGTTCCCGGTGCAAACCGGCTTGGATTACCGCAAGGCGATCCGGCGATCGTACCGGCATACAAAGACGACCAGCTTCTCGGCTTCGTCTATCTGAATTCAGACTTCGCCAACGCAACCGGCTACTCGGGCAAGCCGATCCAGCTTCTGGTCGGAATCAACCCGAAGGGCGTCCTGACCGGCCTGAAGCTGGTCGAGCATAAGGAACCCATCGTTCTCGTGGGTATTCCGGAAAAACGGATCCTGGAAGCCGTCAACAAGCTGATCGGCACCGACATGGATCCCGTCGTGCGCGGAACGGTGCCGGCGCCGCAGGTCGATATTGTCAGCGGCGCGACGGTGACCGTTCTCGTTATGGGGGACAGCATCGTCCGGTCCGCGACCAAGCTCATCAGGAGCGGTCGTCTCGGTGCTCCGGGCAATGCGCCTGCCGGCGTTGCGCCTCAAGCCGCCAAGGCTATTGATCCCGGCAAGAGTGCGATCCGCGATTGGCAAAGCCTGGTCGGTGACGGCTCCGTTCGCCGCCTGACCCTCTCCCTTGCCGATGTCAACCAGGCTTTCGAGAAATCCGGCAATGCGGCAGCGGCAGCCCGTCCGGAGGAAGGAGAACCCGGCGACACCTTCATCGACCTGTATGTCGCCGACGTTGCGGTGCCGACGATCGGCCGCAGCCTGCTTGGCAACGATGGGTACGATCGCCTGGCCGCGAGGCTCAAGCCGGGCCAGCAGGCTCTCGTCGTTGCGGGGGCGGGCCGCTACTCCTTCAAGGGGGCGGCTTACGTTCGCGGCGGGATCTTCGACCGGATCGAACTGATCCAGGAGACCAACAGCATCCGTTTCCGCGATCGCGACCACACCCGGCTGGGGAGCCTCGAAGCCGAGGGTGCGCCCGACTTTCCCGAGATCGCACTTTTTGTCGTGCCGGCTGAGTTCAACTTCGATCCGACTGAACCGTGGACGCTGCAACTGCTCGTGCAGCGCGTCGTGGGCGCGCGCGACAAGGCATGGGTGACCTTCGAACTGGGATATGCGCTGCCCGATGCCTACGTGAAGCGCGAGCCGGTCAAGCCCGCGGCGCAACAGTCAGCCGCCCAGCCGGCCAAGACGCCGGGCGGGGCGCCCGTATCGACGGCAGAGCAGCACGGTGCCGCGGCGACCCCTGCAGCCGAGGACGAGCCGCTGTGGACGAAGATCTGGCGAGGCAACATCGTCAAGATCGGCACGACGGTGCTTGCGCTTGGCGCGCTCACGCTGATCTTCTTTTTCCAGAATCAACTCGTGCGCCGCCCGCAGGTCTACACCTGGGTGCGCCGGGCTTACCTCGCGTTCATCCTGGTATGGCTCGGCTGGTATGCGAATGCACAATTGTCGGTGGTCAACGTCCTGACGTTCGCCAATTCACTATTGACCGGCTTCAGTTGGGAATACTTCCTCTCGGCGCCGCTGATCTTCCTGCTGTGGTGCTCGATCGCCGCCGGGCTGTTGTTCTGGGGACGCGGCCCGTTCTGTGGCTGGCTCTGTCCGTTCGGCGCGTTGCAGGAGCTGCTCAACAACGTCGCGCAGGCGGTGAAGATTCCGCAATATCGATTGCCATGGGGTCTTCATGAGCGGCTGTGGCCGCTCAAGTACATCATCTTCCTCGGCCTTTTCGGGATGTCGTTGTACTCGACGGCGTTTGCGGAGCAACTCGCGGAAGTCGAGCCCTTCAAGACGACGATCGTCCTGAAGTTCGCGCGCGAATGGCCGTTCGTCATCTACGCGCTGACGCTTCTATCCGCGGGATTGTTCGTCGAGCGCTTTTTCTGCCGTTACATGTGCCCGCTTGGCGCGGCGCTGGCGATTCCGGGTCGCATCCGCATGTTCGAATGGCTGCGCCGCTGGCCTGAATGCGGCTCGCCCTGTCAGCGCTGTGCTAACGAGTGCCCCGTGCAGGCGATCCATCCCGAAGGGCACATCAATGTCAATGAATGCATTTACTGCATGCATTGTCAGGAACTCTACTTCGACGACCATCGCTGTCCGCACATGATCCAGGTCCGGCTGAAGCGCGAGAAGCGCGAAGCGCTGTCGTCGTCGTCGATGCGCAGCGGCGGCAAAGGACCTGGCACGATCATCACGGCGTCCGGCAAGCCAGTTGCGCTACCGCGCGCAGAAGCCATCACCCCACCGTCAACTTGAAGCCCAGGAGGCCAACATGAGTGAGAACGAAAATGGAAAATCCGTCAGCCGGCGTACCTTGTTGGGGACCACGGCTGCGGCGGCCGGTGTAGGCCTTGCGGGCGGGGTCGGCCTGTCGAGCGACGGTCGCGGCCTCGTTACGACTGCGGACGCGCAGACCAAGGCAGCACCAAAGGCGCCAGCTGCGCGCCCGGCGGTGCAGAAGACCGAGGTGGCACCGGGCGAACTCGACGAATATTACGTGTTCTTCTCCAGCGGCCAGTCCGGCGAAATGCGCATTGTCGGCCTGCCCTCAATGCGCGAACTGATGCGCGTTCCCGTGTTCAACCGCTGCAGCGCCACGGGATGGGGACAGACCAATGAGAGCCTGAAGGTGCTGACCGAAGGGATGCAGCCGGCCACGCGCGAATTGCTCAAGAACCGCGGCGGCACGTTCATGAACGGCGACCTGCATCACCCGCACATCACGTTCACCGACGGCACCTATGACGGCCGCTATGCGTTCATGAACGACAAGGCCAATACCCGGGTCGCGCGCGTGCGCCTCGACGTCATGAAGTGCGACAAGATCATCGAGTTGCCCAACCAGCATACGGTCCACGGTCTCCGGCTGCAAAAATATCCCCGCACCGGATATGTGTTCTGCAATGGCGAGGATGGCGTGCCGCTTCCGAACGACGGCAAGGTGCTGGACAAGCCGAAGGAATACCAGGCGATCTTCACGGCGCTGGATGCCGATACCATGAAGGTCGCGTGGCAGGTGATCGTCGACGGCAATCTCGACAACGTCGATGCCGACTACCAAGGCAAATATGCGTTCTCGACTTGCTACAATGCGGAAGGAGGCGTCACCCTGGCCGAGATGACGGCCAACGAGCAGGATTGGGTCGTGATCTTCAACCTCAAGCGAATCGAAGAGGGTGTGAAGAAGGGCGACTTCAAGGAACTGAACGGCGTGCCGGTGCTCGATGGCCGCAAGGGCTCCCCCTACACGCGTTACGTCCCGGTCTCGAACAACCCGCACGGCATGAACACCGCGCCCGACGGCATCCATATCGTCGCGGCCGGAAAGCTGTCGCCGACCGTCACGGTGATGGACGTTCGGCTGTTCGACCAGTTGTTCGATGACAAGATCAAGCCGCGCGACGTCGTCGTGGCCGAACCGGAACTTGGACTTGGGCCGCTGCATACCGCCTATGACGGCAAAGGCAACGCCTACACGACGCTGTTCCTCGACAGCCAGGTCTGCAAGTGGAGCATCGATCTCGCAAAACGCGCGTTCAAGGGCGAGAAGGTCGATCCCATCATCCAGAAGCTCGACGTTCACTACCAACCCGGTCACAACCACTCCTCCATGGGCCAGACCAAGGAGGCCGATGGAAAGTGGCTGATCTCCCTGAACAAGTTCTCCAAGGACCGCTTCCTCAATGTCGGTCCGCTGAAGCCGGAGAACGATCAGTTGATCGACATATCGGGCGACAAGATGACTCTGGTCCATGACGGTCCGAGCTTCGCCGAGCCGCACGATGCAACGATCGTCCATCGGTCAAAAATCAACCCGATCTCGATCTGGGATCGAGCCGACCCGATGTTCGCGGATGCGGTGAAGCAGGCGAAGGCCGACGGGATCAATCTCGAAGCCGACTCCAAGGTCATCCGCGACGGCAACAAGGTCCGTGTCTACATGACCTCGACGGCGCCGGCGTTCGGCCTCGAGACCTTCCAGGTCAAGCAGGGCGACCAGGTGACCGTCTATGTCACCAACATCGACGCCGTGGAGGACCTGACACACGGCTTCTGCATCGTGAACTATGGCATCCAGATGGAGGTGGCGCCGATGGCGACGGCCTCGGTGTCGTTCGCGGCCGATAAGCCCGGCGTCTACTGGTACTACTGCTCGTGGTTCTGTCATGCCATGCACATGGAGATGAAGGGCCGCATGTTTGTCGAGCCCAAGATGGCCTGAAACGAGGACAGATCGTGCGTCTCCTGCAACGTCTCATCCCGGCGGCGATCTTCGTCGCCGGGGTTGTCGGTCCCACCAGCGCGGCGGAGCTGAAAGCCGTCGCGGACCAGCCGCTTCAAGCGGTGCTGGACCGCGCGCAGGAAGGCGATGTCGTCAAGCTGGCGCCCGGCGTTTACAAGGGTGGGATCAGGATTGACCGTCGCCTCGTTTTGAACGGATCACCCGGTGCCGTGCTCAGTGGCGGCGGGTCCGGCAATGTCATCACCGTGGTCGCGCCGGAGGTCACCATCCGGGGTATCACCATCAGGGAATCCGGCCGCGATCTCCAGGCCATGAATTCAGGGATCTTTCTCGAGAAGACCGCAGAGCGTGCGGTGATCGAAAACAACCGCCTGGAAGGAAACCTGTTCGGCATCTACGTTCACGGCGCGGCGGGCTCCCGCGTCGAACGCAACGTCATCGAAGGATTGCGTGAGGGCCGCCGCAGCGAGAGCGGGAATGGTGTGTCACTCTGGAACGCGCCCGACGTCACCATCGCGGAAAACACCTTCCGCTACGGCCGAGACGGCATCTTCACGATTACCAGCCGCAAGGACCGCTTCATCAACAACCGTTTCGAACAGGTGCGCTTCGCGGTTCACTACATGTACACCAACGACAGCGAAGTCAGCGGCAATTTTTCCGTGCGCAATACCGTCGGCTACGCCATCATGTATTCGAACCGACTTGTGATCCGCAACAACGTCTCGGACCGCGACCGGGACTACGGGATACTGTTCAACTACGCCAACTACGCCGAGATTGACGGCAACCGGGTCGTTGGCGGTCCGTTGGCCAATGTTGCGGTCGACCGCGAAGGTCCGAGCGACGAGAAGGACATGGTGCCCGATATAAGGCCGGCGCGGGATGTGCGCAGCGGGCCGGAAAAATGCGTGTTCATCTACAACACCAACCACAACAAGTTCCGAAACAACTGGTTCGAACGGTGCGGCATCGGCGTTCACTTCACGGCCGGCTCGGAAGGCAACGAAATTTCCGGCAATGCCTTTATCGGCAACCGAAACCAGGTGAAATACGTCGGCACGCGCGATCTCGACTGGTCGAAGGGCGGACGCGGCAATTACTGGAGCGACAACCCGGCGTTCGACCTGAACGGAGACGGCATTGCCGACACCGCTTATCGGCCCAACGATCTGGTCGATCGCGTGCTGTGGACGGCGCCGTCCGCCAAGGTCTTGATCAACAGTCCGGCGGTGCAGGTTTTGCGCTGGGCGCAGGCGCAGTTTCCGGCTCTCTATCCCGGCGGCGTCGTTGACAGCCATCCGCTGGTGGCACCGCCGCCGAAGCCCTCGTTCGCGTGGAGCCATAGATGACCGCTACCGTGTCCGTGACCGGTGTCGACAAGAGCTATCGCAAGGTGCGTGCGCTGCGCGATGTCTCGTTCTCTCTCGTCCCCGGGCGGCTGAGCGCGCTGGTGGGCCATAATGGCGCCGGCAAGACCACGCTGATCAAATTGATGCTGGGGTTGATCCGCTCCGACCGCGGCGAAATTCGCGTGATGGGGCAGGATCCGGCGGCGGGGGAGTTTTCGGCACGCCGGCTCCTTGGCTATCTTCCCGAAAACGTCGCCTTCAACGCGGCCCTCACGGGGCGCGAAACACTGGCGTTCTACGCGCGTCTGAAGCACATCAAACCGGCCTCGGCATGGGCGCTGCTCGACCGCGTCGGATTGAGCGATGCCGCCGATCGTCGCGTCGGGACCTATTCCAAGGGCATGCGGCAGCGATTGGGGCTGGCCCAGGCGCTGCTCGGCCAGCCGCGCGTGCTGTTGCTGGATGAGCCGACCACGGGACTCGATCCGGCGCTGCGGCAAACGTTTTACGAGATTCTGAACGAATTGCGGGACGATGGCGCCACCGTCCTGATTTCGTCCCACGCGCTCAACGAACTCGAAGATCGCGCGGAGCACGTGCTGATCATGAACCGCGGCCGGTTGGTCGCGCAAGGCACGTTGGCGGAGCTGCGTTCGATCTCGCAGTTGCCGATCCGGGTCTCGCTCGATCTGGAGGCCGGCGCCGATGACGCAATTGCCGGCCCGATCGTGGACGAGACTATTTCGGCCGCGGGGCGAAGAACTGTGCTGGTAGCTGATGAAAAGGGAAAAATGGATCTGTTGCGCGCGGTGACGAACGATCCCCGGGTCAAGAATATCGAAATTGCGGCGCCGACCCTAGACGATCTCTACGCACATTTCCTCAACACGCAGGAGAAGGCCGCGTGAGGACAGTTGCAATTATCGCCTTCAAGGAGATCCAGGAAGGCCTGCGGAATCGGTGGGTGCTGGCCACCACGCTGCTGCTGGCCGCTCTTGCCTTGTCGCTGACGTTCCTCGGCAGCGCGCCGACAGGCAATGTGGGTGCCGGCGCCCTCGACGTGGTGGTCGTCAGCCTGTCCAGCCTGACGATCTTTCTGTTGCCGCTGATCGCGCTTCTGATTTCGCATGATGCTGTGGTCGGTGAAATGGAGCGGGGGACGATGATCCTGCTGTTGAGCTACCCGGTAGGTCGCGGCCAGGTCATCCTCGGCAAATTCTGCGGTCACGTCCTGATCCTCGCCTTCGCGACGATCCTCGGTTACGGCGCGGCGGCCGCCGCGCTCGCGATCACCGGCGCCTCCGTACTGGCGGCAAGCTGGTACGCCTTCGCTTCCATGCTTGGGACGTCGATCATGCTTGGGGCTGTGTTCGTGGCGATAGGATACTTGATCAGCAGTCTGGTTCGCGACCGCGGCACCGCGGCAGGCGTGTCGGTCGGCATCTGGCTCTTGATGGTGTTGGTGTTCGATATGGCGTTGCTTGGTATCCTGGTGGTCGACCAGGGACAGATCGTCTCGGCAACGGTCCTCGAATGGCTTCTGTTTCTCAATCCCACGGATCTTTACCGCCTGGCGAATCTCACCGGTTTCAATGTGAGCCAGTTTTCCGGCATGGCCGGGCTGTCGGGAACCGCGACCACCGGCATTGCTGCGCTATTGCTGGGGCTGCTGGTTTGGATCGTGGCGCCGCTCGGGCTTGCGACAACCTTCTTCGCGCGGAGGGAACTATGACCCCAAGATCCATCGGTGCGATCATCTTCGCGGCGTTGCTTCTCGTTGGCTGCAATGCGGACACGGGCAATACCAACATGCCGCCGCCATTTCCGCTGACCCGCGATGCGATGGGCGTCTTTTGCGGCATGAACCTGACCGAGCATCCCGGACCCAAGGGGCAGATCATCACGGTGGGCCGCATCGATCCGTTCTGGTTCTCCTCGGTCCGGGATACCGTGGCGTTCACCTTGATGCCGGATCAGCCGCGTGACATCCGGGCGATCTACGTCTCGGACATGTCCCGCGCGGCGAGTTGGGAGGAGCCTGGCGCAACGAACTGGATCGACGCGCGGAAAGCGTTTTTCGTGATCGAAAGCCGCAGGCAGGGCGGCATGGGCGCGGCGGAGGCGGTGCCGTTCGGCGACCGGGCGGCAGCCGATGGGTTCGCGGCTGACAATGGCGGGCGCGTGGTGACGCTTGCGGAAATTCCCGGCGCCTACGTGCTGGGGAGTGATACGGCAGGCGGGTCTGTCGAACATGATCGTGGGGATGTCAGGCTCAACTGAGGATCTCGATGATGCAGAATCCCAATCTCACGCGGCGGCGGATGATTGCAATCACGGCGGCGGCAGCAGGTTCCGCTTTCGTGGGCGGCGCCCGCATCGCTCGAGCGGGAGAAGCTGTCCGCTGGCACGGATCGGCGCTTGGGGCACAGGTCTCGATTGATATCTATCACCCGGAGCGTGCCGAGGCAGCGCGATTGGTCGATAGCTGTCTTCTCGACGTGCGGAGGCTGGAGCAGCAATTCAGCCTGTATCGTCAGGACTCCGCGATAAGCACGCTCAACCGCACGGGCGTCCTCGTTGCGCCGGATCCGGACATGGTGGCTCTGCTGGAGGCCTCGCTGGCCTTTGCCGACCTGACCGACGGCGCATTCGATCCGACCGTTCAGCCGTTGTGGCGGCTCTATGCCGACCACTTCTCATCAGAGCGTCCGGATCCGAACGGGCCGCCGCGGGAGCAAGTCGTTGAAGTGCTGACGAGGGTCGGCTGGCGCGGGCTGCTGGTGAGGCGGGATCGCATTGCTCTGGCGCATCGCGGCGCTGCAATTACTCTGAACGGCATTGCGCAGGGGTTCGCAACCGACAAGGTCGTCGAGAAACTGCGAGAGGCGGGCTTGTCGACGACCCTCGTCAATATGGGAGAGATACGCGCAATCGGACCGAGGCCCGAGGGTGGGCCGTGGCGTGTCGGTCTTGCGGATCCGGATCGACCCGGTGCGCTCACCGAGACGATCGATCTCGTCGACCGCGCCGTCGCGACAACGGCCGGCGCTGGATTCCGTTTCGACGCCGCCGGCCTGTTCACGCACCTCTTCGACCCCAAAACGGGATGCAGTCCGTCCCTCTATCGAACGGTCAGCGTGGTGGCGCCAAGTGCAACCGAAGCCGACGCTCTCTCGACCGCGTTTAGCCTGATGGCCATTCCTCGCATTCTGGACATCGTCGCCAGCCGTCCGAATGTCCAGGCGCGCCTGATCGATACAGATGGTCGGGTGACCGTATGTGGCGCGTGAGTCCGTTATCGCAAGAATTCTCTGAATCGTTGTAAAGAGAAGAAGAACAGGATCGCTCCGATCGCCAGCAGGGCGGCAATCTGCGGCCAGACCACGGCTATCCCGGCGCCGCGGAACAGCACGGCCTGCGCGAGGATGACGAAGTGGGTGTTGGGGGCGGCGAGCATGATGTTCTGGATGATCTCGGGCATGCTCTCCCGCGGCGTTGTCGCGCCCGACAGCATTTGAAGCGGCATCAGGACGAGCATCAGGAGCAGACCGAACTGCGGCATGCTGCCGGCGGCGGTCGCCAGGAAGATGCCCATGCTGGTGGTGGCGAAAAGATAGAGCGCGGTGCCGAACAGGAATAGCGGAATCGAGCCGCTGATTCGGACCGCGAGCAATCCCTGCACGATGAAGATGAGCGACACGCTCGCGGCCACGAGGACGACAAGGCCCATCGACCAGATCTTGCTCGCCATGACCTCGAATGGCGTCACCGGCATGACCAGAAGATGCTCGATCGTGCCGTGTTCGCGCTCGCGGATCAGCGCCGCCCCGGTCAGAATGATCGACAGCATGGTGACCGAGGAAATGACGTTGTTAATGGCGCCGAACCAGCCCTTGTTGAGCTCGGGGTTGAAGCGCGCCCGCAATGCCAGATCGATCGGGAGGGGTGCGGCTGAACGGTAGCGGGACAGGAACTCCCCGACCTCGGCGGTGAGGATCGACTGGATATATCCGCTTCCCGTGAATGCCTGCGACATGCGGGTCGCATCCACATTGAGCTGGATGGCAGGCGACCTTCGCGCCAGCAGGTCACGCTGGAAGTTCGGCGGGATGTTGAGCGCGAAGGTGTCGAGGCCCGCGTCCATGCGGGCCATCATCTCCGACTGCGGAATGAGCCGCGGGACCGTAAAGAAAGGCGGGTTGAACGCCGTGATGACGCGCGTGGCGGCCGGCGACTTGTCCTCGTCGACGACGGCAAGCGCGGCCTGGTTGAGCGTCTCCGGCTGTGCCCTGGAGGCGGTGTAGATCGAGACCGTGAAGGCATAGACGATCAGCCCCAGCATCATCGGATCGCGGAACAGTCCCCGCAACTCCTTGATGCCGAGCTCGACGATATTGCCTGTCCGCATGACTAGTTCGCCTGTTTCCTCAAGAGTGCGACGCCGAGGCCGAGCAGCACCGGGATGGTGATCAGCAGCGCAATGAACGGTCCGGACAGATCGCCGAACTCGAGCCCCTTCGAGAAGGTGCCCCTGGTGATCGTGACGAAATGGGCGGTCGGGTAGATCCGTCCGATGACGGCGCCCGCGCCCTGGAGCGATGACACCGGGTCGACCAGCCCCGAATATTGCGTCGCCGGGATCATGGTGAGCAGCGCGGTCGCAAAGATGGCTGCGATCTGGCTCGTCATGAACGCCGAGATCACGAGGCCCATCGCGGTGGTGACGATAGTGTAGAGAAGCGCTGCGCTGGCGAAGGCTGCGAAGCTGCCGGTGAAGGGAACACGGAAGATGAACACGGCAAACGCCGTCAGCAGGAAGAAATTCAGCATGGCGAGCGCGACGTACGGAATCTGCTTGCCGACGAGAAACTCCAGGCGGGTGACCGGCGTGACGTAGAAGTTGATGATCGATCCCAACTCCTTCTCGCGCACGACGCTCAGTGTCGACAGGATCGCCGGGATGATCAGAAGCAGGATCGGGATCACGGCGGGCGCCATCGCTACGATGCTCTTGATGTCGGGGTTGTAGAGGAAGCGGACCTCGATCCCGAAATCGCCGCTCGTGGCGGCATTGCCGTAGAACTGGCGGGCACGCTGCGTCAGCCAGGTTGTGTGCATCGCCTGCACGTAGCTTCGCACGGTCTCGGCGCGCGAGGGCATCGCGCCGTCGACCCACGCGCCGATCTGGACGTCGCTGCCGCGCGCCACGTCGCGTCCGAAGCCAGGCGGAATTTCGAGCGCGAGGCTGAGTTCGCCGCTACGCATGCGGCGATCGAGATCGTCATAGTCGGTGATTGGCGGAAGTTCGGTGAAATAGCGCGAGCCCGCGATTTGCAGGACGTAGTCGCGGCTGATCGTAGTGTCGTCGCGATCCATGGCGGCGAAGGAGAGATTCTCCACGTCCATGTTGATGCCGTAGCCCATCACGAACATCAGGATCAGGCTGCCGACGATGGCAAGGGTTGCGCGAATCGGATCGCGCTTGAGTTCGAGCGCCTCGCGTTGCGTGTAGGCAAACATGCGTCGCGGATCGAAGAAGCTCGACGCGCCGTGCGTCGTGCCGGGCGCCTGGGCGGCTGCAGCTTTTATCGCGGGATGCGGTGCGGTGTCAGCCTCGGCGGTTTCGGGTGCGCCGATCGCATCCGTGAGATAGGCAACAAAGGCCTCTTCGAGGCTGCCGCCGCCGCGCCGCTCCGCAATCCGTCCCGGCGTATCGCTGATCATCACCTTGCCGGCATGCATCAGCGAGATGCGGTCGCAGCGCTCCGCTTCGTTCATGAAGTGGGTCGAGACGAAAATCGTGACGTTGTCCTGCCGCGACAGATCGGACAGGATCTGCCAGAAGCCGTCGCGCGCCACCGGGTCGACGCCGGAGGTCGGCTCATCCAGGATCAGGATGTCGGGCGCATGGATCATGGCGACCGCAAGCGACAGACGCTGGCGGACGCCGAGCGGCAGCGCGTCGGGCAGGGCGTCGATCACCTTGGTCAGGTCGAAGCGCTCGACCATGTCGCGGATCCGGCCGTCGATGCTGTCGGGCGCAAGCCGGAACAGGCGGGCATGCAGCTCCAGGTTCTGCCGGATCGTCAGCTCGGAATAGAGCGAGAAGGCCTGCGACATGTAACCGACACGACGGCGAATCTCCATGTCATTGGGATCGACCTCGTGCCCCAACAGCTTGGCTTCGCCTTCGCTGGCCGGCAGCAGACCGGTCAAAACCTTCATGGTCGTGGTCTTGCCGCAACCGTTCGAGCCGAGGAAGCCGAAGATCTCGCCACGGGCAATGCGAAAGCTCACACGGTCAACGGCGGTGAAATCGCCGAACCTCACCGTCAACTGCTCGGCCTCGATGGCGATCTCGTCGTGCTGATCGCCCACGCGAGGCGGGATCACCACCTCCTTGTGGTCCCGCCGTTGCTCCTCGGGGAGCAGGGCGATGAAGGCCGCATCGAGATTACCCGTCCCGGTCTGCCGCAGCAGCTCGGCGGGCGTGCCGGTCGCCAGCACGCGCCCGTCGTCCATGGCAACCAGGAGATCGAAGCGCGCTGCCTCCTCCATATAGGCGGTGGCGACGATCACGCTCATGCCGGGACGGCCTTCGCGAATACCCTCGATCAGCTCCCAGAACTGCCGGCGCGAGAGCGGGTCGACACCGGTGGTCGGCTCGTCGAGGATCAACAGGTCGGGATCGTGGATCAGTGCACAGCAGAGGCCGAGTTTTTGCTTCATGCCGCCGGATAACTTGCCGGCGGGCCGATCCGTGAAGGGGGAAAGGCCCGTGTCCTTCAGGAGCTGTCGGATTCTCTGCTCGCGTTCGCGCCTGTCGTGGCCGAACAGGCGGCCGAAGAAATCGACATTCTCGAACACGGACAGGGTCGGATAGAGATTCTTGCCCAGGCCCTGCGGCATGTAGGCGATCTGGGGACAGGTCCGCCGTCGGTGTACCGCGTCGGCCATATCGCCGCCGAGCACGTGAACCCGTCCCTCCGTGATCGTGCGCGCGCCAGCGATCAGGGCAAGCAGACTGGACTTGCCCACGCCGTCGGGTCCGATCAAGCCGACCATGCGCCCTGAAGGAATATCGAGCGTGATGCCGTCGAGCGCGCGCGTCGTGCCGTAGGACAGCCCGACCGCCGCAAGGCTTATCACGGGCGCCGAAGGAAGGGGGCGCTCTCCGTTCGACGGGATGCTCATTTGACCAGATGTTCCGTCAGTTGAGCCGGCCACTCAGCATTCGGATCAAGGCGGATGAAGGCGCGGCCGGGTAGGCCGGTCTTGACCTGTTCGATGTTTCTCCGCAGCAGCTCTGGTGAAATATGTGCCCTGATGCGGAACATCAGCTTTTGACGCTCCTCTTCGGTCTCGACCGTCTTGGGTGTGAACTGCGCGACATTGGCGACGAACGTCGCCTTGGCGGGAATGACCCATTGCGGAGCGGCATCGAGTACGAGGCGGACTTCCGAACCAATGGCGACGCGGCCGGCCTGCGCCGTCGGCAGGAAGAAGGTCATGTAGACGTCGCCGAGATCGACGAGGTTGAGCACGCGTCCGCCAGCGGTCAGGACTTCTCCCGGCTGGGCCACGCGGAACTGGACGCGTCCATCACGCGGCGCACGCAGCGTCGAGTCGTTGATGTCGGCCTTGATGCTCTCGATCGCGGCCTTCGCTGCCTCGACGGCGGCTTCTGCATCGACCACCTGTGCTTCGGCGGCGCTGATCGCAGCTTCCGACCCCGCGAGCTGCGCTTCCGCCGCCGCTACGGCCGCTGTCGCCCCGTTGGCAGCCGCGCGGTCGTCATCGAGCACCTGCTGCGACACGGCGTTGGTCCTGATCAATTGCTCGGAACGCTGCAGCTTGCGAGCGGCCGCATCCAGTTCAGCGCTGCGCTGCGCGATCACCGCAGTCGCGGTTTTCTTCTCGGCCTCGCGCTGGGTCACGAGACTCTTGGCCGTGTCGATGCCGATCTTGGCACGGCGTAGCTGCGCCTGCGCCTGGCGGTACTGCGCCTCGAGCTGAACCGTGTCCATCTGCGCCAGCGCCTGTCCCGCCGAGACCAGATCGCCTTCGCGGGCGAGGATGTCGCGGATGCGCCCGGCCGTCTTGGTCGCGATGTCGATTTCGACGGCCTCGATGCGGCCATTGCCGCTGGCAAATCCGGGCGGAAGGCTGTCGCCACCGAGCCTCTGCCAGGCAAAATAGCCGCCTGCGCCAAGGACTACGACGAGAAGGGCGATCAGCCAGCGTTTTCGATTGCTTGTCATGGTCTAGACCGTGTCATCCACAGGCGGCGTCAGCCGATTGGTTGGTTTGGAAGCCTCCTTGGCGCGCTCGCGCAGGCGCTGGAATGTCACGTAGAGCATCGGGATCATGAAGATCCCGATCGAGCTTGCGGCGAGCATGCCGGCGAAGACGGCGGTCCCGACAGCTCTGCGGCTGATCTCTGCGGCACCAGCTGCGATCACGAGCGGCAAGAGACCCAGAATGAAGGCGACCGAGGTCATCATGACCGCACGGAAGCGCATATGGGCTCCCTGGATCGCCGCGTCGTTGAGGCCCACGCCGGCTTCACGGCGCTCCTTCGCGAACTCGACGATCAGAATGCCGTTCTTGGCGGCGAGTGCGATCAGCACCACGAGCCCGATCTGGCCGTAGAGATCGAGATTGAGGCCCGCGAGCTTGATGCCGACATAGGAGCCCAGCACGCCGACGACGACCGACAGCAGCACCGGAATCGGGATGATCGTGCTCTCATAGAGCGCGACCAGGAATAGGTAAGCGAACAACACGGCGAGCATGAGCACAGTGCCGGTCTGGCCGGCGGCCTGCTGCTCCTGATAGGCGGTGCCGGTCCACGCGAAACTGTAACCCGAGGGCAGCACGGCATCGGAGAGTTGTGCCATCGTGGCAATCGCAGTGCCTGAGGAAACGCCCGGCGCCGGGCTGCCGTTGACCGTCACCGAGCGATAGTTGTTGTAGCGGGTGATCACCTGGGGCCCGGTCACGATCTTGACGCCGGCCAGCGATCGCAAAGGCACCATCTCGCCCGTGCTGTTGCGCACGTAGATTCGCCAGATGTCTGAGATGTCCGCGCGATCGAACGCTTCGCCCTGAACGTTCACCTGCCAGGTGCGGCCGAACAGGTTGAAGTTGTTGACGTAGATGCCGCCAAGCGTCGCCTGCAGGGCGGTGAAGATGTCGTTGATGCCGACGCCGAGCGCCTGCGCCTTGCGGCGGTCGATGTCGAGATACAAGGACGGATTGGTCGCCGTGAAGGTCGAGAAGACGCGCGCCAGCCGCGGATCGGCGTTTGCGGCGCCGATCAGCGCGCCCGTGACGCTGGAGATTGCGGCCGGGCTCTGTCCTTCCAGCGCCTGGAGCTGGTATTCGAATCCGCCGCCGGTGGAGAGCCCGATGATCGGCGGCAGGTTGAACGGCAGCACGTTGGCCTGACGGATCTGCGCACCGGCCGCGAAGGTGCGTGCGATCAATGCTTGGGCCGAATCCGCGGCCGCCGTACGATCGGCAAACGGCTTCAGGCGTGTGACCACCAGCGCGCTGTTCGGTTCGGACGCGCCGTCGAGCAGGGAGAAGCCGATGATGGCAAGGACGTGGTCGACGGCCGGCATCTGCTTCAGGAGTTGTTCGATCTGTTGGGTGACTTCGCTGGTTCGCGCCACCGACGCGCCGTCCGGCAGTTGCACCGAGGTGAAGAAGGCGCCTTGGTCTTCCTCCGGCAAAAACCCCGTTGGCGTGATCAGCGACATGCCGAAGATGCCGGCGGCAAACACCGCGACGAGGAGGAGCGATAGTCCGGCCACGCGCACCAGCCGCCGGACGCCACCGCTGTAGCGATCGCGCAGCCAGTCGATGCCGCCGAGGACGCGGCCCATGATGCCGCGCCGAGGGCCGGTGTGACGCAGGAACAGCGCGCACAATGCGGGCGACAGTGTCAGTGCATTCAGCGCCGAAATCATCATAGCGGCGCTGATCGTCACCGCAAACTGACGAAACAGTGTGCCGGAGATGCCGGGGATGAATGCGATCGGCACGAATACGGAAAGCAACACCAGCGTGATTGCAATGATCGGCGCGGTGATCTGCGTCATGGCCTTCTTGCTGGCCTCGGCCGGAGAAATATCCGGCTCTTCCTCCATGACGCGTTCGACGTTCTCGACGACGACGATGGCATCGTCCACGACGATGCCGATGGCGAGCACCATCGCCAGCAGCGACACCGTATTGACCGTGTAGCCGAACGCCAGCAGGACGGCGATGGTCCCCACCAGACTCACCGGGACGGCAATGGCCGGAATCACCGTGGCGCGCAGGTTGCCGAGAAACAGGTAAACCACGATCACCACGAGGACGAAGGCCTCGGCCAGCGTCCGCAACACCTCTGCGATCGTATCTCGAACGAAGCTCGTGGAATCGTATTGCACGAGGTAGTTCAGGCCCGCGGGAAACCGCACGGCCAGCCGCTGCATCGTCTCCGCCACGGCCCGCGCCGTGGTTACGGCATTGGCGCCGGGCGCAAGGTAGATCGCGACCGGCACGGCGGCGCGCCCGTCGATCCGCGCTTCGCTGTCGAGACTTTGCGCGCCCATCTCGACGCGGGCGACGTCCTTGACGAGCAGTGACGAACCATCGGGATTTGAGCGAAGAACGACATTGGCGAATTGATCGACCGTCGCCAACCGGCCGAGGGTCTGCACGTTGAACTGGAATTGCTGGTCGTCGCTGACCGGTCGTGCGCCGATGCGGCCGACCGGCGCCTGGACGCTCTGCGCACGGATGGCGGCAATGACGTCCGACGGGGTCAGGTTGAGGCTGGTGAGCCGCTGGCCATCGAACCAGATCCGCATCGAGTAGTTCATCTTGGCGAACAGGTTGACCTGGCCCACCCCGGACGTGCTGGCGAGGGCATCGAGCACGTTGATGATGGCGTAGTTGGTGATGAAGAGCGGATCCTGCTGTCCGTCGGCGCTGTAGAGCACGAGGAATTGCAGGATCGCCGAAGACCGCTTGCGCACGGTCACGCCCTGTTGCTGCACCTCCGTAGGCAGTTGCGACAGTGCACTCTGGACGCGGTTGTTGACGTTGACCGTATTGATGTCGGGATTGGTGCCGAGCGCGAAGGACACCGTGAGCGTATAGGTGCCGTCATTGGCGCTGGTCGATTTCATGTAGAGCGCGCGGTCGACGCCGATCACCTGCGCTTCGAGGGGCTGGGCGACGCTGCTCTCGACGACCTCCGCGGAGGCGCCGGGGAAGGTGCCGGCGACGGTGACCTGCGGCGGCACGATGTCCGGAAATTGCGCCACCGGGATTTGCGTGAGTGCCAGCGCACCAGCGATGGTGATGATGAAGGCAACCACCATCGACAGGCGCGGACGATCGATGAATACGCCGGATATCATGGCTTGGTGTCCGCCGGGCGCGCCGTGCCGGAGGTGCCGCGATCCGCGTGCGGAGCCGCATCGCCCGCGCCGGGCTTCATGCTCGACAGGATCAACGGACTTGCCGGTCCCGGCGACACGATCTGGCCGGGGCGAACGCGTTGCAGTCCTTCGGCGATCACCTGATCGCCGGCCGCAAGGCCGCTGATCACGGCGGCGATGGTGGGGGTCGACTGTCCGAGCTGGATACGCCGCTGCTCGGCCTTGTTGTCGGGGCCGACGGTGAGCGCGTAGTCGCCCTGCTGGTCGGAGAGCACTGCGGAGCGGGGGATTGCGAGCACCTCGACCGGCTGCACACCTTCGAGAACGACGGTGACGAATTCGCCGTCGGTCAGCTCGTGAACGGTCACGCCTGCTGCCGAAGGGGCACGCAGGATCGGGTTGGCGATCTCGCCCCGCACGGTGATCGTATCGGTGTTTTGCGCGATGGTGTTGTCGACGAAATTCAGCTTGCCGGATTGGCCGTATGTGCGGCCATCCGGCAGCCGCAGCCTGATCACCACCGCTTCCAGGCCGCCTTGCGGTCCGTATCGTTCGCGCAGTTCCAGCCCCTGGCGCAGCGGCACCGGAAAGGTGACGTGCATCGGGTCCTGGCTCACGATGGTGGTCAGCACGCCTGAGCTTGGACCGACGACGTTGCCCTCTGTCACGGCTGTGCGTCCTATCTTGCCGTCGATCGGCGCGCTGATCAGCGTGTAGTCGAGATTTATTCGGGACGCCTGGGCCTGTGCCTGTGCGGCCTGCACCTGGGCTTCCAGGCTGCGCTGGTTCGCGATTGCCGCGTCATAGGTGGATTGTTGGCCGGCCGGTCCGCCGAGCAGGGTGCGCGCGCGCTCAGTCGTCAGCTTCGCGTTGTCGAGCGTAGCCTGGAGCTGCGCGACCTGCGCCTCTTTGGATGCGAGATCGGCCTCGAAGGGACCGCGCTCGAGCCGATAGAGCTCGTCGCCTTTCTTGATTTCGGCGCCCTCGTTGAACAGCCGCTGTTCCAGGAACGCGGTGACTCGCGCGACGACGTTGACCCGATTGATCGCCTCGATCCGCCCAAGGAATTCGCTGGTCTCGGTGATGGGTCGCCTGGTCGCCTCGACGACACCGACCGCGGGCGCACCGCCCGGAGCTGGCTGGGTCGAGCCAGCCCCGCACATAGCGATCGTGACAAGGCTCGCTGCGAGCAGTCTGAGCGAGACCTTCGCAAGGTACATCTTGCACTCCTTGCCCCAAGCGCGGAAAGAACTGAGAGGATCAGCGGTCTCCGAAGAACAAGCTCACTCCTGCGAAGGCCGATTGCTGCGCGCGGACTCGTCGTAACCCCTGCGATAACTGTAGAACATGAGCGTGATCAGGCCGCACCCGGCCACGAGAACCAGGATGGCGGCAACCCCCATGATGATGTTGCCCTGGAGTGTCAGCGGTGGTGTCGCTCGCCATATCGACACGCCGTAGCAGATCGTCCCAACGAGAAGAGCCGCCAGAACGGCCGCAACAAGCCTTCGGTGCTTGTTGCGTCCGGATCGCTTCGTCACCGGGGTAGAGGCTTGTGCAGTCTTCATGACAAACCCGCTGATACATTGCGTGGACCGCGAGAGACGCTTCTAGTACCAGCGCCATCCGCAATGACGACGACCGCGATGCCACCAGCAAGCCCAGCGGCGCCTGCGCCGCGGCGGCCGGCCCCAGCCCGGGGCAGGGCCCCAACCGGGAGTAGTTCCCCAACCAGGAGCGGCCGCCGGTCCCGACTGCCAGCCGCATCGGCGCCGACCGCGATCCCACCAGCAAACCCAGCGGCGCGTGCGCGGTGGTGGCCGGCCCCAGCCGGGGGCTGGCCCCCAACCGGGAGCGCCCCAGCCGGGAGCAGGCGGTGGTCCCCACCACTGCGCTTCAGTCAGGACGTCTGACGGCTTGCCGGCCAGGCCAAGATTGGGATCAATCGGCATCGCTTCTGCAGCGTCGATAAAACGTACCCCGACGGCGCCGATCGCTGCGGCGGCAACAGCATTCTGAGCGAGGGCCAGGAAAGCCCGGCGGCTAGTGTTCATCGTCTTCTCCTCTCTTGCTACGCGGTCCGGCGCACGGACTGAACCGCATAGAGTAGCCACGCCAGGCCATGCGAGATCAGGTCGACGCCAAGCAGGAATCCAAGGAGCCAGACGCTGATGGTGGGGAAACCGAACAGGATCAAAACACCGGCGAGCAATCCGAAGGTGCCGGAGATCAGCATCATCCAGCCGCCCTGTCGCCAGCGGGCGAAACTCAGCACGGACCGAATGGCGCCGGACGCGATCAGCACGGCGCCGAGGAGATAGGTCAGGATCAGGGCGCCGGACGCCGGCTGCGTGAGCAGCAGGAGTCCGAAAGCGAGATAGAGCGCGCCGAGGATGATCTGCCAATGGAAGCCGCCCCATCCCTTGGTCCAGAACGCATGCATGATCTCGAACGCGCCGGCTGCGATCGCCGTCAGCCCGATCAGCTTGACGCTGAGGATGGTCGCAAAGGCGATGTCGCCGAGCGCGAAGAATCCGGCGGCGATCAGCACGATGCCAAGCAGTGCGCAGACCCAGAGTGGAGGCGGACCCAGAGCTTCGATGCCGGAATGGCGTTCATAGACTGTCATGCCATGCTCCTGATCTGCGTCGTGATCGGCACTCCCGGGATGGTATCTTCCGACCCGCAACGTCGACATCAGACGAAACCCTGAGCGACGGGGCGGGAATGTTCCAATGCATCCAACCGTGACTGCGTCGATCCATCACCACTGCAAACTATCGCCGTCCTCTCGGCCCCAGTGTCAGATTGGTCACGCCCGCCGCGAGATTGAGCCCGATCGATCGCTCGATCGAGAGCGGCTGCAACATGACACTCCGGCGCGAGCCGCCGATCAGCACGTTGGCGCCGAGGCCGGGGCCGAAGGCGAGGTTGCCGCTCGCGCCCACATAGTTGCCGCGCAGGGTGCCGGAGCCGACCTGGGAGTTCTTGGCGAAGACCGCCCAGGACAGCGTGCCGGCGCTGGTGACGCCGAGATCGAGGCCGACGCGCCGGATCCGTCCGTCGTAGATATACTGTCTGCCTGATCTGGTGACGAACACGCAGCGCAACTCCTGCGCCGACCCGAGGACCAGTCCGACGCGTGGTGTGCTCGAGCACAGGAGCCTGCCGACCCTGAACATCTCGGCGCGCGCGGGCAGGGCGGTGGTGCAAAGCAGTGCCAATGCGCCGATGGCTCCGAAAAATCGCATCATTCGCATTCAAACCTCCACGTGGCTCTTGGTGTTCGCAGGCGCGGGCCGTCGGTCCTGACGCAGCCAGAACGTGAGGCCGAGTCCGATCAAGAGGACGCCGCCAAGCAGGAAGAAGAAGATGGACTGCTTCAGCCAGGATATGGCCGGGACGGTCACGCCCATCGCAAGGCCGAGGAAGGAGATTTGCAACGACAAAAGGCTCACGCCCGCGAGGAACGTGCCGAGCGCGAGCAAGGTCAGGAGGACGAGACCGGTAGCAGGTGTTGGAAGCAGCTGCTGGACGCCCGACACCAGCATGATGTTCATCGTCACCAGCACGGCGACCCAGTGCAGCGCCTGGGTCCAGATCAACCGAAGCTGCGCCTGCTTGCCCTCAACCTCCGGCCATTTGGTGATGACGCAGACCACGCCGATGGCCAGTGCCAAAAATTCCCAATAGCCGACGAGAGGCTGGTGCGAGACATTGGTGTAGGCAACGCCGGCGACCGCGAGCACCAGCGCCACAACGTAAGGCAATTGCTGCCACAGGAAGTGGGCCATTCCCGACTGCGGCACGGAAGTTTCTGCACCCTCGCTCCGCTGCACATCAATCTCGCTCATGACCATCCACTCATGGTTCGCCGTTGAATGTCTGCTTGTTGAGTTCCTGCTTGGGGTCATCGCCAAGCCAGTCTTCGACATAGAACCTGATGATCGCGACCCGGCCGACGGCGACGAGCGGCATGGCGAGCGCGATGCCCATGACGCCGAACAGCGCGCCTAGCAGAACGATCGCGACCAAGGTCCAGGCCGGAGGGATCTCGACCGCCTGGCGCTGGATCAGCGGGCCGATCACATAGCCTTCGATCGACTGAATGATTGTGTAGATGACGACGGCCCAGATCAGCAGCGAGGCGCCGAGCGGCATTGCCACCAGCGCGATCGGAATGGCGGCCACGATCGGCCCGAGATAGGGGATGAAATTCGAGAGGCCCGCCTGCAATCCAAGCACGAAAGGTCCGGGGAGCCCGATCCAGTAGAGCGCGATCCACACGCACAGCGTCATGAGGATGATGCGGATCAATTGCCCGACGAACCACAGCCGCATGACGGTGCCCATCTCGTCCATGACGGCTCTGGCCCGTACGCGATAGGATTGTTTCACCAGCATGACCAGGCTGTCACGATGGCTGGTCGGATCGAACGCAAAGAGGATCCCGAGGAACAGGATCACTAGGGCGCCGGTCAGCAGGCTTGATGCGCCGCCAAGCACGAATTGGGCATGGCTGAGAAACCTGCCCTGATCGGAGAAGAGCCATTGCGAGAAATTGCGGCCGCCTTCGGGTCCGAGCAGTTCCACGCCGTACGACAGCAGGTGTTCCTGGACGATGTCGAGTTGCGTATCCATCACCTTGATCAAGTTCCTCGTCTGCTCCGGCAGCTTGCCCGCTCCCCAGTCGAGCCCGAATCCCACGACGCCGGAGAGGAGCAACAGCACCAGCGTCAGCCGCCAGGCGCGATTGAGCGGAATGACCGGCGCCAGGGCCCTCGCGGACGCATCCAGAAACGCCGCAAACAGCACGCCCGCGAAGACGATGAGAAGGCTCGAGACCGTCTGCCAGACCAGGAACAGCGCGACGCCGACAACGAGCAGGGTCAGTCCCGTCGCCAAGAAGCTGCGCGGTCCGGCTTCGCGAGGACGATCAGCCGGCTCGTCGCGCAGTGCGACCTCGCGGTATCTCTCCTCTGTGCTCGCGTCATTCATCGGTCGACCAACATGCTGGGATCGAGTTTGCCTACTGCGGCGCCTGAACCTGGGTACGCACGCGCCGGCTACCATAGTGGGGATGCTTGCCGCCGCGGTGACGCCAGTAACGGTGCTTCGTCGGGGTCATGTTGGTATTGGGCGTCGCGCTCTTGGTCTTCGCCTCGCTCTTGGTCTGGTCCTTGGGCGCGGACATGCCAGTGTCCTTTGGAGCGGATGTGACAGGCGCATTCGACTGGGCCAGGGACATGGTTGGCGGTACGATAGCCGCCATCAGTCCGGCCAGGATCAGAGTGCCGCAGAGAGTCCGGATCTTCATGTTCGCCTCCACGTGATCAAGAGGTGGTCAGGGTTCAGATCGAGATGGCTCCGATGGCGAGCGCATAGACGCCGGCGCAGGCGGCGAGCATGATCGCTGCAAACAGAACGGCTTCGAACGGCGTGAAGGCCGCCTCCTTGCGTTCGCGTTTTGCAAGAACGAACAGTAGCGTTCCGGGCGCATAAAGGATGGAGGACAGCAGGAGAAACTTTGGCCCGCCGGCGTAGATCATGCCGGCCGCGTAAAGGGTCGCGACGGCTGAACGGACCCCGTCGACGACGCGCGCCCGCTCGAGGGCGTTGTAGGTCTCGCCGCGCCAGGCAAGCTTCAAACCGTAGGCCGCGACAAAGAAATACGGAACCAACGTCATCGCGCTCGTCATCTTCAATGCGAGCGTGAACGCATATTCGGCAAACCAGGTCACGAGGAGGAAGAGCTGGATGGCGCAGTTGGTCAGCCAGAGCGCGCCCGTGGGAACGTTGTGTAGGTTCACGCGGGCGAGAAAGGAGGGCATGGTCCGATTGACGGCCGCCGAATGCAGGACCTCGGCAGCCAGCAACGACCACGACAGGTAGTTGCCGAGAATCGAGATCAGCAGTGCCACGCTGATGAACGCGCCGCCCCAGCGGCCGACCATCGCTTCCATCACGCCCGCCATTGACGGGGTCGGCAGGGCGGCGAGGCCCTCGCGTGGCAGAACGCCGTAGGACAGGAGCGTCACGAGGACCAGAAGACAGAGGACGGACAGAAAGCCGGCGACGGTCGCAAAGCCGATGTCAGCGCGATTCCGGGCATAGCGGGAATACACGCTTGCACCCTCGATGCCGACGAAGACGAATACGGTGAGCAGCATCGTGCTGTGGACCTGGGTGAAGACATCCGAAAGGTCCGGCTGCTCCGTTCCCCAGAAATTCCGGGTAAACAATTCGCGGTCAAGGGTGATCGCAGCCACGACAATGAACAGCAATATCGGGATGATCTTGGCATAGGTCGCGACCGTGTTGAGCGCGGCCGCTCCCTTGATGCCGCGCAGCACCAGCAAGTGCACGCCCCACAGGAGCAGGGTTGCCGAAGCAATGGCGATCGGTGTCGTGCCGTCGCCGAAGACCGGGAAGAATATCCCGAGGGTCGCCTTGATCAGAATGAGGCAGGCGACGTCAGCAAGACAGCAGCCAATCCAGTAGCCGGCGGCTGAAGCGAATCCGATATAGTCTCCGAACCCGGCCTTGGCGTAGGCGTAAATGCCGGCATCAAGGTCGGGCTTGCGCTGGGACAGCGATTGGAACACCAAAGCCAGCATGAGCATGCCCGCGCCTGCTATCACCCAGGCGATGATCGCGCCGAATGCACCGGTGGCTCGTCCGAACGATGCGGGCAATGCGAAGATTCCGGAGCCGACCATCGAGCCGATCACAAGGGCGATCAGCGCGTTGCGGGAGAGCTTCTGATCGGCCTCGTTCGACGAAGGCGCCATGAGATGGCCTTCCAGTCCGAGTTGAGGCTGGCAGGGATGCCGGCCAATCGTGGCCAGACCTTAGAGGCGGCTCTCCCGCTCGCACATCAGGGTTTCTCTGTAGGGAGCAGGGGCAGGAAATCGGCGAGTGCTCCGTGGGCCGCCGTCAGACCTTCGCGATGGGGACGGCCGTGCCCTGATCGCAGCCGCATGATGCTGGTCCGGGAACGGCGGCACGAGCCACAAATACGACGCTGGAGCGGAAGAATTCGCCGGCTTTCGCGAGCTCGGCGGCTATGCGCTGGGCATGCAGGATGGCTGCGTCCTGATCGGCATGGTCGCATCCGATGCCATCGGGAGAAAGACCATATTTGTCGACGATGTGGAAAAAGAAGCGCATGCCGCCCGATTAAGCCGGACCACGGCCGGCCTCCAAGTGACAAAGCCGTAAGAGGCGTACTCCAAAGGGATGAGAAGTGAGCGGCGGTTCCAGATTTCGCGTTTGTAACGAGCGGATTGTCGCCGCGAAACCTCGGGCGCGGTGCTACCGTCAGTTGCAGCGGAATACGTGGTTTTCGCCGTCGGCACTCGGGTGATTGTCCGATGCCGTCCCTCGGGCCCGGGGAATAGCGTGGCCTAGCTCCGCGAGTTCGGGAGGAGGCAAGCGATGTCCAACTTTGATCAGAACGTCACGACATCAGGCACGGTCGGCGGCGGCGCGACCGCGGTGGACGCCGGACTGCGCAATTACATGATGCGCATCTACAACTACATGGCCGGGGGTGTCGGTCTCACCGCCGTTGTCGCGTGGTTGACCTACCAGCTCACGGGTCCGGAACTGCTGCAGAATCCGGTGATGTGGGTCTTCATCCTGGCGCCGCTGGCGCTGGTGTTCTTCATCGGCGCGCGTATCAATACGCTGTCGGTGTCAACCGCGCGCCTCCTGTTCTTCCTCTATGCGGCGCTGGTCGGCGTCTCGCTCTCGACCCTGTTCCACATCTATACCAACGCCTCGATCACCCGCGTCTTCGTCATCGCAGCCGCAACGTTCGGGGCGCTCAGCATTTTTGGCTACACGACCCGGCGCGACCTGTCCGGCCTCGGCACCTTCCTGTTCATGGGCCTGATCGGAATCATCATCGCAAGCCTGGTCAACCTGTTCCTGCGGTCGACCGGGCTCGACTGGCTGGTCTCGATCGTCGGCGTCGGCGTATTCGCCGGATTGACGGCCTACGATACGCAACGGATCAAGGCGATGTACGATAGCAGGGATGATGAAACGTCCGCCGGCCGCAAGTCCGTGATATCAGCGCTGTCCCTCTACCTCAATTTCATCAACCTGTTCATGATGATGCTGCGCCTTGCTGGCGGCCGGCGTTGAGAGGCGAACGGCAGCCCTTCAGGCTGCCGGCCGCTCCGCCGCGCTGGCGAGTGCGTCGCGCAGTGCCTTTTCCTTGGTCTCGTCCAGGGAGGTCTTCAGCACGATCCCGCCGGCGTCCTTGATCTCCTTGAGCACCTTGTCCGCGGTCATGTGCTTGATCAGGACGAACAGCGCTGCGTTGCCCGGCTGAAGGGTCGTGGACAGGTCCTTCATGAAGGCGTCGTCGATGCCGAAATCGGACAGCGCGCCGCCGAGCGCACCGGATGCTGCTCCGATCGCGACGCCGACGATTGGATTGAGGAACAGCACGCCGATCAGGAGCCCCCAGAAGCTTCCGGTCATGGCGCCGACCGCGGTCGTGTTGACGAGCTGATTGAGCTTGATGCCGCCGGAATCCGTTTTGACTGCGATTACAGCATCGCTGAGTGTGATGAGATACTCCTTCTGCAGTTTGAGGAGGCGCTGACGTACCTCTTCGGCTTTCGCTTCGGACGGATACACGATCGCGACTAGATCGGACATGGATACCTCCTGCTGGACCGGTTGCCGTCGGCTCGACGGAATGCCGCTGATGGCACGATGACGTCAACGCTAATGCGTAGCCGATACTCCCAACATAAGAGAAAACCCTCGGTGCCGGGGATGAATGATCCATGTTCCATTGCATCGGGCCTCAATTGAGATTGTGGTGCTGAAGCTGCCGTCGCCGTGACGCGGACGTGATGGTGAAAGTCGTAGCGGCGAGGGGAATCCTTACCCTCGACTAGGTAATCACCCGATACTCCGCCGCCTGCTGCGGGCGCATGGTCCGGACCTCGGAAAAGCCGACTGGCCGGGCCGTTGCTCGCGGGTCGAGGCCTTCATATGACTGCAACGCCATCAATCCAAAAGCTCTCGCTGTTCGCGCTGACCGCGATGGTGGTTGGCTCAATGGTCGGCTCAGGCATATTCTCGCTGCCCCGCACCTTCGGCATCGCCACCGGTCCGTTCGGCGCCATCTTCGCCTGGTGCATCGCCGGCGGGGGCATGTACACGATGGCCCGCGTCTTCCAGTCGCTGGCTGAACGGAAGCCCGATCTCGACGCCGGTGTCTATGCCTACGCGAAGGCAGGATTTGGCGACTATCCGGGCTTCCTCTCTGCGCTCGGCTACTGGATGGGAAGCTGCATAGGCAACGTATCCTATTGGGTCCTGATCAAGTCGACGCTGGGCGCGTTCTTTCCCGTGTTTGGTGACGGCAATACGATCACCGCGATCATCGTCGCGTCGATCGGGATCTGGCTGTTTCACTTCATGATCCTGCGCGGCGTACAGCAGGCGGCGGCGATCAACACCATCGTCACCGTTGCCAAGATCGTGCCGATCCTGATCTTCATCCTCATTCTCATCTTTGCGTTCAAAGCCGACATGTTCCGGGCCAATTTCTGGGGCGGCGAGGGCATGCCGGACAAGGGTCTTTTCGACCAGATCCGCGCCACCATGCTGGTCACGGTGTTCGTGTTCCTCGGGATCGAGGGCGCCAGCGTCTATTCACGCTATGCCAAGGAGCGATCCCACGTCGGCGCTGCGACCATCATGGGCTTTGTGATCGTCACCAGCCTCATGGTGCTCGTCACCATGCTGCCCTATGCGGTGCTTCCCCGCGCAGAAATCGCCGATATGCGGCAGCCCTCAATGGCGACGGTGCTGGAAGCGGTGGTCGGGCATTGGGGTGCCGTCTTCGTCAGTATCGGGCTTCTGATCTCGGTGCTCGGGGCCTATCTTGCCTGGTCACTGATCTGTGCCGAGGTGCTCTCGGCGGCGGGCCGAACCCGAGACATGCCGGCCGTGTTCGGCACCGAAAATGCAAACAAGGTGCCCGCTGCGGCCCTGTGGCTGACGAACGTCATCGTCCAGCTCTTCGTCATCAGCACCTACTGGTCCCGAGACGCTTTTGCGCTGATGCTCAATTTGACGAGCGTCATGAACCTCATTCCGTTTTTCCTGGTCGCCGCCTACGGACTCTTGCTGGTCAGGCGGGGCGAGACCTATGAGAAGCGCCCGGACCAACGTAGACGCGACCTGATCTTTACGGGCATAGCCGTCATCTACACGCTGTTTCTGATCTATGCGGCCGGAATGAAGTACCTGCTGCTGGCTGCCATTCTCTACGCGCCCGGTACCGTGCTGTATTTCTGGGCTCGCCTCGAACGGAAGGCGAAGGTCTTCACGCCGGTCGAGTGGGTCATTTTCATCGCAGCCGCGATCGGCGCAGTGGTCGGGATTCACGGATTGGCGACCGGCTACATCACCATCTAGGCAAGGCAGTTCCCATGGCAAAGCAAGCTTCGGACTCCTCCATCCCCTTCGGCGTTCATTCGGAGGTCGGCCAACTGCGCAAGGTGATGGTCTGCTCGCCGGGCCGTGCGCATCAGCGCCTGACGCCGTCGAATTGCGACACGTTGCTGTTCGACGACGTATTGTGGGTTGATAACGCCAAACGCGATCATTTCGACTTCGTGCAGAAGATGCGCGACCGCGGCATCGAGGTCGTCGAGATGCACAATCTGCTGGCCGACACCGTTGCCATTCCGGAGGCCAGGAAGTGGATTCTCGACAACCAGGTGGTGCCCAACCAGGTCGGTCTCGGTCTGGTTGACGAGCTGCGTGGCTATCTCGAACGCCTCAAGCCGCGCGATTTGGCGGAGACCCTGATCGGCGGTGTGTCGACCTACGATTTTCCGGATGCTCATGGCGGCGAGATGCTCAAGCTCGTCCGCGAGGCTGCAGGCATGACCGAGTACCTGCTGCCGCCACTCCCCAACACGCTGTACACCCGCGACACGACCTGCTGGATCTATGGCGGCGTCACGCTGAACTCGCTCTATTGGCCGGCGCGGCATGAAGAGCCGATCCTCGCCACGGCCATCTACAAGTTCCACCCGGATTTTGCCGGCAAGGTCAACGTCTGGTGGGGCGATCCGACGCAGGACCACGGCCTTGCCACGCTGGAGGGCGGTGACGTGATGCCGATCGGCAAGGGCAATGTCCTGATCGGCCTCAGCGAACGCACCTCGCGGCAGGCGATCAGCCAGGTCGCCGCGGCCTTGTTCAAGAGGAAGGCGGCCGAGCGCGTGATCGTGGCCGCCATGCCCAAGCTGCGCGCCGCGATGCATCTCGATACGGTGTTCACCTTTGCCGACCGCGACTGCGTGCTGCTCTATCCCGACATCGTCAACAACATCGCGGCATTCTCCTATCGACCGGCGAACAATTCGGCCGGCATCGAGCTGCGCAAGGATGAAAAGCCCTTCGTGGATGTCGTCGCTGAAGCGCTCGGTCTCAAAAAGCTGCGCGTCGTCGAGACCGGCGGCAATGCCTATATGCGGGAGCGGACGCAGTGGGACAGTGGAGCCAATCTCGTCTGCGCATCCCCCGGTGTCGTTTTCGCCTACGATCGCAACACCTACACCAACACGCTGCTGCGCAAGGAGGGGATCGAAGTGATCACCATCGTCGGCGCAGAACTGGGCCGCGGCCGCGGCGGCGGTCATTGCATGACCTGTCCGATCATCAGGGATGCCGTGGATTACTAGGGCGGGTCGCGTGAATCGACCGTGACGGCCGGGCGCGTCATCGCCGAGAAAGGACAGTATGGGTTCCGTGTGCGCCGTCTCAGTCGAAGATTTTAGAGATGCAGCCAACCGTCTGAGGCAGTTTTAATATCGGTTGCGTCGCTTTTGAGTTTCGCCGCGCCGGAACGAACTGGCACAAATTGCATAATGGCGGCATCTCACAGATTCGAGAGTTTTAGTCGTCTGAGAATACTACCTGATGGTGTGGTCCCTCCAGCGGGTGTATAATCGGGCGACCTCAAGGGCGCGCGTCTTCCGATCCGGTGATGTCGATGCCTCGCCCGGCGAGGCACGGAGAAGAGCCTCGATATTGAGTTTCAATGTCAGGAGTCGCCGGAGAAGAGTGAGCGTACCGTGAAACTACATGACTCCCCCGCCTACGATTTGAATCGAACCAGCGTCGGACCATGGCTCCAGATAGGTTCGGAGGAAACGAGCGACCGGCTCTACTGGGTGTTTTCAGCAGATCTGCTCTTCGCAGTACGTCCGTCACAGGGGAGGCGATTCCTCTACGAGGGGATCAATCCGGCGTTCGAGTCTGTTCTTGGCGTCTCGGCAGATGAAATCCGGGAGATGGACGTCTCCGAATGCATGAGCACGGACGATGCACAATCCGTCTGCGAGGCCTTTCGGGAGTGTCTGTTGGAAGGCGCGGAGGTCAGAATCTGCCATCGCCTTGCGTTGGGCCGCGCGCTGCGAAACATGGAGACGACCGTTGTTCCGATCCTCGATCCGGCCACCGGTCGCGTTGTCCGGCTGATCGGCAGCCATCGTGCCGCACGCAAGGGCCCTGGCGAGACCGCTAGCGAGGGGTTGGACGATGTGCGCAGCCTGGTGTCCATTCAGGAGGATATTCAGCAGCGGATTGCATCAGATCTCCACGATTCGACCTGTCAGCACTTGATTGCTGCGAGCCTCGGTCTGATGCGACTTCGGATCGGCCTGGCCGATCCGGTCAGTACCGAGCGGCTTTGCGATGACGTCGATGCGTCGATTGACGAAGCATTGCGGGAAATCCGTGCGTTTGCCTATCTGCTGCACCCGCAAAATCTGACGGTCGATGGCTTGAAGGCCACTGTCGAAAATTACGCCGCGGGATTCGCGGCCCGCACCTCACTACGGGTCACGACCAGAATCGCGTCCGAGATCGACCGATTGCCTTACGAGACGCAGCGGTCATTGTTGCGGGTCATTCAGGAGGCGCTCACGAACGTGTTTCGTCACGCGAAGGCGACGAAGGTGCGAATCAACATTGACGCAACGAACGACCATTTTCGGCTGACGATCAGCGACGACGGATGTGGCCTTTCGGTTCACCCCGCAAGGCGCGACGCGAAGGCGATATCGATCGGAGTCGGAATTCCCGCGATGAAGGCGAGGCTCCGGGAGATCGGAGGCACGCTCGATATCCAGCCCGATCCGGCTGGGCGGCATAGCGGCACCATTTTATGCGCGGTGTTCCCGCATGACCTTGCAGCCAGCAAGCGCATTCGGCGAAGGGCCGCTACAGTCGTGGGAGGGAACGCAGGCACAAAATGAAAAACACTGGCGACCGGCGGCAAACGGAGATGGTTCATCCGTTGCAGGCGTGCTTGCGCCGAGCCGCCGTGTAAACGACGTTGGAGTGTTCTGCCATGAAACGATTTCTTATCGCTGATGATCACGATGCGGTGCGATCGGGTCTGCGCGCCGTGCTCGAGCAACGGGCGGATTGGGAAGTGGTGGCCGAGGCCAACGACGGTGGCAGGGCGGTGGCCGCTGCAATCGAGAATCAGCCTCATGTTGCGATCGTCGACTTCTCCATGCCGCGAATGACGGGAGTGGAGGTCGCTCGGCGCATCCGGCAGTATCCGTTGCAGACGGAGGTGCTGATCTTCACGGTCCACAACTCAAGTCTGCTGGCCCAACAGGCGTTTGAGGCCGGCGCACGCGCGTTCCTGGTGAAGTCGGACGCAAATAAGCTGTTGTTGACGGCGGTCGAGTCGCTTCTGCAGCACCGGCCGTTCTGCACCAGAAGCTGCCGAGGTGAGCTGGATCATCACGGATCGGGTGCTCGCGACGGGAACCACGAGCTGACGCCGCGCGAGCAAATCGTCGTCAAGCTGGTTGCTGAGGGTTACAGCAACAAGAGCATCAGCGGGGTTCTCAACCTCAGTGTCAAGACCACCGAGGCGCATCGGGCGGCGGCGATGCGCAAGCTGGGCGTGAATTCGACCGCAGGCCTGGTCCGACACGCGGTTCGGGCGAGGCTGGTGGAGGATGACGACGATCGGAGCGGGCTCCGGTCACGTTAGTACATTCGCCGGCCAATCTCGGGGTTTTGTGGGATAACCCTACCGATCGCGATCAGTATGATTGTTCGACTTTATTGCCGGTCACGTCAGGCAATAGCTCGAAGGGTCGGTGCCGGCATACGGGAACGACGCCGTGAAACGCATCGTGATTGCGGATGATCATGAAATCGTGCGTTCCGGGCTTCGCGCGATCGTTGAAACGCGCTCCAACTGGATCGTATGCGGAGAAGCGACCAACGGTGAGCAGGCCGTCGCCTTGACCTTGGAAACCAGGCCGGACGTCGTGATCGTCGACTATTCAATGCCCATCATGAACGGATTGGAGGTCAGTCGCCGCCTCAGGGCGCTCCATGTGCGCACTGAAGTGTTGATCTTGACGATGCACGAAAGCGAGGAGCTGCTGACGGAAGCCATTCTGGCGGGCGTCCGCGGCTTCCTGTTCAAATCGGATGCACGGAAGCACCTTATTTCCGCGATCGAAGCTTTGCTCGACGGCAGGCCGTACTTCACCAGCGTGTTGCTCGAGAAGCTTCTCCACGACTACCAGGTCAACAAGCAGAACAAGTCGGACATGCTGTTGACGTCGCGCGAGCAGAGCGTGGTTCAGCTGATCGCGGAGGGACATACCAACCGATCGATAAGCACGGTCCTGAAGCTGAGTGTGAAGACCGTCGAGACCCATCGCGCGTCGGCTATGCGCAAGCTCAGGATGTCGTCGACGGCAGAGCTGGTCCGCTATGCCATCCGCAAGAGATTGGTCGCGCCCTGAGTGTCGCAGGTGGCGGTGACCGGCGAACCAAAGGGCTGGACGTTGAAAACGGAACAAGCCGTCCTTCGCGTCTCCATTGCTGCCGCGATCTTTTTGGCCGCTGTCGGTATCCTGTTCGGTCTCCTGTCGGGCTCCTTCGTGATTGTGTTTGACGGCGTCTACGGTCTGACAGACGCGACCATGACGATCGTCGCCTTGTTCGTTTCAAACCTGATCGTATCGTCAACGGCGAGCGGCCCCGCCAGGAGCAAACTGGTCCAGCACTTCACCATGGGCTTCTGGCACCTGGAACCCATGGTCCTGGGCCTCAACGGCATTCTACTGACAGGTGCTGCAATCTACGGCCTCATCAACGCCGTCGGCAGCATTATGGCAGGCGGGCGGCCGCTCGCCTTTGATCATGCCGTCATCTATGCAGTGGTGACGTTGGGCATTGCGAGCGCCATGACCATGTTGAGCCGCGCTGCGAACCGGACGCTCAAATCGGAGTTCGTCGCACTCGACGCCAAGTCATGGCTGATGTCGGCGGCTGTTAGCGCCGCTCTGCTCATAGCCTTCATCTTCGGATTCTTGATCCAGGGATCGAGCCTCGAATGGGTGTCGCCCTATATCGACCCGACGGCCTTGGCGCTGGTGTGCCTGGTGATCATTCCCATTCCGGCCAAAACGATAAGGCAGGCGCTGGCCGATATCCTGTTGGTCACGCCGTCTGATCTCAAGCAGCATGTGGATGAGGTCGCGAGCGGGATCGTGCAGCGCCACGGCTTCCTGTCGTATCGTGCCTATGTTGCCAGGGTCGGCCGCGGCAGGCAGATCGAGCTCTATTTCATCGTGCCGACGGACTGGCCACCATGCAGGCTGCAGGATTGGGACCGCATCCGCGACGAGACTGGTGAGGCGATCGGCGACGATAGTCCCGATCGTTGGCTCACCATCGCCTTCACGACCGATCCCGAATGGGCCGATTGAACCGTAGCGAAATGCATCGGGCAAGGTCTGGAGCGTTCCTGAAAAAGCGAGACCTGTTGGGTTGTCGCTTCCAGGAAAGCATCTGCGGAGAGGGCTCTCCTCTATGTTTCCTGCCAACGTCAACGGCACTGATTTAGAATCGTCCAAAGCAACTTTCGAAGTTTTCCAAACACGGTGTCGCTGACCCGGGTCGATCGACGATCGAGACATTCTAAGTCGCAACGCACGCATTTGCGTTGTGGTCACCATAGCGTCTCCCTAAAGAGGCGGTGCAGATCGCTGGCGATCGCACTTGCCGATACGGCGCCGACTAGCAACCCGGAGTGCGAGTTTGCGGGGGAGCTGATTCACAAGGCCATAAGTGTCGACCGAGCCCGAACGCGGAGAGCGGATCTTCGATCCATGTTGCAAGCCGGCCGTGGAGCCATTCCACGTCGGGCGACGTACTGCTGATGAGGGACTTTCCGGAAATGCGACGTGCAGGTGGGGTTGGAACGGTGGTTCGGTTTGGTGCGACATTGCTGGGTGGAGCGGCGTTGCTGGCGTGGTTCGAATCTCCCGCTCAATCCCAAACGGGGCAAGACACCAACTCCCTTCCACCCGTTACCGTCGATGCTCCGATACAACCGTCGGTCCGTCGCGCGCCGGCCAAACGAAATGCTGCTCGGGTCCGATCAACCTCACGGCGTGCCACGTCGCCCGGTGCCCCGCAGACAGAAACCGTCGCGGTGCAACCGCAGTCGTCGAAGTCGGGTGTCGTCCCCGCCTTTGCGGGCGGCCAGGTGGCTCAAGGCGGGCGGTTGGGACTGCTCGGCAACACCGACACGATGAAGTCGCCGTTCAACGTGACGAGCTACACGGACAAGTTCATTCGGGATCAGCAGGCGGCGACGGCTGCGGATGCCTTGATCCTCGATCCTTCCGTGCGCAGTTCTCATCCAACGGGCGGTGTGGTCGATTCCTTCAATATTCGTGGCTTCCCGATCAACGAAGGCAACAACGGTGAATTCGCCTTCGAGGGCCTTTACGGGATCGCGCCGAGCTACCGCATCTTCACAGATTACGTCGAGCGCATCGAAGTGCTCAAGGGTCCCTCGGCTGCGCTCTCGGGGATAGCCCCCAATGGCGGCGTCGGCGGCGTCATCAATGTCGTACCTAAGCGCGCCGGAGAGGACTTGACCCGCCTCACCGTGGATTACGGTTCGGCCGCACGGTTCGGCGGTCACTGGGATATTGCGAGGCGTTACGGCGAGGGTAGGGAATGGGGCGTACGCGCCAGCGGCAGCCTGCGCGATGGCGACACGGCCATCGACCGTCAGTCCGAAGCGACGGGAGTCGGATCGCTGGCTCTCGACTATCAGGGTGAACGGTTCAGGTCTTGGCTCTACCTCATCGCCCAGACCGATCGGTTCGACGCTCCATCACGTCCCTTTCTCATGGCTCCCCGCCTACTAGTGCCAAAGGCGCCGGACGGTCGGCTGAACGTGACGCAACCCTGGGAATGGTCGCGCATCAATGATCAATCTGCCTTGTTGCGGACCGAATACGATGTAACCGATCAGGTTACGCTGTTCGCCGACGTCGGTGGATCGCGGACCAATGTCGAGCGGTTCTTCGGTCTTCCGACGATCATCAACACGAGCGGCGACACGACCTCGACGCCCCAATTCTTCGGGCTTGGCATCGATCGAACCACATATGATGGCGGCGTCCGAGCCCGCTTCGATACCGGTTTCGTCCACCATGCCGTCGCCTTCCAGGCCTCGGTCTATCATGACGCGCTGTACCGGCGGCTCACCAATGGCAGCATGGTCACCTCGAACATCTACCATCCGACCGTGGCGCCAACCCAGTTCGCGAACGAGACAAGCGGGCGCCCTCGGCTCTCGGACAGTGGGCTCACGGGACTCTCGATTGCCGACACCTTGTCCGTGCTCGATGAGCGTGTCCTGTTGACTTTGGGTGTCCGGCGCCAGGACATCGAGGCGAACAACTATCTCTCAAATGTCGGAACGCTGACGTCGTCCTACGACAAGAGCGCGACCACTCCTGTGGTCGGCCTCGTCATCCGCCCCCGGGATAATATCTCTCTGTACGCGAACTACATCGAAGGTCTAAGCCGGGGTGACGTCGCGCCCCAGGCCGCTTCCAATTTTGGCGAAGTGCTCCCGCCCTACATCGCCAGGCAGTATGAGGCCGGCATCAAGGTGGACTTCGGCCGGTTCGCAACCACCTTCAGCGCCTTCCAAATATCGAAGGCGAGCGGCGAGCTGTCCGCCGGTCGGTTCGCAGTAACCGCCGAACAGCAGGTACGTGGGCTCGAGTTCAACGTCTACGGTGAACTCATGCCGGATGTTCGCGTCCTCGGAGGGTTTTCGCTGCTGGATGGCACACTGACGAAGACCGCCGTCGCGGCAAATGTGGGCAACACGCCAATCGGCGTTCCGAACGTACAGGCCAATATTGGAGCCGAGTGGGATCTCCCGTGGATCGGAGGGCTCACTTTGAATGGGGCAGTCATCTACACGGGCAAGCAGTTCGTCGATACGGCGAACAAGCAGCCGATCCCGGATTGGACGCGGCTCGATCTCGGCGCCCGCTACACGACGGCGATCAACGGCAGGAAGACGGTTTTCCGCGCCAACATTCAGAATGTGACCGGTACGAGTTATTGGTCCAGCGTAGCCTCATTCGGAACGTTTTTCCTGGGGGCACCGCGCACTTATCTCCTGTCAATGAGCGTGGACATGTAGTTGCTACTCTTGGAGTTCCGTAAGACGCTTCATAAATACTGTGAAGGCGGTTGGTCGAACTGATGGGCCGTGAGTTGCATGGACAATGACAAGCCTGATCGTCGAGCGCCGGAATGTCCGGCCCGACCGCAATCAGTCTATCCAAGTCGGCGCTCGCGCAGCTTGCGGAAGTCATCGCCGGCGTGATGTGAGGAGCGCGTCAGCGGAGTGGCCGAGACCATCAGAAAGCCCTTGGCATACGCGATCTTCTCATAGGCATCGAACTCGCCAGGGGGCACGAAGCTCACGACAGCGTGGTGTTTGCGTGTGGGCTGGAGATACTGGCCTATGGTCAGGAAATCGACATCGGCGGAGCGAAGGTCGTCCATCAATTGCAACACCTCGTTCCGGTCTTCGCCGAGGCCAACCATGATTCCGGATTTGGTGAATATCTCCGGGTCGAGCTCTTTCACACGTTGCAGGAGTCGAACCGAATGAAAGTAGCGCGCGCCTGGGCGCACTGTCAGATACTTCGACGGCACCGTTTCCAGGTTATGATTGAACACGTCCGGTTTCGCCGCAACGACCGTTTCGAGCGCGCCGCATTTACGCAGAAAATCAGGGGTAAGGATCTCGACGGTCGTGCCGGCGCTTGCCGCGCGGATGGCCGCAATCGTTGCGGCGAAATGTGCGGCTCCACCGTCGGCAAGGTCGTCGCGATCGACTGACGTGACGACCACATGCTCCAGTCCGAGCTTGGCTACCGCTTTGGCGACCGTGTCCGGCTCATTGGGATCGAGCGGGCCGGGCAGACCGGTGCGCACGTTGCAGAACGCACAGGCGCGCGTGCAGGTGTCGCCCATGATCATGAAGGTCGCGTGCTTCTTCGCCCAGCATTCGCCGATGTTTGGACAGCCGGCTTCCTCGCAGACGGTCACGAGCTTGTTCTCGCGTACAATGCGCTTTGTCTCGTTCCATGTGACGGAGCCGGGAGCCTTCACGCGGATCCATGCAGGCTTGCTCGTGATCGGCGTGTCTGGGCGGTTGGCCTTTTCGGGATGGCGCGGTCTCTCGGGCTGCGAGTTCGGACGCGGGTCGTCGTTGAGGAGATCAAGCGTCACTGTCATTCTGCTCATCCTCGTTGTGTGGGGCAGAAGGCGAGTCCCGTTCGGCTCAAATTGCCCATCGTGCCAATTGCACGCCAGACGGTGGTTCGGGATACATGCGCACGTTGAAACCGTCAGCGCTCAGGACATTCGACTGTCCTGCCGAGCCTCGTCAATCACATTTTTGACGCTGCTCTTGTGACGTCGCCGCGTGACGCGCGCGATCGCTCGGACCGAACGAAGCAGGTGTTGAGATCGCGCTCCGCGTTCTTGGGACGGTCGCGATCCGACATTTCGGGCGGCTCTCCAATCAGTTTTCTGGAGGTCCGGACGGAACCTGGCCGACGAAGCCCGAGGGCGAGGCGGGGTGCTTGGTAAACTCTAGCGAAATGAATGACATGCGAACGATGTTGGAGCCTCCCGTTGTCTGGCACGAATGCTGCTTAAGCATGCGTCAAAGAGCCATAGCTCTAGAACAAATACGCGAGGGGACGCTCACATGTCAGCCAGTATTCAGCTCATCACCTAAAGCGACCGGCATCGCCTTGTTTGGCGTTGCGCGCTTCCGCATGAACGCGGGGCCGCAATGAACGTCGACGCTTGACTTCGGCTTCGCTTGCAATGGAGAGGGTAATGACAGTTGCAGACGCGCACGACCTGGATCCGCAGGAAACCCAGGAGTGGTTGGATGCGCTGTCGGCCATCCAGGGGCATCGCGGCAACGAGCGCGCCGAGTTCGTCGTCAACACGATGGTCGACGTTGCGCGCAAAGGCGGGCTCGCGATTGCGCAGACGCTGACGACCCCCTATTGCAACACGATTCCGCTGAGCCAGCAGCCGGCATTGCCGGGCGACCGCACCATCGAGCACAAGCTTCGCTCCATCATTCGCTGGAATGCCCTTGCGATCGTGCTGCGTGCCAACAAGGAGAGCTCGGAACTCGGCGGCCATATTGCGAGCTTCCAGTCGGCTGCAACGCTCTACGACATAGGCTTCGGCCATTTCTGGCATGCGCCGACCGAAAGCCACGGCGGCGACCTGATTCTTGTTCAGGGACATAGTTCGCCCGGCATCTACGCGCGCGCCTTTCTCGAGGGGCGGTTGAGCGAAGACCAGCTGCTCAGCTTCCGACAGGAGACTGGTGGCAAAGGCCTGTCGAGCTATCCGCATCCCTGGCTGATGCCGGACTTCTGGCAATTCCCGACGGTGTCGATGGGTCTCGGACCCCTCATGGCGATCTATCAGGCGCGTTTCCTGAAATATCTCCAGAACCGCGATCTGGCCGAAACCTCGAATCGCAAGGTCTGGGCCTTCATGGGCGACGGCGAAACCGACGAGCCGGAATCGCTCGGGGCGATTTCGCTCGCCGGCCGCGAGAAGCTGGACAACCTGATCTTCGTCATCAACTGCAACCTCCAGCGGCTCGACGGGCCCGTTCGCGGCAATGGCAAGATCGTGCAGGAGCTCGAAAGCGTTTTCCGCGGCGCCGGTTGGAATGTCATCAAGGTGCTGTGGGGCTCGGGCTGGGACCGCCTGCTGGAGAAGGACAAGAGCGGCCTGCTGCTCAAGCGCATGGAGGAGTGCGTCGACGGCGAGTACCAGGATTTCAAGAGCAAGAGCGGCGCCTATATCCGCGAGCACTTCTTCGGCAAATATGACGAGCTGAAGCAACTCGTCGCTGACATGAGCGACGACGAGATCTGGAAGCTGGCACGCGGCGGCCACGATCCGGAGAAGGTCTTCGCGGCCTACACCGCTGCGGTGAATCATAAGGGGCAGCCCACGGTCATCCTGCCGAAGACCGTCAAGGGCTACGGCATGGGTGAATCGGGCGAAGGCCAGATGATTGCCCACCAGGCCAAGAAGATGACGCAGGACGCGCTCCGCGGCTTCCGCGATCGCTTCCAGGTACCGATTGCCGACGAGGACCTGACGAAGGTCCCCTTCATTCGCCTACCGGAAGACAGTCCCGAGATGAAATACTTCCGGGCGCAGCGCGAAAAGCTCGGCGGCAGCCTGCCCCAAAGGCGACGCAAGTCAGCATCTCTGCAAATCCCGCCGCTGTCGACCTTCCAGCGCCTGCTCGAGAGCACCGGCGACCGCGAGATCTCGACCACGATGGCCTTCGTGCAGATGCTCGGCTCGCTCGTACGCGACAAGGCGATCGGCAAACACATCGTGCCGATCGTGCCGGACGAGTCCCGCACCTTCGGCATGGAGGGCATGTTCCGCCAACTCGGCATCTATTCGTCGGTGGGCCAGCTCTACCGGCCACAGGATGCCGATCAGCTCATGTACTACCGCGAGGACAGGAGCGGACAGGTTTTTCAGGAAGGCATCAACGAAGGTGGCGCCATGTCGAGCTGGATCGTCGCGGCGACGTCCTACTCTACGAACAACGTGCCGATGATCCCGTTCTACATCTACTACTCGATGTTCGGACTTCAGCGCGTCGGCGATCTCGCCTGGCTTGCGGGCGACATGCGCGCACGCGGATTCCTGCTCGGCGGTACCGCCGGCCGAACCACGTTGAACGGCGAAGGCTTGCAGCACGAGGACGGCCACAGCCACATCCTCGCCGCCACCATCCCGAACTGCGTGTCCTACGACCCGACCTTTGCCTATGAGGTCGTGACGATCGTTCGTGAAGGCATGCGCCGCATGTATGAGGCGCAGGAGGACGTCTACTATTACGTCACGCTGATGAACGAGAATTATCCGCATCCCGCGCTCGCTGATGCAGGCAAGGGTGCTGAGGAGGGAATTCTCCGGGGACTTTACCTGCTCAAGAACGGCGGCGAGGCGCCAAAGAAGGAGCTGCGCGTCCAGCTCGTCGGCTCCGGTACGATCCTGCGCGAGGTGATCGCGGCAGCGGACCTGCTCAAGGCCGATTTCGGTGTCACCGCCGACGTCTGGAGTGCGACGAGCTTCAACGAGTTGCGCCGCGACGGCATGGACGCGGAGCGTTGGAATTTGCTGCATCCCACCGAGCCGCGGCGCAAGAGCTGGGTCGAAGCTCAGCTCGAGGGGCACCCGGGGCCGGTCGTGGCCTCCACCGACTATATGCGCAACTACCCCGATCAGATCCGGGAATACGTCCAGGCGGCCGGGCGGCGCTACGTCGTGCTCGGCACGGACGGGTTCGGCCGGAGCGACTACCGGGTGAAGCTGCGCAAGTTCTTCGAGGTCGATCGGCACTACGTCGCCGTCGCTGCGCTCAAGGCGCTCGCCGACGAGGGCGCCATCAAGCCGGCGGTCGTGGCCAAGGCCATCGCCAAATATCAGATCGACGCCGGGCGCGCCGCGCCCTGGACCGTGTAAGGCAGCGGAGCCGAGGGCAGAGCGATGAGCGGTGTGATCGACATCAAGGTTCCAGATATCGGCGACTTCAAGGATGTCCCGGTAATCGAGATCTTCGTCAAGCCGGGCGACAAGGTGAAGGCGGAGGATCCGCTGGTTGCGCTGGAGTCCGACAAAGCGACCATGGAAGTGCCGTCGCCGCGGGATGGCGTGGTGAAGTCGGTCGTCGTCAAGGTCGGCGACAAGGTGAGCGAAGGTGGGGTGATCGTCCAGTTCGAGGGGGCCGGCGCGGAGCAGGCCGACGCGCGCCCGGTCGTCAGTGCCCCGCCATCGCCCGTCAACGCACCGGCCGGCGTCGCCGAGGTGCGCGTCCCCGATATCGGTGACTTCAAGGACGTTCCGGTCATCGAGATCTTCGTCAAGCCGGGTGACAGCGTGAAGGCAGAGGATCCTCTGATCGCGCTGGAGTCGGACAAGGCAACAATGGAAGTGCCGGCGCCGCTTTCCGGCACCGTGCGCGAGATCAAACTGAAGACCGGCGACAAGGTGAGCGAGGGCTCGATCATCCTCGTGCTGGCGACCGGTGACGCGTCTGCGGCAGCCAGCGCTTCTTCCCCTCCGCCGGCGACCGCATTGCCGGTGCCCGCCGCGGCTCCCGCCGCGCAAGTCGGCACGGTCGACGAGAAAGCCTTTGCGCTCGCTTATGCCGGACCGGCCGTGCGCAAGCTGGCGCGCGAATTGGGGGCGGATCTCGGCAAGATCAAGGGCACCGGCAATCATGGCCGCATCCTGCGGGAAGATGTCGAAGCCTTCATCAAGGGCGGGGCGGCAGCTGCCAAGCCGCAGGCAGCCGCTGCGAGCAGCGGCGGTGTCGGCGGCATCGACCTTCTGCCCTGGCCCAAGATCGACTTCGCGAAATTCGGCCCGGTCGAGCGCAAGGAACTCGGCCGCATCAAAAAAATTTCCGCGGCCAATCTTCACCGCAACTGGGTCGTCATTCCGCACGTCACGACCCACGACGAGGCCGACATCACCGATCTCGAGCAGTTCAGGGTGAAGATGAACAAGGAGCTGGAGAAGGGCGGCGTGAAGCTCTCGCTCCTGCCGTTCATGGTCAAGGCCGCCGTCGCGACGCTGAAGAAATTTCCGGAGTTCAACGCGAGCCTCGATGGCGACACGCTGGTCTACAAGAACTACTGGCACATCGGCTTTGCCGCGGACACCCCGAACGGGTTGATGGTGCCAGTGATCCGAGACGCCGACAAGAAGTCGGTACCGGAAATCGCCAGGGAGATGAACGAGCTCGCCAAGGTCGCGCGCGAAGGCAAGATCAAGCCGGACCAGATGCAGGGGGGAACGTTCTCGATTTCCTCGCTTGGTGGCATCGGCGGCATCTACTTCACGCCGATCATCAACGCGCCGGAAGTCGCGATCATGGGCGTCTGTAAGGGCTATTGGAAGCAGCATTCGGTTGATGGCAAGAACTGGGTCTCGCGTCTGACCCTGCCGCTATCGCTGTCCTGGGACCATCGTGTCATCGATGGCGCGGCGGCTGCGCGTTTCAACGTCCACTTTGCCAACGTGCTCGCCGATCTGCGGCGCGTGCTGTTCTGAGAGGGGAGAGAGCAGCATGGCTAAGCAGATCGAAGTGAAGGTCCCGGATATCGGCGACTTCAAGGACGTTGCTGTGATCGAGGTCATGGTGAAGGCGGGCGAGACCGTCGCGGTCGACACCAGCCTGATCATGGTCGAGTCCGACAAGGCATCGATGGAGATTCCATCCTCGCACGCGGGCGTGGTCAAGGACGTCAAGGTCAAGACCGGCGACAAGGTCAGCGAAGGGACGATCATCCTCGTGCTGGAAGCCACGGGAGAGGTTGCCGAACCCAAGCCCGCGCCGGCAGTTCCGGCCAAAGCCGCTCCGCCGGTCGCCGCGCCCTCCGCATCATCCTATTCGGGCAAGGCGGATATCGAATGCGATATGGTGGTGCTGGGTGCCGGCCCGGGCGGCTACTCGGCTGCCTTCCGTGCCGCCGATCTCGGCATGAAGACCGTGCTCGTCGAACGTTACGACACGCTCGGCGGGGTCTGTCTCAATGTCGGCTGCATCCCGAGCAAGGCGCTCTTGCATACGGCATCGGTGATCGATGAAGTCAAGCATCTGCCCGATCACGGCATTTCCTTCGGTACGCTGCAGGTCGACCTCGGCAAGTTGCGCGGCTTCAAGGATGGCGTGGTCAAGAAGCTGACCGGCGGCCTTGCCGGGATGGCCAAGGCCCGCAAGGTCGAGGTCGTGAACGGCGTGGGTGCCTTCCTCGATCCGCATCATCTCGAAGTGGTCTCGGCGGGCGGTAAGAAAACGATCAAGTTCGCCAAAGCCATCATCGCGGCCGGCAGCCAGGCCGTGAAACTGCCGTTCCTGCCCGAAGATCCGCGCATCGTCGATTCGACGGGCGCGCTGCAATTGAAATCGATCCCCAAGCGCATGCTGGTGATCGGCGGCGGCATCATCGGGCTTGAAATGGCTACCGTCTATTCGACCCTTGGTGCGCGCGTCGACGTCGTCGAAATGCTGGATGGCCTGATGCAAGGCGCCGACCGGGACCTGGTCAAGGTCTGGGACAAGATGAACGCGCAACGTTTCGACAAGGTCATGTTGAAGACCAAGACGGTGGGCGCGAAAGCGACTGAAGCCGGGATCGAGGTGACGTTCGAGGGCGAGCAGGCGCCTGCCGGGCCGCAGGTCTATGACCTCGTTCTGGTGGCGGTCGGTCGCAGCCCGAATGGCAAGAAGATCGGCGCCGAGAAGGCTGGTGTCGCGGTGACCGAGCGAGGCTTCATCGACGTCGACAAGCAGATGCGCACCAACGTGGCACACATCTTTGCGATCGGAGACGTCGTTGGGCAGCCGATGCTGGCGCACAAGGCCGTGCATGAAGGCCATGTCGCGGCGGAAGTCGCCCACGGCGAAAAGTCATATTTCGACGCGCGGCAGATTCCGTCCGTCGCCTACACCGATCCCGAGGTCGCCTGGGCCGGCAAAACCGAAGACCAGTGCAAGGCCGAGGGCATCAAATTCGGCAAGGCGGTCTTCCCCTGGGCGGCCTCGGGCCGTGCCATCGCCAATGGCCGCGACGAGGGATTCACAAAACTGCTGTTCGACACGGCGACGCACCGCGTCATCGGTGGCGGCATCGTCGGCACGCATGCGGGCGATCTGATCAGCGAGATCTGCCTAGCGGTCGAGATGGGATGCGAGCCCGCCGACATCGGCAAGACCATTCATCCGCACCCGACGCTTGGCGAGTCCATCGGCATGGCGGCGGAGGTCTTTGAGGGCCACTGCACAGATTTGCCGCCGCAGAAGAAAAAGTAGGGCTGCCCGCGCGGAACGCAACGAAATGAGGGAGGAGACATAATGTCTGGAGCGACCAGTGCGACGGTCGGTACGAAGGCCGTGACGCAGAAGAAGCCATTTTACCGGGTGCTCTACGTTCAGGTGCTCGTGGCGATCGTGCTCGGCATTATCGTCGGTTGGGTCTCGCCCGAACTCGGCAAGAACGAGTGGATCAAGGCGATGGGCGACGGCTTCGTCAAGCTCATCAAGATGGTGATTGCGCCCATCATCTTCTGTACCGTCGTCTCCGGAATTTCCCACATCTCCGAAGTGAAGAAGGTCGGTCGCGTCGCAATCAAGGCGCTGATCTATTTCGAGATCGTGTCGACGCTTGCACTGGCACTCGGCTTGATCGTCGGCAATGTGGTGCAGCCTGGAGCAGGCTTTCAGGGTCAATCCAACGCCGCTGCTGTCGCGGGCTACGCCAAGCAGGCGAGCGAAATGAAGTCGGTCGATTTCGTCCTGCACGTCATCCCGGACACCGTCGTGGGAGCGTTTGCGCAAGGAGAAATCCTGCAGGTCCTGCTGTTTGCAATCCTGTTCGGCTTTGCGTTGATGGGGCTCGGTGAGCGCGCCCATACCGTGCGGGCGTTCATCGATGATGTGGCTCACGCGATGTTCGGCGTCATCTCGATCATTGTTAAGGCTGCCCCGATCGGTGCGTTCGGTGCGATGGCCTATACGATCGGGCGGTATGGTCCGCAGGCACTGGGCAATCTCGCCGGACTTATTGCAACCTTCTATCTCACCGCGCTCTTGTTCGTCTTTGTGGTGCTTGGTCTGATCGCCCGCTTCGCCGGATTCTCGATCTTCAAGTTCCTCAGATATCTGAAGGATGAATTGCTGATCGTGCTCGGCACGTCATCCTCGGAGAGCGCGCTTCCGCAGATGATGGAGAAGCTCGAGCGCCTCGGCTGCTCCAAGCCGGTCGTCGGCCTCGTCGTGCCGACCGGCTACTCCTTCAATCTGGACGGCACCAACATCTACATGACGCTGGCGACGCTGTTCATTGCCCAGGCGATGAACGTGCAGCTCAGCTTCGGCGAGCAGTTGACGATTCTCGTCGTCGCCATGCTCACCTCGAAGGGAGCATCGGGGATCACGGGTGCCGGTTTCATTACGCTGGCAGGCACGCTCGCCGCCGTCAGGCCGGAGCTACTTCCCGGCATGGCGATCGTGCTCGGCATCGACAAGTTCATGAGCGAATGCCGCGCCCTGACCAATCTCTGCGGCAACGGCGTAGCCTGCGTGGTCGTGGCCTGGTGGGAGGGCGAACTCGATCGCGAGAAGCTGCGTGTCGGTCTCGATCGCGACATTGATCCGACAGATTTCGAGACCGCCGTGGCAGAGGGCAGGGGCTTCTGACAATCGGATTGCGAGACATCGAACGTAAAAGAGGAAATGGTCATGACTGATGTAGTGATTGTGTCCGCCGCGCGGACGCCGGTTGGCTCCTTCAATGGCGCGTTCGGATCGCTGACCGCCCATGAGCTTGGGGCCGTGGCGATCAAGGGCGCCCTCGAGCGCGCCAAAGTCTCGCCTGAAGATGTCGACGAAGTCATCCTGGGCCAGGTCCTGGCCGGTGGCGAGGGGCAGAACCCGGCGCGCCAGGCTGCCATGGCGGCTGGCATTCCGCAGGAGAAAACGGCGTGGGGCATGAACCAGCTCTGCGGGTCCGGCTTGCGATCGGTTGCTCTGGGCTTGCAGCAGATCTCCAACGGCGATGCGAAGGTCATCGTCGCAGGCGGCATGGAGTCCATGTCGATGGCGCCGCATCTGTCGCATTTGCGGAACGGCACCAAGATGGGCGACGTCAAGTTCGTCGACTCCATGCTGAAAGACGGCCTGATGGACGCCTTCCACGGCTATCACATGGGGGTCACTGCCGAGAACATAGCCGCCAAATGGCAGATCACTCGTGCGGAGCAGGATGCGTTCGCCACCAGCTCGCAGAACAAGGCCGAGGATGCGCAAAGGGCCGGCAGGTTCAAGGACGAGATCGTTCCCATCACCGTCAAGACCCGAAAGGGCGATGTCATCGTCGACCAGGATGAATATGTCCGCCCGGGCACCACGGTCGAGGCGCTTGGCAAGCTGAAGCCGGCCTTCAACAAGGAGGGTACGGTCACCGCCGGCAACGCCTCGGGGATCAACGACGGTGCGGCCGCTCTCGTGCTGATGAGCGGTGATGAGGCCAAAAAGCGCGGCCTCACCCCGCTCGCGAAGATCGTGTCGTGGGCGACGGCGGGCGTCGATCCCGCCATTATGGGCTCGGGGCCGATTCCGGCATCCAGAAAGGCGCTCGAGAAGGCCGGCTGGAAGGTTGGCGATCTGGATCTGGTCGAAGCCAATGAAGCGTTCGCGGCGCAGGCGATCGCCGTCAACAAGGACATGGGCTGGGATCCGTCGATCGTCAACGTCAACGGCGGCGCCATCGCCATCGGCCATCCGATCGGTGCGTCCGGCGCGCGCGTTTTGACGACACTTCTGTTCGAGATGCAGAAGCGCGGCGCGAAGAAGGGCCTCGCCACGCTCTGCATTGGCGGCGGCATGGGCGTTGCCCTGACGGTCGAGCGCTAGGGTTCAATCGCTGCGACCAAAGCATTGGCGCGGGCGGCACCCGCCGCCTGCGGGGGACGGCGGCTCCCAAGAGCCGGCGAATACAAGGTCAATCCAGTTCAGGAGGAGAGCATGTCCAGGGTTGCAGTGGTGACTGGCGGAACGCGCGGCATCGGAGAGGCCATCTCGATTGCGCTCAAGGCGGCCGGCTATAAGGTGGCCGCGAGCTATGCCGGCAATGATGAAGCCGCCGCGAAGTTCAAGAGCCAGACCGGCATCAATGTCTACAAGTGGGACGTCTCGAACTATGAGGCGTGCGTCGCAGGCCTGAAGCAGGTCGAAGCCGACCTCGGGCCGGTGGATGTGTTGGTCAACAATGCGGGCATCACCAAGGACGGCATGTTCCACAAGATGACGCCCGACCAGTGGTACGCGGTCATCAACACCAATCTGAACTCGCTCTTCAACATGACGAGGCCGGTGTGGGAGGGGATGCGTGAGCGCAAGTTCGGCCGCGTGATCTGCATCTCCTCGATCAACGGCCAGAAGGGCCAGATGGGTCAGGTCAACTACTCCGCGGCCAAGGCGGGTGATATCGGCTTCGTGAAGGCGCTGGCGCAGGAAGGTGCGCGCGCCGGCATCACCGTCAACGCGATCTGCCCCGGCTATATCGCCACCGAGATGGTCAAGGCGATCAACCCGGAAATTGTCGCCAAGAACATCCTGCCGCAGATTCCGGTCGGCCGCCTGGGCGAACCCCACGAGATTGCGCGCACTGTCGTTTTCCTGGCCTCGGACGATGCCGGCTTCATCACGGGCTCGACGATTTCAGCGAATGGCGGCCAGAGCATGATCTGAGCCACCGCCATGTCGATCCAGCCACGAGGGGACCTCACGACACGGACGCTCGCCATGCCCGTGGACGCGAATCCGAGCGGCGATATCTTCGGCGGCTGGGTTCTTTCCCAGATGGACATCGCCGGCGGAATCCATGCCGGACAGCACGCACAGCGGCGCGTTGCGACGGTTGCAGTCGAGGCGATGCATTTCATCAAGCCGGTCTATGTCGGCGATGTTCTGTGCGTCTACGCGGCGCCCGAGCGGGTGGGACGCACGTCGGTTGCGGTCCGGCTGGAAGCCTGGGCGTTGCGCAGGCGACTCGGGGACCGAGTGAAGGTGACGGAAGGCATCTTTACGTTCGTCGCGCTCGACGCCGAAGGCCGGCCGGCGCCGATCGCGGCCGCGTGACTAGCGGAGGCGAACGCCAGTGTCGCATCGAAGCTGGGACCGAAGAAACATCGACAGGAGAGGGAAATGTCCGACAGCAAACCGAAGGCAAATGAGGCCAACTGGGGGTTTGGCGCGTTCGATTTCGCCAAGCTCATCGAATCCTGCCAGATCAGCGGCGTCGACATGATGTCGTTGATCGATATGGAGAAGAAAAACATCGACGCGCTCATCGAGGTCAACCGTACGGCGTATGACAGCTGGCAAAACTTGATGGCGCGACAGGCCGAGGTTTTTCAGGAAACCATGAAGGCGATCGCCGCGGAGGCCAGCAACGAAACGGTAGCGGGACGGCGAACGGAAATCGCCCGGCAGGGCTTCGAAAAAGCTCTCGCCAACATGCGTCAGCTCGCCGAGACTGCGACAGAGCAGCAGAAACAAACCGTCGAGATACTGCGCCGGCGCTTTGAGGACGGAATGGCCGCGATGCGCACGCGTGGTGGAAGCACCTGAGGTCGGCCGGCCTCGCAAAGCAGGAGAGCGGCGCATCCGCCGCCCGAGCGAAAATTAGAATCGGGGAATACGATGGACCAGGATCTGAGGGAAGCCGCACTCGAATATCACCGTTTGCCGAGGCCGGGAAAGATTTCCGTGGTGCCTACCACGGCCATGGCGACGCAGCGCGATCTGTCGCTGGCGTATTCGCCCGGCGTGGCTGAGCCCTGCCTGGTCATCGCCAAGGACGCACTCAAGGCCGATGAGTTGACGGCGCGCAGCAACCTCGTGGCTGTCGTGACCAACGGCACCGCGGTGCTTGGCCTTGGCAACATCGGCCCGCTGGCGGGCAAGCCAGTGATGGAAGGCAAGGCGTGCCTGTTCAAGAAGTTCGCGGGGATCGATGTCTTCGATATCGAGCTGGCCGAAGAAGATCCGGACGCGTTGGTCGAAACCATCGCCAGGATGGAGCCGACGTTCGGCGGGATCAATCTGGAGGATATCAAGGCGCCGGAATGCTTCTACATCGAACAGAAGCTGCGCGCCCGAATGAAGATTCCGGTCTTTCACGATGACCAGCACGGGACCGCGATCATCGCAGCGGCTGCGATCCTCAACGGGTTGAAGCTGGTCAAGAAGAATATTGCCGACGTCAAGCTGGTTTGCTCCGGCGCCGGCGCGGCGGCGCTGGCCTGTCTTGACCTCATCGTCAGCCTTGGCTTGCGCCACGATCGAATCATCGTGACCGACGCAAAGGGCGTCGTCTATGCAGGCCGCACGGAAGGCATGGACGACAACAAGGCGCGCTATGCGGTGAAAACGGAGGCACGAAAGCTCGACGAGATCATCCAAGACGCGGACATCTTTCTGGGCCTGTCGGCGGGCAATGTGCTGACGCAAGACATGGTCAAGAAGATGGCACGCGATCCCTTGATCTTCGCGATGGCCAACCCGATCCCGGAAATCATGCCGGAAGACGCGCTGGCGGTTCGCCCCGATGCGATCATAGGTACGGGACGGTCGGACTATCCCAACCAGATCAATAATGTCCTCTGCTTTCCGTTCATCTTCAGGGGCGCGCTCGATTGTGGAGCGACGACAATCAATGAGGAGATGAAGCTCGCGACAGTGCGCGCGCTGGCAGATCTGGCCATGGCGGAAGTGCCCGAGGTGGTGGCCGCTGCGTATAGGGGCGAGAAGCTCCGCTTCGGCCGCGACTATCTCATTCCAAAGCCGCTCGACCCGCGTCTCATCGAGGTCGTGGCACCGGCGGTGGCCAGGGCTGCGGCGGACAGTGGGGTTGCAAAGCGTCCGATCGCGGACATGGAAGCTTATCGGCAGCAGCTGAGCCGGTTCGTCTATCATTCCGGCAACGCGATGCAGCCGGTCTTTTCGATAGCGAAGGAAAGCGGAAAATCATTGCTGCTGGCGGAGGGCGAGGACGAGCGCGTGCTGCGCGCCGCGCAGGTGATCGTTGACGAGAGGATTGCAAGACCCTTGCTGGTCGGCCGGCCCTCGACGATCGAGGAGCGGATCAGGTCTTTCGATCTTCGGCTGAAGCCTGGCAAGGACTGCGAGATCGTTGATCCGCATGATGCGGAAATCTATTCCAAATGCGCGGAAGTGTATCATTCGCGGCGGAAGCGCGACGGCGTATCGGCCTCGCTGGCGCTCTCCGAGACTCGGAGCGATGCGACCGTGCTCGCCTCGCTTCTTCTCGAAAGAGGCATCGGCGATGCGATGCTGTGCGGCGTCATCGGCAGGACTGCCGACCACCTGACGGCGATCCGCAACGTGATCGGCACCCGCGATGGCGTGCGGACGCTGGCCGTGATGCAGATGCTCATCTTGCAGCAGCATCAGCTGTTCATTTGCGACACCCATTGCCACCTCAACCCGACCGCACAGCAGGTCGCCGACATCGCCTTGCTGGCGGCGGCGGAGGTCAGGCGGTTCGGCATCACGCCGCGGGTGGCGTTGCTGTCGCATTCGAGCTTCGGCAGCTCCGCGGTCCCGGAAGCGAACAAGATGCGGGAAGCGCGGGCGATCATTCGCGAGCGAGCGCCTGATCTGGCTGTCGAGGGCGAGATGCGCGGTGACGCGGCGCTGTCGCCATCCGTGCTTCACCACGAGTTTCCCGACTCCGGTTTCGAGGGGCCGGCGAATGTGCTTGTCATGCCGAATCTCGACGCTGCCAATATCTCCTACAATCTGCTGCGGATGGCCGCGGGGCAGGGACTGACTGTCGGCGGCATCCTGCTCGGGGCGGCAAAGCCGGCGCACATCCTCACACCATCGTCCACGGTGCGACGCATCGTGAACATGGCGGCGGTTGCGGTCGCCGACGCCGTGTCCGAGAGAGCCTGATCAGGGGGATGCGCTCGGACGGTTTGTGAACTTGATTGGTCGAGGCCATCATGGGTAAGCCGCAATTGGGAAAACCCCGAATTGTGATCGTCGGAGGCGGAGCCGGCGGACTGGAGCTTGCGACTCGGCTCGGTGACAAATACGGGCGTAAGGGCAAGCTCGACATCACGTTGATCGAGCGCAACCGCACGCATGTGTGGAAGCCAAAACTGCACGAAATCGCCGCTGGCAGTATGGACATCTCCGCCCACGAAGTCGATTACCTCGCGCAATCCTACTGGCATGGGTTCCGCTACCGCATCGGGGACATGATCGGGATAGATCGGGATCGGCGTCAGGTACAGGTGGCGCCGTATTTCGACAGCGAAGGTCGTGAAGTCACGCCGAAGCGAGCTTTCGACTATGACGCCCTCGTCGTCGCCATCGGAAGCCAGAACAATGATTTTGGCACGCCTGGCGTCGTGGACCATGCAATCAAGCTTGAATCACAGGCCGATGCGAGGCGGTTTCACGAACGCATGGTCAATGCCTGCATCCGCGCGCATGCCCAATCGGCGCCTCTGGGGGCGCACCAGTTGAAGGTCGTGATCATCGGAGCCGGCGCGACCGGCGTCGAACTTGCGGCTGAACTGCACAGAACGACGCGCGAGGTCGTGGCGTATGGCCTCGATCAGGTCGATCCTCAGAAGGACATCAGGATCACGCTGATTGAAGCCGCTGACCGCGTGCTGCCGGCGCTACCCAAACGTGTTTCAAAAGAAACGGAAAAGCTGCTCGCCAGGTTGGGGGTCAATGTTCTGGTCGGAGCCAAGGTCTCCGAGGTCGGTCCCGACCGCGTGAGCCTGACCGACGGCCGGACGATTCCCGCCGAACTGATCGTCTGGGCAGCGGGCGTCAAGGCGCCCGATTTCCTGAAGGATATCGGCGGGTTGGAGACGAACCGCATCAATCAGCTCGTCGTCAAGCCAACGCTGCAAACAACACGCGACGATAGCATCTTTGCCATCGGCGACTGCTCGGCCTGCTCGTGGGGCGAACGCGGCAACGTTCCGCCGCGCGCGCAGGCGGCGCATCAGCAGGCCTCCCATCTCTATTTACAGATTCCGCGACATCTGCGCGGCGAACCGCTCAAGGACTACCGTTACAGGGACTTCGGATCCCTGGTCTCGCTCGGCGAATTCAGCACGGTCGGCTCGATGATGGGAGCGCTCGTGGGCGGCAGCCTCGTCTTCGAAGGCCTCTTTGCACGGATGATGTACCTGTCGCTCTACAAGATGCACGAACACGCGCTGCACGGTTCGGTAAAGGTAGCGCTCGACACGCTGGCCCGCCTGATCACCCGTCGCACCGAGCCGCACGTGAAGCTGCATTGATGCGCATTTGATTCACGCTGGAGGTGCTGCGTGAACCCGGAGGAATGTTGATGGACGCCGTGTTCCTTGCGCGCATGCAGTTCGCCGCCAACATCACGTTCCACATCCTTTTTCCATCGATCTCGATTGCGCTGGGCTGGTTGCTTTTGTTCTTCCGGCTGAAGTACCTGCGCGCGACCGATCCGCAGCAGAAACTCGATTGGCTCCGCGCCTATCGGCTGTGGACCAAGGTGTTCGCCCTGACGTTCGCGCTCGGGGTGGTCAGCGGCGTCACCATGAGCTTCCAGTTCGGCACCAACTGGCCGGGCTATATGGAGCGTGTGGGCAACATCGCCGGCCCTCTGCTCGGTTATGAAGTGCTGACCGCGTTCTTTCTGGAAGCGGGCTTTCTCGGCGTGATGCTGTTCGGCCATCGCCGCGTCGGCGAGATAGTTCACCTGGGAGCGACCGTCCTCGTCGCCCTGGGAACGCTGATGAGCGCATTCTGGATCCTAGCGCTCAACTCATGGATGCAGACGCCGGCGGGATACGAAATCGTCAATGGTCAGTTCCACGCGCGGAGCTGGCTCGCGATCATCTTCAATCCGTCCTTCCCATATCGTCTGGTCCACATGGTGCTGGCGTCCGCACTGACCTGCGCCTTCCTGCTGATCGGGATCAGCGCCTGGCAGCTCCTGAAAGGCGTCGCGACGACGAGCGCCTCGCGGGTCTTGCGAACCGGGCTCGTGTTCGCGGCCCTGGCCGCGCCCGCCCAGATGGTGGCCGGTGATTTCCACGGGCTCAATACGCTCAAGCATCAGCCGCAGAAGATCGCGGCGGTTGAAGGCATCTGGGAGACGACGCGTGGCGCGCCGCTGCTCCTGTTCGCGATTCCCGACGATGCGACCCGGTCGAACCGTTTCGAACTGCCGGTGCCGAAACTCGCGAGCCTGATCCTCCGCCACGATCCTGACGGGGAACTCAAGGGGCTGAACGAGTTCCCATCGGCGCATCCGCCGGTGCTGCCGCTGTTCTGGTCGTTCCGGATCATGGTGGGAACGGGCATTCTGATGTTGCTCGTCAGCTGGGTCGGCCTCTGGAGGCATTGGCGCGACGGTTGGGAGTTTTCCCTTATGCCGCGACCATTGCTCAAACTGTTCGCGGGAATGACCTTTGCCGGATGGGTTGCAACCATCGCGGGATGGTACGTCACGGAGATCGGACGGCAACCGTTCATCGTTTCCGGCCTTATCCGAACAAGCGAGGTCGCTTCGCGCGTTCCATCGGCGAGTATCGCCCTGACCCTGGCAATCTACGTGACCCTCTATGTGGGCTTGCTGGTGGCCTATGTCGGCGTGCTGAAATACATGTCGGAGAAGCCGGAAAAGAGCTCGGCGGCCGTCACGTCGGAGGATCTTGCACAGGACCCGCTTCGCTATCAGAGCCGCGGAGAGTTCGCATGATGTTGATGTCCTTCGACGAGCTTTTGCCGCTGATCTTCATCGGGCTGATGGGCGTATCTCTCCTCGTCTATGTCGTGAGCGACGGCTACGATCTCGGGGTCGGCATGCTGATGCATCGGGCGACGCCTGACGAGCGGGATACCATGGTCGCCTCGATCGGCCCCTTCTGGGACGCGAATGAGACCTGGCTCGTGCTCGGCGTCGGCCTTCTCCTCGTCGCCTTCCCCAAGGCGCATGGACTGGTCCTGTCGGAATTGTACTTGCCGACCGCCCTCATGCTGGTCGGCCTGATCCTGCGCGGGGCTGCCTTTGATTTCCGGGTGAAGGCGAAGGCCGACCGGAAGGCGATGTGGGATCGCATGTTCATTGCCGGATCGATGCTGGCGTCCGTATGCCAGGGCTGGATGCTCGGTCGCTATATCAGCGGTTTTGGCGAGGGTTGGAATTATCCGATCTTCGCCGGCGCTATCGCGATTGCGCTGCCGATGGCCTATGCGCTGCTCGGCGCGACATGGCTCGTGATGAAGACGCATGGCGAGCTGCAGGAGAAGGCGATCGAGTGGAGCAAGATCGCCTGGGCACCCATGGTCCTGGGCCTGATCCTGATCTCGATGGCAACGCCGTGGATCAGCGAGACGGTCCGCCTCAGGTGGTTTACCCTGCCGGCGATGATCGCGGTGGCCTCGATCCCGATCACGACCAGCGTTGCGCTGCTGACGGTCCGCCTTTTGCTGGGGGCGCCGGCCGTGCGCGGCGCGCTGTGCTGGCTGCCCTTCGCATTACTGGTTCTCGTGTTCTTCCTGAGTTTCCTGGGTCTCAGCTACAGCATCTACCCCTATGTCGTGATCGACCGGCTCACGGTCTGGCAGGCCGCCAGCAGTCCGGAGTCGCTCCGAGTCATATTGATCGGGGTTTGCATCACGCTGCCCGTCATCATCGCCTACACCGGATTTTCCTATCGCGTATTCCGGGGCAAGACCATAGAGTTAGACTATGCGTGAGTGGCCTGCCGCGATTGCCGGCGCTCCCGGGTTTGTGCTGGTTCACAAGATGACGGAGCTTTCATCCCTGGTGAACGTCAAGGAGCCTGCCAAGGTCGGTTCGGTGGCGCCTGCGTCCACGCGTTGGTTCATTCGCGGCGCATTTGCCCTTGCGTTGGTCGCGGCGGCAGCGTGGCTCGGATATGCGGTCACGTTCCGCCGGGGACTGGACCATTTGCACGCTGCGGCCCAGCAGCGGTTGGCCGTCGAGGCCGCCAGGCTCGACGGCCATCTTTCGAGATTTGAATATCTTCCGTCTCTCCTGGAGACGTCACCCGGGGTGTTTCGGCTGCTCGAGGCGCCCAGCGATCCCGCACTGCAACAAGCCGTCAGCCTGTATCTGAAATCGATCAACCTGCTGGCGGGGGCCGACAACCTCTATGTCCTCGGGGTCACCGGCGCGACGCTGGCCGCGGCTGATTTCGACCAGCCCGGGACACCCTTCGGCGAAAACCTGTCGTATCGTCCCTATGTGAGCGAAGCGCTAGCGAACGGTCGCGGCGCATTCTTCGGTGTCGGTATCACCACCGCGCGTGCCGGTTATTATCTGTCCTACGCCCTGAAGGACAGCGGGACGACGAAGGGGATCGCGACCGTCAAGGTCAATCTGGATTCGTTCGAGCGGGCGTGGCGCAACACCGACAACGACATTCTACTGGTCGACGAGCGCAAGGTGACAATACTCGCCTCCCGTGACGAGTGGCGCTATCGCCCGATGGCGCCGCTGTCGGTTCAAACACGCGATGACATTGCGCGATCCAAACCCTACGGAAACCACGATCTCGCGCCGCTCGGATGGACCTTCGTCGCCCGGTCCGACAACGGCACTGCACGGATCACCGCGGAGAACGGCACCGCCTATACCGTCAGCGAGCTTCCAATCAACCGCGGTCTGTGGAAACTCGTGCTTCTCGACGACGAGGCGCCCACGCGGGAGACCGCGCTCGTCATCGGGGTCATATCGGGACTCGCTGCCCTCGTCGCGCTGTTGGCGCTTGGTCTTGTCGAGCAACGCCGTAGAGAGATCAAGCAGCGGTTGGCGAGCCAAGCCGCGTTGCAGGCGGCGAACGACATGCTCGAAACCAGGGTGCAGGAGCGTACCGCCGAATTGCGCGCTGCGCAGGATGAGCTCGTTCATGCCGGCAAGCTGGCCGCGCTCGGCCAGATGTCGGCGGGCATCGTGCACGAACTGAACCAGCCGCTGGCGGCCTTGCAGACCGCCGCCGACAATGCAGTTTTGCTGGTCGACCGCGGATCAATCGGCGATGCCCGTGGAAATCTCACCCGAATTGGCGAGCTGGTGCGGCGGCTCGGACGCTTGACCGGCCAGTTGCGGGTGTTCGCATACAAGTCGAGCAGCCCGCTCGGCGCGGTTTCCGTTGAGCAGGCCGCGGCTGAATCGCTCAAAATACTTTCCGGGCGAGTCAAGGAAGGCGGGGTCGCCGTCGCGACGGACATTGACGCGAAGCTCTGCGTCGTTGCCGATCAGACGCGGCTTGAGCAGCTGCTGTGCAACATCGTGGCGAATGCGCTGGATGCCGTGGAGAGCGTCGAGCGAAAATCGATCCTGATCCGGGCGACCAGGGAGCAGGGACAGGCGGCCCGCTGCCGCATCGCCATCAGCAACAGCGGTCCGGCGATCGCGTCCGATGTTCTGCAGCGCATGTTCGAGCCATTTGTGACGACCAAGCCTGCGGGCAAGGGGCTCGGCCTCGGCTTGATGCTGTCCAACCACATTGCGCGTTCCTTTGGCGGCGAATTGCGTGCGCGCAATCTGCCTGATGGCGCCGAATTTGTCGTAATCCTTCCGTTGGCTGAGATGACAGAGGCGGCTTTGCATGGGCGATGACCAATCAATTGGCGTGATCTATGTCGAGGACGACGAGGATGTCCGCATCGGCGGCGTTCAGGCTCTCGAGCTTGCAGGTTTTTCGGTCTCGGGATTTGCTTCCGTCGAGACTGCCAACGTGTCCGTGCGCTCGGACATGCCCTTCGTTGTGGTTTGTGACGTGCGCCTGCGCGGCAAGAGCGGCCTTGAATGGCAGGCCGACCTGCGCAGGTTGGATCAGGATCTGCCGGTGATCCTCATCACCGGGCATGGCGATATCTCCATGGCTGTGCAGGCGATGCGCAACGGTGCGTACGATTTCATCGAGAAGCCGTGCTCTTCGGAACAGCTGATCTCGGTGGTGCGCAGAGCCGCCGAGAAGAGGCGCCTCACACTGGAAGTCCGCTCGCTGCGGTCGGCCTTGGCGGACCGCCAGGGAATCGAGGCGAGCCTGCTCGGCCGATCGCCGCAGATCCAGGAGGTGCGTCGGCTCGTGTCCACGTTGGCCGCAACCAATGTCGACGTCACGATCTATGGCGAGACCGGAACCGGCAAGGACGTCGTCGCGCGCTGCCTCCACAATCATAGCGGTCGTCGCGCCGGCAATTATGTCGCGGTGAACTGTGGCGGCCTGCCGGAGTCGCTGGTCGAGAGCGAGTTGTTCGGTCACGAGGTCGGTGCATTCACCGGTGCAACCCGCCAGCGGATCGGAAAGATCGAGTATGCCAATGGCGGAACGCTGTTCCTGGACGAAATCGAGAGCATGCCGCTGAGCGTCCAGGTGAAGTTGCTGCGATCGCTGCAGGATCGGTCCATCGAGCGCGTCGGAACCAACAAGCCGATCTCAGTGGATTGCCGCGTCGTAGCGGCGAGCAAAACCAATTTGTTCGAGCTGAGCGAAAAGAAGCTGTTTCGCGCCGATCTCTATTATCGCCTCGGCGTCGCATTCATAGAACTGCCGCCACTTCGAGAGCGACGTGAGGACATTCCCCTCCTGTTCGAGCACTTCACGCTGGACGCCGCGAGACGTTTCGAGCGCGATGCGCCGATACTGGACGATCAGACGATGTCGGCCCTGCTGGCTTACTCCTGGCCGGGAAACGTGCGCGAGCTCCGCAACGTCGCTGATCGTTTCGTGCTGGGCGTTCTCGACGGCAAGGCGATCAACAAGTCTGGATTTGGTACGTCGGACATGTCGTTGCCCCGGCAACTTGAAAATATCGAGCGATCGATCATCGCGGACGCGCTGCGGCGCAAGCAAGGCGACGTCCAGGCAACCGCGGCGCTGTTGGGCGTCCCAAAGCAGACGCTGTACGATAAGATAAAGCGCCTTGCCGTGAACGTTGACGGGATCCGTGAAGGTTCGCTCGTCCGCTCCGGAACTTGACGAAGGCAAGCGGACGTTTGTGACGTTCCGGGCGGCGCGGTGCAGCCGGCCGGGTATGAGAGCGAAGGGCGCCAGATAGAAGCGGCCCGGACCTGGAAACGCGACCCATCATCCTATTTTGCTGAGTGAGGGATATCTGATGAATCGGCCATTCAACATGCCGGACGAGTTTGTCGACGGTTTCATGAAGGCGGGCGCGAGCCTGTGGCGGTCGCTGGGATGGCCGGCGGATGGCGATCGCGATGGCGCGAAGGAGAGTTCGGCGCTCAGCTCGTCGGCGCGTATCGCTGAACTACAGGCCGAGCATCTGATGCGTCTGTACCAGCTGACCGAGCACGTCATCAAATCAGCGGCAGGCGTGCAGAGCGAGGGAGGTCTCGAGCCCGCGCGCGGCGACCGCAGGTTCAATGCCACGGAATGGCGGGATAACTCGCTCTACAGCCTGCTGAAGCAGTCCTATCTGTTGAACTCGCGCTATTGCACCGACTTCGTGGAAGCCCTGGATCTGGACGAGAAGGAAAAGCACCGCCTGCGCTTTTTCACGCGCCAGCTCGTCGAGGCGATGAGCCCGACCAATTTTATGACCACGAACCCCGATGTCATCAAGCTTGCGACCGACACTGAAGGTCAGAGCCTCAAGGCCGGTTTCGACAATCTGATCGCGGATCTGGGCAAGGGCAATTTGACGATCACGGACGAGAACGCATTCGAGGTCGGAAAGGACGTCGCAACCTCCAGCGGCGCGGTCGTGTTCGAAAACGACCTGTTTCAGCTCATTCAATATGAGCCGGCGACGGAGCAGGTGGCTGCGCGGCCTCTGCTGGTCGTTCCGCCCTGCATCAACAAGTTCTACATCCTTGATCTCCAGCCGGCCAATTCCTTCGTCCGGTTCGCGGTCGAGCACGGCCTGACGGTCTTCATGGTGTCCTGGCGCAATCCGGATGCCTCGTGCGGGCATTTTGGCTGGGACGACTACGTCGAGCAAGGTGCGATGCGCGCCATTGAGATCGCTCAGTCGATATCAGGCGCCGACAAAGTCAATGTCGTGGGATGGTGTGTCGGAGGAACCATCCTGTCGTCGGCGCTGGCGATCCTGCGGACGCGAGGCGACGAGTCGGTCGCCAGTGTGACCCTGCTGACGACGATGCTCGATTTCCGAGAGCCCGGCGATCTCGGCGTGTTCGTGGATGAAGAGAGCGTGCGACAGCGCGAACAGACGATCGGCCATGGCGGTATCTACCGGGGCTCCGAGTTGGGATTCGTCTTCCAGACCCTGCGTTCGAAAGAGCTAATATGGCCGAATGTGATCAACAATTATCTGAAGGGAAAATCGCCCGAGCGCTTCGATCTTCTGTTCTGGAATGCGGATGTGACCAATCTCCCCGGTCCGATGTATTGCTGGTACATCCGCAATATGTACCTGGAGAACAATCTCCGGGAGCCCCGCAAATTGACGATGTGCGGCACACCAGTCGATCTGGGACGGGTCGATTTGCCTGCCTATATTCTGGCAACCGTCGAGGATCACATCGTGCCATGGCGATCCGCCTATCGAACGACGGGCTTGTTCGCGGGCGAGACGCGTTTTGTGCTCGGTGCGAGTGGGCACATTGCCGGCGTGATCAATCCAGCATCGAAGAACAAGCGGAGCTATTGGGTTTCGGACAACCGCTGCGATGATCCGGCGACATGGCTCGCGAGCGCTGAGGAGAAGCCCGGCAGTTGGTGGAATAACTGGATCGATTGGCTCAAGCCATGGGCGGAAGACCAGGTGCCCGCGCGCAGCCAACTCGGTAGCAATCTCTACCCAACCGGCGAATCCGCACCCGGCCGGTACGTGAAGGCAAGGGCAGGTTGACGGAACTCTCGGGAATCCGGCTGGCTACAGGATTGCCTCGTGAAGGTGCGCCGCGGTTACCGCGCCGATCAGTCCTCTGGATGGTGACAGGCGATACCGCTATCACCATCAGACCGCCATTGCGGATACACAGTGCGGCACACCTCCGATGCGCGGGGGCAACGGGGATGAAAGTGACAACCTGCCGGTGGATTGGCGGCGGAAGGAATTTCGCCGACGATGCGCGGCAGTTGGCCCCGGATGCCCGGATCGGGGATGGGCGACGCATCACGCAGCATGCGCGTATAGGGATGGCGCGGTGCGCCGAACACGCGTGAGACCGGGCCGTCCTCCACGATACGTCCGAGATACATGACCGCGACGCGCGAGCAGAACCACCTGATGACACCGAGATCGTGACTGACGAATACGAATGTCAGGCCGCGCCGCGCCTGCAGATCTTTCAGCAGCAATAGCACTTGTGCCTGCACGGAGACGTCGAGCGCGGAAACCGGCTCGTCGGCAACGATGAGCTCGGGTTCGACAGACAGTGCACGGGCGATTCCGACGCGTTGACGCTGCCCGCCGGAAAACTCGTGCGGGTGGCGGTCGTAGGCAGACGGCGGCAGGCCGACCTCCTCCAGCAACGCGACTGCGCGGTCGCGCGCGGCACGGCCGTGGGCAAGACCATGCACGCCAAGCGGCTCTGTCAAGGCCTGGCCGATCGTGCGCCGCGGATTGAGCGACGAATAGGGATCCTGGAATACGATCTGCATGCGACGACGCAGCCCCTGCAGCGCGGATCCGTGTGCGTCGGTTACGTCGATGCCAGCAAAGCGCACGCGGCCGGCGTCCGGCGGAATCAGACGCAGGACGGCGCGCGCTGCGGTCGACTTGCCACAGCCGGATTCGCCGACCAGGCCGAACGCCTCGCCGCGCGTGACCGCGAAGCTGACGCCGTCGACGGCGCGGACTGTCGTCGTGACCGGGCGCGGGAAGCCTTTGGTCACCGTGAAATGCTTGGCGAGGTCGCAAACCTCGAGCAAAGCTTCGGACGTGGTCATTGGGTCGCCTTGGGATCGGTGATATCACAAAGGCCATCACCGACGAGGTTCAGTCCCAAAACCAGGACAAGAATAGCCAGGCCCGGCCAGATGCACAGCCATGCCGAATCGAGGATGTTCTCAAATCCGTCCCGCATCATGCCGCCCCAGGTCGGCGTCGGCGGCTTGACGCCGAGCCCGATGAAGGAAAGCGAGGCCTCGGTGCGGACCGCTGTCGCCATCCAGAGCGTGCCCATGACCAGGAGGTCGGTGACGATGTTCGGCAGCACATGCACGAGCAGGATGCGCAGATGCGAGAAGCCGAGCGCGCGGCCGGCCTCGATGAAGGCGCGCTCCTTGAGCACCAGGACCGGTGCGCGCGCGATGCGCGCGAACGGGGCGATCGCCGTGAGCGCAATGGCAACGACGAGATTTGTGATACTCGACCCAAGCAGCGCCACCATGATCATGCCGAGGATCAGGCTCGGAAACGACAGCAGGACGTCCATCACCTGCATGGTCACGAGATCGAAGCGGCCGCCGATATAGCCGCTGATCATACCGATCGCCCCACCGATAACGACGGCACTGGCGATAGAAAGAAAGGATACCAGCAGGGATACCCGGGCGCCCCAAAGCAGCCGTGACAGCACGTCACGCCCGAATTGGTCGGTGCCGAGCAGATAGTCGGACCCGGGTCCCGCCAGGCGATCGAGTATGTTCTGTTCGAGGGGATCGTGTGGGGAAAGCCATGGCGCCAGCAGCGCGCCGGCTACGACGATCGCGCAGAGAATGACGCCGGCCAGTGTCGTGGGATCGCTCAAGAACCGGCCGATCACGGCACGGCGTGTTGAAGGTGGGGCGGAAACGGCCACATCGGTCATTGCTTAACCCTCGGATCGATGAGCCCATAGCTGAGGTCGGTGATCAGGTTCACGACGACGATCAGGAAACAATAGATCACCATCATGCCCTGCAACATGGTGTAGTCGCGCTGGGTCAGCGCGCTGACGATCACCTTGCCCAGGCCAGGGCGGTTGAAGACGATCTCGGTGAGCACCGAATTGCCGATGAGGATGCCGACATAGAGGCCCACCACGGTGACCACGGGGATCAGGGCATTGGACAAGCCGTGGCGCCAGATGATGCTGCGCCGTGGAACGCCTTTTGCGCGCGCGGTGCGGATGTAATCCTCGCCGAGTACCTGAAGCATTGAGCTGCGCGTCACGCGGACGACATAAGCCGCCATCACGATGCCAAGGGTTATCGCGGGCAGGACGAGCTTGTGCAGGCCGTCGATCCAGTCGCCGGGGCGCGGATTGCCGATCACCGGAAAAAGGTGCAGCTGCAACGCGAAGACGATGAGCAGAAAAATGCCGGAGACAAAGACGGGGAAGGACAACCCGAGCAATGACAGCAGCCGCGTCAGGACGTCGATCGTGCCATTGCGGTGGAGGGCAGCCCAGACGCCCGCTGGAATGCCGACCAGGCATCCGATCGCCATGGCCGCCAGCGTCAACACGATGGTGTGCGGCAAAGCTTCGGCAATTTCGGTCCAGACTGCACGATGCGTGACCATGCTGGTGCCGAGATCGCCGCGCAAGGCATGACCGAGGAACTCGAAATATTGCGTACCGATCCAGCGATCGAGGCCGAGTTCGGCGCGCAGGGCCGAGAGCGTTTCCGGGGTCGCTCGATCGCCCAGGATGGCGATCGCGGGATCGCCCGGAACCACGCGCACCAGCAGAAAGACGAGCGTCAATACCGCGAGCAGTGTCGGTATCGACGCCAGCAATCTTCGGATGATGAAGCCAATCACCGGACGATCCCTTGGTTTGCTCGCGCTGACCTCACTTGAAGTGCGTCGCTTCCGTCAAGAGCGGACCGAGCGACAGCGACGCCTTCAACTCGTAGCCGTAGTCGAGGTCGGTGCGGTGCGCCCAGATCTGCAAGGCCTCGGCCAGCGGAACGGCGCAGACGGCCGCGACGATCTTCTTCTGGGCCTCGACCCAGAGCGCAACCTGCTTCTCGGTATCGGTCTCGGTCTTGGCGGCGTCGATCTCCTTGTCCGCCACGTCGCAGTGGCTGAAATTGGTGACCGCCGTCGGCTTTCCGACGATGCTGGCCGAATGGAAGAACTGGGTCAGGTAGATGTCCGCCACGGGAAAGCGCGCCGCCGCGTAGTACACGATCGGGCTCAGATCCTTGCGAATCTGCTGATGGAAGGTAGCGTGATCGACGACCTGGATATCGAGATTGATGCCCGCCTTGCGGAGCTGCGCCTGCACGACCTGCATGCTGCCCAGCATTTGCGGCAACTGCGTGTGGATGATCTTGATCGTCACGCCGTCGGGATAGCCGGCATCTTTGAGCAGCGCCTTGGCCTTGGCGACGTCAGTGGCGACGAGGCCGACATCATTTGACGATCCGAGATAGCCCGCCGGAATCACGCTCTGGCCGGATCGCGCGGTGTCGGCGCCCTGCCACTTCACGAGCTCCGGCCGGTTGACGGCGTAGGCGATCGCCTGCCGCACGCGGAGGTCGTCGAGCGGTTTCGCCGTGATATTGAGACTGAGATTGGCGAGCTCGCCGGGCTCGAACACGTCGACGACCGAGTTCGGCAATGCGCGGATGCGGTTGATCCAGGCCTGATCCTGCTTGCCGTAGATGAGATCGATTTCGCCGTTCTGGAAAGCGAGGTCGCGAGAGGAATCGGAGGGAATGTAGCGATAGCTCACGTGCTCGAGCTTCGGCTTGCCTCTGAAATAGCCGCCGAAGGCTGCAAGTTCGAGCGACTGGTTCGGGGTGTCGGAGACAAACGCGAACGGCCCGGTACCGACGGGGTTGCGCGTGAAGTCCGCGCCATACTTCTCAACTGCCTTGCGGCTGACGATGTAGCCACCCGAATAGTTGGTGACCAGCCCGAGCAGGCTCGGCACCTGCCGCGCCAGCACGATGTGGACCGTGTAGGGATCCGTTGCCTCGATGGTCTTGAACGCTGCGAAGTCGGCGGAGAAGGCTGACGTCTTGGCGTCACTTGCCCTCTTCAGGCTGAAGACGACGTCGTCGGCGGTCAGCTCGCCGAAGTCGCCGTGAAACTTGACGCCGTGACGCAGATGGAACGTCCAGTCGAGCTTGTCGGAACTCGATTCCCATTTCTCCGCGAGATCCGGCTCGATCTGCTTGGGATCCATCGTCCCCGGCTTGAAGCGCACGAGGCCGTTGTATATCCAGGCCACCACGGTGCGGTCGATCGTGCTGACCGCGCGATGAGGATCGAGCTGGCCGACATCCTGGGCGGCCATGCCGACTTTCAGATCGGTCTTTGGCGCTGCGGAAGCAGGTATCGTAACGAGGGTGGCGGCGGTGAGTGCCGCACTAAGCGTGATGCGAAGCGTCATGTCTCTGTCCCTGCTGGTTGAATGATTGATCCGCTGCAAAACGATCGATGCGGAACGGCTCGAGCGGGACGTCCGTGTGTCCGTCGAGGACGAGCTCGCTCATGATGGCCCCGACGGCCGGGCCGAGCTGGAAGCCGTGACCGGAGAATCCAAAAGCATGAAACAGGCCGGGCGTGGTGCGGCTCAGTCCGATGACCGGAATATCGTCCGGCGTCTCTCCGTCGATGCCCGTCCAACTGCGGATCACCTGCACGCCGGCGAGCTGCGGCACGAGCTGCAGCGCCTTCGCCATGACGACATAACTTGCCTCGGGCGACGGCCGTGACGACGGAACATCCGGATCGGAGTGCCCGCGGCCGCCGCCGAAGATCACGTTGCCGCGTCGGATTTGACGCAGGTAGACGTCGCCGCCAACGACGCCCAGATTGGGCGTGATGAAGTAGGGCAAAGGCTCGGTCACGAGCATGTTGGGATTGAGCGGCGACACCGGCACCTGCTCGCCGAATGCCTTGGCGACTGCGCTGCCCCAGTAGCCGGCCGTGTTGACGAGATAGCGGGCGCGAAATTCCTGCTCGCCCGATGTCACGATGAACTGAGTGCCGTCATGGGCCAGCTTGCCGACTGGCGTGAACTCGCGGATATCGGCGCCGGCATCGCGCGCGGCGCGCGCCAGAGCGGGGCTCAAAAGGCGCGGGTTCGCGGCGCCATCGTCGGGCGCGAACGAGCCGGCCACGACGTCAGGGCCGAGCCACGGATATTGCTGATGGATGGCGTTGCCGCCGATCATGATCAGCGGCAGTCCGTTGGCCTTGGCGACGTCGAGATAGGCGATGAGGTCGGCTTCCTCGGCCTCGTTGCGCGCCAGCTTCAGGTGTCCGGTCACCTCGAATTCGCAGTCGGTGCCGATGAGCTCCGGCAGCCTGGCCCAGATGTCGCGGGAGCGTCGGGCGAGCGGCAACTCGGCCGGATGTCGGCCCTGTTGGCGTACGCCGCCGTAGTTGACGCCGCTGGCTTGCCCGCCGATCTGGCCGCGCTCGAGCAGGATGCATCGCACACCGCGTTTTGCGAGATGCAGGGCCGTGGAGCAGCCGGCACCGCCGCCGCCCACGATCAATACGTCGGTCGCTGTCGCGCTCATGCGGCCTCCGCGGGAAGGATGGGGATCGGCTTGACCGGCGGCTGCCCGCGCAGCCGACCCACCTGCTCGATCGGGCAGGACAATGTCGTTGCCAGTATCTCGGCTGCGGCTGCGCCGCAGACGCGACCCTGGCAACGTCCCATGCCGACACGGGTCAGGGCCTTGGCGCGATTGACCTCCGATGGCGGAAGCGTCGCGAGAGCTTCCTTCGCGGCGGCGCGCAATTCGCCCGCGGTGATCACCTCGCAGCGGCAAAGGATCGTATCGTCGGCCATGTCGGCGGCGAGCTTTGCTGGAAATGGAAATGCGCGCTCCAATGCGGCACGGAAGGTGGCGCCGGCTCCCAGCGTTGCATCAAGGTGTGCCACGGCACGCGCGTCAACCGCCAGGCCGCGCGCCGCCAGCACAGCCCAGGCCGCGCGCGCGCCAGCCGCCTCGGCAAGGTCGGCCCCCCGAATGCCGTTGCCGTCGCCAGCAAGGAACACGCCTTCGACGGATGTTTGCCCGCTCCGATCCTTGCGCGGCACCCAATTGTGCTGCACGGGATCGAAGTCGAACGGTACCCCGGCGAGATCAGCGAGCTGTGCTTCCGGCTTCAGCCCAAAGCCGACCGCGACGGCATCGGCTGTCACCTCGTGCATGTTACCGTTCATATCACGCCAGCTCAGCGATTCGACCTGGCCGTCGCCCCCGATCGCGAGCGGCGTCACGCCCTCGAAGATGGGGATGCCGTGCGCGCGCAACCAGGCGATGTAATAAAGGCCTTTGGCGAAAGTTGCGCCGCCACGCATCAGTCCGAACGCTTGGGCCGCCTTGGTGGCGAAGGGCGTCGTATCGAGCACGACCGCAACTTGGGCGCCGGCGCGGGCATATTGATACGCAACGAGATAGAGCAGGGGACCGGTCCCGAGAAAGGCGACACGCGCACCGATGGCGCAGCCCTGCGCCTTCAAGGAAATCTGTGATCCGCCCAACGTGAAGACCCCTGGCAGTGTCCAGCCCGGCAGCGGGATCACCCGATCCATCGCCCCCGTGCAAAGGATCGTCTGCGCGAACGGCATTGCGCTCGCCTTGCCGTCGCAGATCGTGTCGATCACGCCGGGCCGCAAGTTCCATGCAAGCGTTCGCGGGCGGAAGTCGATCGACGTGCGCAGCTTATCGAAGGCCTCGTGTATGGCGCGCGCCTTCTTGGCCTCGAAGCCGTAAAGTGCGCGCGCGGTGCGGTGGAATCCGTTTGGCTGGCGTTGATAGATGCGACCGCCATTGTCCGGCGCTTCGTCGATCACGATTGGCTGCACGCCGGCGCCGACGAGAACCTCTGCAGCGCGGGTGCCGGCCGGACCGGCGCCGACGATGACGATGCTCATGGCTGCGCGATCCTGCGCGACACGCGCATGCCCTCGGCTATCGGGGTGGTGCAGGCGCGCACGCGGCCGCCCCCCTCGACGTTCACCCAGCAATCCTGGCATGCCCCCATCAGGCAGAAGCCGGCCCGCAGGCCATCGCCGAATTCGCTCGCGCGCAGGTAACCGCCGTCTTGCGCGAGAATGGCTGTGAGAAGGCTGTCTCCCTCGAGCGCAGCCACGGGCGCACCGTCGAGCATGAATGACACGGCGGGCCGGTCCGTCTCCGCCAGGCGTTGCAATCTCATAGCATGTCCTCCAGCCGGCAATTGACCAGCAGTTCGGCGATGGTCGCGGTGTTGGGCAGTCGCAGGACCGTCGCGATCAGTTCGGCGATGTCGTGCGGATCGCTCATCTTTTCGCGCGGCCATTTGGTGACATGCGCGGTCATGTCGGTCGCGACGAAACTCGGGCAGATCGCAGTCGCGCGGATGCCGTGGTCCCAGCCATATTGCCGCACGGCATGGGTGAGCGCGATGAGCGCAAACTTGCTCATCGCATAACCGGCATTGGGATTGCGGACGCGCTTGCCCGACATCGAGGCGACGTTGATCACGCGTCCTTCGCCGCTCTTGGCAAGGTGCGGCAGCACAAGTCGAATGAGCCGCATCGGCGCCTTGACGTTGATCAGCATCATGGCGTCGAGCGCCGTCTCGTCGGGATCGGTGAGATTGGCTTCCGGATTGATTGCGGCAGCATTGATAAGGCCGTCGAGCCGGCCGAAACGATCGATCGTCGCCGCAACCCATGCTTCCGCCGAAGGCAATGACTCCGCATCGTAACGATGCAGCATCAGCCGGTCGGATCCGACCAGTCCGCGGGAATCGCGCACACCAGCGGAGACGCGATAACCGCCAGCGACCAGGCGCTCCACCACGGCGCGGCCGATGCCGCGCGAGGCGCCGGAGATCATCACGACCCGGCCAGATGCTTCAAGCACGGGCAAGCTCCTTGGCGAAAGTGTTGGTAGCGATGTGACAGCGGGCGAGGTGTCGCGGGGCGGCGGCCGCCAGGACCTGCGGGGCTTCGCAACCTTGGCGGCGCAACGGGCAGCGCGGGGCGAAGCGGCATCCCGTCGGCATGTCGTTGAGGGGGGGCACACGGCCCGGAATGGCGGCGAGCACCTGCGCCGCGCGATCCATGCGCGGAATCGCCGAGAAGAGCGCGCGCGTATAGGGGTGGGCGGGCCTTGCGAAGATCTCCTGCACGGACGATTCCTCGACGATCTGGCCCGCATACATCACCGCAACGCGATCGGCGATCTGAGCGACGACGCCGAGATTATGCGTGATGAACAGCATGGCCATGCCGTGGCGGCCCTTCAGGTCAGCCAGCAGCCCGAGAACCTGCGCTTGGATGGTCACATCGAGGGCGGTCGTCGGTTCGTCGGCGAGCAGCAGCGTCGGTTCGCACGCGAGCGCCATCGCGATCATCACGCGTTGGCGCATGCCGCCCGAGAATTGATGCGGATAATCGTGGAAGCGGTGCTTGGCGGACGGAATTTTCACTTCCTCAAGAACGGCTTGCGCCTTCGCTTCCGCATCCGCTCGTGACAGCCCGCGATGGACGCGCAGCGCCTCCGCAACCTGCGAGCCGATGCTCATCACTGGATTCAGGCTCGTCATCGGCTCCTGGAAGATCATCGTCATGCGGTCGCCGCGCAGAGCTTCGAACTTCGTCTCATCGATCGTTCTCAGATCGGTTCCGTCGAGGAGGATACGGCCCGCCGATACGCGACCTTGCGGCTCTGGCACGAGACCCATGATGGAGAGTGCGGTGACCGATTTTCCGCAGCCGGATTCGCCGACCAGAGCGAGCGTCTCGTTGCGATCGAGCGTGAAGGAGACGCCGTCGACGGCCGGATACCATTCCGCACGAATGCGAAATTCGGCTCGGAGATCTTCGACACGCAAGACCTGTTCGCGCATGGGGCTGGACTGCCGGAGCGAGGACGTCACCTGCTATTCAGGTCTTTGCTCCGCGTCGTGTCAATGCCATATTCCAATATGCGCAAACACTAGGTGCCATTTTTCCGATATGTGTAATGAAGGCGCCGCCGTGCAGGGAGTATTTTCAATAGATGGATGATGTTTCCGGCGTTGGGCCTTCTGGAAGTCTGCCGCGCGCCGTGGCCTTGCTGCGTGCGCTGGCCGCGAGGGGTGGCGAGGGTATGCGGCTGACGAATGCGGCCGAGGCGGCCGGCGTGACTCCGGCTTCGGCGCACAGGTTGCTGCGCATGCTGATCGATGAAGGCTTGGTCGAACAGGATGCGCGCAACAAGTATTATCGGCTCGGCATCGAGTTCTTTTCGCTCGCCGCCCGCGCCGGGAACCCTGGCAATCTGCGCGAGGTTTGCCGCCCTGCGCTGTTGCGGCTGTCGGCGGCGTTGGGCGACACGGTGTTCCTGCTGGTACGCAGCGGATATGATGCGGTCTGCCTCGATCGCTGTGAGGGACCGGTACCGATCCGCTCCTTTACGGGCGATATCGGGGGCAAAGTGATCCTCGGGGTCGGACAGGGTAGCATGGCAATCCTCGCTTACCTGCCGGAGGCGGAACGTGAGGAGGTGATCCGCTTCAACCTGCCGCGTCTCCTCAATTTTGGCCCGTTTGACGAGGTGTTCTTCCGCAACGAAATCGAACGGGTGCAGGAAAGCGGCTGCGCCGCGCGCGGGACGGGGCTCCTGCCGGGTATGGCCGGTGTTGCCGTTGCGATCCTTGACCGCGAGCGGCGGCCGCTCGCCGCGATCAGCATCGGCACCACAGTCGAGCGGCTGAATGCCGAGCGTTTGCCGACTGTGGTCCAGGTGCTGAGGCGCGAGGCCGAGGCGCTGGCGGCGAAGATCAACCCGTTCGATGCTGCCTTGCGCAGGCCGGGGCTACATGCCGGCTCGTATTGAGATGTCCCATGTGTGCCTACGCTCCCTGTCGCGCAGTGATGTGGGTTGCCTGGGTATTTCTCTGTCCGTTCCGGGGGGCGCGGCGAGACGCATTCGATCGTCTACAGGCGGACGACTTCCCCGCTCCGAACGCTCTCATCGGCGGCAAAGACGATGCGGAGTGAGTTGATCGCGTCCTCGTTGGATAGGTCGATCTCGCCACGGATCGCACTCAGAAACAGCCGCTGCTCGCGCTCGCAGAGCTCCTGATGGCCGGGTTCGTCTGTGGTCGAGATCAACTCATCTGGCTTCGCAAAGCGGTCTTCGGTGTCGCGCGCCGCGTGATGGATGCGAAGGGCGTTGGTCCGCGTATGCGTGTCATGGTCCGCAGAACGCGCGCCCGCATCGGTGCTCTCTTTCGCGATGATCGACACGCTGCCGTTCGGGCCGATCATGTCCTTCACGAAATGAGCGGTCTCGCTCATCATCGGACCCCAGCCGACCTCGTACCAGCCGACGGATCCGTCGTCGAACATGATGTGAAGATGGCCGTAATTGTACATGGCCGGCGCGATCTCGCTCGTCAGCCGCGCCCCGACCGCGTGGACCGCGACGGGACGCGCTCGCGTCACCTGGCACATGATGTCGACGTAATGGACGCCGCAATCGACGATCGGCGAAGTCGACCGCATGAGCTTCTTATGAACCTCCCAGAAGGAGCCCGCAGACTGCTGGTTGAGATTCATGCGCATCACGAGCGGCTTTCCGAGCGTCCGGCCGATCTCGACGAAGCGCGACCATGCGGGATGCACGCGCAGGATATAGCCGATCAGCAGCGCCTTTCCGGCCGTACGTGCAGCGCCGACGACCTGTCGCGCGGCCTCGAGCGTGTTGGCCAGCGGCTTTTCGCAGAAAACATGCGCACCTGCGGCGAAAGCCTGCAAGGCCATGGCGGCGTGATGCTCCGTGTAGGTGCAGATCGCGACGGCATCGGGACGCAGGCTGGTGAGCGCCTCGTCGAAGCTTTCGAAGCGCGGAAGAGCGGGAAACTCGGCCTCGAGATCGTCGCGATCGGCTGCGCGGGGGGTGCAAAGGCCGACGAGCTCAAATCCCTCGACCGATCTGTAGGCGCGGGCATGGCTGGTTCCCATCGTGCCGAGGCCAACCACGAGAACGCGAACCTTCTGTGCGGTCGAAATGGAGGGCGAGGACATGGCTCGATCGGTCCCTCAGTCAGGTGTTGCCTGCCAGCTCGTCGCGCTTGGAGCCGTCGGCGGTTGGCCGGCCCTCGATCCAGGTTTCGAGCACGCGCAAATCGTCGTCGAGATGTACAAGGCTCGCGAGATAGCCTGGTGCGATACGGCCAAGTTCCGCGTCGCGCCGGAGAAACGTCGCCGGAACGCGCGACGCCATCGCGAGGGCGTCGGTGAGATCGAGTCGCACGACGTTGACAGCATAGCGTACGGCTTCGTCCATGGTTAGAACCGAGCCTGCGAGCGTTCCATCCTCGAGCCGCAGGCAGCCGTCTGCACGAGACACGCGGCGGCCCTGTAGATCGAACTGATCGGGCCCGCCGGCCGCCGGTGGCATTGCATCCGTAATCAGCATGAAACGATCGTGTCGCTTGGCGGCGAAGGCGATACGCAAGTTCGCCTCGTGCACGTGATGACCATCCGCGATGATTCCAACGTAAGCCTCGGTGAGATCGAGCGCCGCGCCGACCATGCCTGGCTCGCGGCCGGCGGGCGCGCTCATGGCATTGAAGAGATGGGTAAACGCCCGTGCGCCGGCTTTGACAGCCGCGCATGCCTCCGCGTAGCTTGCATCGGAGTGACCGAGCGAGACGAGCACGCCATGCCGCGCGAGTTCGGCAATGCTCTCCGCGCGGACCCGATTGGGCGCGAGCGTCAGTATGACCGCCCCGCAATTCGCGTTGGCGATGGTCGCGAGGTCGCCGGGCTCAAGGTCACGGATGTATCGGAGCTCATGCGCGCCCTTGCGGAGCGGGTCCAGAAAGGGCCCTTCCAGATGGATGCCGAGGGTCGCCGGGGTCGAGTGCCGCGCTTCGCGCGCGGCGGCGATCGCCGCCGCCATCAGCTGCGGTGTGTCGGTCACCAGCGTCGGCAGCAGTCCGACGGTGCCGTGTTGGCGATGTGCAGCGGCGATGCGGGAGATGCCTTCGGCTGTCGGGTCCTCGTTGAATAGAACGCCCCCGCCACCGTTGACCTGCACATCGATATAGCCGGGCGCGAGCAGGCCGCCGCCGAGATCGCGCGCGGCGCCGTGAGGTCTCTCGGAGTGAGGGACGACTGCCGCGATGTGCCCGCCTTCGACGACAACTGCGTGGTCGTCGAGAAAACGCTCGCCATCAAAAATCCGCGCACCGGACAGAACGGTCATCAAACAGTCTCCGTCACCTTGCGCAGGTTGCGCGGGCAGTCGGGATCGCGCCCGAGCCGGAGCGAAAGCGCTTCGGCAAGGCGGTAGAAGCGGTGGATCATGACGATGGGCTCCAGCAGCGTCGCCTCGACTTTTGCCGTCGCGAGACGATCCGCCTCATCAGCGCCGCTCGCCTCGATCGTGATCACCGCCGCGCCGGCCTGGGTCAGTGCCGCGAGCGTCGCCAGCATTCCCTCTCGTGCTGCGTCGGACGGCAGGAAGGCGATGACGGGAAAGCCGGAGTCCACAAGTTCGGCCGGGCCATGCAGCACCTCGGCCGCGGAATAGGCCTCGGCGTGAATTGCGCAGGTTTCCTTGAGCTTCAGAGCCGCCTCTGCGGCGATCGCAAGCGTCGCGCCGCGACCGAGTACGAAAGCGCTGCGGGCATTTGCGAGCCTCTCGAGTATCGCCGCGGGCGGCGGCGCCGCTTGCCCGCGCAGGACGTCCGGCAGGCCGGAGAGGGCGTCTGCGAGCTGCCGATCCTGGCGCCAGGCCGCGACCAGGCTCGCGCCCGCGACGAGACCTGCAACCATCGATTTGGTCGCGGCGACGGAACATTCCGTGCCTGCGCACAACGGCAGCAGCAGTTCGGCCTCTTGCGCGAGCGGCGAGGCCACGTCGTTGACCAGTGCGACGGCCAGCGCACCGCCGCGTCGTGCGGACCGCTGCATTTCGACGATGTCGGGGCTGCGTCCCGATTGCGAGATCGCGACGGAAACGCCGCCTTCGAGCCGCATCGGCGTACGATAAAGCGTCGCGATGGAGGGGCCGATGGAGGCACAGGGCACCCCCGAAACAATCTCGACGAGGTATTTCAGATAGAGCGCGCAGCAATCCGACGAGCCGCGGGCGATTGTCGCGACGAGCGGCGGATCGAGGCGGCGTAGACGCGCCCCAAGTTCAGCAAGCCGCTCCGCATTCTGGCTAAGCTGGCGCGCGACCGCATCGCCTGCCTCGCCGATCTCCTGAAGCATGTGGGTCGTCATCGGTGCGCCTTTCGAGCCGGTGGCGACAGCGTGAGTTCAGAGACGAAATCATAGGCGTCGGCGCGGTACCAGGATTTCGTGAACTCGACGCAGGATCCGTCGGCAAGATAGGCGATGCGCTGGATATAGAGCGCCGGGCTGTCCGGTGCGACGCCGAGCAGTTCCGCATCCGCATGATCGACGAGGGTCGCACGCAAGCGCTGCAAGCCCCGGGCGGGCTTGAAGCCTCGCGCGGAGAGCGCCTCGTAAAGCGAGCCGCCGACCGAATCTTGTTCAGGAAGAAAGCGTATAGGCACGGCGGCGCGCTCGATCGCCATGGGCGAACCGTCGGCCAGGCGCAGGCGGCCGAGCCGGAACACACGTTCGTTCGGCCGTACGCCAAGCATCATGGACTCTTCCGGTGTCGGCAGGAACACGCCGCGCTCGAGCTCGCGCGAACTCGCCTCCAATCCGCGCAACCGCATGTCTTCCGTGAAACTCGTCAGGCGCGAGGAGGGTTGCTCGACGCGCGGCGTCGCGCGATGGATAAAGGTGCCGGCGCCGTGGCGGTGAAACAGCACGCCTTCGGCGATCAGATCGGCAATCGCCTTGCGCAGCGTGGTGCGCGAGACGTCGAGCAGCTCGCACAATACGCGCTCGGCCGGAAGCAATTGCGTCTCTGCGAAGCGTCCGGTCTCAATCTCGCGCCGAAGCGCGTCGACCACGGCACGATAGAGCTTCTGGCCCGGCGCGGTTTCGACCGTCATGGACATGCCGCGTCCTCCGCGAGCGTTCCGCCAGCGAGCAGGATCGCGCCGTCGACCGCGTCGCGCCGGGGCGCGGCGAGGCGCTTGGCCACATCAGGCGGCAAAAAGGGGCGCAAGGGCTCACCGAAGCCGCCGGCGAGCGCAATGCGCTGGGCGCCAAGCGCATTCAACGCGTTCGCGAGCGCCGCTATCGCGCTGGCTGCTTCGCCGACAATTTCGCGCGCGCGCGCATCTCCGGACCTGGCGACGTCCAGGATCTGGGGTGCGAAGGCACCGTAGTCACTGGGCCTCGCGTCCGCTGCCCAACGGCTCATCCGCAATGGATCGTCATCGAAATGGCGCCCGAGCGCTTGCGCAAGTCCGCTCATCGGCTCGAGGCCATCGATCGCACGCAGCGTCGCGCGCAACGCCGATTCGCCGAGGCGTGCGGCAGATCCGTCGTCGCCGAGCCAGAAGCCGCGTCCGCCGATGATGGTCGTTCGCGCTCCCACGCGCGCGATACCCGCCGAGCCCGTGCCCGCGATGATCAGGCCGCCGTCGCCGAGGCCATTGGCGCCTACGCAGGCGGCGACAGCATCATTGACGGCGACGATGCGCGCAAAGCCGGGCAGGGCGCTGGAGACGCGCTCGGCTTCCTTGTCGTCCGAAAGCCCGGCAAGGCTGAGGCCGACTGCGATCTCCTGCCTTGGCGCGCCCGCGGCGATCGTGGACTTGATCGTTTCACGGACGACCTGCATGGCCTCGTCGAAATCGAGATAGATGTTCGAAGCCGGCCCGAGGCCGCGCCCGAGCTCGCGGCCCGACGAATCCCGCAGTCTCGCGCGGCAACGGGTCGCGCCGCCGTCCACACCGAGGAAGAACTGGGCCGTCGCCAAGGAGCCTCCTAAAAAATTTCTTAACGCCTCTAGACAAGTGGTATGTCACGTGGCAAAAACAAATACAAGAGGTATCTACCATTGGTATTCACGATGTCGGTACTGCCGAGCTTGGAGACGGACGGAGAGAGGTGCCGCCACACCGGCGGTGTCGGGATCGATGAGGCGACGTTCGCGGAGGCGATGCTCGCGTCCTACCGCCGAGCGATCGCTTCGGTCGCGGCTGCCTCCGGCGACATCCGCGCCGCCGCGCTTCGCCTCGCCGCGATCTGGCGAGCAGGCGGGCGTCTGGTCTATGCGGGTGCAGGTTCTTCCGGTCTCGCGGCGGCCGAAGATGCCGCCGAACTTCCTGGCACGTTCGGCCTTGAGCAGAGCCGCATCGCAATTGTCCTGCCCGGCGGGACCGCCGAGGCGTTCCGTATCGATGGGGCCGCGGAGGATGATGCCGCAGCCGGCGAGCAGGCCATGTCCGGGCTGGGTGACCTCTCTGGTGATGCCGTGATCGTCGTATCGGCGAGCGGCTCGACGCCGTTCACCGTCGCGGCCGCCGCGGAGGCGCGCCGCCGCGGCGCCTTCGTGATCGGCATTGCGCATCGTCCAGGTTCGCCTTTGCTCGTCGGTGCCGACGCGTCGATCTTGCTCGAGAGCGGGGAGGAGGCGCTGCGCGGCTCGACCCGGCTCGCGGCCGGAGCTGCGCAAAAGGCCGCGCTCGGCATGCTCTCATCATTGATGGGATTCGAGCTTGGCCACATCCATCAGGGCCTGATGGTCAATCTGAAGGCCGATAATGCGAAATTACGCGAGCGGGCGCGCGGGATCGTCGCAACAATCGCCGGCGTCAGCGATACCAAAGCGGAAGCGGCGCTGCGCGAGGCTGGCGGCGAGGTCAAGCCGGCGATCCTGATTGCCTGCGGTATCGTCACCGTGAGCGAGGCGGTCACGTGTCTCGCTGCTGCGAAAGGCCGGATAGACGATGCATTGCGCCGCGCAGGCGTCAACGAGATCAAGGGCGAAGGCCCGAATAAGGGAGCGTAGCATGAGACGGACATTCAAGGCTGCAATGGGAGCTGAGGCTGCCGCGTTGGCATTGCTTGCGGGGCTTTCGTCGGCCCAGGCAGGCTCGTTGAAGATCGAGAGCTGGCGCAATGACGACGCCGACATCTGGAACTCGAAAATCATTCCCGCCTTCAACAAGCAATATCCCGACATCAAGATCGAATTCGCGCCCTCGGCGCCCAAGGAATACAACGCCGCCCTCAACGCGCGGCTCGATGGCGGCACCGCCGGCGACCTCATCACGTGCCGTCCGTTCGACGCCTCGCTCGCGCTCTACCAGAAGCGCCAGCTCGACGGGGTCGACGGCATCAAGGGCATGGACAATTTCTCCGATGTCGCAAAGGCCGCATGGCAAACCGACGACGGCAAAACCACGTTCTGCGTCCCGATCGCCTCCGTCATCGCCGGGTTCATCTACAACAAGGAAGCTTTCGCCAAGGTCGGCGTGTCCGAGCCGAAGACGCTCGAGGAGTTTCACGCCGTACTCGAGAAGCTGAAGAAGGACGGGACCTACGTCCCGCTGGTGATGGGCACGGCTGACCAGTGGGAGGCTGCGACCATGGGATTTCAGAACGTCGGTCCCGACTATTGGAAGGGCGAGACCGGTCGCGCCAATCTGATTGCGGGCAAGGAGAAGCTGACCGACCCGCAATACGTTGCGGCCTTCAAGGAGATCGCAAGCTGGGCGCCGTATCTTGGATCGGGCTTCCAGGCGCAGACCTACGCTGACAGTCAGAACCTGTTCTCGCTCGGCAAGGGCGCGATCTATGCGGCTGGCTCGTGGGATATCTCAACGTTCCGCGGCCAGGCGAAATTCGCCATGGGTGCATTCCCGCCGCCGCAGCCGGCCGGCACGACGGATTGCTATATCTCCGATCACACCGACATCGCGATGGGCGTCAACGCAGCGTCGAAGAACAAGGAAGACGCAAAGAAGTTCCTGGAATGGCTGACGACGCCGGAATTCGCAACGATCTACGCCAACGCGCTTCCCGGCTTCTTCCCCCTTGCCAAGACTCCGGTGAAGGTGGACGACGACGTCGCCGCGACGATGGTCGGATGGCGCCAGATCTGCAAGTCAACTATCCGCAACTCGTATCAGATCCTGTCGCGCGGTACGCCGAATCTGGAAAACGAGCTCTGGAACGTGTCCGCGCAGGTCGTCAACGGCAAGCTGACGCCCGATGCTGCCGGCAAGCAGCTCCAGGACGGCCTCGACAAGTGGTACAAGCCCGCCAAGTGACGTCGGTCCCTCTTCCCGCTTTCGCGGGGAGAGGGACTGTCCTTGTTTCATTCGATAGTTGCTGCACACTCCGCTAACAAGACGGCATGAGCCGCAAGCGCGGAGAGGGACGACAACGCACGGCAGGTTTAATCTCTTTCCGTCATGGCTGAATCGGTCTCGAACATCACGGCCCAGATGCCTCGCGCAAAACTCGCGGGCCTTCTGCTGTTCTTTCTCGGACCGGCGGTCGTGATCTACACCCTGTTCTCGATCTATCCTCTCGTCGCGACGATGGCGCTCTCCACCTACACGAGCGATCCGTCTGGAGCCCGGTATTTCGTCGGGCTTGCCAACTTCGAAACGCTGCTCCGTGATGCGCTCTGGTCGAAGCCGTTCTGGAATGCCCTCGGCAACAATCTGATATTCTTCGCAGTGCACATGTGTGTACAGAATCCGATCGGTATCGCGCTCGCAGGATTGCTGAGCCTGCCGGGCCTGAGGCTCAAGGGCTTTTATCGCACCGTCATGTTTTTGCCGACGATGCTCTCGGTTGTCATCGTCGGCTTCTCCTGGAACCTGATCCTGTCCCCGCTCTGGGGCGTAGCTGCCGGCGCTTTGAAGGCCGTGGGGTTGGGCTCACTGTTCGCTCCCTGGCTGGGCCTCGAATCGAGCGCGCTCGTAACCCTGTCCCTCATTTCCGTCTGGCAATTCGTCGGCATCCCGATGATGCTGATCTATGCCGCGCTGCTCAATATCCCCGATGAGTTGATCGACGCGGCGCGCGTCGACGGGCTCGGACAATTCCGTATCTTCTTCCACATCAAGCTTCCGCTCGTCCTACCGACGATCAGCCTGGTCTCGGTCTTGACCTTCGTCGCGAACTTCAACGCTTTCGATCTGATTTATTCGGTCAAGGGTGCGCTTGCGGGACCGAATTTCGCGACCGACATTCTCGGCACGTTCTTCTATCGCACCTTCTTCGGCAATCAGCTCCAGCTCGGTAATCCGACGATGGGCGCTGCGGTCGCGACCGTGATGTTCTTCATCATTCTCCTCGGCCTCTGCCTCTATCTCTTCCTCGTTCAGCGGCGCATCCGCCGTTACGCTTTCTGAGGGGGCGGCATGACGGCGGAGCAGCGCGCAAGGAGCTTCAGTGTCCATCTCGTCCTGATCGCCTATAGCCTGCTTGCGGTTGGTCCAATCCTGCTCGTCGTGATGAATTCCTTCAAGGTGCGCAGCGCCATCTTCGGTAGCCCGCTCGCGCCGCCGGACGCTGCGACCTTCAGCCTCGTCGGCTATGAGAAGGTTTTTCGCTCCTCTCATATCCTGACCTACTATTCGAATTCGCTGATCGTGACTCTCGTCAGCATGGCGCTGGTGCTGCTGTTTGGCGCGATGGCAGCTTGGGCCCTGACCGAATACCGCTTTCGCGGTTCGACGGCGCTCGCACTGTTCCTGTCGATCGGCATCATGGTGCCGATCCGGCTTGGCTCCGTCGCGATCCTCAACATGATGCGGTCTGCAGGCCTGAACGACACGCTGACGGCCTTGATCCTCGTCTACGTTGCGCAAGGCCTGCCGATGTCGATCTTCATATTGAGCGAGTTCATCCAGCAGATCCCCAGGGACTTGCGCGACGCCGCGCGCTGCGACGGCGTGCCGGAAACCCGCATCTTCTTCGAAGTGGTCGCCCCTCTGCTGCGCCCGGCGATCGCGACCGTCGCCGTCTTCACCATCGTGCCGATCTGGAACGATCTCTGGTTTCCGCTGATCCTGACGTCGAGCGACTCCACGCATACGGTCACGCTCGGGGTGCAGCAGTTTCTTGGCCAGTACATCACCGACTGGAATTCCGTGCTCGCCGCGCTGTCGATGGCGATCCTGCCGGTCGTCATAATCTACGTGCTCCTCTCGCGCCAACTCATCGCAGGCCTCACCTCCGGCGCAGTCAAATAGGTTATTGGGATGGCCAATCTGCGAATCGAGCGCCTCAACAAGCGCTATGGCGCGACGACAGTGCTCAACGACATCAACCTGGGCATCGAGGATGGCGAATTCGTCGTGCTCGTCGGCCCATCGGGCTGCGGCAAGTCGACGCTTCTGCGCATGATCGCCGGGCTCGACGGCGCCTCAAGCGGTGACATCCATATCGCAGACAGGCTCGTCAATACGCTCGCTCCTGCCGCGCGCGGCATCGCGATGGTGTTCCAGTCCTACGCACTCTATCCGCACATGAACGTGCGCAAGAACATGACGTTCGGTCTGAAATTTACCGGCGTGGCGCCGGCCGAACGCGAGCGGCGTGTCGCGGAAGCCGCCCGCATGTTGCGGCTCGTGGAACTGCTCGATCGCTATCCGCGCGATCTCTCCGGCGGCCAGCGTCAACGCGTCGCGATCGGACGCGCGATCGTGCGCGAACCCGCCGTCTTCCTGTTCGACGAGCCGCTCTCCAATCTCGATGCGGCGCTGCGCGTCTCGACCCGCGTCGAGATCGCCAATCTGCACAGAATGCTGAAAGCGACGATCGTCTATGTGACGCACGATCAGGTCGAGGCGATGACGCTCGCCGACCGTATAGTCGTGATGAACAAGGGGCGCATCGAGCAGGTCGGCAAACCGCTCGACCTCTACTATGAACCCGCTAACCTGTTCGTCGCCGGCTTCATCGGCTCGCCCGCGATGAATTTCTTCGAGGCGAAGGTCGAAAGCATCGAGGGCGGACGCGCGCGCGTGGCCGGCGCCGGGTTTCGCAACCTCGATCTGCCGGCGGCATCGCTGAAGGTCGGCGACGCGTTGACACTCGGTGTCCGTCCGGAGCACCTTGTCCGGGGCGCGGACGGTCCCTTCGCCGCCGAAGGCATCGTCGAGCTCGTCGAACGGCTCGGCGAGGCCTCGTTCGCCTATGTGCGCCGCAGCGACGGCAGGATGTTCGTTGCAGAGGTTCGCGGCCGCCGGACGCCGGCGCCGGGCGAGACGGTGACGCTCGTTGCGGCGGCTCCCGACGTGCACGTCTTCGACGCGTCCGGCCTGCGTGTTGCGACACAAACCGATTGACGGAGGCGACACGATGCCGATTGCAAGCAGGCCTGCGAGCGTGATCAGTCAATCATGACGAATGTCGTACGCTATCTGACCCATCCCCAGGTGAATATCGATCCGTCGATTCCCGTTCCGTGCTGGGGCCTCAGTGAGGTCGGGAAAGCGCGTACGGAAGCCGTGACGACCAGGGGACGGCTGTCAGGTACCACGCAGGTCATCTCCAGCGGAGAGCGAAAGGCGATCGAGACCGCTGAGATCATTGCCGCAAAGCTGGGCGTCGACATAGAGGTGCGCGAGGCGATGCACGAGAACGACCGATCGGCCACAGGCTTCCTCGTCCCCGACGAGTTCGAGGCGGTGGCCAATCAGTTCTTCGGGCAACCCCACATCAGCATTCGTGGCTGGGAACGAGCGGTTGACGCCCAGCTGCGCATTGTCGACGAGGTCGAGCAGGTGCTGGCGCGCAATGAGCCGGGCGACGTGCTCTTTGTCGGCCACGGTGGCGTGGGTACTCTCTTGTACTGCCATTATTCCGGTTTGGAGATTGATCGCGCCCATGACCAACCCGCTGGCGGCGGTTGCTTCTTCGCGTTCAGCTCGGATGGCCGTCGCGTGCTGCATGCTTGGCGTCGCCTCGAAGAGCTGTGATTTCGCGAAGATCAAGCCAGCTTAGACGATCCGTTGAAGCCAACACACCACTTCTTGAGAAACCCGCCGCGCGGTCCGTGTTGCTTCGATCGCACTCTGTAGCTTGACACCCGTCACGAATGTTCGCATTATGTTCTCGATGCTGCAACGTCCTCGAAACTGCACGGGCAAACGATCGGGATGGCTACGACAGCCACCATCCTGCATGCGGACCTGGACGCCTTCTATGCCTCGGTAGAGCAACTGCTTGACCCGTCGTTGCGCGGCAAACCAATCGCCGTCGGCAGTGGGGTGGTGCTTGCTGCTTCTTACGAGGCCAAGGCCTTTGGAGTGCGCGGGGGCATGCCGGGACGACAGGCGCGCGAGCTCTGTCCGCAGATCACCTTTGTCAGCGGGCATTTTGGGGAATACCAACGGTTGGGTGACACCGCCATCAAGGTGATCGGCGATTTCACGCCGCTTGTGGAACGCATTTCCATTGACGAAGCCTTTGCCGACGTTGCGGGCTGCACCCATCTCTTCGGTTCACCTGCCGAAATTGCCGGTGCAATCCGCCGGCGCGTACGCACTGAGCTTGGCCTTCCGATCTCAGTTGGTGTGGCGCGCACCAAGCATCTGGCAAAAATCGCCTCACAAGTCGCCAAGCCCGACGGGCTTGTGGTCGTCGATCCCGGCACCGAACTGGAATTCCTCCACCGCCTGCCCGTCGAACTCATGTGGGGAGTGGGCCCGGTCACAAAGACACGGCTCGCGGAGATCGGCGTGCTAACCATCGGCCAACTGGCGCAGACGCCGGGATGGTCGCTTGAACGGTTGCTTGGTCCGGCGGCAGGAGAGAAACTTGCTGCACTGGCGTGGAATCGCGATCCGCGGGAAATCAAGACTCACCGCCGGGCCCGATCGGCAGGAGCGCAATCGGCAATTGGCAGGAAGCCTGCCGAAGAGGACGTCTTTCGCCCAACCCTGTTTCATCTCGCTGACCGAATCGGCACCCGGCTCCGTGCCAAATCCAGGCCTGGCCGAACCGTGACGGTCCGCGTTCGCTTCGCAAATCTGAATTCGGCCACCCGGTCGGTCACGCTTGACGCACCAATTTCCGCGACCGTTATCCTTGCCGAGATTGCAGAGGATCTCGTGCGCGCGGTCCTCGCAGAACACCCAAATGAGAAGACCATCTCGCTACTGGCGATCTCTGTGTCGCATCTCGAAGAGCGCTGGGATCTGGAGCTCGAACTTCCACTTGGACTTCAAGATGAGCCCCGCCGCCCCGGAACCAAGATAGGCATGGCACGATTGGCGGCCGATCGTGCCATCGACAAGATCCGCGGTCGCTTCGGATGGGACGCGATTGGATACGGCTCGGTGGCGCTGGACATCTCTCGCTCCGTTCCCGACGAGTTTCGCGAACTCGCCGAAAAGGAACTATGACCGTCCGTCGCGACGACTTCTCATGATCGCGGGCGTTGAGATCGAAAAAAAGCGACCTGTGATCAGGTGGTGAATTTGGCGATCAGCTTCAACGCGCGATCTGATTGACTGACGCCGTCCAGGCGTCGCGATACGCGTCGAGGCCGGCGATCGCTGCTGGACGAACGGGCGTCGGTGCGGCGATGGGATAAGTCGGGGGCCAGTGCGCCAGCATGGCGGCGCCGCGTGCGGTGCCTGCGGCGTCCTTTGCCGCAAAGATGCGCTGTTTCGGCCGTAACGCGCCGAGCGTCTGACAGTAGGGAACATTGCCGGCGAAGGTCCCTTCGACAACAAGGTCGCCGCTGGTCGCTCCCATGCGCGTCAGCATCAAATCGCTCACCAGGGCGCAATAGAGTGTCGCGAGTGCGGTCCGATCGCGCGCTGCGACTTCGCCGCGGATCATGCCTTTGGTCGTCGCATATGGTCCGCCTTGGCCGGAGAAGCAGGGCAGAGCCATCGCGCCAGACACGATGACGCGGTCGATTGCGTCAAGATCGGGATTGCCGCCGCCGCCCGCGATGGCGGCGTATTCGCGTCCGCCCATGAAACGCCCGCAGGCGATGGGACGGCCGAGCGCGTCGACGTTGGCGAGCGTGTCGTCGCGAGGATCGAGCTGATCGAGTGAAAGGCCCACGCACATCAGGATCACCCAGGTGCCGGTCGACAACACGGTGAACGGCGCCTGGCGCGAGACGAGATAGGGCAGAAGTGAAGCGTTGGAATCGTGGATACCGCAAAAGACCTGCGTTTCAGGCGCGAGCGCGGTCATTGCGGCGATTTCAGGCTGAATCGGACCGAGCGAATCGAAGGCGCGGCGCAGCGACGGCAGCAGGTGGTCGACGCCAAGAGCTTCGACGAGGCTCGAGACCTGTCCCTGCCGCGGCGCCCAGAGATCGGTATGGGCGCCGAGGGCAGTGACTTCAGAGACCGCGACGCCGGTCAGGCGCCAGGTCCAATATTGCGGATAGCCAACGAAGTGCCTTGCTTTGGCGAAGAGGTCCGGACAACGCCACTTCTGATAGGCGAGTTGCCGGCCGAGATTGAGGCCGGCTGGCACCTTCGGCGACAGGCTCTCCGAAAAGGGCGGCCGCAGCCTGGCATAGTCGGGCTCGATCGCTTCTACGCCCGTGAATTCGTAATCCATCACCGGAGCGGCGAGTTCGTTCTCGCCGACCAAAGCGCCGGCTGCGCCATGCGCGGTCGGAACGATCGCGCTGATCTGATGCGTGCGTGCGGCCTCACGAAGCGCATCGAGGAAGAAGTTCCAAGCGCTCTCAACATCTTCGTGCGGATAGGGCGGGCCCGGTAGGACACGGTTGGGCGCCGACTTTTCCCAGAGAAGCCGGCCGTCATCGAACAAGGCAAGCTTTACGTTGGTCTTGCCGATGTCAAGGACTGCGACCGTCTGGCTCATCGTCAAGCTCAAGGCAGGTGGAATCTCGACAAGCAACATCACCACCGTGTCATGGCCGCTTGTTACGGCCATGACAGCGGAGGCCAAAAGTGCGTCGCCCGCGAGCGTTCTGTGGCCGGGCGACGAGTCCAGATCAGAAATCGAAGTCCTTGATGTTCTGCTTCGTGAAGATGAAGGGCGAGCCAAGCAGGATCTCGCTGCCGTTGACCACGTTCAGCTTGCCGAGCTTGCCCGCGTCCACTGAGGTCGCGCCTGGCTTCAGGCTGCCGTCGACCACGGCACGCATCACGTAGGTCGCGGCATAGCCGAGATCGACCGGATTCCACAGCACGACCGACTTGACGCAGTCCGCGTTGACATACGGCTTCATCGCATTGGGCGTGGCAAGGCCGACCACCGCCACCTTGCCGCAGAGCTTGGCCTTGGTCACCGCTTCCGCCGAAGCGGGTGTCGCGACCGAGGTCATGCCGAACAGGCCAGCGAGCTTGTCGCCGTGTTTGTTGATCAGCGTCGTCGCCTGGTTGAAGGACAGGTTATTGTCCTCCTGCGCCTCGACCGTTTCCAGCCATTTCAGCTTGGGGTGACACTTCTGCGCATAGGCCCACATCTCGGCGATCCAGCGTGCCTGGTTCGGCGTCGTGAAGGTCGAGGTGACGATCGCGAAGCTCTTGTCCTCGCCAGCCTCCTTGGCCATCGAGTCGATCATCGCCTTGGCGATGCCGTTGAACTCGGCCTGGTTGACGAACCATTCGCGCGCATCCGGCGCCGAGTTGGCGTCATAGCCGACGACATGGATGCCCTTCGACAGGGCCTTCTTCAGGACCGGCGCGATAGCCACCGGATCGTTGGCGGCGAAGAGAATGCCGTCGACGCCGCTGGTGATGTAGTTGTCGATGAACTTGATCTGCTCGTCGATCTTGGCTTCGGTCGGGCCGTCGGTCTTCACCGTGACATTGCCGAGCGCCTTGGCGGCGTCCTGCATGCCTTTCGACGTTGCGTTGAAATAGCCGATGCCGATTAGCTTCGGCACGTCGACGAGCGTGATCGGTTTGCCGGCCTTGTCGGCCGCATTGGTTGGCCGGCCGCCGTCATAAGGCTTGGCCGCGGGCGCGGCGTTGGCCTCGCCAGCCGAACAGGCAAGCGGATTGACCGGCAGGTCGTCCGCGCCGTCCCATCTCTTGTCCGCCGCCGAGGCCGTTCCGGCCAGCAGCGCCGCGCTGAGGAATGCAGCAGAAAATCCGAGCTTCATTTTGTTTTCCTCCCATGTTGAAGCCGCTCTTTTCGCGGCCAGTCACTGCATCAAACGCCCTCACGTCGCCGCTGGAGCGAACTCGCCACAAGAGTTGAAAGGATGAGCACCGTGCCGATGACCACGATCGTCGCGTCACCCTTGACGCCGGTCAGGGCCAGCCCGTTTTTCAAGAGCTGGATCATCGCCAAGCCGACCACCGTGCCCCAGATCGTGCCGACGCCTCCGAATATGCTGGTGCCGCCGAGCACCACCGCCGCGATCACGTCGAGCTCATAGCCGATCCCCATGTCCGAGCGGGTCGTGGTCACGCGCGAGACGAGAACACAAGCGGAAAGGCCGGCCATGAGGCCCGATAGCGTGTAGATGATCAGCTTGACGCGATCGACCGGCAAACCGGAGAAGCGCGCGGCGGTCTCGTTGTTGCCGATCGCATAGAGCGTCCGACCGAAAATGGTACGGTCTAGAACGATAGCCGAGATCACGATCGCGATCAGCAGGAGCCAGAGCTGCGCCGGCACGCCGAAGAGGTTCTCCTGTCCGATGAAGTAGAACCATTCCGGGTAGCCGCGCACCGAACGCGCCTGGCTGATCCCCTCGGCGAGCCCGCGGTAGAGGGCGAGCGTCGCGATCGTCATAATCAGCGGCGGTACTTTCACCCTGGTGATGACGATCCCGTTGAGAAAGCCCGCCGCGGCGCCGACGAGCAGCGAGAAGCAGATCGCCAGCGGTAAGGGAAAGCCGAAAACCTTCCAGGAATAGCCGAGCAGGATGGCGCAGAGCCCGACGATCGAGCCGACCGAGAGATCGATGCCGCCGGTGATGATGATGAATGTCATCGGCAGCGCGATCAGTCCGACCTCGGTCGTCAGCCTGCCTTGATTGAGCAGATTGTCGAGCGTGAGGAACCGGCTGTTCAGGCCCCCGAGCACGATCAACGCAATGAGCAGGATCACCGCGAGCATGGTCTCGTGGCGCAGCAGCCACCAGGGCACGACACGCTTGGCGCGGTGGGGGAGAGGGATTTCGCTCATGGCGCTCAGACTCCGGCCATGCGCCGGCGCCGCAGAATGTCGGCGATCACGGTCACGAGGATGAGCACGCCCTGGACCGCGCGGATCCAGTAGGGCGACACGTCGATGAAGACCAGCGCGCTGGCGATCTCGGCGATCAGCACGGCAGCAAGCGTCGAGCCGACCACCGTGCCGACGCCGCCGAGGATGCTGACGCCTCCGACGACCGACGCGGTGATGATCGTCAGCTCGAGATTGGGCGGCACGGTCGACTGGATGACGCGCAACTGCGTCGCGTAGAGCAGGGCGGCCGCCCCGGCGAAGAGGCCGTGCAGCGCGAAGACCATCACGATCGTACGCGGCTGCGAAATACCGCAGAGCCGCGCCGCTTCCGCGTTGCCACCGACGGCGTAGATCGCGCGGCCCGAGGCCGAATAGCGCATCCACAACGCTGCCAGGATCGTCACCAGGATCATGAGAAAAACCGGAAACGGCAGCACACCGAAGAGTTCGATATCGGCGAGATGGAAACTGTCGGGCAGGTCGGTGATCCATTTGCCCCCGGTGACGCTGATCAGGCCGCCTTTGAGGATCGACAGCATGCCGAGCGTAACCACGATCGCCGGAATGCGCAGATAGGCGATGATGACGCCCTGCAAGGCCATCACGAGGATACCAGCAACGAGCGCCGCCAGCCAGGCGACCACAATCGGCGCGCCGTTCACTGCCAGAGTGCCGCTGATCGTCGCCAGGACGCCGATCAGCGCGCCGACGGAAATATCGATGTTGCCGGAAACAATCACCATCGACATGCCGACTGCGGCGACGGCGATATAGGCGTTGCCTAGCAGCACGTCGGAAAGATTGCGCGCCGCCAGAAAGCGCGGATTGTAAAGGCCGACCGCGATGGCGAGCCCGATCACCGCGATCGCGAGCAAAGCCTCCTGCGAGGCGAACACCTTCAGCCACCGCCGCGGATCAGCCTCGGCACCGGCTAAGGTCACCGCCGTCATGCCGCTTCCTCCGCGTTTTCGTGGCTGCCCATCATCGCGGCGCCGATCGACTCCTGGGTTGCTTCTTCACGCGCGAATTCGGCAACGATACGGCCTTCGCGCATCACGAGCACGCGGTCGCTCATGCCGAGCACCTCTGGCAGCTCGCTCGAAATCATCAGGATGGCGAGCCCCTGAGCCGCAAGCTCGCCCATCAGCCGATGGATCTCCGCCTTGGCGCCCACATCGATGCCGCGCGTCGGCTCGTCGAGGATCAGCAGCTTGGGCGCGTTGGCGAGCCATTTGCCGAGCACGATCTTCTGTTGATTGCCGCCGGAGAGCTTGCCCGAGATCTGCTCGAGTGAGCTCGTCTTGACCGCAAAGCGCCTGATACCGTCGCCGGCCAGCTTGCGCTCGGCGCCGCGATTGATGAAGCCGCCGAATGCGACCTTGCCAAGCGCGGCGAGGCTGAAATTCTCACGCACCGTCATCGGCCGCACCAGGCCTTGGGTGCCGCGATCCTCGGGAACATAGCCGACGCCCAAAGACCGGGCCTGCGCCGGCGAGCGGATATCGACCTTGTGTCCGGCGATCCGGATTTCGCCGTTCTCGGCCGGCGTGACGCCGAAAATGGTTTGCGCCAGCTCGCTGCGACCCGAGCCGACGAGGCCGGCAAGGCCGACGATCTCGCCGGCGCGCACCGTGAGCGAGACGCTCCTCGTCAGCGGCCGCCGTTCGAGGTCCTTTACCTCCAGCACCGGCTTGCCGATCGGAACCGTGATCTTCGGGAACAGGCTTTCGATCCTGCGGCCGACCATCAGTTGCACGAGCTCTGGTGCGTCCGTGTTCGCGACGCGCTTGGTCGTGACATGTGCTCCGTCGCGCAGCACTGTGACACGATCGGCGATCGCGAAAATCTCATCGAGCCGATGGCTGATATAGATCACGGCGACGCCGCGGGCTTTCAGCTTGCGCACGATGTCGAAGAGCCGCGCCACGTCGTATTCGGTCAGGGCCGCGGTCGGCTCGTCCATGATCAGGATGCGCGCGTCCTGCGACAGCGCGCGCAGGATTTCGACGCGCTGGCGATTGCCGACGCTGAGCGAACCGACGATGCGGTCGGCTTGCAGATCGTGAATCTCGAGCGAGGCGAGCAGTGCATTCGTCTTCTCGTGCATCGCTCGCCAGTCGATCCGGCGGAGGCCAGCGCGCGGCGCATGCCCCATGAAGATATTTTCAGCGACGGTGAGCTCCGGAAACAGCAGCAGCTCTTGATAGATCGTGGCGATGCCGGCGCGCCTTGCATCGTCCGGCCGCGCGAGGTCGACCGCCTTGCCGTCCACGAGCACCTCGCCGCAATCGGGCGGGAACACTCCGGAAACGATCTTGATCAGCGTTGACTTGCCGGCGCCGTTCTCGCCGAGCAAGGCGTGGACTTCGCCCCTGGCGGCGTCGAACGAGACGCCGGATAGCGCTCGCACGCCTGGAAAGGATTTCTCGATCGCGCGCACCGACAGAAGCGGCGCTGCGGGGGTCTCACTGTGCGCGTCCGTTGTCATGGTCACGCCGCCGCATTGGTTTGAGCGCCTGCGTCGACGACGACGACGCGGGCACCGTTCGCGCGTAGCATGTCGAGTGCGTCGCTCGGCGCATCGGAATCGGTGATCAGCGTATCGATGCGCGAGAGCGGGCAGACGACAAGGCTGCCGCGCGAGACGAATTTCGAGGAATCGGCCAGCACGATCAGCTTGTCGGCTCGCTTCAGCAGTTTGGATTCGGCGCGGGCGAGCAGGGGATCACCCTCGATCACGCCGAGCGGGCCGATCGAAATCGCACTCATGAACATCCGTGTGGCCGAATAATGCTGGATCGCGTCCTCTTCAAAGGGCGAAACGATCATGCCCTGCTCACGATAAACCTCGCCGCCCGGCAAGGCGACGCGGCATTTCGACGTGTGGATCAGCGCGTCGGCGAGCAGATAGGAATTGGTCAACACCTTCAGACGGCGCTCGCGCAGATATTCGCCCATCTGGTACGTGGTCGTGCCGCCATTGATGATGATCGTCTCGCCATCGGCGCAGAGGGCGACTGCCGCTTTCGCAATGGCGCGCTTGGCGTCGATATTGAGCGTCTGGCTGACGTCGAAGGAGCGGGTGGCAAGGGAGAGGACGTCGCCCGGTGCGTTGGCGGTTTCCGGCAGGGCTTCGAGTCCGCCGTGCACCCGTATCGCGACGCCTTGCTCGGCGAGCCTGGCGAAATCGCGCCGTATCGAGGCTTCGGAGACGCCGGTCGCGCGACAAGCGTCGGCGATGCGCACCAGCGACCGCTCACGCAAGAGTGCCTTGATGACCTGCCAGCGTTCCCGCTCGTGCACGTCGCCCTCCCTTTTGCCCGTAAATAGGTCACGCTCTCGACCAGTGGTCAACTGCAAACCGTCAAATTCGCTCAATATCGCGCTGCATCAATCATGTCGCGTCGCGGTGTTGAGTGTCGGTGATTGACCTTGATTGAATCCGTGGCCTAAGCTGCTCGGAGATCAAGTACAGGGAGAATGCCTAATGAGCGAGGTCGCGGCCACGCCCCTGCCAAATCTCTGGGACGATGCGCTCGCCGCCGGGCTCGATGAGGCAGGTCAATTGCTGTACCGCTCGAACCTGCTCGGGGCCGATCTGCGCATCACCAATTTCGGCGGCGGTAACACCTCGGCCAAGATCGAGATGAAGGATCCGCTGACGCGCGCGAACGTACGCGTGCTCTGGGTCAAAGGGTCAGGCGGCGATCTCGGCTCGATGAAGCGCGACGGCTTTTCGACGCTGTACCTCGACAAGCTCGAGAGCCTGAAAGGTCTCTATCGCGGCCTCGCCCATGAGGACGAGATGGTCGCATTGTTCAATCACTGCACCTTCGATCTCAATCCGCGCGCGACTTCGATCGATACGCCCTTGCACGCCTTCGTGCCGCACCGGCATGTCGATCACGTCCATGCCGACGCGGTCATCGCCATCGCCGCCTCGGCCGACGCCGAGCGTCTGACGCGCGAGGTTTTCGGCGGCAAGCTCGGGTTTCTGCCTTGGCAGCGGCCGGGTTTCGATCTTGGCCTGAAGCTCGGCGACATGGCCGCGCGCCATCCCGACTATGTCGGCGTGGTCCTCGGCGGCCACGGGCTCTTCACCTGGGCTGAGACGTCGAAAGCCTGTTACGAGATGACCTTGCGCGTGATTCAGCAGGCCGCCGATTGGCTTGCCGCGCATGAGCAGAAGCCGGCTTTCGGCGGTGTCAAGGTCGAAACGGCTTCGCCGGAAAAGCGCCGCGCGATCGCGGCAAGGCTGATGCCGTTGATCCGCGGCAAGATCTCCGCGGACGAGCGCAAGATCGGGCATTTTACCGATGCCCCGGAGGTTCTGGAGTTCGTCAACTCCAGCGCGCTGACGAAGCTGGCGCCGCTTGGCACCTCCTGTCCGGATCACTTTCTTCGTACCAAGATCCGGCCGTTGCTGCTGCCCTACGATCCCGTGCGCGACAATCTCGACGAGGTGATCGCCGGCCTCGACGACGTTCTCGCCGCTTACCGGCGCGACTACGCCGCCTATTACGGGCGCTGCAAGCATCCGGACTCGCCGGCCATGCGCGATCCCAACGCGGTCGTGTATCTCGTGCCGGGAATCGGCATGTTCACGTTTGCCAAGGACAAGGCGACGGCGCGCGTTGCGGCCGAGTTCTACGTCAACGCGATCAACGTCATGCGCGGCGCCTCGGGCGTCAGCGCCTATGTCGGTCTCGCCGAGCAGGAGGCCTTCAATATCGAATATTGGCTGTTGGAAGAGGCCAAGCTCCAGCGCATGCCCAAGCCGAAATCGCTTGCCGGGCGGATCGCCTATGTGACCGGCGGTGCCGGCGGCATTGGCGGGGCGACCGCGCAGCGGCTACTCGGTGAAGGCGCGTGCCTCGTCATTGCGGATATCGACGAGAAGGCGTTGAACGAGCGCGTTGCGGCGATCACGAAGCGCCATGGCCGCGACGCGGCGATCGGTGTGAAGCTCGATGTAACCGACGAGGCGGCGGTGGTCGCTTCGTTCGATGAAGCCGCGCGCGCCTTTGGCGGTGTCGACATCGTCGTCTCGAATGCCGGGATCGCCTCGGCCTCGCCGGTCGAGGACACGAGTCTCGGGCTTTGGCAGAAGAACATGGACATTCTCGCCACCGGCTATTTTCTCGTCTCGCGCGAGGCGTTCCGGCTGATGCAGCGTCAGAACATGGGCGGCGCCATCATCTTCGTCGCCTCGAAGAACGGCCTTGCCGCTTCGGCAGGCGCTTCGGCCTATTGCGCCGCCAAGGCGTCGGAGATCCATCTCGCCCGCTGCCTGGCGCTGGAAGGCGCTACGCATGGCATCCGCGTCAACACGGTCAATCCGGACGCGGTGCTGCGGGGTTCGAAGATCTGGGAAGGCGAATGGCGCCAGCAGCGCGCGGCGTCCAACAAGGTCACGGAAGACCAGCTCGAGGAAGTCTACCGCCAGCGCTCGATGCTCAAGCTGTCGGTTTTCCCGGAGGATATCGCGGAGGGTGTCTACTTCTTTGCATCCGACCTATCGGCCAAATCGACCGGCAATATCCTCAATGTCGACGCCGGCAACGCCCAGGCCTTCACGCGATGAGCACGCCGTTCTCGATCAGCGCCGATTTCATTGCCGAGCACAATGCGCGGCTCGAAGACGCGACCACCGAGGACTATGACGCCCTGAAGCGCGCGCTGGCGCGGCACGGGATCGACGCGGAAGCCCTGGTGCAGAAGGTCATGGCCTTCGGTGTCGCCATTCCGACCTGGGGTGTCGGTACAGGGGGCACGCGTTTCGCCCGCTTTCCGGGGCCGGGTGAGCCGCGCAATGTCTTCGAGAAGATCGACGATTGCGCGGTGATCCAGCGATTGGCGCGGGCGACTCCGACCATCTCGCCGCACATTCCGTGGGACAAGGTCGACGACTATGCTGCCTTGCGCGAGCAGGCCGCGACGCACGGCCTTGCCTTCGACGCGGTCAATTCCAACACGTTCCAGGATCAGCCGGGACAGGAGCTTTCGTACAAGTTTGGTTCGTTGTCGCATACTGATGCGCGTGTGCGCGCACAGGCCATCGCCCACAACATCAAATGCATCGAGATCGGGCGGAAGCTCGGTTCGAAGGCGCTGACCGTCTGGATCGCTGATGGCTCGAACTTTGCCGGCCAATCGAATCTGAGCAAGGCACTCGACCGCTATATCGACGCGATGTGCGAGATCGTCACCGCGCTGCCTGCCGACTGGCGAGTGTTCCTCGAGCACAAGCTCTACGAGCCGGCGTTCTACTCGACCGTGATCTCGGATTGGGGTACGAGCTTCGCGGTCGCGCATGAGCTTGGGCCCAAGGCCTATTGTCTCGTCGATCTCGGCCATCATGCGCCGAACGTGAATATCGAGCAGATCGTCGCCAGGCTCGTTCGCTTCGGGAAGCTCGCGGGCTTCCATTTCAACGATTCAAAATATGGCGACGACGATCTCGACAGCGGCTCGGTCGAGCCGTTCCGGCTGTTTCTCGTCTTCAATGAGCTGATCGACGCCGAGCGCCGCAAGGTGGAAGGCTTCGCGCCCGCTTATATGATTGACCAGTCGCATAACGTGACCGATCCGATCGAGAGCCTGATGCAATCGGCGATCGAGTTGCAGCGCGCCTATGCGCAGGCTCTGATCGTCGACCGCGCGGCGCTCGAGGCGGCGCAAGAGGCCAATGACGCGCTCGGTGCGCATCTCGAATTGAAACGCGCCTTCACGACCGACGTCTCGCCGCTGCTCGCCATTGCCCGCCTGCGCGCCGGCGGTGCGATCGCGCCGATCGCAGCCTATCGCGCATCCCATTATCGCGCGCAAAAGGCGATAGAGCGTCCCGCCATCGGCGGGATGTCGGCAGGAATTGTCTAGGCGAGGGGCCTGCTTCCGCGTCAGAGCTTCCGGAGCGCCAGACCGCCATCGACGTGGATGACATCTCCCGTCGAATAGCTGAACTGGCCTGTCGCCAGGGTAGCGACGGCCTTTCCGATGTCCTCAGGCTCACCCCAGCGCTTGATAGGCGTGAGACCCTCGCCGATGAGTCGGTCGTACTTATCCTTGGCGACTGCGGTCATTTGCGTTCGGATGATTCCGGGCCGAAGCTCGTAGGACCCGATGCCGTGATCGGCAAGCCGGATAGCGAAAAGCCGAGCCATCATGGACAAGCCCGTCTTGGAGACGCAGTACTCGCCGCGGTCAATCGAGGCGAATTCGGCATTGATCGACGAGATCGTGATGATACTGCGAAAGTGGTGCGATTGCGCGTCGATCATCCGCCGTGCGACCTCCTGGGTGAGGAAGAGGGGACCGCGCAGGTTGATCCTCATGACGCGGTCATAGCTCTCCGGCGTCATGTTCAAGAGATCATCGCGGACGCTAACGGATACACCAGCATTGTTGACGAGGCAGTCGATGCCGCCAAAGGCGTTCCAGGCTTCGTCCACGAATTGATGGTGCTGTTCGACCTGCGAAATATCCAGCGCGATGGCATTTGCATCCCCGTCTGTTTCGCGGATGGCTGCCACCGTCTCGTCGAGATCTTTCGAGCCAGGAAGATCATTCACGATGATCGAAAAGCCGGCTCGCGATAGCGCGAGCGCGATGGCGCGGCCGATGCCGCGTCCCGCTCCCGTCACCAAAGCGCGAGGTCGTTGCTGATCGTCCATATCGGTCTCCTTTCATGCGCTCGAGCCCAAGCGAACGAGGGGGTCTGATTTGGAACGTTCTATAATATGGAAGCTCTGACGTTCCAGGCCAAGATTCCACATTCGTCGCAATTTTGAGCCCTTGCGCATCGAGAGGAATGGGAGTATTGGAACGTTCCAAATTTCGGGAGGCTCGCGAAGGGCATGGCGCGTGCGGGGCACAAGACTCGTGCGGTGACGATCCTCGACATTGCCAAGTCGGCGGGCGTGTCGAAGTCGACGGTGTCGCTTGTGCTCAAGAGAAGTCCTCTCGTCAGAGAGGAGACGCGCCAGCGCGTGGCAGGGGCGATGGACGCGCTCGGCTATGTCTACAATCGCGGTGCTGCGAGCTTGCGGCGCGCGAGGGCCGACATCGTTGGAATGGTCATTAATGACCTGTCGAACCCGTTTTTCGCAGAGCTTGCCATTGGCATCGAGCGCGCCCTGCAAAACTCCGGCTTTGTTCCGTTCATCGCCAATACCGCTGAAAGTGTCGTCCGGCAGGCCGAGGTGGTGCGCTCGATGCGGGAGCATGGCGCCTCGGGCCTGATCCTCTGTCCGGCGCTCGACACTGACGTGGCGGAAATCTCGCGGCTCGAGGCGCGCCTGCCCATCGTGCTTGCGATCCGGCGGATCATCGGAACCCGGGCCTCGCTGGTGGTTTCCGATAATCTGGCCGGTGCAACGCGGGCGACCGAGCATCTGATCGAGCTCGGCCATCGCGATATTGCTTTCGTCGGCGGCGTCGGCCGGATGGTCGTTTTCCAGGACCGTGTTGCCGGGTTTGCCGGCGCGATGGGGAAGGCGCGACTTGCCGTCGAGCCCGCGCAGATCATTGAGAGCATGCCAACGAAGGATGGCGGTTTCGACGCCATGAAGCGCTTGCTGTCGTCGGAGAAGCGGCCGACGGCGGTGGTTTGCTTCAACGACGTCGTGGCCATCGGCGCGATGTTGGCGATCGCGCGACAGGGGCTGACCGTCGGGCGCGATGTTGCCGTCGTCGGTTTCGATGATACCGCCGAGGCACGTCACGTCTCTCCCGCTCTGACCACTGTGTCGGTCGATGCCGGCAGTCTCGGAGAACGCGCCGCGCAGATGCTGCTGAGGCAGATCAACGAAGGCGAGCGTCGTCTCGAGAGTTACGTGGGCGAAGCGCGGTTGGTCGTTCGGGAGAGTTGTGGAGCGACATTCAAACGGAGGATCGCATCTTGAGTGGCCTGCGTTGGGGATTGATCGGTGCAAGTACAATTGCGCGCGAGTGGATGATCGAGGCCATCCGCGGAGCGGGCGGCGAGGTGGTGGCTGTGATGAGCAGCAATCCGGAGCGGGCACAGCACTTTGCCGGCGAGAATGGGATCGCGACAGCAGCAACCAGCCTCGACGCGTTGCTCGGAAGCGGTATCGATACGGTCTACATCTCGACAACGAACGAGCATCATTGTTCGCAAACGCTGGCCGCAGCGGCGGCCGGCAAGCACGTGCTGTGCGAAAAGCCGCTCGCACTGAGTTTGGCGGACGCAAGGCAAATGGTTGCGGCCTGCAAGGCGGCAGGCGTGCAAATGGGGACGAACCATCATCTGCGCAATGCGGCCACCCATCGCGCAATTCATGCGGCGATCAAGGCGGGCCACATCGGCAAGCCTCTTTTCGCCCGCGTGTTTCATGCGGTCTACCTCCCGCCGCACCTGCAGGGCTGGCGGATCGAGCGGCCGGAGTCGGGTGGCGGTGTGGTGCTCGACATCACCGTTCATGACGCCGACACCATGCGTTTCGTGCTCGATGAGAATCCCGTGGCCGTGACAGCGATGACGTCGCGGGGTGGTATGGGCCAGGCGGGTCTCGAAGATGGCGTCATGGGGGTGGTCCGCTTCGAAAGCGGGCTGATTGCCCAGTTCCACGATGCCTTCACGACCCGATACGCGGTGACCGGCTTCGAGGTCCATGGCGAAGAGGGGTCGCTGATCGGGACCGACTGCATGACCCAGCAGCCCAAAGGCGAAGTTCTGCTGCGAACCAGGGACGGCGAGAGGCAGCTCTCGATCGCGCATGAGAATCTGTATCTGCGGGCAGTGCGCCTGTTCGACGATGCGGTTGCGGGCCGTGGCCCCCCCTCTGCTACGGGTGAGGACGGGATCAAGTCCCTGAGCTTTGCGCTGTCGACGCGCGAGGCCGCGCGAACGGGATGCGAGACTCCCATCGATCTGACGATCTGAGGCGGACATGGCACGAACGAAGGTCTTGACCGCTTCGGAGGCGGCCCATCTGATCCCCGACGGCGCCGTCGTGACGGTCTCTTCGTCGTCCGGGCTGGGCTGTCCGGATGCGGTGCTCGCCGCCATCGGCGCAAGATTTGATGCCGAAGGCCACCCGCGCAACCTGACGACGCTGCATCCGATCGCTGCCGGCGACATGTGGGGTATCAAAGGCATCGATCACATCGCAAAGCCCGGATGCCTCAAGAAGGTTCTGGCCGGCTCTTATCCATCCGGCCCTTCCTCGGCTTCTCCCCCGGTGATCTGGGAGATGATTTCGGGAGACACCATTCCCGCCTACAACGTGCCGTCGGGCATCCTGTTTGACATGCATCGTGAAGCCGCCGCGAAGCGCCCGGGCGTGCTGACCAAGGTCGGCATGGACACCTTCGTCGACCCGATGCGAGAAGGCTGCGCGATGAACGCCAAGGCTGCCGCCGAGCCGATCGTCAGTCGTGTGAATTTCGCCGGTGAGGACTGGCTGTTTTTCCCGAGCATCATTCCGCAAGTCGCGATCATTCGCGCCACGACCGCGGATGAGCGCGGCAACCTGTCCTATGAACACGAAGGCGGCATTCTCGGGCCGCTCGACCAGGCGCTGAGCGTGCGCAACAATGGTGGTCTCGTGATCGCCCAGGTCAAGCGCCTCGCGGCTGCCGGCACATTGCGCCCTCACGACGTCGTCGTGCCCGGCGTGCTCGTCGACGCGATCGTCGTAGCCCCGGACCAGCTGCAGACCACGAACACGCCCTATGAGCCCGCGATTTCCGGCGAGATCTTTCGGCCAATCGCCTCGTTTGAGACGCCAAAATTCGACGTCAGCAAAGCCATCGCGCGGCGCGTCGCGATGGAGCTTCGCGACGGCGACGCCGTCAACATCGGATTCGGCATTTCGGCCAACGTCCCGCGTATTCTGATCGAGGAAGGGCGGCACGGTGCGGTCACCTGGGTGATCGAGCAGGGCGCCATCGGCGGCATTCCGCTGCTCGACTTCCAGTTCGGCTGCGCGTCCAATGCCGAGGCTATCGTCCAGTCGCCGCATCAATTCACCTATTTCCAAGGCGGTGGCTTCGACATGTCGCTGCTCTCGTTTCTGCAGATCGACCGCTCAGGCTCGGTCAACGTTTCGAAGCTCGGCCTCCGTCCCCATGTGACGGCCGGGGCTGGCGGCTTTGTCGACATCACGGCGCGAGCCAGGCGCATCGTGTTCTCGGGTTACTTCACCGCGGGAGCAGGGCTTGAGATCGCCGACGGCTCATTGCGGATTACAAGGGAAGGGAAGGTCAGGAAGCTCGTCAACGAGGTCGAGCAGGTGTCCTTCTCGGGTAGGCGGGCGGTCGCGCAGGGGCAGGAGATCGTCTACGTCACCGAACGCTGCGTCCTGAGGCTCGAGCCCGAGGGGGTCACCGTCGTTGAGATCGCGCCCGGTGTTGACTTGCAGCGCGACGTGCTTGCACAATCAGAGTTCCCGCTGCGAGTGGCAGGCAATCTGAAGTTGATGCCGGCCATGCTGTTCCGTCCCGAACCGATTGGCCTCGAATTGCGGAGGGCAGCTTGAGCCCGTTTGTCGAATTGACCTTCCAGGGATCGATCGCCCGCCTCGGCCTCAAGCGCCCCGAAAAGCTCAATGCGCTTGACCGCGACATGGTCGAGGCGCTCGGCGAGGCGGCGCGGGCCATCGAGGCCTCACGCGAGACCCGCGTGGCGATCCTGTTCGGCGAAGGCAAGACATTTTGCGCCGGCGGCGATATTGCGGCCTGGGGCGATTTGCCCCCACTTGACATGTGGCGCGATTGGACGCGCGCAGGTCATCGCGCCTTCGAGGCGCTGGCGCGCCTGCGCGTGCCACTCATTGCGGCGCTCACCGGCCACGCCTTCGGCGGCGGACTGGAGCTCGCCGCGGTGGCGGACGTGCGCATCGCCGAGCGCGGCATCAAGCTCGGACTTCCGGAGACGGGATTGGGCATGGCGCCGGGCTGGTCGGGGACGCAGCGCCTGGTTCGTCGCTTCGGCGCCTCCGTGGTGCGTCGCATGGCGCTCACGGGCTATCTGTTCACGGCCGAAGAAGGCTGCGAGATCGGGCTGGTCGACGAAGTGACCGACGGCGGCCAGGCACTGACGCGCGCTGAAAGCCTGGCGTCCGATGTTGCCGCGCGCGGCCCGCTTGCCGTGCAGATCGTCAAGGCCATGATCAATGCGGCCGAAGGGGAGGACAGTGATGCCCCCATCGAAGGGCTTGCCGGTGCGCTCACCGCCACGACCGATGATCTCGCCGAGGGCGTTGCCGCCTTCAGGGGCAAGCGCGCCCCCCGTTTTGTTGGACACTAGGAAAGGAGCTTTGAAGGCGGGCCGCTCCAATGGGTTCGGCGGCAACCGCGGACGACAACGAGAATAAAATTCTAGAGCCTCTCGAATAGGCCTCTCGAAACGGTGCCGGACCGTTTCCGGCAGGAAACGACCAAAAAAAGGGAAGGGACACGCGTATGAAGTTCCGCGCATTTCTGATCTCGACGGCTTTGACTGCCGTCACCATCAGCTATGGGACGCTGGCGCACGCGGCGGACGTCAAGGAAGTGCAGATGCTGCATTGGTGGACGTCAGGCGGCGAGGCGGCCGCGCTCGACGTCATCAAGCAGGCCGTCGCCAAGCAGGGATTTGCCTGGAAGGACGTGCCGGTCGCCGGCGGCGGCGGTGGTGCGGCAATGACCACGCTGAAGGCCAATGTCGCCGCGGGCAACCCGCCGACGGCGTCGCAGATCCTCGGCTACTACGCGCTCGAGTATGCCGAACAGGGCTCGCTCGCCAACATTTCGTCGCTTGCGGACAAGGACGGCTGGGACAAGGTCGTGCCGGCTGCACTGCAGAAGTTTGCCAAGACAAACGGCAAGTGGGGTGCCGTTCCGATCAACATTCATTCCGTCAACTGGATCTGGCTAAATAAGGCCGTGATGGAGAAGATCGGCGGTACGGAGCCGAAGAGCTTCGATGAGTTTGTCGCGCTGCTCGACAAGGCAAAGAAGGCAGGCGTCATTCCGCTCGCACTTGGCGGCCAACCCTGGCAGGAGGCGACGATGTTCGATTCGATCGTCGCCTCGACCGGCGGCACCGACTTCTACAAGAAGGCTTTCGTGGACCTCGACGAGGGCGCGCTCAAGTCCGACACGATGAAGAAGGCGTTCGACAACCTTGCCAAGCTGCGCGACTACGTCGACCCGAACTACACCGGACGCGATTGGAATCTCGCGACCGCCATGGTGATCAAGGGCGACGCGCTCGTGCAGGTGATGGGCGACTGGGCCAAGGGCGAGTTCGCGGCCGCGCACAAAGAGGCGGGAAAGGACTACCTTTGCTACCGCTTCCCGGGCACGGACGGCTCGGTGTTCTATAACTCCGACATGTTCGCCTTCTTCAAGGTCCCGGCGGATCGCCAGGCGGCGCAGCTTGCACTGGCCCAGGTGACGATGAACCCCGACGTCCAGTCGGCGTTCAACGTCATCAAGGGCTCCGTCCCGGCGAGAACGGACGTTTCCGACGCTGCCTTCGATATATGCGGCAAGAAGGGCATCGCGGACGTCAAGGCGGCCAACGCAAAGGGAACGTTCTTCGGCTCGCTCGCCCAGAACTACGCCCAGCCGCCGGCCATCGCCACGGCGTACTACGATGTCGTGACGAAGTTCATGCACGGCGGGATCAAGACGTCGGACATTGCCGTGACCGAGCTCGTGAAGGCAATCAACGCAGCCAAGTAGTGGCTCGGCGGCTCCTCTCCCGTTTGCACTGCTCTGCAAACGGGAGAGGCTGTCGAAATCGAAGTCATCGCCATGCCTGCGTCGCCGTCCAGGGCTCGTCGCGGCGACGGGGCGTGGCTTTCGGAGGATCATCATGACCGCGATGACCGAACGCGAGGCGGCAACCGCGATGACCCGGCGGAAGCTCGGCCCGTCTCTGCGCGGGTATTTCCAGGACTGGCTGCCACGGCTCGTGCTGGCGCCGTCATTCCTGCTCGTGCTGGTCTTCGTCTACGGCTTCAATCTCTGGACCCTGTTTCTGTCGTTTACGAATTCGAAGGCGTTTCCAACCACCAACCTCATCGGCTTTACCAACTATGTGAGGCTGTGGAACTGGACCTTCGAGACCGATCCGCCGTCGAACTGGTACACCGCCCTCGTCAACATGGGTCTGTTCGGCGGGCTCTACATCTTCTTCTGCCTTTTCCTCGGCCTGCTGCTGGCGATCCTGCTTGATCAGAAGATTCGCGGCGAAGGCATCTTGCGGCCGATCTATCTCTATCCATTGGCGCTGTCGTTCATCGTTACCGGCACGGCCTGGAAGCTGTTCCTGGATCCGCGCATCGGGCTCGAAAACGCCTTGCACGACTGGGGATGGACCAGCTTCCATTTCGACTGGGTGGTCGATCCGAAGATGATGATCTATTGCGTCGCGATCGCGGGCATCTGGCAGAGCTCGGGCTTCGTCATGGCGATGTTTCTCGCCGGGCTTCGCGGTGTCGACGGCGAAATCCTCAAGGCTGCGCAGATCGACGGTGCCTCGACCTACCAGACCTATCGCCGCATCGTCATTCCGATCATACGCCCGGTCTTCTTCTCGGCCTTGATCGTGCTGGCCCACATGGCGATCAAGTCCTATGACCTCGTGCTGTCGGTGACTGGCAAGAACCCCGGCGGGGCCGCGGAGCTGCCGTCAACTTTCATGTACTCCTATACGTTCACCCGCAACCAGATGGCGATCGGATCGGCCAGCGCGGTGATCATGCTGATGACGATCGCGGCGATCATGGTTCCCTACATCTACTCGGAAACCAGGGAGCAGAACCGATGAGCGCCGCGGATCTGGTCACGTCAGCGCCATCGCGCCGCCGTCCGGGCCATTCTCGGACGACGCGGATCGTCATCTATGGCCTGCTGTTTCTTTTTGCGCTCGTCTATCTCGTGCCGCTGCTGGTCATGGTGATGACGTCGCTCAAGCCGCTAGACGAGGTCACCGGCGGCAACATGTTCGCTCTTCCGCGGCACCTGACGTTCGCGCCCTGGTCCATGGCATGGGGCGAGGCACGCATCGGAGTGTCGGACACGCGCGGGATCAGCGGCTATTTCTTCAACTCGGTCAAAATGGTCGTTCCGGCAGTTCTGATCTCGACTCTGCTCGGTGCATTGAACGGCTACGTCCTGACCAAGTGGAGCTTTCCCGGCCACAAGCTTGTGTTCGGGATGATGCTGTTCGCCTGCTTCATCCCGTTCCAGTCGGTCATCATCCCGATGGCCGTGATCCTTGGCATGCTCGGCCGCATCGGAGTCAATCTCGCTGACTTGACCGGCTGGTCGTTCGGTCTCGGCAACGCGACCGTCAATCTGGTGATTGTGCACGTCATCTATGGGTTGGGATTCACCACCCTGTTCTTCCGCAACTATTACGCGGCGTTTCCGTCCGAACTCGTCAAGGCCGCCATGATCGACGGTGCGAGTTTCTTCCAGATCTTCCGCCGGATCCTGCTGCCGAACTCCACGCCGATCATCATCGTCACCGTGATCTATCAGTTCACCAATATCTGGAACGATTTCCTGTTCGGCTCGACCTTTGCGGCCGGCGACACCGCGCCGATGACGGTCGCGCTGAACAATCTCGTCAACACCTCGACGGGCGTGGTCGAATACAACGTCAACATGGCGGCTGCGATCATCGCCGCCGCGCCGACGCTGCTCGTCTATGTCATTGCCGGTCGATATTTTGTCCGCGGCCTGATGGCTGGCGCCGTAAAGGGATGAAGAGATGGCCACGCTCGAGATCAGCTCGCTCCGCAAACGCTTCGGGACGATCGAGGTTTTGAAGGGGATCGACATCACCCTCGAGAAAGGCGGCTTTCTGGTGCTGGTCGGTCCGTCGGGCTGCGGTAAATCGACCCTGCTCAACACCATTGCGGGCCTGGAGGGGATCTCTTCGGGCGAGATCCGCATCGGCGGCGCTGTTGTCAACGACCTGCACCCGTCAAAGCGGGACATCGCAATGGTTTTCCAGTCCTATGCGCTCTACCCGAACATGTCGGTCGCCGAGAACATCGGGTTCGGCATGGAAATGCGTGGTGTTCCGAGAGCGGAGCGCGACAAAGCGGTCGCTTCGGTCGCGAAGACCTTGCAGATCGAACATCTCTTGTCGCGCCGGCCGAGCCAGCTTTCCGGCGGACAGAGACAGCGGGTCGCCATGGGACGGGCGCTCGTCAGACGCCCCAGTGTCTTTCTGTTCGACGAGCCGTTGTCGAACCTCGATGCCAAGCTGCGCGTCGACATGCGGGTCGAGATCAAGCGTCTGCATCAGACGACCGGCACGACGATCGTGTATGTCACGCACGACCAGATCGAGGCCATGACGCTGGCGACGAAGATCGCCGTGCTGAAGAATGGCGAACTGCAGCAGGTGGGAAGCCCGAGCGAGATCTATAATCGTCCCGCCAATATGTTCGTTGCGGACTTCATGGGATCGCCGGCGATGAACCTGCTCGAGGGCACCGTTGTGCAGGCGGATGGCCAGCAGCGGATCGCGCTCGTGCGCAAGGATGGGTCACCGATCATGCTGCCCGTGCCGGCGAGTGCCGATGCTACCGGGCTCAAGGACGGTGCCAGGGTGATCTTCGGCATTCGCCCAGAGGCAGTGAATGACGACGAGAGCATGGACCGCAACGCCAGATCGGTTGTCAGGTTCAATGCGCGCGTGGAGATCATCGAGCCTGCCGGATCGGACACCTATGTCGTCATCCAGGTCGCGGGCAAGGAGGTGACTGCCCGCATGCGTGCCGATGCTGACGTTCGGCTCGGCGAACCGCACACATTTGCGTTCAACCTCGACAAGGCGGTGCTGTTCGACCCAACGACCACGCACCGTATCTGAACGAGCGCTGCGAGAGCTGCATGAAGATCACGGAGACGGCCGATGTCCTCGTCATCGGATCGGGAATGGGCGGTGCGACCTTTGCCGCGGGTCTGGCGCCTACGGGCGCAAGTATTCTGATCCTCGAGCGCGGCCAGCGTCTGCACGACTGCGAGGCCGCGCGGGACGCGAGGGCGATCTTTCAGCGCGGAGTGTTCCGGCCCCAGGAGTCCTGGCTTGATGGGGCCGGGAAGGCCTTCAACCCCGGCAACTACTATTACGTCGGCGGCAATACCAAGCTCTACGGGGCGGTCCTGATCCGCTACCGCGCGGAAGACTTCGCTCCCATCGTGCATCGCGACGGAACGACGCCGGGCTGGCCGTTCAGCTATGGCGAACTGGAGCCGTGGTATACCCGCGCGGAGCAGCTCTATAACGTGCGCGGCGCGCTCGGAGACGATTCCTCGGAGCCGTTTCACTCGGGGCCCTATCCGTTCGGTCCGGTGCCGGACGAGCCAGCGATATCAGCGGTACGGCAGCGGCTCAAAAAGATCGGGCTCAAGCCGTTTTCACTGCCGCTCGGCATCGATATCGAGACATGGCTCAGACGTGCCAAGACGCCCTGGGATGCATTCCCGGACGCCGGGCACGGCAAGATGGATGCCGAATCCTGTGGGCTTGCCTGTGCTCTCGCCCATGACAATGTCGAACTGCGCGAAGGTGCGCAGGTCGAGCGGCTGGTCGTCGAGCCGGACGGCAAACGCATCGCCGGCGTTGAGGTTATCCAGGCCGGTGAGCGGACGACGATCGGCGCCGGCATCGTCGTGCTCGCGGCAGGCGCCGTCAATTCTGCCGCACTGCTTCTGCGCTCGTCACAGGCCAGCATCGCGAACCGTTCCGATGCGGTCGGCCGCTATTTCATGAACCACAATTCCTCGGCGGTGCTGGCGATCGACCCGCGCGTCGTGAACGACTCGATCTACCAGAAGACGATCGGCATCAACGATTTCTATCTTGATGACGGGCACGGCGGACCGCCCCTCGGCAACATCCAGTTGCTTGGACGGGTCACCGCGCCGATTCTCAAGGCCAACATGCCGCTCGCACCGGAATTGGCGCTTGGGCTGATGAGCCGGCATGCGGTCGACTGGTACGCGATGAGCGAGGATCTGCCGAGCGCCGAGAGCCGTGTGACGGTCGATGGTGCGAGTATCCGGCTCGACTGGCGGCGTTCGAACTGGACGACCCATCTGGCGCTGGTGGCGACGTTGAAGGAACGGCTGCGTGCCGCGGGCTACCCGATCGTCCTGTCAAAGGCGTTTGATCGGCGCACACCCTCGCATCAGTGCGGGACGGTGCGCATCGGCCTCGATCCCGCGACATCACCGCTTGATCCGTTCTGCCGTGCCTTTGATCACCCCAATCTGTTCGTTGTCGATGCGTCGTTCCTGCCGACCTCGGCGGCGGTGAACCCGTCGCTGACAATCGCGGCCCAGGCGTTGCGCGTCGCGGATCATGTTGCGAGGACCGATCTTCGAACTCATGGGGACATGAGATGACGGTTTACGATTACATCGTCGTCGGCGCCGGCTCCGCCGGCTGCGTTCTCGCCAACCGCCTGAGTGCCGATCCGTCGATCCGGGTGCTCCTGCTCGAGGCTGGCAGCAGCGACAACAACCCGCTGTTCAGCATGCCGGCGGGTTTTGCCAAGATGACCAAGGGCATCGCCTCCTGGGGATACTCGACGGTGCCCCAGCGCCACCTTGGGGGCCGGGTGCTGCGCTATACGCAGGCGAAGGTGCTCGGCGGCGGTTCCAGCATCAACGCGCAAGTCTACACCCGTGGAAACGTCCGCGACTATGATGGCTGGGCGGAGGACGGCGCGACAGGTTGGAGCTACGCGGATGTCTTGCCGTATTTCAAGCGCGCCGAAGATAACCAGCGCTTCGTCGATGCCTACCATGCGCGTGGTGGCCCCCTGGGCGTCTCGGTGCCCGTCAACCCCTTGCCAATCAGCGAGGCTTTTCTGCGAGCCGGGCAGGAATACGGAATTCCCTACAATCCCGATTTCAACGGTGCGCGGCAAGAGGGCGTCGGCCACTATCAGGTGACGGTGCGCGATGCGCGGCGGTGCTCGACCGCTACCGCCTATCTGAAGCCAATCCACGGCCGACCGAATCTCACCGTCCTTACCAGCGCCTACAGCACGCGGATCGTGGTCGAGAATGGGCGTGCTGTCGGACTGGAGATGATGCGTCAAGGGCAGCGGGAGATCGTTCGCGCCGAGCGGGAGGTCATCCTTGCGTCCGGCGCCATCGGATCGCCTCGCCTTCTGCTCCTATCGGGGATCGGTCCGGCCGACCATCTGAGTTCAGTCGGCATCAAGCCGATCCACGATTTACCCGGTGTGGGCGAGAATCTTCAGGACCACCTCGACCTCTATGCGATTGCGGAGTGCAGGGGCGACTTTACCTACGACAGCTATGTGAAGCTGCACCGCACGATCTGGGCGGGCCTGGAATATCTGCTGTTCAAGCGCGGACCGGTCGCGTCCACCCTATTTGAGACAGGGGGCTTCTGGTACGTCGAGCCGGCGGCGAGGGCGCAGGAATGGCCGGACGTGCAATTCCATCTCGGGCTCGGCTCAGGAATCGAGGCGGGCGTGGAGAAGCTCCGCAACGCGGGTGTCACGCTCAATTCGGCATTCTTGCGGCCGGGCTCACGCGGCACCGTGCGGCTCGCAAGCGGCGATCCCTTCGCGATGCCCATGATTGACCCGAACTACTGGTCTGACGCGCGCGATCGCTCGACAGCGATCGAGGGGCTGAAGATGGCCCGTGAGATTCTCCGGCAACCCGCGCTCGAGCCATTCGTCATGGTCGAGCGGATGCCCGGTGTTGCGGCCACAAGCGAGGCCGCTCTCGTCGACTATGCGTTCAGGACCTGCAAGACCGATCATCACCCTGTAGGCACCTGCCGAATGGGCACTGACCAACTGGCGGTGGTCGATCCGTCGCTGAGACTTCGTGGAGTCGATGGTCTGCGGATTTGCGACGCTTCCGTGATGCCGCGCATCACGTCATCCAATACGAACGCACCCACCATCATGATAGCGGAGAAGGCGGCAGACCTGATTCTCGGGAAGACGACGTTCGCCGCACCGCACTCGGCAAACATGGAACCTAACACGTCGAACGAACGGCTCAGCCCGAAAATCTCGATGAAGTGGGCTGTGTTGTAGCGCATCTGATTTTCCACGGTGGGTGGATCAGCGTCGGGCCAGCAAGTGATCTCGAGGAGTGCGGCTTTGGGCGCAAAGCATCATCCGGCCGAGCAGCGTTCGCTGATGGGCAACGAGATATGCTGCCTGGAAGAGGGAAAGGCGTTGCGGGGGATCAAGATCGCGATCGTATGGCTTTGCTGAGCTCCGTCCTTGGTCGATCGACGACGTCAGATGCAATTGCTCGCACGGGCTCATCCATGCGTACATGATCCAATGGAACTGACTAAGTTTCGACAGCTTCATCACCGAAGGCTGCAGGAAGCTCACAAACATCGGCTACCAACGCGCGAAACCACTGGTGCGCGGGATGAGTGTGAAGGCGCTCGTGCCAGATCATCTTGTGAAGTATTCGCTCGGTTTCGAAGGGTAATGCACAGGTCACGAGCCCGTGCTTCACGGTGAGAGCTCGGCCGTAACCCTCGACATAGCTCTGGGGCACGCAGGTGAGCAGGTCGCTTTCCGCAACAATTCGCAGAGCATCGGCGAAGTGATTGACCACCGCAACGATCGATCGTGCGTGGCCCTGCAAGCTGAGCCATCCATCGACCACGCCCAGTTCATTGCCGGATGGCGTGACCAGAACATGATTAGCTGCGACGAACCGCTCCAAAGTCAAGCGCTGGGCGAATTCGTGGTCTCGGCGCATGACGCAAATGTACTGGTCCGTGCGAACCCCCTGGACATGCATGTGCCGGGGAAGGGCGGGGAACATGCCGACCGCGCAGTCCAAGGTCCCGCGCTCAACGCCTGCCAGGGAATTTGCATTGGTGTGAATGGAAAAAGCGATACGGGACAGCGGCGCCGCAGCTCTCAACCTCATGGTGATGGCGGAGACGGCTTCGACGGCTAGGCTGTCCGTCACCGCAAGGCGGAAGGTGGTCGTTTCCGTGCGTGGATCGAAATGGTGCGGTGTGATCGAAGCCCGGATCATCCCGAGTGAGCGGTGAAGCTCCGGCCAGATTGCCAGCATTCTTGCTGTGGGTTGCATCCCGGCAGCGACTTTCAGGAACAGCCGGTCGCCCGCCAAGGCACGAGCACGTCGCAGCGCGTTGCTCACGGCCGGCTGGCTCATGCCGAGGGCGGCTGCCGCCCGCGTGACGTTCCGCTCCATCATGATGGCTTCGAGCACCGCAGCCAGGTTCAAGTCAAACCGCACGTTATTCATCCAAGTGATGATGATGCATCCAGATCTAAATTGGACCCGGACGATGATTTGCGCAACTTATAAACCAAGGACCGGCGGCGCACGCACCCAGTCCGCACCTGAGGAAACCCCGACCCATGACCCCCGTTGTTGCTGTCGACCTGCCGCCGAAATTGACCGGGAAAATAGCTCCCGATCGTATTCTCATGACCCGTACTCCGCGTCCGCCTCACGGTCTCGTCGAGGGCTTCAAATCGATCGTGGATGCCAGCAGCGTGATTTCGGACATCATGGATGAGATGGGCATCACCGGCGCGACCGGTGCGTCGGTGCTGAAGCCGACCATCGCGGGCTCGACGATGGTTGGACCGGCGCTGACGGTGCGCAACATTGTTCAGCGAGAGCACGTCTATGAAACCGCTCGCGGGCACGTGAACCGGATGGCGGAATTCGAAGCGCACAACCTCGCACTTCCGGGCGACGTGGTGGTGATCGACGGTGTTGCCGGCATTTCGAACATGGGCGGCATTTCGGCGCAAACTGGCAAGCGACAGGGTGAGGTCGGCGCTATCGTGCAGGGTGGGGTCCGCGATGTAGGTCACTCCCGGCGTGTCGGCTATCCCATCTGGGCCACCGAGATCACGCCCGTGACCGGCAAATGGCGAATCGAGACCATCGAGATCAACGGCGACATTCAGATTGCCGGCGTGCGCGTCTCGCCGGGCGATATCGTCGTCGCCGATGAGACGGGTGTGTGCTTCATCCCGCTCGAGCGGGCACCGGAGGTGCTGGCGCGCGCACTCGAGAAGGCGTCGTCCGAGACTCGGAAATGTGACGCGATCGATGCTGGGGTTTCCGTCGCCGACCTTCCGACAAACGCCTGAGCCAGGAGCATTCACATGCAACGGCTGCGCGTTGCCATCATCGATGACTATCAGGATGTTGTCCGGACCCTCGACTGTTTCGCGACACTACGGGGTCACGAGGTCACGATTTGGAACGACCATGTCGACGATCTCGACGCGTTGACCGAGCGTCTGGCTGACGCCGATGCGCTCGTGCTGATGCGAGAGCGCACAAAGGTGGATGCGGCGCTGCTCAGCCGCTTGCCAAAGCTCAAGCTGATCAGCCAAAACGGGCACGTGCCGCACATCGATCTGGAGGCCTGCACGCATCATGGGGTGGTCGTTTGCTCAGCCTCCGGCGGGAAGCCATCCTACTGCACCGTTGAGTTGACCTGGGGCCTCATCCTGGCTGCCATGCGCAACATCCCCTTCGAAAGCGAGGCTTTGCGGTCGGGTCGGTGGCAATCGACGATCGGGTTAGGATTGCGGGGGCGTACGCTCGGTATTTATGGCTTCGGCAAGCTCGGGGCCCTCGTGGCGGAAATCGGCGTCGCTTTCGGAATGAACCTGCTGGTATGGGGTCGGCAGGGCTCGCTCGATCGGGCGTCGGCCGCCGGCTACTACGTGGCGACGAGCAGGCAGGAACTGTTCGAGCAATCGGACGTGCTCAGCCTGCACCTGCGCCTGAACGCCGATACAACAGGATTGATCGGGCCGGATGACCTCGCGCGGATGAAGCCCACCGCGCTGATCGTGAATACCAGCCGGGCGGAGCTGATTGCGCCGGGAGCTCTTGTTGCGGCCCTAAAACAAGGTCGGCCGGGCAAGGCGGCCGTGGACGTCTTCGAGCGTGAGCCGCTCACGGATGCCGACGACCCGCTCCGTTTGCTCCCAAATGCTCTGTGCACGCCGCATCTCGGCTATGTCGAGCGTGACAATTACGAGTTCGGTTACGGCAACGCCTTCGATCAGATCGCGGCATTCGCGCGCCGTACACCAATCAACGTTCGCAACCCAGCCGTGCTCAAACAGGAAGCGTGCACATGAGGCTCGAACTGGATGGAAGAGTCGTCCTGATCACCGGCGGCAGCAAGGGTATCGGCCTCGCTTGCGCCCGTGCGTTCGGACGAGAAGGCGCGCGCGTGGCGATTGTGTCGCGCAACGAGAGCAATCTTGAGCAAGCGCGGGCCACGCTCGCCCAGGACCACCTTGCTGTCGCCTGCTTCGCTGCGGATTTGTCCAATTCATCGGATGCCAAGAAGGTGGTCGCAGAGGTTGAGGAGCAGGTTGGTCCTCTCGCCATTCTCGTCAACTCTGCCGGAGGCGCCAAACGCGTTCCCCCGGCGGAGTTGACGCCGGAGAAATGGCGGATTGCCATGGACGCGAAGTTCTTCTCCTACATGAATGTGATCGACTTCGTCTTGCCGGGAATGGTCGCGCGCGGGGCCGGCGCGATCGTCAACATCGTCGGCACCGGCGGCAAGATCGCGTCCCCGATCCACCTCCCGGGCGGAGCCGCCAACGCGGCGCTCATGCTCGCCTCTGCTGGACTTGCGGCGGCCTGGGGGCATGCCGGCGTTCGCATCAACGTAGTCAACCCCGGCGCCACTCTCACCGACCGTGTGCAGATGTCGCTCGAGGCTGAATCCCGGCTGACGGGCAAGCCGCCCGAGGAATTGCTCCAACTGAATCAGCAGCGAATTCCGCTCGGCCGTTACGCCAATCCAGAAGAGGTGGCCGACGCGGTGCTGTACCTCGCCAGCGCCCGGGCTTCGTACGTAACCGGCGCCTCATTGACGATGGACGGAGGTTTGACACCACTCGTCGTCTAAGAAGCGCGGTAAATCAATAAGATCAAATCAGGGACGGATCAGATGTTCGGTTGGTATCGGGAGTTGACTGACCGCGAGCGCAGTACGTTTTGGAGCTGTTTCGCAGGCTGGGCCGTGGACGCCATGGATGCTCAGCTCTTCAGCTTCGCGCTTCCCGTACTTATTGCCGCCTGGGGGATGAGCACGGCACAGGCCGGCTATCTCGCGACGGCCACGCTCCTCTCTGCAGCGATTGGTGGCTGGGCCTGCGGATATTTGGCTGACCGGTTCGGCCGAGTCCGGGTGATGCAATTTACGATCCTCTGGTTTTCGCTGTTCACGTTCATCGCGGGCTTCACGCAAGATTTCGATCAACTCATCTTGGTGCGCGTGCTGCAGGGATTGGGATTCGGCGGCGAATGGGCCGCAGGGGCCGTTCTGATGGGCGAGATCATCCGGCCGGCGCATCGGGGCAAGGCCGTCGGTTGTGTCCAAAGCGGTTTCGGAATCGGCTGGAGCATGGCCGCAGTTCTGGCTGGTGTCGTTCTCGCGCTCATTCCGCACGATTATGGCTGGCGCATACTGCTGATGATCGGCGTCTTGCCCGGACTTCTTGTTCTCTATTTGCGTCGCGGCCTCACAGAGCCAGACGTGTACATGAATACGCGCGCCGCTCTCGCAGCGGCCAACGAACTGCCTGGCCTCGCCGCCATATTCCGGCCCGCCATTCTTCCAACGACCGTCCTGTCGTCACTCCTAGCCTTCGGTGTGATCGGCGTTGGCGGAGCCATCGTCAACTGGCTGCCCACCTTCATGAAGACCATTCGTCAATTGTCACCAAGTGAATCCGGATACTACGTGTTCTTCGTGACGGGCGGCTCTTTCGCTGGTTTCCTGGTGAGCGCCTATCTGTCGGATCGGCTTGGCCGCCGGCGGACGTTTCAGCTGTTCCTGGTCTGCTCCTGGATCGTGACTGTCGTCTACATGTTCCTGCCGCTATCAGGTTGGACGCTGATCCTGCTCGGAGTGCCCTTCGGTTTCTTCACCATCGGCAACTATGCGGTGCTGGGGCCGTTCTTCACAGAGCTGTTCCCGACAGCGATCCGCGCAAACGGCCAAAGCTTCGCCTACAATTTCGGCAAGGCAGTCGGCGCGGCGGCGGTTTCCTGCATTGGTGTGCTCGCCCAGTGGATCACGCTGGCTGAGGCGATCGGGCTCGTCGCCCTGATCGGATATGCCATCGCCCTGGTCGCCACGCTCCTCCTCCCCGAAACAAAGGGCATCAGCCTGACGCCTGGCCTCGAGGGTGAGATCAGGCCCGACACGCGCAAAGATCTGGCGGTCGCTCAACCAGGTCCCGCAACCCCGTGACCGATATCGCGACAATGAGGAGTTCTGCCATGTCTGGCCGCAAGAGCATTACAGTTCCGGAGATAGCGCACAAACTTCCGGTGCCAAACGCTTGTCGTATTGCCAACATCGTCGTCTCGGGTGCGATCCAACCAACGGACCCCGCCACACGTGCCATCCCCGATGACCTGGCCGCTCAATGCGCGAACATGTTCAAGAACCTGAAAGCGGTGATCGAAGCGGCTGGCGGAACGACCGAGGACATTATCAAAGTGAATGTATTCATACGGGATCGAAATAACCGCGAACCGCTGAACGTGGAGTGGCTGCGCATGTTTCCCGATCCCGAGTCCCGCCCAGCCCGACACGCTCAGCCACTTCAGGTGGAGGGACCTGCCTTGGTGCTCTGTGACTTCATGGCCGTCATCGAGGAGCGCCAATAGCATGATGCTCGACCGTTTGTTTGATAGTGCGAAACGCTCCGGCCGGCAGAAGCTGGCAAACAACAGCGCCGTCGATCTGAGCCGCCGTTCGTTCCTGGCCGCCGGCTGCCTTTGCCTGGGGTGCGGGCTGCCGACGGCATCGTTTGCCGATGCGCCTATGGCCAAAGGCCAAGCACCTGCGTTCTATCGATTGATGCTCGGGGATTTCGAAGTGGTGGTTCTGTCCGACGGCACCAACATGCTCCCGGCTACGAAGTTGCTGCGGGGCGACCCTGCTCGGCTTGAGGAAGCACTGAGACGCAACTACCTTGGCGCCCTCGTCGAGACGTCGCATAATTCGTTTCTGGTGAACACCGGCAGTAAGCTGGTGTTGATCGACGCAGGCGCCGGCTCACTCTTGGGACCCAATAGCGGCCATCTCCTAAGCAATCTTCGCGCCGCGGGCCATAGACCGGAGCAGATCGACGAGATCTATCTCACGCATCTGCATGCTGATCACATCGGCGGACTCGTGGCTGAGGGGCAACGCGCCTTTCCCAACGCGACTATACATGTCAGCAAGCGGGATACCGATTTCTGGCTCAGCGAGGCAAACATGCGCGCCGCCCCCGCTGAAGCGAAGCGGTTCTTTCAGGCTGCCTTGGTTTCGATCACCCCGTACATGGAGGCTGGCAAGCTCGTCGTTTTCGATGGAAATGCCGAGCTGATTTCTGGCGTGCGCGCGCAAACAGCCTATGGGCACACGCCCGGACACACCATGTACGTGGTCGAGAGCCGGGGGGAAAAGCTGGTTCTGTGGGGTGATGTCGTGCATGTCGCCGCCGTGCAATTCGCGGACCCATCCGTCACAATCGGTTACGATGTGGATGCAGTTGAGGCCGAACACGTCCACGAGCTCGCCTTCGCAGATGCCGCGGAGAACGGCTATCTGGTCGGTGGCGCGCACATATCGTTTCCTGGGCTGGGCCACGTCCGTCGCAACGGCGAGAAAGCGTACACGTATGTGCCCTTGAATTACTCGCAGGGTAAATTGGGCGGCTAAGAAGCGTCTATGAAAGCGAACCTTGTAGGCGATGGATTGGGAACGTGTCCGTATATTCCTTGAAGTTGCGCGCGCCGGGCAGATCTCGAAGGCCTCGAAACGTCTGCGGCTAAATCACACGACTGTCGCTCGCCAGCTAACTTCACTGGAGAACAGCCTCAACGCCAAGCTGCTCGAGCGAGGTGTGTCGGGTTGCACGCTGACGGCCGCGGGCGAGGTCTTGCTTGCAGCTGCGGAACGCGCGGAGAGCGAGTTTCTCAAGGTTGGCTCGAATATCGGAGACGTCGAGGCGATCACCGGCACCGTGCGTGTCGGAGCACCGGACGGGCTTGGCAACTATTTCCTGGCCGATCGTCTCGGAGTGCTTGCATCGAGATATCCCGGACTCATCATTCAGCTCGTACCGCTACCGCGCACCTTCTCCTTGCCGCGCCGCGAAGCGGACATAGCGATCACCCTCGATCGGCCGAAGCAGGGCCGTTTGATCATGTCAAAACTGACCAACTACACGCTCAGCGTCTACGCGGCAGACAGCTACCTCGCGCGCGAAGGGCCGATCGGCAGCAGCGCCGATTTGGCGGGGCGCCTTTTCGTCACGCATGTCGAGGATTTCGTTTACAGCCAGGCATTGGACTATGCGTCGGCTCTTGGGCGCCTCATGTCGCGCCGCTACGAGTGCGGAAGCGTGGTCGCTCAGATTGAAGCCGTCCGCTCCGGCCACGGCATCGGAATATTGCACGACTATGCGGCACAGCGCTATCCACAGCTCAAGCGTCTTCTTCCAGACGTGAGATTCATTCGAAGTTATTGGCTTACCTCGCACCCCGACACGCACGAGGCGCGAAGGGTCCAAGAGGTCTATCGCTTCATCGCCGCGTCGGCGAAAGCAGCTAGGCTCTCTTTCGAGTTGAACTGACGCCGATAGCGGTTCGCGAACACTACGAGCCAGGGAGTTATACCAATTGTGCAGAACTCGTATTACTCACGTATCGAGGGCGACCGGATACCTTGCGCCGGCATTGGCTGTTGGCGTTTCCATCAGCCGAGTTCTTTGAGGCGGCGGGTCTGACGCGCAATCAGCCGCTCGATATCGGCAATGTCGGCGGCCGACAGCACTGCGCTTGGCTTGCGCAGGGTTGCGGATGCAATGACACCACGCCTGGCCAGAACATGTTTGCGAATGGCAAGACCAGGGCCGGGCTGTTGCTCGTAACGAGCCAGCGGCAGATAGGCATCGAACAGGTCGTGGGCGCGATCGATGTTGCCAGCCGTATGGGCGCGCCAGACGTCTACCATCATCTCCGGATAGGCGAAGCCGGTCATGGCACCGTCGGCGCCGCGGCTGAGCTCCTCTGGCAGGAAGACGCCACCGTTGCCGACCAGGATCGAGATCCGCCGGGTTTTTCCGGCATCACTGGCCGCACGCAGCGCGGACAGTTTTGCAAGGCCCGGCCAATCCTCATGCTTGAGCATCACGAGATTGCTGAGCCGCTCGACGATGGTCAGGATCACCTTGGGCGTGAACTGCACTTGAGTGGTCAGCGGGAAATCTTGGAGCACGAGCGGCGCGCCGGCGATCGCCTCGCCGACCATGTCATAATAGCCGACGATCTGATCGTCGGTGCGCAGCGAGGAGGGCGGCGCCACCATGACACCTGCGGCGCCATCGTCCATCACCGCGTGGGTGAGCTCGGCCATCGCGGCCAGACCGGGCCCCGATACACCAACGACGATCGGCACGCGACCGGCGGTGCGCTTGAGGACGTGGCGAACCAGTCGCCGGGACTCGTCCGCTGTGAGCTTGGGCGCTTCGCCCATCATGCCGAGTAAAGTGAGCCCGGTTGCGCCCTTCTCCAGATAGAAGTCGACCATGCGGTCGGTGCTGTCGAGGTCGAGCGCTCCTGTCTCGGTGAACGGGGTTACCGCGATCACGTAGACGCCGTTCGCGGTTTCGTTGAGCAAAGCCATGGATTGTTTCCTTGTCTTCAGGTGGCTGGTGGGCCGCAGGTCGCGGCATCGGCTTGAATCCATTCGAGAGCAGAGATCACGCCGCTGATGAGATTGCTGGCCAGGAGATGCTCACTTGTGAGACCGCCGCCGTGAACCTCGATCAATGCATCGCCGATGCGATCGATCTGTTGTCGCACCGCACGTGCGAGCTTGACGGCGTCGTCTTCCTCGATTGCTTGAAAACGGAGGTGCTCGCCAGGGCGAAGCTGAGCCAGGCGGGGAAGATCTGCTGAGATGACGGTGGCAATTTTCGGATAGCCGCCGGTCGTCTGGCGATCGGCGAGCAGGATGATCGGCTGGCCGTTGCCGGGAATCTGGATGCTGCCGAACACCGTGCCGTCGGACACAATACCGACAGCGCCGGCATGCTGAATCCGGGGCCCTTCGAGCCGGCAGCCCATGCGATCGGACAGCGCCGTGACGGCGTACTCGGAACCGAAGAAGGTGGCGAGGCCTTCTGCGCCAAAAGCGTCATCCTGCGGTCCGAGCAGGACGCGAACGGGTCCCTGCGCACGGCGGCGATGTGCAGGGGACACCATCAGGTGCGGACTCGCCGGCAGGCGAGGGACCGCGAGCGGCAACCTGTCGCTCTTGCGTAACGGACCGCCGTTGAGGCCGCCAAGCTGGCTGCGCGAATGGGTGGAGAGGCTGCCGAGCATCGGTGCGATCGCAAAGCCGCCGGAGACGGCAAGAACGGACCGCGCGCCGTCCCGCGCCGTCCCGATCGCGAGACGCTGACCCGCCATCAGATCGTGCGACTCGTGGGAGGTCACCGGCCGGCCGTCGATGCTGATCGAGAAATCCGCGCCGGCGAGCGCGACGCGGATGTCGGCCCCGACGGAGGTGAGCACCGGTCCCGCCAGCGTGATTTCGAGCGCGGCGGTATCGGTAGCGTTGCCGACCAGCGCATTCGCCGTGGCAAGCGCAATCGGATCCATCACGCCGGACGCCGAGATGCCGAAGCGTTGCAGGCCGCGGCGGCCGAGATCCTGGATGGTCGTCGCAAGGCCGGGCTCGATGATTTCAAGATGGGCAGACATTGCGCTGCTCAAACCTCGACTTCTTCCTTCTCAGCGATGATCTCGCCGGCGTCCGCGGCGCGCTCGAGCGCGGCAAATTCCGCAACACCGATAGGGCGGAAGCGAATGAGATCGCCGGCGCAGAACAGGAAGGCTTCGTGCGTGCGACGGGGATCATAGGAGCGCACCGGTGTGCGTCCCAGCATGTGCCACCCGCTGGGAGCGGCGAGCGGAGGCGCGATCGCCGCCTGCTGGCCTCCGACGGAGACGCTGCAAGGCGGTGTCACCAGCCTGGGCTCCGGGCGTCGATCGACATGAAGCCGCGGGTCGAGCCCGCCGAGATAGGCAAATCCCGGCATGAAGCCGATCATGTAGACGCGATACTCGGCCGCGCTGTGCCGCGCCACGATGTCGTCGGTCGTCGTGTCGAGACGCTCTGCGAGCCAGTCGAGATCCATCCCGTTGTCGCCGCCATAGGCGACAGGAACGGTCCAGCGCCGGTGAATCTGTCCTTTTGGCTTAACCGGCGGCCACAGCGACATCACCTCGGCCTCGACGGTGCGCCGTGACAGCACGGTCGGATCGAAGCAGACCAGCAGCGTGCGGTAGGTCGGCACGATTTCCACGATGCCGGGCAGTGCACGCCCGGTCAGGGCGCGGTCGAGATCGACGACACGCGCATTGACGTCCGCGTCGATGCCGTCTCCGACCTCGATCGTCAGCGCCGCGTCGCCGGACCGGCAGAAACGCGGTAGGGCGTAGAGTGAGTCAGATGTCATGCTGGTGGATCGCTCGTCATGAGATTTCTTCGTGACCTCTGCGGCACGCCATGTCTATAACGGACACGGGCGAAACGAGGACAACGATGACTCTGATCGATATGAACTGCGACATGGGCGAAGGTTTTGGTGTCTACACGCTCGGCGATGACGCAGAGATGCTGCGAACCGTCACCTCTGCGAACATCGCCTGCGGCTTCCATGCCGGTGATCCCCTGGTCATGCATCGCACCTTGACGGATGCGAAGGCCAACGGCGTGCAGGCCGGTGCGCATCCCGGCTTCCTCGATCTCTGGGGTTTTGGCCGCAGGCCGATCCAAGGCGAGCGTCCCGCCGACATCGAGAAGATCGTGCTCTATCAGGTGGGCGCGCTTATGGCGCTTGCATCCGATGCCGGTCACGCCATTCGCCACGTCAAGACGCACGGCGCGCTCGGCAACATCGCCGCCGAGGACCGCGATCTCGCCGAAGCGGTGGCGCGGGCAATCCGCACCATCGATCGCAACCTGATCTTCGTGGTCATGCCCGGTCAGGAGACCGAGCGAGCCGGCGAGAGATTCGGCCTGCCGCTGGTGCGCGAGATCTATGCCGATCGCGCCTATGCCGACAACGGCAATCTGGTGTCGCGTCGTCTTGCGGGCGCCGTGATTCATGATGCGGAGGTCGCCTCTGAACGGGTCATTCGCATGGTTGAGGATCGCGCCATCACCTGTCTGTCGGGAACGCGGCTGCCGACCCGGATCGACAGCGTCTGCGTCCACGGCGATACGCCGGGCGCGGTCGCGATGGCGCAGCGCCTGCGCGAGCGGCTCGCTGCCGCCGGCATCACCCTTGCCCCGATGTCGCAGGTCATCGCCGCCTGATTTCGAGCGCAGTCGATCATGGTTGCTCATTCCAGTATCAGATGGGTGAGGACGGTGGCCACGGCGTGAAAATCCTCGATCCGCATCGCTTCATGCGGATTGTGGCTGCCATTCTGGTTGCGCACGAACAGCATGATGCTGGGAATGCTGGCATTGGCGAACACCGCCGCATCGTGGCCCGCACCGCTCGGCATCGACAGATGCGGGATGCCAAGGCGATCGGCGATGCTGCCGAGCTGCCGCAACAACTCTGCGCTCATTACGGCCGGCTGGCTCCCGGTTCGCTCGCCGAGCGCGAAGCGGACGCCGCGTCTGGTCTCGATCTCGGCGACGAAGGCCATTAGCCGCGCGTGGATGTCATCCAGGAGATCGCGATCAGCGCTGCGCACGTCGAGGCAGAAATTGAGTTCGCCCGGGATCTTGCTGAAGCCGTGCTGGCTCGCGTCGGTGAAGACCTCGCCGAACGTGATGGTCGCGGCTCGGCCGGCGCCGTCGAGCTCGCTCCAGAGCCGGTCGAGTGACTGGATCAGATCCGAGACGGCGAACACTGCGTCTTGACGATGCCGGCGCGGCACCGCGCCGGAATGCCCGTAGCTGCCGAGGCAACGTGCCTTGCGATAGCGAAAACTGCCGCTGATGCCGGTGACGAGGCCCAGTGGAATCTTCTCGGCTTCGAGCGCCGGTCCCTGTTCGATATGCGTTTCGACGAACCCGTGGACGCGCTCGGGGGCGAGCAGCCGCTCGCCCTTGGCGACGCCTTCAGGCGACAATCCGAGCTCGCGCATGTGGTCGCGCAGCGGGCGGCCGGTATCGGAGCGAGGCAGGTCGAGTAACTCGGGGGGCAGCAGGCCGAGCAGGGTGCGGCTGCCGATATAAGAGGCAGGAAACCAGTTGCTCTCCTCGGCGCGCGTGGCGACGACAATGACCGGGCGTCGCGGCAGCCGGCCCGCACGCTTCAGTCCTGCAACCGCGGCAAGCCCGGCGATGACGCCGGCGGCCCCGTCAAAGTTGCCGCCATGCGGCACGGAGTCGAGATGCGAGCCGACGACCCAGGCCGGAAGACCGGGCTCCGTTCCCGGCAGAGTGAGCAAAAGATTGCCGGCAGCGTCGACGGCGCGAATGAAACCGAGCTCGGCGGCCTCCTCGCTGATGAGATCATGCGCGCGCTGCTCGCCGGCGCCATAGGCATCGCGGGTCACACCGGGCTCGTCGCGACTCTGTTCCGCCAATTGATCGAAGAGGCGAATCGCAAGCTCGCGGTCCGCGCTGAGCCGTGGGTGAATGGTCATGTGCGTGCTCCGCGGCGTTGCGGCCAGACCGCCGGGTTGACGAGGAAACGGGGCCGTTCGCCGGCGAGCAGCGCCAGGACGCCGCGGGCAACGTCCTCCGCGGTGCGGGCAAGGCTCGCTTCGGTCGAGCCGGCGATGTGCGGCGTCAGCAGCAGCCGCGGGTGGTGCAGCAGAGGGTGATCCGCCGGCATGTGTTCGCTTGCGAAGACATCGAGACCGGCACCGGCAAGAGGACTGTTGTCGAGCGCATCGATGAGCGCCATCTCGTCCACGACACCGCCACGGCCGGTGTTCACCAGAAAGGAGCCCGGCCGCATCGCCGCAAGTTCCGCCGCGCCGATCAGCTCCTTGGTGGATGCGGTCAGCGGCAAATGCAGCGAGACGATATCGGAGCGCGAAAGCAGTTCATGAAGATCCGCCACGGGCTCGACGCCGATCTCCGCATAGATCTCCAGCGCGGTCTCCAGCGAATGGGCAATCACCTTCAGCCCGAGCGCCTTCGCGAGCACCGCGGTCTGGCGGCCGATGCTGCCGAAGCCGACAATGCCGAGCGTCAGCCCCTCGAGCTCCACGAGCCGGGTGCGATATTTGAAGCCGAAATCGCCGGCGCGCGTGGCGCGGTCAGCTGCAGCCAGTGACTTGGCCAGCGCGAAGATCAGTGCAATCGCATGTTCGGCGACCGCGCGCACATTGCTGTGCGGTGCATTGACGACGGCGATGCCGCGTGCGGTTGCGAGCGGAACGTCGATCGCGTCGACGCCGACGCCATGGGAGCCGATCACCCGGAGCGCCGGCGCGACCTCGATCGCAGCGGCCGGAAAGCCGGCGCTGCGCGTCACGACGGCGACGCAGTCGCTAGCCTCCCGGACGAGCGTTTGTGCATCCGCCTGCTTGAGATGGCGCAGCATGAGCCCGCCTCGCGCGAGAAGATCCAGCCCGGCCTGATGGATCGGCTGAACGATCAGGCAGGTTCGCGAAGTCTCAACCATGCTCATTTCCTGTGCATTCGGAGCCCAAAAAATGCCACTTGCACTCCAATGGTATACCACTAACATCTAAGTGGATTTTTTCAAGCGTTGAAAATTCGGCTTCGCAAAAAGCGGTGCGGCGCCGGCGAGATGGAGACAGAAGGTGGCATTCGTCGGGAGATCTTCGTGACTGCGACGCCAGCCGATGCGCCGATCCTGAGACTGAAGGACATCCGCAAGCGCTTCGATGCGAACGAGGTGCTGAAGGGCGTATCGCTCGACGTTGCCGCCGGCGAAGTGATCTCCATCATCGGCGCCAGCGGCTCTGGCAAGAGCACGTTCTTGCGCTGCGTCAACCTGATGGAGATCCCGGACGAAGGCTTCATGGATTTCGGCCGTTTCTCCTTCGACTACATCGAGGGGGCGCGGCGCCAGCCGACGCCGCTCCAGCTCCGCGAGCTGCGCGCGCAGATCGGGATGGTGTTCCAGAGCTACAATCTGTGGCCACACATGACGGTGCTCGAAAACGTCATCGAGGCACCGGTGCGGGTCAAGAAGGTGCCGCGCAAGGAAGCGGTCGAACAGGCGGAGGCGCTGCTTCAGCGCATCGGTTTGTACGAGAAGCGCGGCGCCTATCCCTCAAAACTGTCCGGCGGACAGCAGCAGCGCGTGGCGATCGTGCGGGCGCTCGCCATGAAGCCGGAGGTTATGCTGTTTGACGAGGTGACCTCCGCGCTCGATCCCGAACTCGTCGGCGAGGTGCTGGAGCTGATGGGGTCGCTCGCCGCCGACGGCATGACCATGCTGCTCGTCACCCATGAGATTGCGTTTGCACGCGACGTGTCCTCGCGCGTCGTCTTCTTCGATCAGGGCGTCATTGCCGAGGCGGGTGCGCCTGGCGACGTCCTTGCCGATCCCAGGAGCGATCGATTGCGCCAGTTCCTCAGGCGTGTGCTGCATCAGGGCGTGGCCGGATGAATTTTGCTGCATTGTTTCATTGGATCTGACGACGATGAACCTGACGAACATCAACGAGTGGATCGTCGACTTCGCGGCCTATCTGCCGGGCTTCGCGAAGGCCGCAGGGATCGTTCTCGTCCTGACGCTGCTGATCATCGGGGTGAGCTGGATCTGCGGTCTGATCGCCGCGCTCGGCAAGCAGTCGCGACTGAAGTTCGTCCGTTCCGCCGCGTCCTTCTATGTCTGGTTCATCCGCGGCACGCCGACGCTGGTCCAGGTGTTCATCGTCTATTTCGGCTTTCCGCAGCTGGGCCTGAAACTGTCGCCGTTCGTCGCCGGCACGCTCGCGCTCGGCATTTCCAGCGGCGCCTATGTCGCCGAGACCATCCGCGCCGGCCTCACCGCGATCCCCAAGGGCCAGATGGAATCGGCGCTGGCACTCGGCATGAGCCGCGCCGGCGCGATGCAGCGCATCATCCTGCCGCAGGTGTTCCGCATCATTCTTCCCTCGCTCACCAACGAGGCGATCGCGGCGCTGAAGAACACCTCGCTGTTGTCGACCATCACGGTGGTCGAGCTGACGCTCTATTCGCAGCTCCTGATCGCGAGCACCTTCCGGCCCTTCGACTTCTACATCGCCAGCGCGTTCATCTACCTCGTCATGACATCTCTGCTCTCCAGGCTCGCGCACTGGCTCGAGCGGCGCTACGCGCTGCGTTACTGACCTCTTGAGGACGAAACGATTCACGGACCTGCAAACCACAACCCCGAAAGGACCTGTAATGATTTCGCGACGGCAATTCTCCCTCCTGGCAGTCGGCATCGGCCTGACGCTCGCAGCTCCCGCATCCGCCGCCGATTTCGAGCTGATTCAGCCAGGCAAGCTGCTGGTGGCGACGCAGGGCACGTTCGCTCCTTTTTCAATGCGCGGGCCGGATGGCGAGCTCGATGGTCTCGAGATCCGCGTCGTCAAGGAGATCGCGCGTCGTCTCAAGCTTGAATACACGCCCGTCATCACCCAGTTCGATGCCGCTCTCGTCGGCCTTCTCTCCGGCCAATACGACATGACCAGTGTCTCGATGGACATTACGGCGGCGCGCCAGAAGCAGGTGACCTTCGCCGATGGCTGGCTCGCATCAGGAGCGATGATCCTCACCCGCAAGACGACCGGCATCCGCACCGGCGACGACCTGAAGGGCAAGAATGTCGGCGCCGTGGCGGCCTCGACCTTCGGCAAGATTGCTGAGCAGAGCGGCGCGACGCTCAAGAGCTACAAGGCCGAGGTCGATGCCGTGCAGGATCTCGTCAACGACAATCTCGACGCCGTCGTCACCGATGCGGTCGCCGCCAACTACGCGATCAAGGCCAGGAAGTTGCCGCTGGTCACGGGCGAGGGCACACTGAGCCAGGTTCAGAAGGGATTCGCCATCCAGAAGGGCAAGCCGAATCTCACGAAGGCTATCAATGGCGCCTTGGCGGATATGATTGCAGACGGAACCTACGCCAGGCTGACGACGGATTTGATCGGTTTCGACCCTCACCCCAAGGAGCCGATCCGCAGCGAACTCTGAGTCCGTTGCCGCGAACGTCGAATCAATTTCGCCCGGCTGCCCCGGTGGTTTCGGAGGCAGCCGGGCGGCGCAGTGAAGGAATGTGATGACATGACGCGCAGGCCGACTACAGCGAGGAAGCCGTCCAGCCGACATCAGCCCTCGTCCGACGTGTCCGTTCTGCTCGCGCCGTCCGAGAAGAGCCTGAGCCAGCTCGCCTATGAGCGAATCCTGGACCTATTGGTGAAGCGCGAGCTACCGGCCGGCACGGTGATGCAAGAACGGCGGCTTGCCGAGTTTCTCGACATCTCGCGCACGCCGATCCGCGAGGCGCTCTATCGCCTGGAAACCGAGGGGCTGGTGGCGCGTGCGCCCGGCAACAGCCTGATCGTCAAGGAATTCTCTCTCCAGGAGTTCATCGAGATCCTGCAGGTCCGCCGGGTGCTCGAGGCAGAGGCGGCGGTGCTGTCGATCGGTCGCATTGCGTCGCCGGAGCTCGATGATGTGGAGGCGCAGATCCTGCGCCTGCGCGAACGCGGCGATCCGAATACGCCGGAGAATCGTGAAGTCGACAGGCGATTCCACGCGCTGCTCGCCGAAAACAGCGGCAATGCAGTTCTCGCCGGCTTGATCCGCGATCTGCGCCTGAAGACCCAGATGTTCAATCTCAGCCGACTGCCGGAGCGCTTCATTCCCGTCCATAACGAGCACCTGGCTATCATCGCCGCGTTGCGAGCCAAAGATCCTGCGGCAATTCGTGCTGGCGTCGACACCCACATTGAAAATATCAAGCTCAGCATCATGCGCAAGCTTGGCGCGATTGGCTGATGGCCACCCGCGCTCGACCAGATAGGGCGACGCATTGCCATGAGCCGCGGCTCCCGGTGGGCCATGGAGATGGAGCCAGGCGATTTAATCTAGACAGCGCGGTGATACGAAACCAGCGCGTCGATATGCTGGGTTTAAGATGTAGGGGCCCCGCAACCACGGGCTACGATCTCTTACGCCAATCGACGATCCGCTGCGATTTTGTACTCCTGACGGTAGCGGTCGGAGCCCATTGGCCTGGATTGTGGATTTTGTCGAGCAGCCCAATTGAACCTTTATTCAATGTGAGCCGGCTGCTCACCATCTGTTGACGTGTTGGATGAACTGTGCTGTGGGCGGGATGAAGCTTCTTCCAGTTGCAGCATTTGTGATCGGTATGCTCTCTCTTGCTGGCTGCGATCTTCAAACGATTGCGCGAAAGCGCGATCTTGAGGATTATGTTACGAAGCGCTAGGAGGTGCGAGTAACACGTTCAAATCGAAAGCGGTCTCGCATAGGTAAACCATTGAGATTGCATAATTATCGTTTTTCCGTGGCGCCCATGATGGACTGGACCGACCGGCAGTGCCGCGTCTTCCATCGTCATCTCACGCGTCGCGCGCTGCTCTACACGGAGATGCTGACCACCGGCGCCGTCATTCATGGCGACCGGGCGCGGCTGCTCGGGTTCGATCCGAGCGAGCATCCGGTGGCGCTGCAGCTCGGCGGTTCCGATCCGCGCGACCTTGCGGAAGCCGCGAAGATCGGCGAAGGGTTTGGCTACGACGAGATCAATCTCAACGTCGGTTGCCCGTCGGACCGCGTGAAGGACGGCCGCTTCGGCGCCTGCCTGATGGCCGAGCCGGAGCTCGTTGCATCTTGCGTCGACGCGATGAAACGCGCAGTGCGTGTTCCCGTTACCGTGAAATGCCGCATCGGCATCGACGACCAGGATCCGGAGGTCGCACTCGATGCGCTGGCGCGCGGCGTGGTGGCGGCGGGCAGCGATGCTCTCATCGTTCACGCGCGCAAGGCCTGGCTCAATGGGCTGTCGCCGAAGGAGAACCGCGACATCCCGCCGCTCGACTACGATCGCGTCTACCGCCTCAAGCGCGCGATGCCGCAGGTGCCCATCATCATCAATGGCGGCATTTTGAGCATCGATGAAGCGAAGGCGCATCTCGCGCATGTCGACGGCGTGATGCTCGGCCGCGCCGCCTATCAGGAGCCGTGGCGGCTGCTCGCGGTCGATCCCGAGATCTTTGGCAAAGCCGCGCCGCACGCGACGATGCAGGACGCGTTCGAGGCGATGATGCCCTATATTGAGGCGCAGCTCGCGCAGGGAACGCGGCTACATGCCGTCACGCGGCACTTCGTCGGCGCGTTCCATGCTGTGCCGGGCGCGCGCGCGTTCCGCCGTCATCTGGCGGAGAATGGCGTCAAGCCGGGATCGGGCATCGACGTGTTGCGCGATGCGATCGCGTGCGTCACCCAGCGCGTGCCGGCCGAGGCCGCGGCATAAATCGTTTACTGATAACCGTGCAGCTTCAGCCGGTCGGCGCGCACTTCAAGGCGCTCCAGCCGGTCGAGAAAACTCATGCCGAGCAGATTGGTCTTCATCGTGCCGTGCGGCACCACCAATGCGGGCACCGAGCGCTCGACCAGCTTGCCGATCGCGAGGCGATCGAGTGTGAGCCGCGCCGCCTTGGTGTGGCCGCCCGCGGTCTCGACGTCGACGTTGTAGTCCAATAGTTCCAGCGGCAGGCCGGCGGCTTTCGCGGTCTCGTAGGTGAGCACCACGGAGGTCGCACCGGTGTCGACCACCATCGGAGCATTGACGCCGTTGATCCGCGCCAGCAACGCGAACTCGCCGCCGCGGCCGCGCTGGATTTCGACGGCCTGGGTCTTGACGGTGGTGCGCTTGCGCAGGAAATCGGACACAGTGTCGCTGGCGCGCGCGACCTGCTCCGGATCGTTGTAGGCGACGACCGCGCCCACGGTTGCCATCAGAAGCAGGATCACCAGGATGAGGCGGCTCATCGGGCGCCTCCAAAGGTCTGCACCGTCAGGCCTTGGAACCCGCCAGCGGCTGAAGCCCGGCCTCCGCCATGCGCGCGGGCAACAGCGTCATGACCGTGAGCCGTTCGCTGCGCTCCATCGCATGCCAACGCGCGATCTCGGGCAGCGTGCGGCCGCAGCCGAAGCACAGCTTGGTCTTGGGATCGATCATACAGACGGCGATGCACGGCGTGTCTTTGCTCATTTAGACATAGTGACGGATGATCGGGCAGGTCTGCAAGCATCTCTTATGAACCCGTGCCCGCGCTCATTATCGGCTTGTTGCGCGGCCGGCGTTTCTCGTCGGTAACAGCCATGTTGTCCGGCTGAAGGGGCGGAGCTTCTTCCGCCATGGGCGCGAGCGCCGACATCACGCGCTCCGGCGGGAAGGTGACGATCACCTCGGTGCCGATGCGCAGTTTGGATTTCAGCGTGAAGGTGCCTCCGTGCAGGTCGATCAGGTTCTTGGCGATGGGCAGGCCGAGGCCCGCGCCTTGTTCGGCCGACTTGATCGAATTGGAGCCCTGGCCGAACGAGGCCAGCACGATCGGGATTTCTTCCTCGGGGATTCCCGAGCCGGAATCCTTGACGCTGAGATATTGCCCGCCGGACGCGGTCCAGCCGACCTTCAACCAGATCTCGCCGCCTTGCGGGGTGAATTTGATGGAGTTGGACAGCAGATTGAGCACGACCTGCCGGATCGCGCGCTCGTCGGCCCATAGCCGCGGCATGTCCTGTTCGAATACCTCGTGGATGGTGATGCCGCGGTTCGAGGCGCGCAACTTCATCAGATGATGGCAGTCGGCGACCACGCCGACCAGCGAGACCGCTTCTTCGTTGAGCTCGTAACGGCCGGCTTCGATCCGCGACAGATCGAGGATCTCGTTGATGAGGTTGAGCAGGTGCACGCCGGAATTATGGATGTCGGCGGAATATTCCTTGTAGACCGGCACCGCATGCGCGCCAAAGATCTCGCTCTTCATCACCTCCGAGAAGCCGAGGATGGCGTTGAGCGGCGTGCGCAGCTCATGGCTCATCTGCGCCAGGAACCGCGACTTCGCGACGTTGGCGGATTCGGCGCGGTGGCGCGCCTCGTCGGAGATCGCCTTGGCCTGTTCCAGCTCGCCGATCAGCGCGTCCTTCTCCGCGCGCGCTTCCAGCGTCGCGAAGGTCGAGGAGTGCAGCTGACGCGCCAGCAACACGAAGTAGAACTCGGCTGCGAGCGCCAGCGCGGCGAGGATGTAATTGTCGATCGACCCCGTCACGATGAAGCTCAGCGCCATCGCGACCGCGACCGGGGCGGTGGCTGCAAGTGCTGCGATCGGCAGGCTGGCCGCCAGCATGCTCGACACTGCGATCACCAGCAGCATCAGGAACATCATCAGCGTTTCCGTGACCATGTCGAGCACGGGGTGGATCAGGATCGCCATCCAGCACAGGCCGTAGAGCAGGTCGAGCACGACGAAGCGCGTGCGCCATTTGCGCGTCGCGGCCGGTGAGGCCGGCTCGGCCAGAAAGCGATTGCAACTCTTGATCATCGCAGCATGGATGCAGAGCATGCCGCAGGTCCAGAGCGCCGCCGGGATCGGCTGCATCCAGAACCCGAACAACAGGCCGGTTGCGACCACCAGCAGCATCACGACGTAGGAAGCCGACAGCCGCGTCTGGGCATACTGCCGGAGCATTTCGTTGTCGAAGGCGGGCCGCGTTCCGCTCGTGGACGTTAACTTGTCGCGGGCCTCGCGCACCCGCTTCGCCGCAGCCTTTCGGCTGCTCGCCGACGGCGGGGGCAACGGCTCGGCCGGAACCTGCACAACCTCGGGCTTTTCAGCGGGGTTACTCATGAAACAACACAATTCCTGCCCGCGCGAGACGGGCCTTTTGCATTGTCTATCTCTGGCAACAAATCCTTAAGAGCTGACTTAAGGAGCTAAAGAATTACGTTAACGGGGAGTTAATTTGAGCAGGCCGCCATGGCTCGGCTCAAGGCATCAGCGCGTATTGCGCGACGTAGACGCCCGCTCCGGCCAGATAGCCAAGCAGCGCTAGCCCACCGATGCGGCGGGCGTACCAGAGGAACTCGATCTTCTCGAGCCCCATCGCGGCGACGCCCGCCGCCGAGCCGATGATCAGGATCGATCCGCCGGTGCCGGCGCAGTAGGCAATGAACTCCCAGATGAAGCTGTCGGGCGGATAATGCGCGAGGTCGTACATGCCCATCGTCGCGGCGACCAGCGGCACGTTGTCGATCACGGCGCTGAGCAGCCCCAGCAGGATCACGATGACGTCCTGCCGGCCCACGGTCGCCTCGAGCCATCGGGCGAGCATCGTCAGGAGGCCGGCATGGTCGAGGCAGGCGACCGCGAGCAGGATGCCGACGAAGAACACGATCGCGCTCATGTCGATCCGGGTCAGCGCATGCGCCAGCGTAAGAGGGCGGCGGACATGCTCGTCCTTGTTGCGATGAACGAGCTCGCCGACCAGCCAGACGATGCCGAGCCCGAGCAGCACGCCCATGAAGGGCGGCAGATGCGTGATCGTCTTGAAGGCGGGCACGGCGATCAGCGTGCCGAGCCCGAGGTAGAACATCAGGTTGCGTTCAAGCAGCTCGACGCCGTGCAGCCTGTCTTCCTTCGGGGCAGGCGCGATGGTCTTGCCCTGGAGGGAGAAGCTGATGAACGCCAGCGGCACCAGCAGGTTGACCAGCGAGGGGAGGAACACGGCGCCCATGATGTTCAGCGGCGTGATCTGTCCGCCGATCCACAGCATCGTCGTGGTGACATCGCCGATCACGGTCCAGGCGCCGCCCGCATTCGCAGCAATGACGATCACGGACGCGAACAGCAGGCGGTCGTCTCGCCTTGCGAGCAACCGCTGGATCAACGAGACCATCACGATGGTCGTCGTGAGATTGTCCAGGACGGCGCTCAGGAAGAACGCGACGAAGCCGACCAGCCACATCAGCCGGACTTGGCTCGTCGTGTTCATGCGGGAGGTGATGACCTCGAATCCGTCATGCGCGTCGACCACTTCGACGATCGTCATCGCGCCGATCAGGAAGAATACGATCTGCGCGGTGGAGGCGACGGATTCATCGATCTGGCGGCCGACCATGGCGTGGTCGCCGATCATGATCGCATAGACGGCCCACAGCAGCCCCGCGCCGATCAGCGCGGTGGCGCTCTTGTTGACACCGAGCGGATGTTCGAGCGCGATCGCCGCATAGGCCAGAACGAAGATGGCGGCGATCGCGATGAGCAAGATGCGGCCGGAGCTTTCGGGGTCAGCGCGACAAGCGCGCGAGCAGGCTCGACGTATCCCAGCGCTTGCCGCCCATCTTCTCGACCTCGGCATAGAACTGGTCGACCAGCGCGGTCACCGGCAGATTGGCGCCGTTGCGGCGGGCTTCGGCCAGCGAGATCGAGAGGTCCTTGCGCATCCATTCGACGGCAAAGCCGAAATCGTACTTGTTCTCGTTCATGGTCTTGTAGCGGTTCTCCATCTGCCAGGACTGCGCGGCGCCCTTCGAGATGGTTTCGATAACGGCCGCGACGTCGAGGCCCGACTTCTTGGCGAAGTGGATGCCTTCGGAGAGCCCCTGCACGAGACCGGCAATGCAGATCTGGTTGACCATCTTGGTCAGCTGGCCGGAGCCGGCGGGCCCGAGCAGTTTACACATCCGCGCATAGGCGCCTGTGATGATCGGCTCGGCGCCGGCATAGGCGTCCGCCGCGCCGCCGCACATCACCGTGAGCACGCCGTTCTCCGCGCCGGCCTGGCCACCGGAGACCGGGGCATCGACGAATTTGAAGCCGGCCTTGGTGGCGGCGGCATCGAGCTCGCGCGCGACTTCAGCCGAAGCTGTGGTGTGGTCGACGAAGGTCGCGCCCTTCTTCATGCCGGCAAAGGCGCCGTCCGCGCCGATCGTCACCGCGCGCAGATCGTTGTCGTTGCCGACGCAGCACATCACAAAATCCTGGCCTTCGGCGGCGGCCTTCGGCGTGGCCGCGGTCTTGCCGCCGAACTTGTCGGCCCATTCCTTCGCCTTGGCCGCGGTGCGGTTGTAGACGGTGACCTCATGGCCGCCCTTTTTCACGAGGTGACCCGCCATCGGGAAGCCCATCACGCCGAGACCGAGGAAAGCGACTTTAGCCATGTTTGTAACCTTGTTTTGACCCTGGGATTTTGCGGTTTTGCCGGGCCTGGAGCCAGCCGGGCCAGTTCTTTCAGAGGGGTTCTTCTTTCAGAGGGGTTCCGCCGCGCCGGGCGGAACGGGCGCACCATAAACCCTAGAGCGAGGAGGGCAACGGCTTCGTTTGGTGACCTCCTGTGTTAGGATGCAAGGACAAGGATTTCAAAAAAAGGGAGTGAACGACATGGGTGTGAGCGTGGGCATCCTCGATCATTTCAACATCAGGACCCGGAAACTCGCCGAGACCGTCCGCTTCTACGAGGACGTGCTGGGGCTCGAGAAGGGCGCGCGGCCAAATTTCGCCTTTCCGGGCGCCTGGATGTACAGCGAGGGCAAAGCGGTGGTGCACCTGGTCGATATTTCCGTGACCGATGAGGCCCAAAAGCCCGATTCCGGCGTTGTCCATCACGTCGCCTTCGTGAGCCAGGGGTTTGACGGCATGAAGCGGCGGCTGAGCTCCAAGGGCATGGCTTTCGACTCCCGGCAGGTGCCCGGCGGTGACCTCTGGCAGATCTTCGTGCACGACCCCAACGGGGTGATGATCGAGCTGAACTACGAGGCGGCCAAGGAGCAGGGAGCTGCGCCTACGGAGAATGCCGGGGATATCGGGAGGCAGTAGCCTTTTCGGCGTTTCCGTCCTAATGGGGCGCATCAAGACTGTCAGGAGATGCGCCCTTGAGCGTGACGCAGCAGCAGGTTCTCGACGTCCTCGGCCGGATCAAATCGCCGCGCGGGGTCGCGCTCACAAATGCCGATGTGCTGAGCGTGATCAGCGCCTCCGACGGCAAGGTCTTCTTCTCGATCAATGTCGACGCCGCCGAGGCACGGGCCTGGGAGTCCGTGCGCGCCGAGGCCGAAGCCGCCGTCCGCGCCATGCCCGGGGTAACCACCGCCATGGTGGCGCTCACCGCCGAGCGCAAGCCGGGGGCTGCACCACCACCGGCCGCAGGCCGCACACAGGGTGTCCAACCGGCCGCCGCCCATAAGCACCCTCATCCGCCGGGTGCAGCCTCGCCGATGTCGCGCCAGGCGGAGATCACCGGCGTTGCCGCCGTCATCGCGGTTGCCTCCGGCAAAGGCGGGGTCGGCAAGTCCACGACCGCGCTCAATCTGGCGTTGGGCCTGCGCGACCTCGGCCTGAAGGTCGGGTTGCTCGATGCCGACATTTACGGCCCCTCGGTCCCGCGCCTGACCGGCCTGCGCGACAAGCCGGAGCTGAACGCCGAGCGCAAGATGATTCCGCTCCGGCGTTTCGGTCTCGCCATCATGTCGATCGGCTTCCTCGTCGAGGAAGAGACCGCGATGATCTGGCGCGGCCCGATGGTGATGTCGGCGGTGACGCAGATGCTCCGCGACGTCGACTGGGGCAAGCTCGACGTGCTCGTCGTCGACATGCCGCCCGGCACGGGCGACGCCCAGCTCACGCTCGCCCAGAACGTCCCCCTCAAGGGCGCGGTGATCGTTTCCACCCCGCAGGACCTGTCCCTGATCGATGCGCGGCGGGGCCTTGCCATGTTCAAGAAGGTCAACGTGCCCGTGCTCGGCATCGTCGAGAACATGAGCTATTTCCAGTGCCCCCATTGCGGCACAAAGTCGGACATTTTCGGCCATGGCGGAGCGCGGCACGAGGCCGATAAGCTCGGCGTGCCCTTCCTGGGCGAAATCCCGCTGCACATGGCGATTCGCTCGACCTCGGACGCCGGGAATCCGGTGGTCGACAGCGAGCCCGATGGCCCCCATGCGGCCATCTACCGCGCCATTGCCGGAGGGGTCCGCGACCAGCTCAAAGGCGCGATCTCGGTGGCCTGAACCGGCCCGGCGGGGCATGCGACTTTCGTACGGTCCAGTCATGCCATTGTCGCGTTTCGTAACCGGGGGCATCCGTGTTAAACGCCCCCGGCAGTCAAGCGCCTTCGGTTCGATGCGGCTTTGCCAGCGCATCGCCGGAGCGGCAGCAAAAAGAGAAGTCGGGGAAACGCCCCAACAAGGAGAGACCTGAAGATGAAGCGTCGTGATTTCCTGAAAGTGTCGGCAGCAGGCGCGGCGGCGACCGCCGCGGTGGCCTCGCCGGCGATTGCCCAATCGATGCCCGAGGTGAAGTGGCGTCTGACTTCGAGCTTCCCGAAATCGCTCGATACCATCTATGGCGGCGCCGAGCAGGTGGCCAAATACGTCTCCGAAATGACCGACGGCAAATTCCAGATCCAGGTCTTCGCCGCCGGTGAAGTCGCTCCGGGCCTGCAGGCGCTCGACGCGACATCGAACGGCACGGTCGAGATGTGCCACACCGTCTCTTACTACTATGTCGGCAAGGACCCGACCTTCGCGATCTACTCCGCGGTGCCGTTCGGGCTCAATGCGCGCCAGCAGAACTCCTGGCTCTTCCAGGGCGGCGGCAACGAGCTCGCCAACGAGTTCTTCAAGAAGTCGAACGTGATCGGCTTCCCCTGCGGCAACACCGGCACCCAGATGGGCGGCTGGTTCCGCAAGGAGATCAAGACCGTTGCCGACCTCTCCGGCCTGAAATTCCGCATCGGCGGTATCGCCGGCCAGGTCCTCCAGAAAGTCGGTGTCGTGCCGCAGCAGCTCGCCGGCGGCGACATCTATCCCGCGTTGGAGAAGGGCACCATCGACGCCGCCGAGTGGGTCGGCCCGTATGACGACGAGAAGCTCGGTTTCGCGAAGGTCGCCAAGTACTACTATTATCCGGGCTTCTGGGAAGGCGGTCCGACCGTGCACGCCATGGTCAACCTGGACAAGTGGAACGCGCTGCCGAAGAACTATCAGGCGATCCTGGCCAACGCGACCGTCAACGCCAATACTTGGATGGCGGCGCGCTACGACATGCTCAACCCGACCGCGTTGAAGCGTCTGGTGGCCGGCGGTACCCAGCTTCGCCCCTTCACCAACGAAGTGCTCGAAGCCTGCCTCAAGGCGACCAACGAGCTGTGGGCGGAGATCTCGGCCAAGAATCCTGACTTCAAGAAGTCGATCGACGCCATGCAGGCCTACCGCTCCGACGAATATCTGTGGTGGCAGGTCGCCGAATATACCTACGACAGCTTCATGATCCGCTCGCGCACCCGCGGCTGATCAAAATCTAGGCTGTCTACCTAAGTCGTAAGACCGGAAAACCCGGCCTCGTCAGCGAGGCCGGGTTTTTGCGTATGGCAATCGGGAACCGGATGTTCCATTCTCCCGGTCGAAGCCTCACCAAGAAGGCGAACGCAGTCACAACCACAGGGTAGGAATCATGAAGAGAAGAGACTTCATCAAGGTCGCCGGGCTCGGGGCTGCCGGCGCGACGACGATCGCAGCTCCCGCCATCGCACAGTCGATGCCCGAGATCAAATGGCGCATGACGGTGAGCTGGCCGAAATCGCTAGACACACTGTATGGCGCGGCGGAACTGATGGCCAAGGCTGTCGGCGAGGCCACCGACAACAAATTCCAGATCCAGATCTTCGCCGCGGGCGAGATCGTCCCCGGTCTGCAGGTGCTCGATGCCGTCCAGAACGCCACCGTCGAGATGGGGCATACCGCGTCCTACTACTATTTCGGCAAGGACCCGACGTTTGCGTTCGGCACCGCCGTGCCGTTCGGACCGAACCAGCGCCTCAACCAGGCATGGTACATGCTCGGCGGCGGCAAGGAGGCCCTGAACGAGTTCTACAAGGGCTACAACGTCGTCTCGGTGCTGGCAGGAAATACCGGCTGCCAGATGGGCGGCTGGTTCCGCAAGGAGATCAACACCGTCGACGATCTCAAGGGTCTGAAGATGCGTATCGGCGGTTTCGCCGGCCGCGTCATGCAGAAGCTCGGCGTCGTGCCGCAGCAACTGGCCGGCGGCGACATCTATCCGGCACTCGAGAAGGGTACGATCGATGCCGCCGAATGGGTCGGCCCTTACGACGACGAGAAGCTCGGCTTCTACAAGGTCGCGCCGCACTACTACTATCCCGGCTGGTGGGAGGGCGGCCCGATGCTGCTGGCCTTCATCAATCTCGACAAGTGGAATGCGCTGCCAAAATACTATCAGAACGTGATCGAGCTCGCCGGCGCGCAGGCCAATAGCTGGATGATGGCGAAATATGATCAGGCCAATCCGCAAGCGATGCGCAAGCTGCTCGTCAGCGGCACTAAGCTCCATGCCTTCTCGGCGCCGATCATGCAGGCATCGCTCAAGGCAACGAGGGAACTGTACAGCGAGACGGCGGCGACCAATCCAGGCTTCAAGAAGGTGCTGGATTCCCTGAACGGCTTCACGGCCAACGGATACCAGTGGTTCCAGGTCGCCGAGCTTGGCTACGACAGCTTCATGGCGCGCAATCCGCAGACCTGACCGCCGCAAGCCACGAGACGGAAAGCCCCGGAGCGAAAACTCCGGGGCTTTTGCCTTGAACCCGTCCGATCCGCGGGTCACGATTTCCCGCTCTATCGGAATCATCCGGACTTGAAGTGACATGCGCCTTCTGATCGTTGAGGACAATATCGAGCTGTCGCAGCTCGTCGCGAACGGCCTGATGGCGGCGGGTTATGAGAGCGACGTTGTGAGCAGTGCGGCGGAGGCGCGCGATGCCGCGCGCAATGTCAGCTATGCTGCCATGGTCCTCGATCTCGGCCTGCCGGACGGCGACGGCCTGTCGGTGCTGCGCGAGCTGCGCCGGCACGCCGATCCGCTGCCGGTTCTGGTGCTCACGGCGCGCGGCGGCCTGCAGGACCGCGTCAACGGTCTGCGCAGCGGCGCCGACGACTATCTGGCAAAACCGTTCGCGCTGGAGGAATTGGTGGCGCGGCTGGAAGCCATCCTGCGCCGTCCCGGCCAGTTGCTCGGCCGCTCGCTGCGCCTGGCCAACCTCGTCTACGACACCGAGAGCCGGCAGATCTTCGTCGACGACGAACCGCGGATCATCTCGTCGCGCGAGACCTCCGTGCTGGAGATCTTGCTGCGCCGGCAGGGCAGGGTGGTGCCGAAGAAGAACGTCGAGGACCACATCTTCGGGCTGGAAGGCGAGGTCGCCTCCAACGCGGTCGAGGTCTACATCTCGCGCCTGCGCAAGCAGCTTGCGGAGTGTGGCGCAAAGGTCGTGATCCATACCATCCGCGGTGTCGGCTATCTCATGGCCGAGGAGAAATAGCGTGTCCAATCCGCGGTCGCCGACCTTCAAATCGCTGATCTCGCGGATCGTGTTCCTTCACATCGTCGCGGTGGCGGTCGTCGCGATCTTCCTGCCGCTCGTCCTGTTCTGGCTGCTCAACTCGGAGATCGCACAGCTGCACCGCGACGCCATGGGCGCGCAGGCAGAGGCCCTGGCCGAGCGGATCGCGGTTCAGGCGGACGGCACCATGACGCTGAACCTGCCGGAGAGCCTCAAGGACCTCTATTCGGAAGCTTATGGCCGCTACCAATACGACATTCGCGATGCCGATGGCCGCGTGCTGTTCTCCTCGCATCGCAAGTCCGGCACGCCGGTCACGCGGTCGGAAGCGATCTCCGGCGCCAGCGTCAGCCGCACGATCGACGGCAGGACGCTACGGATCCGCGTCGCCGAGGACCTCTCCCACCGCGACGTCATCATCGACGACATCGTCGCCAACTTCTTCCGCCGCGTCGGCTGGATTACGATTCCGATCCTGCTCGTCCTGCTCGCCACCGACATCATCATCTTCCGCCGCGCGATCGCCCCGCTCGTGAAAGCCTCGGAGGAGGCGAGCAATATCGGCCCGGCGCGTACCCACATCCGCCTGCCGACCGAGCAGATTCCGCGCGAGATCATGCCGTTGGTCACGGCCGTCAACCAGGCGCTCGACCGGCTCGAGGACGGCTTTCGCGTGCAGCGCCAGTTCACGGCCGACGCCGCCCATCAACTGCGCACGCCGCTGGCGATCCTTCGCTCCAGGGTCGAGACGCTAGGTGACGGCGCGGCGAGAACGGCGCTGCTCACCGACATCGAAGGCATGAGCCGGATCGTCGCTCAGCTCCTGGAGATCGCCGAGCTCGACATGCTGGTACTCGATCCCGGCGAGACCGCCGATTTGCGTGCGGTCTGCGCCGAGGTGATCGGATCGATCGCGCCGCTTGCGCTCGCCCAGCACAAGGACATCGCGCTCAGGGGCACGGACGCTGCCGTCAACATCCGCGGCAATTCCGAGATGCTGCAGCGGGCGATCTTCAATCTCGCGGAGAACGCCATCAAGTTCACGGCGCGTGGCACCGCCGTCGACGTCGAGGTGTGCGACGACGGTTCGGTGCGCGTGCGCGACTGCGGTCCCGGCATTGCGGAAGCCGAGCACGAATTGATCTTCCAGCGCTTCTGGCGTGCCGACCGTCAGCGGTCGGACGGCGCCGGGCTCGGGCTCTCGATCGTGCGCGGCGTTGCCGATGACCACGCTGCGACGGTGGCGGTCGAGAATCTCCCGGACGGCGGCGCCCAGTTCACGCTGCGGTTCAGGTTGGCGGAAGGAGCGGTCGGTTCACCTTCCCCTGGTCAAAGCTGATCGCCGAGCAAAGGCAGCGAGGGTCCGGCTATTTCAGCTTGCCGGTGGACAAGTCCATGATCATGCGTGTGGCTAGATAAAGACGCGGCACGATGCTGTTGAGCTGCACATATTCAGCATCGTTGGAGTGCGCGCCGAAGCCGGAGAGGCCCATGCCTTCCACCACGGCTCCCTTCGTCTTGAGTGCGGCAAACGCGGCGTCGGTGCCGCCGCCGGTCGCCTTCTCGTCGACCTTGAGGGACATTCCGAGCTCCTGATAGATCGACTTGCCGTAGGCGGCCACGCGGTGTGAGGTCTCGTTGGCTTCGAGCGGTGGTCGCCGCACCTCGAATTTCAGAGCGACCTTGGAGTCGGGCAGTAGGCGATTTTTGATCTTGTCCTGCAGCGTCTTCTCCAGCTCGTCGAAGTCAGACACTTTGAGGGCGCGCGCGTCGGCCTGCGCGGTGGCGTCGGCGGGGATCACATTGCGGTTGGTGCCGGACTTGGAGACCGTCCAGTTCAGCTTCAGGCCCTGCTCGGGTTTGGACAGGTCCTTCATCTGCAGCACCTGGTGCGAGAGCTCGTAGAGCGCATTGATACCGCCCTCGGGCCTTGCGCCTGCATGTGACGACTTGCCCTGCACTGTGAGATAGGCCGAGCCGATGCCGCTGGTGGCGAGGCGCAGCGTGCCGTCGGTGCCGCCGCCTTCAAACGAGAACACCACGTCCTGATCCGAGGCGAGGCGGGTGATGGTGTTGCGCCAGCCGGGCGAGCTGATTTCCTCGTCGCCATTGGTGAGCACCGTGAGTGTGCCGTAATCCCTGAAGTTCAGCTTCTGCAGCAACGCCACGGTATGGAGAATGAGCGCGACGCCCTGCTTGTCGTCGGCAATGCCAAGGCCATAGGCCTTGTCGCCGTCGATGCGAAACGGTTGGTCCTTCAGCATGCCCTTCAGGTACACCGTGTCCATGTGGGCGATCAGCATGATCTTCTTGTTGCCGGTGCCCTTGAAGACGGCGTGGACGGCCGGGCCGATCTTCTCGGGCGTGTCGTCGAGGCGATAGATGTCGGTGGGTTGCAGGATCTCTACGGCGCCGCCGAGTTGCTTGAGCTGGCCGGCGACGCGCTCGGCGATCTGGTTCAGGCCTTCGATGTCCTGGCTGCCGGATTCGATGCTGACGAGATCGCGCAGCGTGTCGAGCAGTGGCTGCTGCTCCTTCTGCGCCAGCGCATGGACATCGGCCACCGGCTCGGCATGCGCCACGGTTGCCGCACATGTCAGCCAGAGCGATGCGATCAACGGGCGAAGAAACGATGGAGCAGGGTGCGATCGGGGCATGCGCAGCGGTCCACAGGTTGGAGGATGCTCCGGTATGCCTGTGTTTCCGGCGCTTGTCACCCGCGTCCGCGCACGCGGCGTGTTCCGCCTAGGCGGAACATGACGGGGAGGGGCGTGGTCGCTACTTCTGCGGTGGTCCGAGATCCAGCGGCGGCAGCTCGATCTGCGGAACCTCGATCTTGACCTTGTCGAGATCGACGTTGATCGGCTTGTCGAGCAGGCCCGTGACCACCGACGGGAAGGCGATCACCAAGGCCACCATGATGAGCTGCAACCCGATCCAGGGGATGGCCCCCCAATAAATATCGGAGCTCTTCACCGAGCGCGGAGCCACGCCGCGGAGATAGAACAACGCGAAGCCGAACGGCGGATGCAGGAACGATGTCTGCATGTTGACGCAGAGCATGACGCCGAACCAGATCAGCGCGGCATCGGGACCGACAACTGGCGCCAGCACCTTCTGTGCGATCGGCGCAATCATCGGCAGGATGATGAAGGCGATCTCGAAGAAGTCGAGGAAGAACGCAACGAAGAAGATGAAGACGTTGATGAAGATCAGGAAGCCCCAGACGCCACCGGGCAGCGAAGTGAGCAGGTGCTCAAGCCAGACGCCGCCATTGCAGCCGAGGAACACGATCGAGAAGCAGGTCGATCCGATCAGGATGAAGATCACCATGCAGGTGATGCGCATGGTCGACTCATAGCCCTGCTTGATCAGGTCGCGCAGGTCCGGAATGCGCACCGCCTGGAGGCAGACCCAGACCACTGCGAGATAGGCGATCGCAAAGGCAATCTTGAAGACGATATTCTCGCTGTAGAGGATGGCGACGATGATGCCGACGCCGGTGGCAACGATGCCGGCGATCAAGATTTTCTGGCTGGTCGAGCTGAAGTCCTTGTGGTGGATAGCCGCGAGCACGATAGCGCCGACCGCGCCCATCGCGCCGGCTTCGGTCGGAGTGGCAAGGCCGAGCATCATGGTGCCGAGCACCACGAAGATCAGAACCGCGGACGGAATAATGCCCAGCAAGCACTTTTTCCAGAGCGCCCAGCCGGTCAGGGTGCGTGCCTCCTTCGGGACCGCCGGCACATGACTCGGTTTGAAGATGCCCAGGAGGAACGTATAGCCGGCAAATAGGATGATCTGGAGGACCGACGGCCCCCAGGCGCCGAGATACATATCGCCGACAGACTTGCCGAGCTGGTCGGCGAGCACGATCAGCACCAGCGAGGGCGGGACCAACTGCGTGATCGTCCCGGAGGCTGCGAGCACGCCGGTTATGTAGCGGATGTTGTAGCCGTAACGGATCATTACCGGCATCGAGATCAGCGCCATGGCGATGACCTGGGCCGCCACGGTGCCGGTGATGGCGCCGAGGATGAAGCCGACGATGATGACGGAGTAGCCGAGACCGCCGCGGATCGGACCGAACAACTGGCCCATGGAGTCCAGCATGTCCTCGGCAAGGCCGCATCGCTCGAGCACCGATCCCATGAAGGTGAAGAAGGGGATCGCAAGCAGCAGCTCGTTGGCGAGCACGCTGCCGAACATGCGGCCTGGAATGGCCTGGAGGAAGTTCAGATCGAAGAAGCCGAGGTGGATGGCCAGGAAGCCGAACGAGAGCCCGAGTGCCGCCAGCGTGAAGGCGACGGGATAGCCGATCAGCATGCTTACGACGAGACCGCCGAACATTAACGGCGGCATCATTTCCAGCGTAATGGTCATTGCGTCGGCCTCTCATACTTGGCGTCGATGGTCGTTTCGCCCCTGAGAGCAGCAACACGCTTGATGACTTCAGAGACCCCCTGCAGCGCCAGCATGACGAAGCCGGCGGGGATCACGAACTTGATGGGCCAACGGACCAGGCCGCCCGCATTTCCGGACATTTCGCTGACATGATAGGCCTGCATGAAGAACGGCCAGGACAGATAGGCGAGCAGGAGGCAGGAGGGAATCAGGAAGAAGAGGGTGCCGATCAGGTCGAGCCACAGTTGGCCGCGCTCGGACAGCATCAGATAGAGGATTTCGACGCGCACGTGCTCGTTGCGCTTGAAGGTGTACGACGCCCCGAACATCACGAGGACCGCGAACATGTACCATTGCAGCTCCAGCCAGCCATTGGATGAGTAGCTGAACGCGTAGCGGATCATCGCATTAGCCGCGCTGACCAGGCACGACAGGAGCACGAGCAGGTTACAGACGTACCCTATCTTCTCGTTGAGAACGTCGATGGCGTTACTCACCGCCAACAATGGACGCATCTTACTTGTCTCCGCCGCGGCCTGACTTCATGGGGCGCATTTGCGCGCATCGCTCGACCGCCGTGCGAGATGCACGCGGCATTGACGAACAGTCGTCCGGAGCGATTGCAGCGACAGTCCTCCCCTCGTGCCCAGCCGTCTTGTCCACGCCCATAAACGGGCGCGCCGGCTTATTGCTGCCGGGCATGCAAAGGCGCCTGCACCATTTCAGCGGGTTGCGGCGCCGTCAATCGGAAAATGGACAAATTGACGCGCGGTCAGCGGCTTAGGTTAGCGCGGACGGCGTGTGCGATTCTTAGCCGCCGGTGACGCTCATGTGCCGGCTGACGCTCGGGCGGTTGTGGCGGCGGTCGATGATGAAGTCGTGGCCCTTCGGCTTCAGGCCGATCGCGCGGTCGATCGCAGCCGAAAGTAGTGCATCCTCGCTCGATGCGCGCAGCGGTTTGCGCAAGTCGGAGGCATCCTCGTGCCCGAGGCAGGTGTGCAGCGTGCCGGTGCATGTAATGCGCACCCGATTGCAGGACTCGCAGAAATTATGGGTCATAGGCGTGATGAAGCCGAGCTTGCCGCCAGTCTCGCTGACGCTGACGTAACGTGCCGGGCCGCCGGTGCTCTCCTCTAAGTCTGTCAGCGTGAACTGCTGGGCGAGGCGTGCGCGGACCAGCGACAGCGGCAGATATTGGTCGATCCGGCCGGTGCCGATCTCGCCCATCGGCATCACCTCGATCAGCGTCAGGCCCATGCCCTTGCCGTGAGCCCATTGCATCAGCGCTGGAATCTCCTCCTCGTTGAGGTTCTTCAGCGCCACCGCGTTGATCTTCACGGCAAGACCGGCGGAACGGGCTGCTTCGATGCCCTCCAGCACCTTGTCGATCTCGCCCCAGCGGGTGATGGCGCGGAACTTCTGGGGATCGAGGGTATCGAGCGAGACGTTGATGCGGCGGACGCCGCATTCGGCGAGCTCCTTGGCATGTTTCGCAAGCTGCGTGCCGTTGGTCGTCAGCGTCAGTTCGCGCAGCGCGCCGCTTTCGAGGTGGCGCGACAGCGACCGCACCAGCGACATTACGTTGCGGCGGACCAGCGGCTCGCCGCCGGTCAATCGCAGCTTCTTCACGCCCTTGGCGATGAAGGCGGAGCAGAGCCGGTCGAGTTCTTCAAGCGTCAGCAGATCCGCCTTGGGCAGGAACGTCATGTCTTCGGACATGCAATAGAAGCAGCGCAGATCGCAGCGATCGGTGACGGACACTCGCAAATAGGTGATGGTCCGGCCGAACGGGTCGGTCATCGGTCCTGTCAGCGAGGAGAGGGGACTCACGGCTGGTCCGTTCATTCGACAACGCCTTGTCACGTGCCGCTTGTGCAGCTGGAATACTTTAAAGGCAATCTAAGCATCGCCGATTGCAAGGACAATCTTGCGCTGCACGCAGTTAGCGTTGAGGAGCAGCCGTGGGCGGCGGAGGTGCCGCGTTCGGATCGGGGAAAGGCGAGGCGGCTGGCGCGGCAGCCGTCGGCTTCGGCTTCTTCGGCTTCGGCCGGTGCGGTTTCTTGACCGGTTTCGGCGGGGCGGCGGGCGCCAGTTGCGCAAAAACCGGATTCGGGTCGGTGGTGACGGTCGCGGGCGTCGAGAAGTCGCCGGGATTTTTGATGACGTTCACAGGCACGCTGGCCGGCTGGTGCTTGTTCAAGGCGTAGCTCACCGTGAAAGGGGCATCCGGCGCGGGTATCGTCACCGAGCAAGGTGTTTTGCAGCCCGGGCCGAGCGAGGTGACGGCGTCGGCGCCTGGCGGGCTCGATTCGAGCTGGACCTGGACGGGTGGGGGAGTCGACTTGAACATGTCCCACGATACCGAGGAACAGCCGGCGAGGCTGACTGCTGCAATGGCGCTCGCGATCACACGACGCATGACCATCCACTCACCTGCGACGAACCGCCACAATCCCCGGGCCTGACCATAGGAGGCTCGGTTCAGCCGCGCAACGCGCCGTGCCCGTATGGTTAATCGATGGTTAACGTCGGGGGCGGCGATAATTTATATGTATTATCAGATATTTACTGAGGTGGCCTCGGCGGCATCAGGCTGCTTGCGGCCTCCGGCAGGTCGCGCATGTGATGGATCAGCCGGTCCGGCTTGAGTTCCGCGATCGGCACATCCGTGTAGCCGAAGCTCACGCCAATGACGGGAACCCCGGCCCGCCGGGCGACGCCGACGTCGGTTCCGGCGTCCCCGACCATGATGCTGGCCGCCACTTGGCCGCCGGCCCGGGCCACGGTCTCGCGGAAAATGGTCGGGTCGGGCTTCTGGACCCCAAATGTGTCGGCGCCGCAGATTGCGGCGAAACGCGGGGTCAGGCCCAACTGGTCGAGAAGCCGCTTCGACAGCCATTCCAGCTTGTTGGTGCAGACCGCGAGGCGGTGACCGCGGGCCGAGAGATCGTCGAGCGCCGCCTCCAGCCCCTCGAACGGGCGCGATTCCACGGCGATGTGGTCGGCATAATAGGCGATGAAATCCGCCGTCATGCGGTTCATATCCTCGACGGTCACCGTCCGGCCCTCGGCCTCGAGCCCACGTTCGATCAGCTTGCGCGCGCCCGCCCCGATCATGTTGCGGGCCGACTGCATCGGCACCGGCGGCAGTCCTTCGCGGTCGAGCACGTGATTGAGCGCGGCGATCAGGTCGGGCGCCGTATCGACGAGCGTGCCGTCGAGATCGAAGACGATGGTGTGGGGAAAGGTGGTGGTACGGGGGGAGGTCATGTGCATGCGCTACCGGTCCGGCGCCGCCGGCGCAAGCGGAGCCGCCATAAGATCCGCTTATAGCTCTGTTCCCGGGCGCAAAACGAGGCTAGACAGGCCGCCGAAAAGGACTTGTTTCGGCGGGATCCCAAAAAGGGCAAGCGTAACGTGAACATGGATCAACTGAAGCGGCAGGCGGCGGCACGTGCCCTGGAAGAGGTGCGCGACGGCATGCAACTCGGCCTCGGCACCGGTTCGACCGCAAAACATTTTGTCGAACTGCTCGGCGAGCGCGTGCGCGCGGGCCTCAAGGTCATCGGCGTGCCGACGTCGGAAGCAACCCGCATGGACGCGGAGCGCTGCGGCGTGCCGCTGACGACACTCGACGACATCGATCATCTCGACCTGACCGTCGACGGCGCCGACGAGATCGACCCCGCGTTCAACCTGATCAAGGGCGGCGGCGGGGCGCTCCTGCGGGAGAAGATCGTAGCAGCGGCCTCGGATCGCATGATCGTGATTGCCGACGACACCAAATGGGTCGCAACCCTCGGCCGCTTTCCCCTGCCGGTGGAAGTGATCCCGTTCGGGCTCGGCGCGACGCGGCGGGCGATCGAGAAGGCATTTGCAGATTGCGGCGTTTCCGGGCAAATGGCGGTCCGCAAGGCCAAGGACGGCCACGTTTTCGTCACCGATGGTGGCCACTGGATCCTGGATGCCCATCTTGGTCGGATTGAAGACCCCCCGCGGCTCGCCAAGGCATTGAGCGCGATCCCCGGCGTGGTGGAGCATGGACTGTTCATCGGCCTGGCCAGCTCGGTTGTTCTGGCGGGCGGGGGCGGAATACGCGTGATTGAACGGCGCTGAGCCGCCGAAAGGAGACTAGGAATGAAGAGCGTTTTGAAGATGCTGCCCGTGGCCGGAATTGCCCTGGGACTGGTTTTTGGCGCCGTCCCGGCAACGGCACAGCAGGCGGCGGCGCCCAAGGCCTCGCCCGCGGCGATCGCGGCCGCCAAGGAAATCCTGACCATGAAGAGCGCCGACAAGATGTATGCGAACGCCGTTCCGGGCACGGTAGAGCAGGTCAAGAACAGGCTGATCGCGCAGAACCTCAACTACCAGAAGGACCTCAACGAGCTGGCACCGGTGGTGGCGCAGCAACTCGCCGGCCGCGAGAAGGAGATCGGCGACGGCATGGCGCAGGCCTATGCCGGCCAGTTCACCGACCAGGAGCTCAAGGATCTCGTGGCGTTCTACAAGTCTCCGCTGGGGCAGAAGCTGATCGCCGCAGAGCCGCGCGCGATCGAACAGGGCATGGCCTTCACGAACTCATGGGCGCAGAACTTCTCCGAGATCGTCGCGAGCGCGTTCCGCGCCGAGATGAAGAAGCGCGGCAAGGAAATCTAACGAGAGTCTGATTGGACCGGCCAGCGACGGCCGGTCGAGCGAGAGAGGTCGAGGGATAGAATGGCTGAATTCGACGTCGACCTCTTCGTCATCGGCGGTGGCTCGGGCGGCGTCCGCGCCGCGCGCATCGCCGCCGGCTATGGCGCCCGTGTCATGCTCGCGGAAGAATATCGCATGGGCGGCACCTGCGTGATCCGCGGATGCGTGCCGAAAAAACTGTTCGTGATCGGCTCGCATGTCCGTCACGAGATCGAGGACGCCGCGGGCTTCGGCTGGACCATTCCGCCCGCCACCTTCGACTGGTCGACGCTGATCGCCAACAAAGACAAGGAGATCGCGCGGCTGGAGGCGGCCTATACGACCAACGTCGAAAAATCCGGCGCGCGCATCGTCAAGAGCCGCGCGGTGCTGGAGGATGCCCACACCGTCCGCCTCCTCGATAACGACAAGAAGATCACGGCCAAATACATCCTGATCGCCACGGGCGGCGCGCCGAACCACGGCGCCGCGATCCCGGGCATCGAGCACGTCATCTCCTCCAACGAAGCCTTTCATCTGAAGAAGCTGCCGAAGCGCATCGTGATCCAGGGCGGCGGCTACATCGCGCTGGAGTTCGCCGGCATCTTCGCAGGCTACGGCTCCGACGTGACCGTGATCTATCGCGGCGACAACATTTTGCGCGGTTTCGACGATGACGTCCGCGCCCATGTCCGCGGTGAGATGGAGAAGAACGGCATCACCATCCTCACGGGCTGCACGGTGAGCCATGTCGAGAAGCACGGCGAGGACTTCACCACGCATCTTTCGAATGGATCGAGCATTGCCTCCGACCAGGTGATGTTCGCGATCGGGCGCCACCCGGCGGTGGCCAATCTCGGCCTGGAGAAGGCCGGCGTCGCCATCAATCCGAAGAACGGCGGTGTCGCCGTCGACGGCTTCTCGAAGAGCTCGGTCGACAGCATCTATGCCATCGGCGACGTCACCCACCGTCACAATCTCACACCGGTCGCGATCCGTGAGGGCCATGCCTTCGCCGACACCGTGTTCGGCAAGCGCGAGGTGAGGGTGGACCATGCCGATATCCCGACCGCCGTGTTCTCGCAGCCCGAGATTGGCACCGTCGGCCTGACCGAGACCGAGGCGCGCGCGAAATACGATCGCGTCGACATCTACAAGGCGACGTTCCGCCCCATCAAGGCGACGATGTCCGGCCGCGACACGCGGGTGCTGATGAAGCTCGTCGTCGACGGCGCCTCTGACCGCGTGCTCGGCTGTCACATCGTCGGCGATGCCGCCGCCGAGATCGTCCAGGCGGTCGCGATCGCTGTGAAGATGAAGGCGACCAAGGCCGATTTCGACGCCACCGTCGCGCTGCATCCGACCGCAGCCGAAGAGCTCGTCACCATGCGCACCCCGACCGCGCGTCACGTGCGTCAGGCGGCGGAGTAGGACAGCGCAGCTCTTACGTTGCCCCGCCCAGCCTGCGGATTTCCTCGCGTGCCTCGTCGCCCTCGGGAATGGGCCGTCCGCTGTCACGCCATTCGACCGCGGCCTTGAAACCATTTGCCTGCGCATAGCGGCGGAACCACAATCCTTCCGGATTGTGGCGTGAGATGCCGTCAAACACGGTGGCCAGCATCTGCGTCTGCTCCAGCCCCATGTTGAGCATCACCTGGTTGACCACCATCTTGTGCATGGCGAGGTGGCTTCGCGGCACGCCGGCGATGCGTTGTGCGAGCTTCATGGCGGCAGCCTCGAGCTCGGCGAGAGGGACCGCCTGATTGGCGAGCCCCCATTCCGCGGCTGTGCGGCCGTCGATAACGTCGCCGGTGAACATCAACTGCTTGGCGCGGGTTGGTCCCAGCCGGAACGTCCACATTGCCGTTGTCGGACATCCCCACACCCGCGTCGGCATGTAGCCGATCTTGGCATCGTCGGCCATCACGATGAGGTCGCAGCACAGCGCGATGTCGCTGCCTCCGGCCACCGCGTGGCCGTGAATCTTGGCGATTGTCGGCTTGGAGCAACGCCACAGGCTCATGAAGTCCTCGGTGTTGCGCTTCATCGCCGCATAGTCGACGAGCGGGTCCCAGGGAAAGCGCTCCTGCTGGCATGGATGGTCGGTCATGCTTTCCGCTGAGGCGACGAGGTCGTAGCCGCCGCAAAATCCCTTGCCGGCGCCTTCGATGACGATCACGTGGATATCGTCATTGTCCTGGACCCATTCGATCGCGGCGCGGATTTCGCGCGGCGTCTGGTTGTTGATGGCGTTCAACCTTTCCGGCCGGTTGAGGAGCAGCCGCGCCACGCGCGGAGCTTTGGCATCGGGCGCGATCGTCAGGGTCGAAAAATCGGGCATGGCTCGGTCCTCGGTTCGTTACAGTCAGAGTTGACGGTAACATCCCGCCTGCTACAGTCAACGCTGACTGTTGGAGAGCGCCGATGAGACCGAAACGACAGGCCCGGGCCGACCGGGACGGCCCCGCGATGCGCCAGCGGCTGCTCGACGCGGCCGTCGAATGCCTGATCGAGCTCGGCGTCGCCGGAACGACGACGCTGGCGGTCCAGCGTCGCACGGGCGTGAGCCGCGGTGCGCTGCTGCATCACTTTCCCACCCATGCCGCGCTGCTTGCGGCGAGTGTCGCCGAACTCGTCAAGCGCAATGAACGCGCCGTCGCATCCTCGCGAGCCGTTGGCTCGGAACTTGACGATCCGCTTCGCGCGGCGGTGAGCGCGCTGGCCTACGCTGGCCGGCAGCCCGCGCATCTCGCCGAATTGGAGCTGTGGACCGTTTCGCGGACGGACCGGCCCCTGAAGCAAGCCTTGATCTCGGCCGAGCGTGCGGCGCGGGGAGAGAGCGATCGCGTGTCGGCGGATCTGTTCAAGCCATGGGCCGTATCGCACTCCTATGACGACATGGTCGCGCTGACCCAGCACTTCGTGCGCGGATTGGCGGTCTCCGAGAATTTGCGAAGCTCGGCTGCACGCCGCGAGCGCCTGATTTCCGCGTGGACCGATGCCATGCGGCTGATGCTGGAGAAAGAGTCGAAGCGGGATGCACGGGCAGGGGACGCAACGAAGCTGCGTTGATCAGCCTGGTTTCCTGCATGTTAGTGTGGAACGAGTTCCCGCGGCTGCTGGTCGCAGCCCCGCCGTCTTGATTCCGTCTGCCTGCACTTTATCTCTCACAACGACAGAATCCGGGCCCCTCTGGCGAGGACGTCGAACCCTGTTCGGCCACCCTCGCGATGTCGGATGACCTGTTCCGCGCAAGGTTGCGTGGGATTGGCTGTTCGAAGGGCTCCTGCAACGTGTCTTTGCAATGCCGTCCGGCCGTCCATCCCAAGGCTCCCAAGCGCGGTAAGTCGCAAGTTGAGGAGCAACACGATGCCCGACCGAGACCTCAGCCCGATCCTGGGCGAGATCACCGACCCTTCCAGCCTTCATGAACAAGCCGCCGCGGCGCTGGTGATTGCCGGCGCGCTGGTGGCCGTGGCCGATCGCCGCGTCGCATCCGTCGAGCGCGACGAGGTGATCCGCTTCATCAGGGATCGCGCGCTGGCGCCGCATATCGACGAGCAGCGGCTCGAAGCGATGTTCGACGAGTTGGCCGACCGGCTCGACCGGCCGGATTTTGCCAATGTCGTGATCGACACGCTGCGTCCGGTCTCCGATCTCGCCATCGCCTCGCACCTGGTCGATCTGTCGGAACGCGTCGCAGCCGCCGATGACGACGTGCATCCGCACGAAGTGCAGGCAATCAAGCTTTTGCGCCTGCTCACACTGGTGCTGCCGCGCGCGAAACCTGTGACGGCGCGCCGCGTTTCCGACCAGCAGCCTGTCTCCGGAGATACGACATGACCACAGTTTCCGACGACCGTACGCAATCGCGCGCGAGCGATGCCGGCGAACCCGCCGGCGGCGATCAGCGCCTTGATGCGCTCGTCGGACGGCTGCCGCCGCGTGTCAGCGGCACCGTGAAATATCTGCTCAAGCCATCCAACCGCTGGGTCAGGATTCCCTCGGGCGCGCTGCTGATTGCTGGCGGCGTGCTGTCGTTCCTGCCCGTGCTGGGCATCTGGATGCTTCCCCTTGGCCTCGCGCTGCTGGCCGAAGACGTGCCGGCGCTGCGCGCATCGCGCTCGAAGGCGCTCGACTGGATCGAGCGTCGCAAGCCGGAATGGCTCGCGCCTTCGCCGCCGCCCAATGACAAGTCATGATCGAATTCTTCACCGCCGATGCGCTCACCGCGCTGCTTCAGGTTATTCTGATCGATCTCGTACTCGCCGGCGATAATGCCGTCGTCATCGGCCTTGCCGCCGCGGGCCTTCCGGCCGACCAGCGCCGGCGCGCCATCATCGTCGGCATCGCTGCCGCGACGGTGCTGCGCATCGCCTTTGCCGGCGTCGCAACCCAACTGCTCCAGGTGCTCGGCCTGCTGCTTGCCGGCGGCGTGCTGTTGCTCTGGGTGTGCTGGAAGATGTGGCGTGAGCTGCGCGAGCAGGCGGCGTCCGGCCATGAGTTGGCCTTCAGCCATGCCGGGGGCGGATCGTGCTCGGCTCCCGCGCCGCGCAAGACGTTCCGCCAGGCTGCGATGCAGATCATTGCCGCCGACGTCTCGATGTCGCTCGACAACGTGCTGGCGGTTGCGGGGGCTGCGCGCGAGCATCCCTTCATCCTCGCGTTTGGCCTGTTGCTGTCGGTCGCGCTGATGGGCGTCGCCGCCGACTTCCTCGGCCGGCTGCTCCAGAAGCAGCGCTGGATCGCCTATGTCGGCCTCGCCATCATCCTCTATGTCGCCTTCGACATGATCTATCGCGGCTCGCTCGAGCTCGCGCCTGTTATCGCGAGCCTGTAAGGCGTCGTGCAGTCGCGGCGCGATGCAGGGTCTATTTCTGATGGTGATGGTGCCGCGTCGGGGCAGCGCCCGCGTAGCCGCGCAGCTCGGCGTATTTCGCGAGCTGCGTCTCGTCGAGCACAGCGTACGTCAGCAGATGATACTTCAGATGCGCCTCGCGAAGCTCGCCTTGCGTCTTCGCGATCGCAGTGGTCGCTGATCTGAGACTATCCGGATTGATCGTCTTCCCGGCGAACTGCTCATCGAGCTCGCTCTCCTCGTCGACGAGCTTGCGTCCGATCGGCGTGGTCTCGGATTTCATCGCAGCGAACATGTCCTGCACCTTGGCGTGTTGATCGGGCCTGAGCGCCAATTGATCCGCCAGCTCCAGCACGTGCGAAGGCCCCGGATAGCCGTTGAGCTCTGCTGCCAGCGCCAACCCCATTCCGCGCCCCGCGCGGAGGTCGGCGATCTGCTGATCCGACAGGGCTTTGACCTGCCGGGTCTGCATGCCCGCGTACGGCGTTTCGGCCCGGCTGAAACCGGGTACCAGGAGGACAATCGCGAGAAGGATCAATCTCATTTGCCGCCACCATGTCGGATATTCGGGAGGGGAGTGTAGCCTCTGCCGTCGATGACGCGCTGAGCCGATTGGTCACGATTCCGTCATGAGACGGCGCGTCGGGTTGGATTTGAGGGCTTCCAAACGAAGACGACTGGACCTTGCTTTCGACCTCGAATAGTCTGACTTCGCTATATCTACGAAGATATAGCGAAGGGAACGTTGGAATGGAAATCACTGTCAAGGCGCTCACCACCTGCGAGGTGGCTCCCGACGGCGGCGCGATCTCGCTGGGTTTCGAGGACACCACCGGCAATCCTGCCGCCGTGCAGGTTTCGCTCAACCAGGTCGGCGCGCTGATCATGACGTTGCCGGGTCTTCTGGAGAGAGCGCTGAAGGCGCGCTATGGCGACCAGAGCCTGCGTTACGCCTATCCGCTGGCCTCATGGGTGCTGGAGCAGTCGACCGACAACGCCCAGCGCATCATGACGCTGGAGACGGAAGACGGTTTCAAGGTCCGGTTCTCGATTCCGGCAGCGGAGCAGAACCTGCTCGCCGAGGCGCTGGTCCAGCCGGTAGCTGAGGCGAGGGGGCGGCCGAACTAGCGTCGACCGGCGGCATCAGGCCTTGCGCGACCGTCCGATATCGCTTCTGAGCGCCATCAATTCCTTGCGTACCGCGCGTGCGGCGTCGCGCTCGATCTTGCGGTAGCGCGCGATGAGCCCCGCGCCGAACGGGGTCAGCATCGCGCCACCGCCATTCTTGCCACCGGCCTGCGGCTCGACCACGGGATGCCCGCAGATGCGGTTGATCTCGTCCACCAGATCCCAGGCGCGCTTGTAGGACATGTCCATGGCGCGCCCGGCGGCCGAGATCGAGCCGTGCTCGCGAATCTGCTCCAGGAGCTGGATCTTTCCCGGCCCGATCCGGTCCTCTGCGTCGAGGTCGATCCGGACGCTCAATTGGGGAAGCGGTTTGGCGCTTGCGCGCGGCATGGCGGGTCTCTTGGGATTCCTGCCAGCGAGACTGCCACTCTTGCCCATGGCGAACAAGCAGAGGCGGGGTAATATCCAGAGCGGACGTTGCGGGAGTGACGCGATGCAGACGAGGGTCTTTGGACGCACGGGCATGGAGGTCTCGGTGCTGGGCTTCGGCTGCGGCGCGGTGGGCGGACTGATGGTTCGCGGCGATCCCACCGATCAGGAGCGCACGGTCGCGCGGGCGATCGCTGCCGGCGTGAACTACTTTGACACCGCGGTGCTGTACGGTGATGGCGAGTCGGAGAAAAACCTCGGCCGTATCTTGCGAAAGTTGAGGCCGGCGGATGTGGTCGTCGGCACAAAAGTCCGACTGCTGCCCGGTGAACTCGGCGGCACTGCCGATGCCGTCGCGAAGTCGCTGGAAGGGAGCCTGTCGCGACTGGGCCTCGACCGGGTCGACATCTTCCACCTGCACAATCCCATCACCGGGACAGGAGGCGGATCGGCGCTGAACGTCGGTCAGGTTTTGGACGACGTGATCCCGGCCTTTCAGCGTCTGCGTCAGCAGGGGAAAATCCGTTACCTCGGGATTACGGCTTTGGGCGACACGGCGGCGCTGCATCAGGTAATCGATACTGGCGCCTTCGATAGCGCACAAATCGTCTACAACATGCTCAATCCATCCGCCGCGAACGCATTGCCGGCGAACTATCCGGCGCACGACTACGGAAAATTGTTCGATCACACCGATGCGGCCGGCGTTGGCGTCGTGGGAATTCGCGTGCTTGCCGGCGGTGCACTGTCGGGTTCGGCCGAACGTCACCCGGTTGCCGGTCCGGCACCGGAGCCGATCGGTTCGGCCATGAGCTACGAAGCCGATGTCGATCGCGCACGCCGTCTGATGCCGCTCGTGGAGGAGGGGTACGCCGCGACCCTCACCGAAGCCGCCACGCGGTTTGCGCTCTCGCACCCCGCCATGGGCACGATCCTCGTCGGCATGGCGACGTCACAACAGTTCGATGACGCGCTGGCCGCGGTCGAAAAGGGGCCATTGCCGCAGGCCGCACTCGACCGCCTGTCAGGGTTGCGGGGCGCATTCTCTGGCGAACAGCGCTGAGCGGTCGAAAGTTGATCGCTAAAATTGTCTGCAATTCACCGACGCCCGGCCAACCCTCCGGACAAATCGCCCGCAACCTTAAACCAGGCCTTTGCGGCCGCCGTGCATCCTTCCCGAAAAGGGTGGGGCGTCGGCATGTCAGTTCTCAAGGAGATCGTCGTTGCGGTGACGGGCGTGTACGCGCTCCTGTTCGTCTGCGACGCATTGTTCATCCCCGGCCGTTTTGACGAGGTCTATTTCGACCGCTCGTTCTACGCGCCGCGATCGACTGAGGTTCGCATTGCCAGTTACACACCGCCGGCGATACGCGTCCGCGACGCCTTCGCGCAATTCCCGCCTCAAACCTCAAAGCCCGCCCGGCGCTATTCATCTCTGACGACGATCGTGCGCTGATCGGCGCTGAGCCGGCCGGGTTTCAGCCACACGCCGCATTCGCTAAAGTTTTAGACAATTCGCTGACCGGCGAACAACTTTCCGGACAAATGACGCGCAGCCTTAAACCTGGCCTTGGCGAGGTGCGTGCATGCTTCCCGAAAAGCTGGGGGGCATTCAATGCCTGACTATAGGGAAGCCACCATTGCTGTGGTGGCGATGCTGGGGCTGCTGTTCGTGTCCGATGCATTCTTCGGCGCGGGCGATTCACGTTTCGACAACGCGTACTACGACAGCGCCTTCTATGCGCCGCGTGCAAAGGAATTTCGCTTTGCGAGCGACATCACGCCGGCGGCCCGCGTCGACGATATGTTCGCGCAGTTCTTCCCGAGCGAAGCCAAGCGCACCAAACGCTATTCGTCGCTGACGACCATCATCCGCTAGGGAGCGTAGCGACCCTCACTCCCCCTGGATCCACTCCGCGACGCCGCGCCAGAGCGTGTCGCGGTGCTCGGGGCGGAAGAAGCCGAAATGGCCGATCTTCGCAATCCCGACATCGGCGGGCCGCACCGACAGCACCTCGGGCTTGATTGCGGTGAAGCCGGAGCAGAGCAGCTCGACCGCCGAGCGCGTCGCCCAGGGATCGTCGGTGAACGACAGCGCCCGCAGCTCGCCCTTGTACTTCGCGAAATTCTGCAACGCCGGCAGCTTGGAATCGAAGAGGTAGCGCGGGCTGCTCACCCATTCGGCCCATTGCAGGAAGACGCCTTGCGGCAGATCTTCGCCGATCCCGAGCCAACCCGGCGCATAGCCGAGCAAGCGGCTGATCGGCACGCCGACAAGGTTCATCAGCGCGAAGACGCGATAATTCTCCGGCGGCGTCATCAATTTCCAGGTCCCGGCCTGGGAGGCCACGAACGCCGCACGCGCGATCTCGCTGTTGTTCTCGATCAGCCCGAGCGCCTGGCCGCCGAAGGAGTGGCCGATATAGGCGAGCGGCAGTCCATGATAGCGCTCGCGCATCCAGCGCACGGCGGCGGCGGCGTCGAGCGCCGCCCAGTCCGACATCGAGGCCTTGAAGCCGACCAGCGATTTCGGCTGGTTGTAGCCGACCATCGCCTGCTGCCGGGAGTCGCCGATGCCGCGATAATCGTAGGTGAGCACCGCGCAGCCGCGATGGGCGAGGTAGGAGGCAAAACCGCGATAGATCTTGCGGGGCACCGCGGTCGCCGAACTGATCAGGACGGCATGGCGCTTGGTGGCGCGCGGCAGGAACAGGCTGCCGGCCAGCGCATAGCCGTCCGTCGCGGGGAAGGTAATATCGTCAACAAAAACGTCGTCGAGTGCCGCGTCCATGGGCAGCGGATATCCCAGAGAAATGCCGAGCGCTCTAGCAAATGCGAATTTGGCTTTCGCCGCAAGGGCTTGAGCTGGCAAACGGATTTACAACTGGCGGTCGGTTCACGGCCTGTGTATAAGGCGGCCCTCCGCAACCTATAGATTGAGTTGCGGTTTTTGCCTACGGAGAGGATGCGATGTCCGAGCGGTGGACGCCCGAAAGCTGGCGCAGCAAGCCGGTGCTGCAAGTACCGGACTATCCCGACGCCAAGGCGTTGGCCGACGTCGAGGCGCAGCTTGCGACCTTCCCGCCGCTGGTGTTCGCGGGCGAGGCGCGCAACCTGAAAAAGGCACTGGCGCGCGTTGCGGCCGGGGAGGCCTTCCTGCTCCAGGGCGGCGACTGTGCCGAGAGCTTTGCCGAGCACGGCGCCAACAACATCCGCGATTTCTTCCGCGTCCTGCTCCAGATGGCGGTCGTGCTGACCTATGCCGGCGCGGTCCCCGTGGTGAAGGTCGGCCGCATCGCCGGCCAGTTCGCAAAGCCACGATCGTCGCCGACGGAGAAGCTGAACGGTATCGAGCTGCCGAGCTATCGCGGCGACATCGTCAACGATATCGCCTTCACCAAGGAAGCGCGCGTGCCCGATCCGCAGCGCCAGTTGATGGCCTATCGGCAGTCGGCCGCGACGCTGAACCTGCTGCGCGCGTTTGCAACCGGCGGCTACGCCAATCTCGGCAGCGTGCATCAGTGGATGCTCGGCTTCCTCAAGGACTCCCCGCAGTCCCGCCGTTACAAGGAATTGGCCGACCGCATCTCCGATGCGCTCAACTTCATGCGCGCCTGCGGCCTCGATCTCGAGGCCCATCCTGAGCTCCGCGCGACCGACTTCTACACCAGCCACGAGGCGCTGCTGCTCGGCTACGAGCAGGCCATGACCCGCGTCGATTCCACGACCGGCGACTGGTACGCGACCTCGGGCCACATGATCTGGATCGGCGACCGCACCCGCCAGCTCGATCACGGCCATATCGAATATTTCCGCGGCATCAAGAACCCCATCGGGTTGAAGTGCGGCCCTTCGCTGAAGGCCGACGAGCTGTTGAAGCTGATCGACGTGCTCAATCCGGACAACGAGCCGGGCCGGCTGACGCTGATCGGCCGCTTCGGCGCCGACAAGGTCGGCGAGCATCTGCCCGGCATGATCCGCGCCGTGCAGCGCGAGGGCAGGGCAGTGATCTGGTCCTGCGATCCCATGCACGGCAACACCATCACCTCCACGACCGGCTACAAGACGCGGCCGTTCGACCGCATCCTGTCCGAGGTCAAATCGTTCTTCGCGATCCATGCCGCCGAAGGCACGCATGCCGGCGGCGTGCATCTGGAGATGACGGGCCAGGATGTGACCGAGTGTCTCGGCGGCGCGCGCGCCATCACGGACGAGGATCTCAACGACCGCTACCACACGGTCTGCGATCCCCGCCTCAATGCCGAGCAATCGATCGACATGGCCTTCCTGATCGCCGAGCTGTTGAAGCAGGAGCGCGCGGGCAAGGCCAAGCCGATGCCGGCCGCAGCGGGCCTTTAAGACCTTGCTGCGGCTCTGGAAGGCCACGATCAATTCGCGGAACGGTCTGGCCTTTGCGCTGCGCTCGGAGCAGGCCATCCGCGAGGAGATTTTTGCGCTCCTCCTCTCTGTGCCATTGGCGTGGTTCATCGGCGCGACCACGATGCGTGCGGTGGAGTTGGTCTGTGCGGTTGCGTTCGTGCTGGTGGTGGAGCTGCTCAACACGTCGGTGGAAAAGCTCGCCGATCGCCTCACCATGGAGCACGACAAGCAGATCGGGCAGGTCAAGGACATGGGCTCGGCCGCCGTCGGCGTCGCGCTCCTGATGGCCGGCGCGTTCTGGATCTTTGCCATCGTCGAACGGCTGGGACTGATTTAGAGCCATGAGCGAACGCGCCTCAAACTTCTCGGTCGCACTCGCTCAACTCAATCCGACGGTGGGCGACATCGCAGGCAATGTCGCCAAGGCGCGCGAGGCGCGCGCGCAGGCAGTAGCCGACGGCGCTGATCTCGTGCTGTTTCCGGAATTGTTCATCTCCGGCTATCCGCCGGAAGATCTCGTGCTCAAGCCCGCCTTCCAGGCGGCCTGCCGCGCCGCGATCGAGGAGCTTGCGCGCGAGACCGCCGATGGCGGTCCGGCCATGTTGATCGGCACGCCCTGGGTCGAGGACGAAAAACTCTACAATGCCTGCGCGCTGCTCGACGGCGGCCGCATCGCCTCGCTGCGCTTCAAATGCAATCTGCCGAACTACGGCGTGTTCGACGAGAAGCGCCTGTTCGCGCGCGGCCCTGCGGCGGGCCCGGTGACCGTTTGCGGCGTTCGGATCGGCGTGCCGATCTGCGAGGACATCTGGCTGGAAGAATCCGAGGACTACGAGAACGTCGTCGAGACGCTGGCCGAGACCGGCGCTGAGATCATTTTGGTGCCCAACGCCTCACCCTATGCACGCGACAAGGGCGATGTGCGCCTGTCGGTCGCAGTCGCACGCGTGACCGAGAGCGGCCTGCCGCTGGTCTATCTCAACCAAATCTGCGGCCAGGACGAACTCGTGTTCGACGGTGCTTCGTTCGCGCTCAACGGCGATCTCTCGCTCGCCGCGCAACTGCCCGCGTTCGCGGAGACCGTAACCACGCTGCACTTCACCAAGCACGGCGACGACTGGCGCTGCACCGGTCCGGTCGCGCAATTGCCCGAGGGCGACAAGGCGGACTATGCGGCTTGCGTGCTCGGCCTGCGCGACTATGTCGGCAAGAACGGCTTTCCCGGCGTGCTGCTCGGCATCTCCGGCGGCATCGACTCCGCGCTGTGTGCGGCCATCGCCGTCGACGCGCTCGGCGCCGATCAGGTCCATGGCGTGATGCTGCCCTATCGCTACACCGCGCATAGTTCGATCGCCGATGCCGGCGAGCTCGCGGGCCATCTCGGGCTGCGCTACGAGGTGCTGCCGATCACCGACGCCGTGAACGGTTTTGAGACCATCCTCTCCGACATCTTCAAGAACCTGCCGCCCGATATCACCGAGGAGAATCTCCAGGCCCGCACCCGCGGCACGCTGTTGATGGCGATCTCCAACAAGACCGGGCTGATGGTGGTCACGACGGGCAACAAGTCCGAAATGTCGGTCGGCTACGCCACGCTCTATGGCGACATGAACGGCGGCTTCAATCCGATCAAGGACATCTACAAGACGCAGGTTTTTCGGCTCGCAGCGTTGCGCAATGAATGGAAGCCGGACGACGCGCTCGGGCCGTCAGGCGAGATCATTCCGCCCGACATCATCACGCGTCCGCCGACGGCGGAGCTGCGCGAGAACCAGACCGATCAGGATTCGCTGCCGCCCTATGACGTGCTCGATGCGGTGCTCGAACGCCTGGTCGAGCGCGAGGAGCCGCTGGAGGCGATCGTCGCTGCCGGCTTCGAGCGCGAGATAGTCGCGCGCATCGACCATCTCCTCAACATCGCCGAATACAAGCGCCGGCAGGCTGCGCCCGGCGTGAAGGTGACGCGGAAGAATTTTGGCCGCGACCGCCGCTATCCCATCACTAATCGCTTCCGCGACACAGGCGGGCCCTTGCCCGCGCCCGACGAGACACTGGTCTCGCGCGGCGGCCGCGCCTCGACCGACGCGTTCGAGGGCTGACCCGCGGCCTCTTGCGCGAAGGGCCCTAAAGCATGATCCGGAAAAGTGCGCAGCGGTTTTCCGAAAAGATCATGCTCAAACAAGAAGCTAAAGCGCGATGACGATTCAACGTAAAGCCATCGCGCTTTACGACGGGGTTGCGAAGAACAGCACCCGCAGGAAGTGCGTGTATTCGGATTCCAGCACCATGATCGCGACGAATACCATCACCGCGATCGGCGGCAGCAGAATGGCATAGGCCAGGGCCAGCCGCTCCCACGCCATGTGCATGAAGACCGCGACGATCAGGCCGGCCTTCAAGATCATGAACAGCAGGATCAGCGACCACCTGAGATAGCCGTGCAGGCCAAAATAGTCGACGAGGTAGGAGCACGTGCTGAGGACGAACAACCAGCCCCAGACCACGAGGTAGAGCTTGATCGGGTGCTGTTGGCCCTTGGCGTGAACGGCTCCCGTTGCGACTGCGCCATGCGCCGGAGCGTGGAGCTGTCCTTCCATGTGTACCGCAGCATTTGTCATGCGCTGACCTCACCAAAGATAGAAGAATGCAAAGATGAATACCCACACGAGATCGACGAAGTGCCAGTACAGGCCCATGATCTCGACGATCTCGTAATACCCCTTGCGGCTCGTGAAGAAGCCGCGCCTCTCGACGTCGAAGTCGCCGCGCAAGACCTTCCGCGCAATGGCGATCAGGAAGATCACACCGATCGTCACGTGGGTGCCGTGGAAGCCGGTGATCATGAAGAAGCTCGCACCAAACTGCGGCGCACCCCACGGATTGCCCCAGGGCCGGACGCCCTCCATGATCAGCTTGGTCCATTCGAAGGCCTGCATTCCGACGAAGGTCGCGCCGAAGGCTGCCGTGACCACCATCAAGGCTGCGGTTCTGACACGATCGCGCCGGTAGCCGAAATTGACGGCCATCGCCATCGTGCCGCTGCTGCTGATCAGGACAAAGGTCATGATGGCGATCAAGATCAGCGGAATGTGCTGGCCGGCGATGTTGAGGGCGAAGACTTCGCTGGGATTGGGCCACGGCACGGTCGTCGACATCCGCGCCGTCATGTAGGAGAGCAGGAAGCAACTGAAGATGAAGGTGTCGCTGAGGAGGAAGATCCACATCATGGCCTTGCCCCAGGACACGTTCTTGAAGGCGCGCTGATCGGACGCCCAGTCGGCGGCTATGCCTGGCCAGCCCGGAAGCCGCCCAGCGCCTTGTCCTGTATTCGTCAGTGCAGTTTCGGCCATCTGGTTTCGTCCTCCCTAGCGCAGCAACTGGCGACAGATGTCGACGAAATCGTCCGTCCAGCCCGTCAGCAGGCCGAGCAGGACCAGCCAGACCAGCAGCAGGAAATGCCAGTAGATGGCGCAAAGCTCGACGCCCAGACGCAGCTCGGCCGTCGCAGCATTATTTCGCCACGCCCGGGCCGTGGTTCTGCCGAGCGCCACGAGGCCGCCGGTCAGATGCAGCCCGTGCACCGCAGTGATCATGTAGAAGAACGAATTGGCCGGATTGGACGCCACGAAATAGCCCGCGGCGCCCAGCTGTTGCCATGCCAGGAGCTGGCCCGCGAGGAACGTGATTGCCGACGCTCCGCCGGCGAGCAGGCCAACGATGACGCCGTCGATGTCGTTCCGACGCGCGGCGACGTACGCCCATTGCAGCGCGACGCTGCTCAAGACCAGCACGCCCGTGTTGAACCACAGCACCTTCGGTACCGGCAGGGCCCGCCAGTCCACCACGTTCATGCGCATTGAATAGGCGCTGATGAAGAGCGTGAACAGCGAACCGGCGACGGCGAGAAACACGCCAAGCCCGACCTTCGCTGCCGGCCAGGTCATTGCGCCCGTGCCGTCGAAGTCACCGATCGGACCTTCCTCCAGCCAGGGCTTGGCCGTCAGTCGTTGCTGCGAAAGCCACCATCCGACAATGACCGCGATCACCGCCAGGAAAAGGATAATAGCGCTCACGAAGCAGCTCCCTGAACGGTCCGCGTCGTGGGCGGCTGGTTCTGCGGAATGAAGTCCTGCGCAGCACCCGGCACGCTGTAGTCATAGGCCCAGCGATAGACGATCGGGAGCTCCTTGCCCCAATTGCCGTGCCCTGGCGGCGTCTCCGGCGTCTGCCACTCCAGCGACGTCGCCCGCCACGGATTGCCACCTGAGGGCTTGCCCTCGAACAGGCTCCAGACCAGATTGAACAGGAACACCATCTGGGCAAAGCCCACCGTCAAGGCCACCACGGTGATGAAGGCATTCAGCGAGTGGGCCGACGACGGGATGAACGCCGTGTCGCCGAGCTCGAAGTAGCGGCGCGGAACGCCGAGCAATCCGAGATAATGCATGGGGAAGAAGATCAGGTAGGCGCCGAGGAACGTGACCCAGAAGTGAAACTTCCCGAGCACGTCGTTCAACATTCGCCCAGTGACCTTCGGGTACCAATGATAGATCGCCCCCAGCACGACCATGATTGGCGCGACGCCCATCACCATGTGGAAATGCGCGACGACGAACATGGTATCCGACAGGGGCACGTCGACGACGACGTTGCCGAGGAACAGGCCGGTGAGACCGCCGTTCACGAAGGTGATGATGAAGCCGAGGGCGAACAGCATCGGCACCGTGAGATGGATGTCGCCACGCCACAGGGTCAGCACCCAGTTGTAGACCTTGATGGCGGTCGGGATGGCGATGATCAGCGTCGTGGTGGCGAAGAAATACCCGAAATAGGGATACATGCCGCTCACATACATGTGGTGCGCCCACACGACGAAGCTCAGCGCGCCGATCGCCACGATGGCCCAGACCATCATGCGATAGCCAAAAATGTTCTTTCGCGCATGCGTGCTGATGAGGTCAGAGACGATGCCGAAGGCAGGCAGGGCGACGATATAGACTTCGGGGTGGCCGAAGAACCAGAACAGATGCTGGAACAGGAGCGGGCTGCCACCGCCATATTTGCTCTGCTGGCCCATCTCGACGAGGGCGGGCATGAAGAAGCTGGTACCCAGCAGACGGTCAAGCAACAACATCACCGAGCCGACGAACAGCGCAGGGAAGGCCAGCAGCGCCATGATGGTGGCGGTGAAGATGCCCCACACCGTCAAAGGCAGGCGCATCAACGTCATGCCGCGGGTGCGCGCCTGGAGCACGGTCACCACATAGTTCAGCCCGCCCATGGTGAAGCCGATGATGAACAGGATCAGCGAGGCCAGCATCAGAACGATGCCCCAATCCTGTCCGGGCGTGCCGGAGAGAATTGCCTGCGGCGGATACAGCGTCCAGCCGGCGCCGGTGGGGCCGCCGGGCACGAAGAATGTCGAGGCCAGCACCAGGACTGCGAGCAGGTAGACCCAGTAGCTCAGCATGTTGACGTAGGGGAAGACCATGTCCCGCGCACCGACCATCAGCGGGATCAGGTAGTTGCCGAAGCCTCCGAGGAACAAAGCGGTGAGCAGGTAGATCACCATGATCATGCCGTGCATGGTGATGAACTGCAGGTACTGATTGGCGTCGATGAAGGAGAATGTGCCGGGGAATCCCAGTTGCAGCCGCATCAGCCAGGACAGCACAAGGGCCACCAGCCCGATGGCCGACGCCGTCAGCGAGTACTGGATGGCGATGATTTTTGCGTCCTGCGAAAATACATAGTGCGTCAGCCAGCTCTTCGGATGATAGAGCTCGACATCAGGCACTTCGGCAGGCGGAATCGTCCTGTCATATGGAATATCGACCATAGAGTACCTCCTCGGTCGTCTCCCTCGGGGCAGCGACTAGCTTTCACGGCGCCCGATCTATCTTCGCAGCGGCCTTTCCTATTTGCCGCCGGATTTGTAGGTCGCCCTTACAACGGCGCTTCGGCCCGACAATTCTGCAAACGTCTTCTGCTGCTCCAGCCAGGCGTGATAGTCGCTCTCCTCGTCGACGATCACCTTGGCCCGCATCTGGTAGTGAGCTGCGCCACAAAGCTCCGCGCAGAGAACGTCGAAGGTCCCGGTTCGGATCGGCCTGATCCAGAAATAAGTGACCATGCCCGGAACCATATCCATCTTCGCCCGGAACTCGGGTACATAGAAATCGTGCAGGACATCGACCGAGCGGAGCAAGACCTTGACCGGCTTTCCGATCGGAAGATGCAGGTCGCCGTTCTCGATCACGACGTCGTCCTGGCCATGCGGATCCTCGCGATTGAGCCCCAACGGATTTTCAGGACTGATGTTGCGCACGTCGGACGTGCCCAGTCGGCCGTCCTTCCCCGGCAAACGGAAGCTCCACTGCCATTGCTGGCCCATGACCTCGATTTCGGTCGCGTCTGCCGGCACCGTCACGAACTGGTGCCAGACGATCAGGCCGGGCGCCAACATGGCGGCGACGCCGATCCCGGTCCCGACGCTGAGCCACCATTCAAGTCGCTTGTTTTCGGGATTGTAGTCGGCCTGTCGTCCTTCCTTGTGGTGAAAGCGAAAGACGCAATAGGCCATGAACGCGATCACCGCGACGAAGACGAACCCGGTGATCCAGAAGGTGATGTTGATCGTGTGATCAATGTAGCTCCAGTTCGTGGCGATCGGCGTCCACCACCACGGGCTGTAGAGGTGGAACAGCACCGAGCCGATCGCGACCAGAAGCAGTATCAGTGCGACAGCCATCCTGATCCATCCTTGCCATTGAAGGCTACGGATACGAATCCAGGGCGGAGCTCATGTCTGTCGCGATGGCTGGCCTTTCTCGGCTGGGATCTATGCCATCGCCGGCCTTTGCCTCGCCCATTCCACTGGTCGCGAAATCAAGAGAACGCTCGCGACCACAATCTCATCGGACTTAAGGGCGTCTGCGTCTAAAATGGTACCAGCCTAATCCGCCGTCAATAGAGCATGTAGGCGTGCTGACCTGGCGTGGGCGTTGCCATCGCCCGGCAAATCGGCAAAGCATCAGATGCGCATATTGGGTGGCGGCGTCTTCGGTGATGCAATGCACGTATCCGTGCAGATGCACCATTCACCGAACCGTGAGTGCACCCGTGCCCCGTGCGCGTTAAGCTTGCGAGGCAGGTCGCGACGGGTTCCGTCCGGCCAGGCTCGTTTCGCTGAACCTGGGTTGCCGTACTCGACCCCTCGCGTTTCCCGCTCGTCAGGCGGACACGCGTGGCTGGAAAGCGCGTGTTATCGAACCGCGATTTTCAGCACGGGAGGGTCCGTTCATGGCCACTCTGTACTCCCACGACATCATCAGACGGCACGTATTCGGCGAATCGGCCTCCTATCCCGTTCGCAAGATCCGCTTGTCCGACCTGACCGAGGCGCTGCGCCTGGGTTGGGAGGATTTCCAGGCGATGCCGAGTCACGCGCTCGTCGTGTGCGTGATTTATCCCGTTCTCGGTCTCGTCCTGTTCAGGATGGTTCTCGGCTATTCGGTTCTGCCGCTATTGTTTCCGCTGGCCGCCGGGTTTGCCTTGATCGGCCCTTTTGCCGCGATCGGTCTCTACGAACTCAGCCGTCGCCGCGAGCGCGGCGAGGAGGTCGATGCATGGGACGCGATCAAGGTCCTGCGTGCACCGTCGTTCGGCGCCATGCTTGAGCTCGGGCTGCTCCTGCTCGTCCTGTTCGGGGCCTGGATCGGTGTCGCGAACGCAATCTACGTCACGATCTTCGGTCACGCGGCGGCCGCAACCATTCCCGACTTCGCAACGCGCGTGCTGACGACACCGGAAGGCTGGTCGCTCATCATCGTCGGTTGTGGTGTCGGCTTCCTGTTTGCGGTTGTGGCCTTGTGCATCAGCGTCGTGGCATTTCCGTTGATGCTCGACCGGCATGCGACTGCGATCGATGCGATCCGCACGTCGCTCCGAGTGGTGGCGGCGAATCCGGTTGCGATGGCCGGCTGGGGCCTCATCGTGGCAGCGCTGCTCGTGATCGGCTCGCTACCACTTTTTGTCGGTCTCGCTGTCGTTCTGCCGGTGCTCGGCCATGCCACCTGGCACCTCTATCGGCGGGTGGTCGAGCCGAATCCGAATCCACCGGACGAGCTGCCACCGCCGCCGAAGGGAAGGCGCTACGCAGCGGACTTTCCGGCCAATCTTTTCCCCTGGAGCCGCGAGGGCGAGCAGTAACAAGTGAAACGGCCGCACCTAGCGGCCGCGAGTAACGGCCTACTTCTGCTGCTGCGGAATGAAGGTCGGGCCGACCGAGCGGATCGGCTTGTTTTCCGACGGCGTCGCCGCGGTGTCGGCCGGAGGAGGCGTCGCCGGTGCGTTGGTCGCGGTCGGCGGCACCGTTGCACCCTTCTTGGCGTTGGCAGGCGCACCCTTGGTGAGCTGCCGCTGCTGCATCTTCTTCGCGCTCTCCTCGGTGACGATGATGTCGCCCTGCTGCTCGACGGCGGCCTTGTCGTCGGCCGACTTGAGCGCGTCCGCCCAGCTCTGGCCCGCCGCCTTGCACGAGCAGGACGGGTCGAACGCGCTGCGGAATTTGAACGCGTTGGGCAGCGCCGTGTAGGGCTGACCGCTGACCGAGACCGCCGCGTTCATGTCCTCGCCGGGGTTGCGATAGGCATAGAGGGCGGCTTCCGTTGCCGGGCACAGCGCCTTGCAGGCCTTCTCGTCATCGGGGAAGCGGGCCGCCACGGTCGCGAATGAGACCGGGAAATAGGCGCCGTCGCAGGTGCGCACGCACACCGTGCGATAGGTGCCGGATGGCGGGCCGAGATCGCCGAGCGGTGCACCGGCGGGATTGGCGTTGTTGTTGCCGCCGCCGAACAGATTGGTCAGGAAGTTGCCGGGGCCTTGCGACTGCGCGGCATTGGCATATTGCGGGCCGCAATTGTTCTGTGCGAGCGCCAGCAGCACCGAGCGGCGCTGGTTGTCGCGTTCGGGGCTGAACCCGCCGGGGCCGCCGGAGCGCAGCCGCTCGAGATTGGTGGTGATCTGGTCGAGATTGGCGCGCATCTGCTGGATCTGGGTGTTGACCGGACCGCATTGCGCCGACTGGCCGCTGAACAGCGAGAAGAAGCCTGAGCTTTCGCAGCCCATGCGCTTGGCCTGCACGGTGACGCGGTCGAGCTCAGCCTGCTGCCGGGTCGCCGAATCCTGGTAGCGGCGGATCTGCTCGTCCTTGGCGGGATCGCTGCTGCCGCCGCGATCGAGCGCGGCGAGCTGGCCCTCGAGCCGTGCGCACATCGGATTGCCGGCCGGGGCGGCGGCGCCCGGCGGCGGCGTTCCGGGAGGACCGGCCTGCGCGAAGGCGGACGTGCCGAGCGCGAGCGTGCTGAGCAGCACGGCGCAAGCAAGCATGGGACGAGTACGAGAGAGAGACAAAAATTCCGGCATATCCGCCATTCTAGCGATGTCACGGCCGCGTGGTCCGTGCGCGCCCTCCAATACCCGCTTCTTCTGACATCGTCACGTCGTTTCGGGGCGCAGGTGTGGCCTTAAAGCCTACCAGTTCCGAGAGAATTCAGCGCTGGCAGGTGATTGCGACGTAGTCCTCGCAATGGCCATGGGAGCAGTTTGCGCCGGATTTGGGGACGGACCCGGTAATTTCGTCGGGATCGATCCGGCGATAGGCCGAGGCCTGGGCAAAATCGCGTGACTGGCAATAGGCACGGGCGGCATGCGCGCCGCACTTGTCACCCTTGGCCAGGCACTGGTCGACGCCGTAGCCGTCGGCCTGGTTGGCAATGATGAAGACGCGGGTCTCGGCCGACGCGGCCGAAGCCGCGACGATGAAGGTGCAGAGAACGGGCGCGAGAAGGGATCGCATGGTGCACCGAGAATGAGAGGAACCGCCCGCAGACGAATAAACTCAAAAGGTTAAGGATGATTAACCCTGAAGGCGGGCGGGGCGCGTTTGGGCAGAGAAAGCGGCTTTTTCGCGGCTGACTTGACGGCGAGCCCCTCTCTGGCCCATATGTTCCGCATGAACGGTCTCCTCGCCATTTGTGGCATTTGCCGCGAGATTACGAGCTAGCGATTCGCTGGCTGGAGCCGTCTTTTCTCAAAACACATTGAGAGCCCTGGACGCCCGGCCAACAGCCGATGGGTATCCATATGGAATTGCGCCTTTACGATACGCTGACGAGGGAAAAGCGGCCCTTTGTGCCGCTCGATCCGAAGGACGTCCGCATGTATGTCTGCGGACCGACGGTCTATGACTTCGCCCATATCGGCAATGCGCGGCCGGTGATCGTGTTCGACGTGCTGTTTCGGCTGCTCCGCCATCTCTATGGCGAGGCGCACGTCAAATATGTCCGCAACGTCACCGACGTCGACGACAAGATCAACGATCGCGCCGCGCGGGACTATCCCGGCCTGCCGCTGAACGAGGCGATCCGCAAGGTCACGGAGGAAACGGGCCGGCAGTTTCACGCCGACGTCGATGCGCTGCGCGCGTTGCGGCCGAACGTCGAACCGCGCGCGACCGAGCATATCGCCGAGATGCGTGAGATCATCGAAAAGCTCGTCGCCGGCGGCTTTGCCTATGTCGCCGAGGACCACGTGCTGTTCTCGCCGCAGGCGATGAATGCAGCCAACTCCGTGCTGCCGCGTTATGGCGCGCTCTCCAACCGCTCGCTGGACGAGATGATTGCCGGTGCCCGCGTCGACGTTGCGCCCTACAAGCGCGACAACACCGATTTCGTGCTGTGGAAGCCGTCAAAGCCGGGCGAGCCGTCGTGGCCGTCGCCGGCCGGCATCACCGCGCAAGGGCGCCCGGGCTGGCACATCGAGTGCTCGGCCATGGCCTGGAAGCATCTCGGCGAACATTTTGACATCCACGGCGGCGGCATCGATCTCGTGTTTCCGCATCATGAGAACGAGGTCGCGCAGAGCTGCTGCGCGTTCCATCAGCCGCGCATGGCCAACTACTGGATGCACAACGGCTTCCTCCAGGTCGAGAGCGAGAAGATGTCGAAGAGCCTCGGCAACTTCGTCACCATTCGCGACCTGCTGGCGGATTGGCCGGGCGAGGTGCTCCGCCTGAACATGCTGAAGACGCATTACCGCTCGCCGATCGACTGGACGCTGAAATCGCTCGAGGAGAGCTCGAAGACGCTCGACGACTGGTATCGCGTCGCAGCCGAGGTGCCGGCCGGTAAGCCGGCTGCGTCCGTGATCGAGCCGCTGCTCGACGATCTCAACACGCCGCAGATGATCGCGGCGCTGCATGGCTTGCGCAACGACTCCGGCTCGGGCGGCGGATTCTCGGGCTCGCTACGGCTGCTCGGCTTCCTCTCCGAGAGCGTTGCCGAATGGGAAGGGCGAAAGCGGCAGGCGAGCGGTGTCGATGCGGGCGAGGTCGAACGCCTGATCGCCGAGCGCACGGCGGCCCGCGCGCGCAGGGACTTCGGGGAGTCCGATCGCATCCGCGATCAGCTCGCCGCCATGGGCGTCGCGATCAAGGACTCCAAGGCCGGCACGACCTGGGAGTTTTCGCGATGAAGCGACCCGACACGCCGTTTCCCAGGCACTGGCTCTATTACATCGCGCTCAAGATCCTGCTGCTCGCCGGCGCGCTTGCGCTGGCGCTGAAGCTGTACGGCATGTGGTGACGATGATGGGACAGAGTTTGCCAAAACCCGCGATGCGACCGTTCCTGCCGAGCGACGTGCCGATGCTCACTGCAATTTTCGCCGCGGCGATCGAGGAGCTGACCGGCGACGACTATAGCGAGGCGCAGCAGGAAGCCTGGATTGCGGTGGCCGAGGACGAGGCTGAATTCGGCAAACGGCTCGCCGCCGACCTGACGCTGATCGCAACGGTGCAGAATTCGCCGGTGGGCTTTGCCTCGCTGCGCGGCAAGGACCACATCCGCATGCTCTATGTGCACCCGAGCGTGGCCGGGCAGGGCGTCGCCACGATGCTGGTCGATGCGCTGGAGAAGCTCGCCGGCGGCCGCGGCGCGACCAGCCTCACGGTCGATGCCAGCGACACCGCCCAGGGTTTTTTCGCCAAGCGCGGCTACGTCGCCCAACAGCGCAACAGCGTCACCGTCAACGACGAATGGCTCGCCAATACCACCATGAAGAAGACGCTCGGTGCCTCGCCCGCGTCGGGAGCGTCGCAATGAGCAAGGAGCGCCTCTATCTGTTCGACACCACGCTGCGCGACGGCGCGCAGACCAATGGCGTCGACTTCACGCTGACAGACAAGCAGGTGATCGCCTCGATGCTCGACGACCTCGGCATCGACTATGTCGAGGGCGGCTATCCCGGCGCCAATCCGCTCGACAGCGAATTCTTCGCAAGCAAGCCAAAGCTCGATCACGCGCGCTTCACCGCCTTCGGCATGACGCGACGGGCGGGACGCTCGGTGTCGAACGATCCCGGCGTCGCCGCGCTCTTGGAAGCCAAGGCCGATGCGATCTGCTTCGTGGCAAAATCCTCCGCCTATCAGGTGCGCGTCGCCCTCGAGACGACGAAAGAGGAAAACCTCGCCTCGATCCGCGACAGCGTCGCGGCGGCGAAGGCCGCGGGGCGCGAGGTGATGCTCGACTGCGAGCATTTTTTCGACGGCTACAAGGAAGATCCTTCCTTCGCGCTGGCCTGTGCGAAGGCTGCCTATGATGCCGGTGCGCGCTGGGTGGTGCTGTGCGACACCAATGGCGGCACCATGCCGCACGAGGTCGAGACCATCGTCACCGACGTGCTCAAGCAGATCCCGGGCGATCACGTCGGTATCCACGCCCATAACGACACCGAGCAGGCGGTGGCGAATTCGCTCGCCGCGGTGCGTGCCGGCGTGCGGCAGATCCAGGGCACGCTCAACGGCCTCGGCGAGCGCTGCGGCAACGCCAATCTCTGCTCGCTGATCCCGACGCTCAAGCTGAAGAAAGAGTTTTCCGACGCCTTCGAGATCGGCGTCACCGCGGAGAAGCTCGCAGGCCTCGTCAAGGTCTCGCGCACGCTCGATGACATGCTGAACCGCGCGCCGAACCGCCACGCGGCCTATGTCGGCGAAAGCGCCTTCGTCACCAAGACCGGCATTCACGCTTCCGCCGTGCTCAAGGATCCCCAGACCTATGAGCACGTCTTGCCGGAGCTCGTCGGCAATCATCGCAAGGTGCTGGTGTCAGACCAGGCAGGCCGCTCCAACGTGATCGCCGAGCTCGACCGCGCCGGCATCGCTTACGAGAAGAGCGATCCAAAACTGACGCGGCTGGTCGAGGAATTGAAAGAGCGCGAAGCCGCAGGCTTTGCCTATGAATCCGCCAACGCCTCGTTCGATCTCCTGGCGCGCCGCACGCTCGGAAAAGTGCCGGAATATTTCAAGGTCGAGCAGTTCGACGTCAATGTCGAGCAGCGCTACAACGCGCTCGGCGAGCGCGTCACTGTCGCGCTTGCGGTGGTCAAGGTCGACGTCGCCGGCGAGCGGCTGATCTCGGCGGCGGAAGGCAACGGCCCCGTCAACGCGCTCGACGTGGCCCTGCGCAAGGACCTCGGAAAATACCAGAAGTACATCGAGGGCCTGAAGCTGATCGACTACCGCGTGCGTATCCTCAATGGCGGCACCGGCGCGGTCACGCGCGTGTTGATCGAGAGCGAGGACGAGAACGGCGACAACTGGACGACGGTCGGGGTCTCGCCGAACATCATCGACGCCTCGTTCCAGGCGCTGATGGATTCGGTGATCTACAAGCTCGTGAAGTCGGGCGCGCCGGCGTAGGGCAGGACGCAGCCACAAACGCTGTCATTGCGAGCGCAGCGAAGCAATCCAGAATCTTTCCGCGGAGACGGCCCTGGATTGCTTCGCTGCGCTCGCAATGACGGGGGAGACAGGGGAGCAAATGATCGACCACATCTCCGTCGGGGTCAGCGAGCTCGAACGCTCCGCGCGCTTCTACGAGGCGACGCTTGCGACCCTCGGCCTCATCCGCCTCGTGACGCGGCCGGCGACGGTCGGCTTCGGCAAGGCCTATCCTGAATTCTGGATCAACCTGCGCGCCGGCATGCCGCGCGTTCCGCCCGAGAGCGGAGTGCACATCTGCCTGCGCGCGAAGACCACGGCTGACGTCGATGCGTTTCACGCGGCGGCGCTTGCTGCGGGCGGTGCGTCCGACGGTGCGCCGGGCATCCGCCCGCATGATCGCGTGCGTTACTATGCGGCCTTCATCGTCGATCCCGACGGCAACCGGATCGAGGCCGTTACGTTTCCGGCTGACTGATCTCTACAGCTTGTGCGCAACTTCCGGCGCGAGCTTTTTCTCCGCCTCGGCGACCTGCGCCGCAGCCGTCTTCAGCTTGGGCAGGATCTCCTCGACGCGATCGGCCTTGAGGATGTCGACCGTGAAGCCGGCGCGGATGAACTGGGTCTGGCGCATATGCGACAGCAGCGAGAACAAGGGCTCCCAGAAGCCGTCGATATTGGCGAGCAGTACCGGCTTGGCGTGGCGTCCGAGTTGTTTCCAGGTCAGTTGCTCGACCAGCTCTTCCAGCGTGCCGACGCCGCCGGGCAGCGCGACGAACGCATCGGAGCGCTCGAACATCAGCCGCTTGCGCTCGTGCATGTCGGGCGTGACGATCATCTCCTGCACGCGGCTCAAGGCGTGCTCGCGCTTGCGCAGGAAGTCCGGGATGATGCCGGTGACCAGGCCGCCATGGTCGAGCACGGCGTCGGCGACTGCGCCCATCAGGCCGACCGCGCCGCCGCCATAGACCAGGCGGACGCCGTTGTCGGCAAGCGCTTTGCCGAACGCCTTCGCGGCTTCGATGAAGAGGGGATTGGTTCCGGGGCCGGAGCCGCAATAGACGCAGACGGTTTTGAGAGTGCTCATTGGTGCCATGATGCATTGCAGCGAAAGGGCGTCAAGTCCAATCGGTGATTCGCCGGTAACCGGGAATCTACCGGTAAACGACGACAAACAATGAGGGAATAGACACCTGGCGGGGTGCGCTCGCGACCAGAAGTCTCTATATGACGGGCGAAAATCGCTAATCGCAACGCAGCCCGCATCCGGCGGGTCGCCAAGGTTTTGGCCCCAAGGCTTCGTATGGCTCACCCTCACTCGTCTCACGGCGGCGGCGACGCGCCGGATCCCGCCGGTACGTCGCTGGAGAAGGCAACGCTGTTCGGGACGCTCGCGCATCTGTGGCCCTATATCTGGCCGAGCGATCGCGCTGACCTGAAGATGCGCGTGGTCTGGTCGATGGTGCTGCTGCTCGTCGCCAAGCTCGCGACGCTGGTGGTGCCGTTCACCTTCAAATGGGCGACCGACGCGCTGACAGGCGCCAACACCGCGCCGGTGGCGGCGGACAACTGGCACTTCTGGGTGATCGCCTCGCCTCTGCTGCTCACCGCGAGCTATGGCGCAACGCGTATCCTGATGGCCGTGCTCACGCAATGGCGCGATGGCATTTTTGCCCGCGTCGCCATGCATGCGGTGCGCAAGCTCGCCTACCGCACCTTCGTGCACATGCACGAATTGTCGCTGCGCTTCCATCTGGAGCGCAAGACCGGCGGGTTGACGCGTGTGCTCGAGCGCGGACGCGAGGGCATTGAGGTCATCGTGCGCATGGTGATCCTGCAGTTGATCCCGACCATCGTCGAGGTCTCGCTGCTGATGGGCGTCTTGTTCTGGCAGTTCGACTGGCGCTACGTGGTGGCGACGCTGATCACCGTCGTCGTCTACATGTACTACACCTACATCGCGACGGAGTGGCGGATCGGCATCCGCCGCAAGATGAACGATTCCGACACCGAGGCGAACACCAAGGCGATCGACTCGCTCCTCAACTACGAGACCGTGAAATATTTCGGCGCCGAGACACGCGAGGCCCAGCGCTACGACCGCTCGGTGGAGCGCTACGAAGAGGCGAGCGTGAAGACCTACACCTCGCTCGCGGTGCTCAACACCGGGCAGGCGGTGATCTTCACGATGGGGCTGACCGCGACCATGCTGATGTGCGCCATCGGCGTGCGCAACGGGCACAACACCGTCGGCGATTTCGTGCTGATCAACGCCATGATGATCCAGCTCTACCAGCCCCTCAATTTCATGGGCATGGTCTATCGCGAGATCAAGCAGGCGATCATCGACATCGAGAAGATGTTTGGCGTGCTCGGGCGCGATCCCGAGATCAAGGACAGTCCAAACGCAAGGCCGCTGACGGTCTCGGCAGGCACCGTGCGGTTCGAGGACGTCCGCTTTGCCTATGAGACGACGCGGCCAATCCTCAAGGGGATCAGTTTCGAGGTGCCGGCCGGCAAGACGGTCGCGATTGTCGGTCCCTCCGGTGCCGGCAAATCGACGATCTCGCGACTGCTATTCCGGCTCTACGACATCTCCGGCGGAAAAATCCTGATCGACGGCCAGGACATCCGCGACGTCACGCAAGGTTCGCTCCGCGCCGCGATCGGCATGGTGCCCCAGGACACCGTACTGTTCAACGACACCATCCGCTACAACATCCGCTACGGCCGCTGGGGTGCAAGCGATGCCGTGGTGGAGGAGGCGGCGCGACTCGCCCAGATCGACCATTTCATCCGCATGGCGCCCAAGGGTTATGAGACGCAGGTCGGCGAGCGCGGCCTGAAACTGTCGGGCGGCGAGAAGCAGCGCGTGGCGATTGCGCGCACCGTGCTGAAGGCGCCGCCGATCCTGGTGCTCGACGAGGCGACCTCGGCGCTCGACAGCCACACCGAGCACGAGATCCAGGGCGCGCTCGATCGTGTCTCGAAGAACCGCACCTCGCTCGTGATCGCGCACCGCCTCTCGACCATCGTCGGCGCGGACGAGATCATCGTGCTCGAGCAGGGCCGCATCGCCGAGCGCGGCACGCATGCGCAACTGCTCGCCATGGGCGGCCTTTACGCCAGCATGTGGAACCGGCAGCGCGAAGCGGAAGCCGCACGCGAAAAGCTCGCCAGGATGGACGACGCCAACGAGGCGCCGAACCGCGAGCCCCCGCCGGTCGACGACGCCCTGACGACCCCTGCGGCCGCGGAAGTGACCTTGTCGGCGGCCCCCGGTCTGGCCTAAAGCTCTCCCGGCGCGCGGGGGCTGTCCACGCGCCATCAACCCTGGCGGCAGATAGCGATGTCCATTCTCGATTCGATCCAACGGCAGATTCCGCCGATCCACAAGGAAGGCTATCCCTTCATCGGCGGCTTTGCGCTGGCGAGCCTCGCCCTGTTCTGGCTCTGGTCGCCGCTCGGGTGGATCGGCACCATCCTCACCGTGTGGTGTGCGCTGTTCTTCCGCGACCCCGCGCGCGTCACGCCGATCCGCGACGGACTGGTCGTCTCGCCGGCTGACGGCCGGGTGTCGATGATCACGATGGCGCTGCCGCCCGCGGAATTGGGGCTGGGCGACAAGCCGCTGCCGCGCATCTCCGTCTTCATGAGCGTCTTCAACTGCCATGTGAACCGCAGCCCGATGGCGGGCAGGGTGGATCGCATCGCCTACCGGCCCGGCCTGTTCATCAACGCCGAGCTCGACAAGGCGAGCGAGGACAATGAGCGCAATTCGCTCGTCATCTCGACGCCCCAAGGTCGGATCGGCGTGGTCCAGATCGCCGGCCTCGTGGCCAAGCGCATCGTCTGCTTCGTCAAGGAGGGACAGTCGCTCGGCGCCGGCGAGCGTTTTGGCCTGATCCGATTCGGCTCGCGGCTCGACGTCTATTTGCCGGTCGGCTCCAGGGCTCTGGTCTCGGAAGGGCAGACCGCGATTGCCGGCGAAACGGTGCTGGCCGACCTGGCCTCGGACGACCTGGCGCGGACCTATCGCGTCAATTAACCATTCGGTCCATCCCTGACATCGCCCAAAGGATGGGTTCCGCCACATTGGCGGAGCCGCCCGCGGCTTGCTATATCTCGTGGGGAGTGAGGCCAAAGCCATGACGCCCTACGATTTCAGGAATCCCGAGCGCCGCCGGCGCTTCCGCCCGATCCCGGTGCGGATGCTGGTGCCCAATGTCATCACGCTGCTGGCGATCTGCGCCGGCCTGACGGCGATCCGGCTGTCGATCGAGGGGCGGATGACGCTCGCCGTCTACGCGATCGTGTTCGCGGCGGCGCTCGACGGCATCGATGGCCGCATCGCGCGGATGATCAAGGGGCAGTCCAAATTCGGCGCCGAGCTCGACAGCCTCGCCGACTTCGTCAATTTCGGCGTAGCGCCGGGCCTGATGCTGTATTTCTGGCAGCTGCATGAGCTGCGCAATGCGGGCTGGATCGCGGCCATGGTGTTCGCGATCGCCATGTGTCTCCGGCTCGCACGCTTCAACGCGAGCATCGACGATCCCAACAAGCCGGCCTTTGCCGCCAACTACTTCACGGGGATGCCGGCGCCGGCCGGCGCGATCACCGTGATGTTGCCGATCTACGCGGCGTTCCTCGATCTCGGACGCTGGCCCGCGGCCCTGACGGCCGGCTACACGCTGCTGATTGCCTTCCTCATGGTGTCGCGCCTGCCGGTGTTCTCCGGCAAGAGCATGCGGATGCGGGTGCCGCCGGAGCTGGTGCTGCCGGTGTTCGTGGCGGTGATCTTTTTCATCGCGCTCCTGATCAGCTATCCCTGGCACATCCTCTCGGCCGGCACGGTGCTGTATCTGCTGAGCCTGCCGCTCGGCTGGAGGTCGTATCAGAAGCAGGCGCGCGCAGCGGCAGTTGGAGCGCCTGCGCCGTCCGAAGCGGCATCGGCTGCGACAACATCGCAGGCCATGGCGCCCAACGTGCCGGAAGCCCCGCACGACGATCGGCCTGAACGGCTGCATTAGTCGGCGCTCACCGATAGCTGCCATAAAGGAAGTCATTGTGGGGCGGAGCGATCGCTTCTTCCGACGGGTCTGGCGGTTCAATGCAATCGCAATTGCGACGGTTGCAGTCCTTCTCGTCCTGTCCGTCTTTTTTGCCGCTGCGACAATCGTCTACGACCACATGCGCGCTCGCCGGGTCACCAACGTTGGTGAGCGGGATGCCGTAGCAAACAGGTTTCTCCTGCTGCCGCCGCGCGTGATTACGGGGACACCCTATGTGGAAGCTTTGTTGCACCGCGGGCAATCCTATGGTGATGGCTCCGATGTCAACGTGCTGTTCGTGAACATCTTGACGAACGAGAGCCGGTGGCTGTTCGAGGGCACGGGTCAGCAAATCCTCGGCAGCCATTGGATGTTCGACAGAGTGGCGGAGGCGCGAACGGCCGTGGGCGCGTTCCATATCGTTGGCGACAGGGATACGAACGTTGCTCTTGTGGCGGTCGCGGCCGACGGAACCAACTCCAGGAAGCTGATTGAGGGGATTGAGAAGGTCTATTCCGTCAAGCAGGTCGCGGACGACAAGGCCCTGGTGCTTTACCTCAAGGACAAGCAGGCGATGTCCGCACTGTTCAGCCTTCCGTCGATGGCGCTATTGACGCAGGCCAAGTTGCCGGACTGGGGGCGAGCGACTGGCTCGCCGGCGCGGACGGACTGATCCGCCACTTTGCGCCAGCGCGCCCCTTAGGGCTGCTATGAGCAGCTCTCGCGGATATCTGCCATGAAGACGCGCGCGTTGGGCTGACGCCCGATCTCGGCTATATCGCCTTGGGTCTGCGGCGCTTGCGAACAGCCGCGGCCAATAGGGGAGAGAACGCCGTGACTGATACCGCATCCGGGCCGCTGCCAGCTTCCGTCCTCGAGGCTTTGGGCCGCTACGACACGCCGACGATCTGCAATGCCATGGAGATCGTCGCGCCGGAGCGCCGTCTGATCGGCTACACCACCAAGCAGCTCGTCTGTCCGTTTCCCGATCTGCCGCCGATCGTCGGCTATGCGCGCACGGTCGCGATCCGCTCGGTGCTGAAATCCTCGCTCCCGGCGGAAGAGCAGTCCAGGCGCCGCATAGAATATTACGAGTATGTCGGCACCGGCCACGGTCCGCGCATCTCGGTGATCCAGGACATCGACGGCCATGACGTCGGCTACGGCGCGTTCTGGGGCGAGGTGCAGAGCAACGTGCACAAGGCGCTCGGCTGTCTCGGCGTCATCACCGACGGCTCGATCCGCGACATCCCGCAATGGGCCCCGGGCTTCCAGGCGCTCGCCGGCTCGATCGGCCCGTCGCATGCCTGGGTGCATGCGGAAAGCTTCGGCGGCGAGGTGCGCGTTGCCGGCATGACCGTGAAGTCCGACGATTTGATCCACGCCGACCAGCACGGCGCGATCGTCATTCCGCTCGACGTCGCCGCGAAGCTCCCGGAGGCTGCCGAGCTCTGCGGCCGCCGCGAGACGCCGATCCTGGAGATCGCGCGCAGCCCCGACTTCTCGCTGGAGAAGCTGAAGGCCGCGCTGAAGCGTTCGGCGGAGATTCACTGACGGCGCCGGCTGGCCGTCATCTAACTGGGTCGCGGGGCCGGGCGCTGCTCGGCCTCCAGGAACAGGGCAGCCTGGTCCGGCTCGCCGAAGACCGCAGCGGCGCAACCGATCAAAGTGAATGCGCCGGCAAAATCCCACCAGGTTACGTCAGCCGTGCTTCCGGGCGCGTGGATCAGACGCGCCACGATCGCGGCGATCAAGGCTTCCCCGAAGAGCAGGCCGCTGAGCGCGGGGAGCACGAGCTCCGGTTCGAGCGTATGCAGCATCAGAATTGCGGGGACCGCGGTGAGAAGGCAGAACAGCAGCAACATTCCAAAGGGCTCCCACGAGGGAGCGTTTTGACGGATCCGATGGGGACTGAAGACAGACATCGTGTGCCTCTGTGAGGAAACAACGAGCGCGGCAGCTACGTTCCCCAAACACACAAGCACGCGTTGCCGCAGGGACACGGTGCTCTACGGGTCCGGCCCCGTAAATGGTTAGCAGAGTGTTGAGATCGCCGTCCCTTGCCGGCAATTCGCCTGCGCGGCGAGCGCTGCGATGTGGCCGGAGCGGGGCAGGCCGCGTTTAACCTTTACGCGTCTTTAATGGCAGCCATTTAGGGTTCCTCCGGGGCGGTGCGCCGGTGGGCTGCATCACCATCCAGGACGGATGGTCGTTCGGGTAAGCGTTGGAGTTTCCCATGGATATCATGACGAGCGTTGGCCTGATCGCAGGCATCATCGTCATCACCGCGATGATCTTCATGGGCGGCGACCTCCACATGTTCATCTCTGAACATGCCATGATCATCATCTTCGGCGGCTCGATCTCCGCCACCATGATCCGCTTTCCGCTCTCCTCGCTGCTGCACGGCCTGCCGCTCGGCGCAAAGTTCGCCTTCACCATGAGCCGCCTGTCGGCCCACGAGCTCGTCGACGAACTCGCCCGCATCGCCGAGATCGCGCGCAAGCAGGGCCCGGTTGGTCTGGAAAAGGTCGAGACCGACGAGCCGTTCCTCGCCAAGGGCATCCGCTACGTCGCCGACGGCTATGACCTCGACTTCATCCGCGACAATCTCGAGCGCGACCGCGACAACTTCCTCATGCATCTGGACGAGGGCAGCAAGATCTACCGCGCCATCGGCGACTGCGCCCCGGCCTTCGGCATGATCGGCACGCTGATCGGCATGGTGCAGATGTTCGCCAACATGACCGACCCCTCCAAGCTCGGCCCGTTCATGGCGACCGCGCTGCTCGCGACGCTCTACGGCGCGCTGGTCGCGAACCTGTTCTGTCTGCCGATCGCCGACAAGCTGCACGGCAAGCTGCTGGACGAGGAAACCAACCGCACGCTCATCATCGACGGCATTTTGATGATCCGCGACTCCAAGAGCCCGACCCTGGTGCGCGAAATGCTGCTCGCCTACCTGCCCGAGAAGCATCGCCACGGCGAGGGTGAACCGGTCCCGGCCTGACGCCGCGCACCGGGGGTTTGAATCATGGCCAAGAAGAAACGCGGCGATGCGCACGGAGGCGGTCACGGCTGGTTCGTGACCTTCGCCGACCTGATGGGCCTGATGATGAGCTTCTTCGTGATGCTCGTCGCGTTCTCGACGCAGGACGCCAACAAGCTCAAGATCGTCGCAGGCTCGATGCGCGACGCTTTCGGCGTGCAGAGCGAGGCGCGCTACGCCGGCATCATCGAGTCCGACGGCCTGCCGACGCGTCCCAAGCTGAAGAACGTCGATCACATCCAGCCCGAGGACGCCTCCAACACGCCGACGCCTGACCAGCAGGACCGCGACCGCAAGTCGGGCGCCAAGATCAAGGTCGACCGCGAATTCGCGCTCGCCGCAGCCTCGCTACGCCAAGCCTTGCAGGACATGCCGGAACTCACCGAGATGTCCAAGCACATCATGTTCGAGGAGACCAAGCAGGGGCTCAACCTCGAGATCGTGGACCAGGACGGTCGTTCGATGTTTCCCGACGGCTCCAAGGTGCCTTACGATCGCACGCGCCGCCTGATCGAGAAGCTCGCGGTCCCACTCAAGGCGACGCCATTGCGCGTGTCGATCGCCGGTCATACCGCGGCCGGCTACGTGCCGAACCGCAGCGACTACGGCGCCTTCGACCTGTCGTCCGATCGCGCCAACGCCGTGCGCCAGATCCTCGAGCGGGAAGGGCTGCCGCCCTCGCACGTCTTCTCGGTATCGGGCAAGGCGGACACCCAGCCGCTGTTTCCCGACGATCCGTCGCTGGCCGCCAACCGGCGCGTGACCATCACGCTGATGCGCGAGGACCCGCCGCTGCCGCCTAATCTGAAGCCCTGAATCTCCTCGATTTTTTCCACTACCATTTTACCTGAGGACATTTCGTCGCCCCTAGCCGAACGTGGCCTCTGCGTCACAGCGCGCCGGAACGCGCCTGCTATGGTGGTCCCTTGACCTGCGGCCGAGAACCGTCCAAACGCGCGCGGATCAAAATCAGGGAAGCAGCGTTTTCCACCAACGATGACGGCCAGCATCACCACGACCGACGGCCAGGAGGGGACGGTCACCTCGAGTTTCTGGGGCCTCACCCTCGGGAGCATCGGCGTTGTCTTCGGCGACATCGGCACTTCGCCGCTCTACGCGTTTCACGAGGCTGTCAAGGGTGCGGCCCATGGCGAAGGGGTGTCGCGCGTCATCGTGCTCGGCGTGCTCTCGCTGATCCTGTGGGCGCTGCTGATCGTCGTCACCACCAAATACGTCCTGCTGCTGCTGCGCGCCGACAATAACGGGGAAGGCGGCACGCTCTCTCTGATGGCGCTGGGCCAGCGCGCGCTGGGACGGCGTCCCTGGTTCCTGCTCGCGCTCGGCGTGGTTGGCGCCTCCATGTTCATCGGCGATTCCATGATCACGCCGGCGATTTCGGTGCTGTCGGCGGTCGACGGCTTGAAACTCGCGGCTCCCGCGCTCGAACACTACGTCGTGCCGCTCACGGTCCTCATCCTGGCGCTGCTGTTCGCGGTCCAGAGCAAGGGCACGGCGCTGGTGGCGTCCGCCTTCGGACCGGTGATGATTGTCTGGTTCACCGTGATTGCGGCGATGGGCGCCGTTCACATCGCCGACGATCCGTCCGTGCTGGCGGCGATCAATCCCTATTATGGGCTTCAATTCCTGTTGTCGCACGGCACCATCGGGCTCGTGACGCTCGGTGCGGTGTTCCTGGCGGTGACCGGCGGCGAGGCGCTCTATGCCGATCTCGGCCATTTCGGCCGCAAGCCGATCCAGTCGGCCTGGATGTTCTTCGTGCTGCCCGCTCTGCTGATCAACTACTTTGGGCAGGGCGCGCTGGTGCTGTCCGATCCCAGCACGCTCGACAATTCCTTCTATCGCATGGTGCCCGAGAAGCTCGTGCTGCCGCTGGTGGGGCTGGCGACCGCGGCCACCGTGATCGCAAGCCAGGCGGTGATCACCGGCGCCTATTCGCTGGTCTATCAAGCGGTGCAGCTTGGCCTCTTGCCGCGCTTCGAGGTGCGCTACACCTCCGAATCCCATGCCGGTCAGATCTATCTGCCGCGGGTCAACCGGCTGCTCCTGATCGGCGTAATGCTGCTGGTGCTGTTGTTCCACACCCCGAGCAATCTCGCTTCGGCCTATGGCATCGCGGTGTCCACCACCATGGTGGCTGACGGCGTCATGGGCTTCATCGTGATCTGGAAGTTGTGGAATTGGCGTGCCGCGACTGCGGCCGCCGTGATCCTGCCGCTCGTCGTGGTCGACATGACCTTCTTCAGCGCCAACCTGCTCAAGCTTCTGGAAGGCGCCTGGGTGCCGCTGCTGTTCGGTGCGGTCATGGTGGGGACGATATGGACCTGGCGGCGCGGCTCCGGAATCCTGGTGCAGAAGACGCGCAAGATCGAGGTCCCGCTCGACGATCTCATCAAGAGCCTCGAGAAGCGGCCGCCGCATATCGTGAAGGGCACGGCCGTGTTCCTCACCAGCGATCCGTCCTTCGTGCCGACGGCGTTGCTGCACAATCTCAAGCACAACAAGGTGCTGCACGAGCACAACGTGGTCCTGACCATCGAGACCGCGCAGACACCGCGGGTCGATCTGTCGGAACGGTTCCGCATGGAGAAGATCAGCGAAAAGTTCTCCAAGGTGCGTTTGCGGTTCGGCTTCATGGAGCAGCCCAACGTGCCGAAGGCGCTGGCGATCGCGCGCAAGCAGGGCTGGCAGTTCGACATCATGTCGACGTCGTTCTTCGTGTCGCGCCGGTCGCTGAAGGCCTCTGCGCAATCAGGCATGCCGCTCTGGCAGGATCACCTGTTCATCGCGCTGAGCCGGTCCGCCAATGACGCCACCGATTATTTCCAGATCCCGACCGGACGGGTGGTTGAAGTCGGAACGCAGGTCACTATCTGACCGAAACGGCGGACTTATGCGAATTTTGCATGGCAAAGACCCAGAATCGCGCTAGGCTATGCCGGTAGCGCAGGACTATAAGCCCGCGCGCGCTTCTGCCATTGTGCAGTGAAGCATTTTTTGAGGCCATCAGTCTCTCCCATGACAAGTGACATCGCGATTCCCGTCCCGGAAACGGTGGCGGCCAATGGGCATGGCGAAGCCCACACCACGGCCGGTTTTGGCGCCCTGACGCTCGGCAGCATCGGGGTCGTCTATGGCGATATCGGCACCAGCCCGCTCTACGCGTTCCGCGAGGCGGTGACGGCGGCATCGGGCATGGAAGGGGCTCCCACGCAGGCCGCCGTGCTCGGGGTGATCTCGATGATCCTCTGGGCGCTCGTCGTCGTGGTGACGCTGAAATACGTCGTGATCCTGCTGCGCGCCGACAACAACGGCGAGGGCGGCACGCTCGCCCTGATGGCGCTCGCCCAGCGCGCCCTCGGTACACGCGGGCCGGTCATCGTCCTGCTCGGCATCATTTCCGGCGCACTGTTCTATGGCGACGCGGTGATCACGCCGGCAGTCTCGGTGCTGTCGGCCCTCGAAGGCATGAAGGACGTCACGCTGACGTTCGAGCCTTACATTGTTCCGCTGACTGTGGTGATCCTGCTCGGCCTTTTCGCCGTGCAATCACGCGGCACGGCCAGCGTTGCCGCCTTCTTCGGCCCGATCATGTGCGTCTGGTTTGCCGTGATCGCGCTCGCGGCGATCGGCCCGATCATGCATCAGCCCCAGGTGCTGCTGGCGCTGAACCCGCTCTACGCGGTGTCCTTCATGCTCCACCACGGCATCATCGGTTTCGTCACGTTAGGCGCGGTGTTCCTGGCCGTGACCGGTGCGGAGGCGCTCTATGCCGACCTCGGCCATTTCGGCAAGCGGCCGATCCAGACCGCCTGGCTGTTCATCGTGCTGCCGTCGCTGGCGCTGAATTATCTGGGGCAGGGTGCGCTTGTGCTGGCCGACCCCAAGGCGATCGAGAGCCCGTTCTTCCAGCTCTTCCCGCAAGGCTGGTTCCGTGGCGGAATGGTCGTGCTTGCCACCATCGCCACCGTCATCGCGAGCCAGGCCGTCATCACCGGCGCCTATTCGCTGACGCGCCAGGCGATCCAGCTCGGTCTGCTGCCGCGATTTGAAATTCGCCATACCTCTGAAGCGCATTCCGGCCAGATCTTCATCCCGCGTATCAACCAGTTGCTGCTGGTTGCGGTGATCATGATGGTGCTGCTGTTCCGCTCTTCGAGCGCGCTGGCCTCGGCCTACGGCATCTCCGTGACCGGCACCATGGTGGTCACGGCCATGATGGGCTTTGTCGTGATCTGGAAGGTCTGGCGCTGGTCGCCGCTTGCGGCCGCTGTGCTGATCGCGCCGTTCCTGTTCCTGGACCTGACCTTCCTCGCCGCCAACCTGCTCAAGGTGTTCGAGGGCGGCTGGGTGCCGCTGGCGCTCGGCTCGCTTATGATCATGCTGATGTACACGTGGCGCCGCGGCAGCCGGCTCCTGTTCGAGAAGTCGCGCAAGCTCGAATTCCCGCTCGCCGACCTCGTGGCCATGCTGGAGAAGCGACCGCCGCAGCGGGTGCCCGGCACGGCCGTGTTCCTGACCAGCGATCCGCTCAGCGCCCCGACCGCGCTCATGCATAGTCTGAAGCACTATAAAGTGCTGCATGAGAAGAATGTCATTCTCACCATCGAGACCGCGCAGACCCCGCGCATCGATCCGGCCGAGCGGGTGAAGCTCGAACAGGTCAGCCCGACCTTCTCCAAAGTGACGCTGAAGTTCGGCTTCATGGAGTCGCCCAATGTACCCAAGGCGCTGGCGATCGCGCGAAAGCTCGGCTGGCAGTTCGACATCATGTCGACCTCGTTCTTCCTGTCGCGGAGGGCGTTGAAGCCCGCCGCCCATTCCGGCATGCCGCGCTGGCAGGACCGGCTCTTCATCTCGCTGAGCCGCTCGGCCAACGACGCCACCGACTATTTCCAGATCCCGAGCGGGCGCGTCGTCGAGGTCGGCACGCAGGTGACGATCTGAACGCGGCGATTAGGCCCGCTTACGATTTAGGTTTAAGTTGCGCCTTGCCTCTCAAGCCTTTGTAGCGCTTGATTTTCGCGGGCCGAGAGGCGAGGTTGCGGCCGGCCGGGACGGCTCGGCGCAAAGCCCGATCGTGGGAGGATGAAATGGCAAACCAGGTGCAGGATCTGACCCCGGACGAGGTCTCCAAGGGCATTGACGAAGGACGTTTTCTGCTGGTCGACGTTCGCGAGCCGAACGAGGTCGCCGCGGAAGCCTATCCCTCTGGCGTCGTGGTTCCGCTTTCGACCTTCGACCCGAAGGCGATCCCCGATCCGCAAGGCAAGCAGGTCGTGTTCGCCTGCCGCTCCGGCAAGCGCTCGGTGACGGCGTCGCTCGCCGCGCAAGCTGCCGGCCTGCCTTACGACAAGCATCTCGCGGGCGGCATTTTGGGCTGGAAGGCCGCGGGGCTGCCGACCAAGGTGGGCGGCTGATCGCCGATGAGCTCCAAGATCTCGTCCCTGAACCCGGTCTTCGCGAACCTGCCGGTCACCATCTTCGAGGCGATGTCGCAGGCCGCGCGCGACAATGCCGCGATCAATCTCGGCCAGGGCTTTCCCGACGATCCCGGTCCCGAAGACATCCGCCGCGCCGCCGCCGACGCCTCGGTGAACGGGTACAACCAGTACCCGTCGATGATGGGCATTCCGGAGTTGCGGCAGGCCATCGCGACCCACTACGGACACTGGCACGGTCTGAAGCTCGATCCGATGAGCGAGGTGATGGTGACCTCTGGCGGCACCGAGGCTTTGACCTCGGCGATCCTCGCCGTGGTCCAGCCCGGCGACGAGGTCGTCTGCTTCCAGCCGGTCTATGATTCCTACCTGCCGATCATCCGCCAGGCCGGTGGCATTCCGCGCCTGGTGCGGCTCGAGCCGCCGCATTGGCGGCTCAACGAGGACATGCTGAAAAGCGTCTTCAATTCAAAGACCAAGGCGGTGCTGTTCAACAATCCCTTGAATCCGTCCGCCGTCGTCTATCCCCGCGAAGACCTCGAATTGTTGGCGCGCTACTGTCAGGAGTTCGACGTCATCGCGATCTGCGACGAGGTCTGGGAGCACGTCACCTTCGACGAGCACAAGCACATCCCGCTCATCACCATCCCCGGCATGCGCGACCGCACCATCAAGGTCGGCTCGGCCGGAAAGATCTTTTCGCTGACGGGCTGGAAGGTCGGCTTCGTCTGCGCCGCGCCGCCCCTGCTGCGGGTGGCCGCCAAGGTGCACCAGTTCCTGACCTTCACCACCGCGCCCAATCTCCAGGCCGCGGTGGCCTATGGGCTCGGCAAGCCGGACGACTACTTCACGACCATGCGCAAGGATCTGGCGCGGAGCCGGGATCGGCTCACACGCGGGCTGGAGAGCCTCGGCTTCCCCGTCCTGAAATCGCAGGGCACCTACTTTCTCACCGTCGATCTGTCGCCGCTCGGTCTCAACGAGAGCGATACCGATTTCTGCTGGCGCATCGTGAAAGACTACAAGGTCGCGGCGATCCCGGTGTCGGCGTTCTACGAGAAGGACCCGGTGACGTCGGTGGTGCGCTTCTGCTTTGCCAAGAAGGACGAGACGCTCGACACCGCATTGGAGCGGCTGTCGGACGCGGTGCACAGACGCAAGAGGTAGGTGATGACGACTGACGTCAGCAGGTTCCGTTTTGCGATCGCGATCGCGGCAGCCCTGGCGTTGCTACCGCGAGCCGCTGATGCGGAGGAACGCGTCGTCAACTTCTACAACTGGTCGAACTACATGGCGCCGGAGGTCCTGGAGACCTTCACCAAGGAGACCGGCATCAAGGTCGTCTACGACACTTTTGATGCCAACGAGACGCTGGAGACGCGCCTGATGGCCGGCAAGTCCGGCTATGATGTCGTGGTGCCCACGGCCTATTTCCTGCAGCGCCAGATCAAGGCCAACATCTTCCAGAAGCTCGACAAGTCGAAGCTGCCGAACTTGGCCAATGCCTGGCCGGTCGTAACGCAGCGCCTTGCGATCTACGATCCCGGCAACGTCTACGCCGCCAACTACATGTGGGGCACGACGGGCATCGGCTACAACGTCAAGAAGGTGAGGGAGATCCTCGGGCCTGACGCGAAGATCGATAGCTGGGACATCGTCTTCAAGCCGGAGAACCTCGCAAAGTTCAGGGATTGCGGCGTCCACATGCTCGACTCCGCCGACGACATCTTTCCGGCGGCACTGAGCTGGCTTGGGCTCGATCCGAACTCGACCAAGCAGGCCGACCTGGAGAAGGCCGCCGACGCCGTCGCCAAGGTGCGCCCGTCGGTGCGAAAATTTCACTCGTCGGAGTATCTGAGCGCGCTTGCGACCGGCGAGATCTGCTTCGTGGTCGGCTGGTCCGGCGACATCATGCAGGCGCGCGCCCGCGCGGCTGAAGCCAAGAGCGACATCGAGATCGGCTACGCGATCCCCAAGGAGGGCGCGCAGATGTTCTTCGACAATCTCGCGATCCCCGCGGATGCCAAGAACGTCAAGGAAGCCTACGAGCTGATCAACTATCTCTACCGCCCGGACGTCGCTGCCAAGAACTCGGACTTCCTGTCCTACGCCAACGGCAATCTGGCGAGCCAGAAGCTGGTCGATCCGAAGATTTTGAACGACAAGAACATCTATCCGGACGAAGCGACGCTCGCAAAGCTGTTCGTCATCACGGCGCGTGAGCCGGCGACCCAGCGCGTTATCAATCGGCTGTGGACCAAGGTGAAGACGGGGCGGTAGGCGCCACGCCCGTCATTGCGAGCGCAGCGAAGCAATCCAGAATGCATCCGCGGTGACACTCTGGATTGCTTCGTCGCAAGGGCTCCTCGCAATGACGAACTACCGCCATCTCCGGTGCAGCCACAGCCACTGGTCCGGATATTCGCGCACCCAGCCTTCGATCACCGACGTCACCGCCTGCATCGTGCCCTGGATGTCGATATTGCCGTCGGCATCGCGCACCGGCTTGACCTCTTCGGTGAGCTCGGCGCGAAAGCGGTGGTTGGGCAGGCGGATGATGCGCACGCCGTGGATCGGGCATTCGACCTGGCGGACGAGGCGCGCCAGCGTCGGATTGGCCTTGGTCTTGCGGCCGAAGAAGGTGACCTCGACGCCATTGCCGAACCATTGGTCGACCAGCATGGCGACGTGCTGGCCGTTCTGAAGCGCCTGGCCGAGCTTGAGCGGCGCATCGCGCCCGGCTGCGACCAGCGTGCCCATCTTCACCGCGCGCGTCTTCTCGATGGCACGGTCGGCGGCCTCGCTGTTCGGCCTGCGGAACAGGATCGCGCAGTCGAGCCCGTGGGCGACTGCGCCGAGCGCCGGAATTTCCCAGTTGCCGGTATGGCTGGCAAAGAAGATCGCCGGCTTGCCGTCGTCGCGCAGGCCGTCGAACAGCTGTTTCGTGCGCGCGCCGAACTCGATGCGGCTCGGCTTGTCCGGATGATCGACGTCGTAGTCCCAGATGTGATCGAGATGGGCGAACTCGGCGCCGATGCGGCCGAGATTGTGCCAGACGCCGGTGAGAATTTTTTCGATCTCTTCCGGCGATTTCTCAGGGAACGCCGCCGTCAAATTCTCGCGGCCGATGCGATCCTCGCGCAGGCGACGGCCGATGAAATGCGCGGCGCGGCCGAAGAAATCGGCGGTCTTGTCCGGGTCGAAATAGCGCGTCGTGCGCAACAGCGCGATCGTCAGCCCGCCGACTGCGGCGTCGCCCAGCGGCTTGAGGGCGTCGCGCAGGCGCGCCTTGGTACGAAGGAGCAGGCGGTTCATGGACGAGAGAGCGGCCGGCTTACGCCGGCTCGCGCGTCAGGATCAGCGAGGCGTTCTGGCCGCCGAAGCCGAACGAGTTCGACATCACGGCGGTGACGCGAGCATCGCGCGCCTTGTTGCCGACGACGTCGAACAGGATCGCCGGATCCGGGTTCTCATAGTTGAGGGTCGGCGGGATGCGCTGATGCTCCAGCGTCAGCAGCGAGAAGATGGCCTCGACGGCACCGGCCGCAGAGATGGTGTGGCCGACCGCCGACTTGTTCGACGTCACCGGGATCTTCGAGGTGTGCTCACCGAACACCGCGTTGGTCGCCAGATATTCCATCTTGTCGTTTTCGGGCGTCGAGGTGCCGTGGGCGTTGATGTGATCGATCTGCTCGGGCGCCATGCCGGCATCCGCCAGCGTCTTCAGCACGCAGCCGATCGCCGGCTTGCCATCGGGCGAGGAGCGGGTGCGATGGAAGGAATCGGTGAGCTCGCCGCAGCCGGCGACCACGCCGAGGATCTTTGCGCCGCGCGCCACCGCTGCCTCGTAGCTTTCGAGCACGAGGGCGCCGGCGCCTTCAGCCATGACAAAGCCGTCGCGGTTCTTGGAGAACGGCTTTGAGGCGGCCTGCGGCGGATCGTTCTGGGTCGAGAGCGCAGAGAGCAGCGAGAAGCGCACCAGCGCTTCCGGATTGACCGTGCCGTCGGTTGCAACGCACAGCGCAGCGTCGGTCTCGCCGCGGCGGATCGCCTCGACGCCGAGCTGGATCGAGGTCGCGCCGGACGCACAGGCCGTCGACAGCGAGATCGGCGAACCCTTGGTGCCGAAGGACTCGGCGAGGTGGGCTGCAACCGAGCCGAACATGAAGCGGTGATGGAAGTCGGCGTATTTGCCGCCGCCGGAAATGCGCAGGAGATCGTTGTAGTCAAAATCCTGCTTGCCGACGGCGCGGCCGAGCTCGCGGCGCTGCGGCCATTCGACCTCGACCGGCGCGACCGCCAGGAAGAGGGGGCCCGGGAAGTCGCCCTTGGCGCCGATGCCGGCCTGCTCGAGCGCTTCCTGCGTGACGATCTCGGCCATCCGCTCGGAAAGTCCGGTGGAGGAGAACGGATCGACGGTGACGAAATCGACCGTGCCGGCCATCGTAGTCTTCAGGCCGTCGATCGGAAAGCGCGTGATGGTGCGGATGCCGGATTCGCCGGCCACGAGCTTGGCCCAGTTGTCGGCCTTGCCGGCGCCGAGCGACGTCATGATGCCCATGCCGGTGACGACGACGATCGGACGTCCGAGCTTGTCGCGTGGTGCAGTCATGTTTTCCCCACTTGTCCCTCGAGCATGATCCGGAAAAGCGTCCGGAAAGATCATGCTCGAACAAAGAGCAAAAGCGATTTCTCGCCCTAGACGGCTTCCACCAGCGCCATGCCTTCGCCGCGCCAGTGACCGGCCCCCACCACCACAATCTGGGTCGGTTTGTCGGTCATTTCAATCTCGAGCCCGGTCGAATCGTTGGGCGGAAACAACGCCCCCCGCGACAGCGCCAGCGCAGCCAGCGCGATCCCGAGCGGGAACTGCGTCTCCATCGTATGGCCGAACATCGTGCCGGTGGCCCGCACCGGGAAGTCGGCATGCTTGCCGAGGAAGCTCCGTTCTTCCGACGTCGCGGGCTCGGCACCGGTCGCGCCGGTAATGATTGCGCCCTTGCCCGCGCGGGTCGGCAGCTTCGCCCAGAGCTTCTCCAGGGTCGCTGCCATATCGCCGGGCTGCTTGCGCCGGGCGAGATCGGCAACGACGTTGGTGAGCCTTGCGAACGGCTTTGCACCGCGCGCTTCCGCATGCGCCCTGGATTCCAGCACCAGGAACGCGCCGGCCGAGCCGAGCGCAAAACCTGCATGGTCCTTGCGCGCCCAGACGGGGGCGAACTTGTCCTTCAGGTTGAAGTCGCCGAATTCGTAGAGCACCAGCAGGTCCTTGCGCTCGCCATTATGCGAGCCGCCGACCAGCGCGATATCGCTTTCGCCGGACATGATCCGCGCCAGCGCGATCCGCATTGCGTCGGCACCCGCGACCTCTTCGCCCATGAAGGTGCGCGAGGTGCCGCAGACGCCGTGCACGATGGCGATGTTGCCGGCGAGCAGGTTGGAGAGCTGCGCCAGGAACAGCGTCGGGCGCAAATCGCTCATCAGCCGCTCGTTGAGGAAGCCGGGGGCGTTGTTGCCTTTGGCCTCGGCATTGAGCACGCCGGTATCGACCGACAGGTCGCGCTCGCCGCCACCGGCGGCAACCACCATGTCGATCTTGGAGAGGATGTCTTTATTGCCCTTGATACCCGCGGAATCCAGCGCCAGGCCCGCGGCATAGGTGCCGATGCGCTGCCAGGCTTCCATCTGCCGCTGGTCGCCCTTCTTCGGGATCTGGGCGTCCAGGGTCACCGGCATCAGGGGGTGGACGATGTAGGGCGCAAAGCCCTTGTCGTCGACATTGACGCGGCGCTCGCCGAGCGCGGCCCAATTCGCATCGAGCCCTTCGCCGAGCGAGGTCGCAAGTCCAATGCCGGTGATCCAGACTTCGGTCTGGCCGGGCTTCGAGGCGGTGTCAGTCATGTCGATTCAGTCATGGCGATACCGCCTGTTGCGGAAATCCGACGCGCTTGGCGACCGTGTCCATGAAGGCGCGCATATCCGCATTGGGGAAGGGGATCAGCGTGAAGGTGAGCGTCGAGTTCGCACGCAGCTTGCCGTTGACCCGGATCTTGGCCTCGGTCATCGCGTAGCCCGAGCCCTCATGGGCGACCGTGGCCTCGATGCTCATGAGGTCGCCCGGGAAGACCGAGCCGCGCACCTTGGCTTCCTTCACGGCGGCGAGAATCGGCATCCGCTCGAACTTCAGCACGCCCAGCAGCAGCCAGCCCGAGGCCTGCGCCATCGATTCGATCAGCAGCACGCCGGGCATCAGGGGATAGCCCGGGAAGTGCCCCTCGAAGATGGTGCTCTCTTGCGGAACCTGGGCTTCGACGACGACCTTCTTCTCGTCGACCTTGAGGTCGACGATGCGGTCGATCAGATGGAAGTATTCGAGTTGCATGGCTGCGCGATTAGGCGCTCGCGCCCTTGGCCGCAACCAATTCGTCGATGCGCGCGCACAGGTTCTTCAGCACGAAATACTGCTCGGTGGTCGCCTTGCCGTCGTTGACCTCCTGGGTCCACTTCTCCAGCGGCAGCTTGATTCCGAACTGCTTGTCGATCGCAAATGCGATGTCCAGGAAATCCAGGCTGTCGATGCCGAGATCGTCGATGGCGTGGCTATCCGGCGTGATCGTGTCGCGCGGGATGTCGCAGGTTTCAGCGATGATCGTGGCGACCTGATCGAATGTAGAGGACATCACTAAGCCTTTGATATATTGCGGGTATTTTTCAGATTTTCCAGAGTGGTACGGTGGGCGGGCATCGCGCCCCGAGTGATGCCCTGAGAGTCCCTCTGGCCGGGTCGTGTGCCCGTATATCGGAGCGCCGCCCTGAGTTCAATGGAGCCGGACAGGGCTGGGGAAGGCTAGGGCCAAAGCGTTTTCCAGCGAAGTGGACCCCCGGTTCGCGTGAAGAAAACGCGTCAAAACAAGAATCGGCCTCCGGCCGGGGGTATTGGGCGGCCGCCCGGGGCCGCCAGAACGCCTAAAGATGCGGCGTCGTGATCTTCACGCAGTCGCGGCGGCCCATCAGGACGCAATCCTGGGTCCGGCGCAGGTCGGCGATGCTGACCGCGAGCCAAATCCCGATCGCGGTCAGCGCGATCGTGAAGGCGAGTGCCGCGATATTGGCAAGCATGCGGTGGCGGAAGTCGTCGGGCTGTTCGCGCGGCTGCTCGTAACGCGACAGGTCGAGCGGTTCCGCCTGGACCTCGGCGCGCATCGGCTGCACCGTCCCGATACCCCGCAGGGCCCGCGGCTGGGGCGAGGTGCGGGGCCTGAACTGGAGCACCCGGTGCTCGCTATCCGGAATTGTGGGGCGCTCGGTTTTCATGCGCGAAGATCAGCTCCGAAGCAGCAAATTTTAGATAGCACACGGCGCCCGCGCGTTGCAGAAAATTCTGCGCAACATTGGCGTGTGACGGCGGGCGAAAATGCCGGAGAGTTGCGGCGCAAAAACGCCGTCCAGGCTCGTCTCAACCGTTTCAGCCATGGCATAATCGAAACGACGCGACAGCGACCAATGCAACCAGGCGAGGGGCCATCCGACCATGACCAACATGCGCGAGCCAAGAGTTCATCCGGTGTCGATCCTGTCGCTGCGTCCGACGCAGATGACGGTCGGCATGCGCGAGGTGAAGGAGAAGCGCAAGCGCTGGCGCGAGCACGACAGGAAGAAGCAGGCCGATCTGCTCGGCAAGCACATGATTCCCGTCGTGCGCGGCCCCGACGAACGCTACTACGTGATCGATCATCATCATCTCGCCCGCGCGCTGCACGACGAAGGCGTCAAGGACGTGCTGGTGACGCTGGTCGGCGATCTCACCATGGTCGAACGCGACGCCTTCTGGGGCGTGATGGACAACAAGCGCTGGGTCTATCCTTACGACGCCAAGGGCGAGCGGCGGCATTTCAAGGACCTGCCGAAATCGGTCGCCGATCTCAAGGACGATCCGTTCCGCAGCCTCGCCGGCGAACTGCGCCGCATGGGTGGCTTCGCCAAGGATACCACGCCGTTCTCCGAATTCCTGTGGGCCGACTTCCTGCGCCGCAAGCTGTCGCGCAAGGCGGTCGACGCCGATTTCGACAAGGCGGTTGAAAGGGGGCTTTCTGCTGCCAAGAGTAAGGATGCGATCTATCTGCCCGGTTGGTGCGGCCCGGCTGAAGATTAGGCGCAGCGCTCACATCAGTCGCGCTGGAAGATCCTGGCGCCGGGGTAGGCGCGCCGGGCGTAATTCACGACCAGCTCGCGATCCTGTGTTTCCAGGAAAGGCGTGCGGATCTGACATGACCCGACCATGAGGTGCCAGAGGCCATTGTGCTTCTGAATGACGACGTTCATTTGAGTGTTCCTTAGAGACCCTGCATTGTTGGTCGCGCTGTTCGAGAGTGGCGTTCGCGCCGTTCATGCGTCACTTTGGACTAGTCTTCGAGCATAAGAGCCTCTCGCCGCCGCTCAATTGTACGAGCCTATGCGCAGGGCATAACAAGTGATGAGCGGGCTATACGGAGGTATGCCGACCTCGTTGCCGCACGCGGCTGCACGAACCGGACCTCATCACAGTCTCTTGAGCGAAATCATTTTCCGGCCGCACGAAAAGGTCCTGAAACAAAGCCGTTCCATCCTTTGCGGTAGTCGAGCCTCAGAAGGAGGGAGGAATGCGCCATCTGGTCTTCGCCGCCGCCTTGCTCGCGGTCGCCGCACTAGGGTTTCACACTTTCATTTCGGCCTCGCTTGCCGCAGCTCGCGACGCCAAGGCAGCGACGTTCTCCGAACGTTTTGCCCCGGTGCTCCCGTTGATGGAGAAGCACTAACGCAGTCGACCGCCGCCGCAAGCAGCGCAGCAGCGGTACGTCCGGAACAGGCCTCAGCGGCAGTCGCTCATGCGCCGGGAGGTGGAAACGGCGGCATCTTGGGGAAGGTCGGCCGCCCCTCGTGCATGAGATGCCACGGCGGCGCGGAGGCCGTGTAGAGATGCAGCGCCGGCGTCAGGTCGGCATTATGATCGAGCGCACCCAGCTTGACGGTCAGGAACGGCGCATGGGGAGGCAGGCTCCATAACGGAGTCCCGCAGTCCGGACAGAAGGCGCGCCCCACATCTTCGCCGCTGTCGCCCTTGCTGAAATAGGTCTTGGCCTCGCCTTTGGTGACCGAGAGGGACGTCTTCGGCGCAAGCGCGACATAGTTCGGTCCGCCGCCCGACGCCTTTTGGCAATCGGTGCAGTGGCAGACGCCGACGTTCATCAGTGGGGCGTTGATCGTGAATCGGATCGCGCCACAGGCGCATCCGCCGCTTCGGTTCGTCATGGCCACACTTCCCCTGTTTCGCTGCAGTGTCGTCTCGCCGGCGCGAATGCTGAACTGTAGGCGGGGCCTGCTGCCAGCACCCTGTCAGCATGGTGAGCATCAGCGTTGCGGGGTCGGGAGATCGCCAAAAACCTCGACCAGGCGAAAGCGTTCGCACATCAGCATCATGTCCTCGCTGAAGCGCCCGAGACGGCCGAAATATCTTTGGTGCGCCGCGCGCCAATGGACAAGGCTGCGGTCGCCTTCGCCCTCATCGTATGCGAAGCCGGCATCGACCTCGTTGTAGCGCCGATACGTCACCTCAAGGGTCTCGATCACGCAGCGGGGTTCGCCGCGACCATCGAGCACGACCCACTGCTCGCCGGGGGACGATGTGTTCGGCTCGTCTTCCGTGCTGCACGTCGCCGTCTTCATGCCCTTGATCACGAGCTCGAGCAGTTCGTCGGCCAGCGCCGGGCTGTCGCCGAATGCGAAAGTGCGGAGGTGCTGATAGCGTTCAGGAACAGACTTGCTCATGGGGGCGCTGCATTGTCGTTGCCGCGAACGGCTCACTGCTTCGGCAGGCGCCCCATCAGATAGAATTCGTCGTTCGGCCGCATGCCCGTAAAATTCGCCATCCGGTTCGACAGCGCGAAGAAGGCCGAGATTGCGGCGATGTCCCAGATGTCGTCGTCGCTGAACCCGTGCGGGGCGAGTGCCGCAAAATCCTCCTCGGATATGCGTTGCGCGTCGGCCGAGACCTTCATGGCAAAGTCGAGCATCGCCTTCTGCCGCGGCGTGATGTCGGCCTTGCGGTAGTTGACGGCGACCTGGTCCGCGATCAGCGGGTTCTTGGCGCGGATGCGCAGGATCGCGCCATGCGCGATCACGCAATACTGGCACTGGTTGGCGGCCGAGGTCGCCACCACGATCATCTCGCGCTCGGCCTTGCTGAGCCCGGAGTCCTTCTCCATCAGCGTGTCGTGATAGGCGAAGAAGGCGCGGAACTCGTCCGGGCGATAGGCCAGCGACAGGAACACGTTCGGCACAAAACCGCTCTTCTCCTGCACGGCGACGAGCCGCGTGCGGATATCCTCCGGCAACGCATTGAGGGCGGGCGCGGGAAAACGTTTTGACGATGGCTGGGACATGCTGAAAGTTCCGGATCAGGCGTAAAACGATCCCGGAACCATAATCGAACGCGCAAGCCCGCGCAAAGCGTTGCGCGGAAGCCTTGTTAGCTGTCTTCTTCCTCGGCAGCCTCCTGTCGGCCGCCATAGCTGCGCGCGCGGCGCCGCGCCGACGATGTGGTCGTCATCTGGACCGCTTCGGCTTCTCTCAAATCCTTGCGCATCTTCCGCGCCGACTTCATGGCGCGCTTGATGTCCTGGTCGGGGGAGTCCTCCTCGAAGAACAGCACGACCTCGCAGCTCGGACATTGCCGCGAATAGCCGTTCTGCATGCGCCGGGCACGCTCGCGAAAGACGTTCTTGCAGCGTTTGCAGCGGACTTGAACCTGGTCGTCCATGGCGTTGACTTCGCAATAGGCAGCTTCGAAAGCGATCGGTGGCGACACCAGGCAAATGCCGAAGCCGGATTCGACGAGCCAACACGTCGAGCCCTAAGAAACTGACCAATAGACGGCGACCGACGGCGCGTTGTCGCGGCTTCCGGGGAATCTCGGTTAAGGATGTCTCACCGACGGCTCTTCCGCGGCCGAGGTATCGCCTGTCCGGCAGATGGGCGAACGCCGCCGGCCCGTGTCCTCGTTCAATATTCGCGCTGGCTTCGTGCCGCCGCAGCCGACGCCGCGCGCTCGGCGGTCACCTTGGCCTCGAGCGCCAGCCGCGTCTCCCGCGCGAGCTTCATCGTCCGCCGCATGAACGGGTCTTCGGTGTCGCGGGTGAAGGTGATGAGACGCGCGCAGTGCTCGCAATTGACCTGGTAACCGTCCCTGATGCGTTGCGCGCGGTCCCTGAACAGGCGGGTGCAGTTGGGACAGCGGATCCTGACCTTGTCATCCATCGCGAAACGCGCCTCCCGGATAGCCGTGTTCCTCGGCTCACGGCTACAGGGTGAAGTCCTGGGGTCTAAAGGCGGATTAATTCAACCGCTTGAATGAGATGTAAAGTGGTGCTATGCGCCAGACCCGAATGAGCAGTCCGCTCCTGCCGGCTTAGACATCTCCGTCACTGAACCAATCTTGTCCCGAGAGGACTAATCTCACGCGGGCGGTTGGCTGTCTGGCTGTCAGCCAACATGCAGCCCGCACGGCGTAAGCCAATGGTGGGTCATCGTTCCTGACGTACCCATCGCGATTGCTGTTTATCTCAAGAAAAAATCAAGCTGTTCTCAAGGCAAAATCTGCTCGCCCATGACGTCCTGAAGGCCGCTCCCGTTGACCAATAATGGACCGGGCGATTGCGGCGGAGCCAGTTGAGCGAGAGCGCCGGGATCAAAGGTTTGTTCCGCTGTCGGCAATGTCTGACGGGCATGGGACATTCAAAGCGGCCGACAATTAACCGTTCAGCGGGCCGCCCGTACATCAAGTGGTGCACACATGAGACGACGGGATTTCATCCGCCTGGCCGGCGGAGCGGTGGCGTGGCCACTCGTAGCGCAAGCGCAGGAGGCGCGGAAGGTCTTTCGCATCTTGTGGGTCTCCACGGCGACAGAACCGGACCCATTCCTGGATGGCTTCCGGGAAGGGTTGCGCGCGACCGGATATGTCGAAGGCAAGAACGTCATCTTCGAGACGTGCTGTTCACCCGGAAATCCGCAAGCCTTGCGCGAATTCATTTCAGAATTGAGGCGCGGCGACGCAGACCTCGTCGTGTCCAGTGGGCCTGCGACGCGCGCGATGACTGCGGTCACTGAGGTTCCCGTTCTGTTTGCCTTGAGCGGCGACCCGGTCGCGCTGGGCGTGGTCAAGAGCCTCGCGCAACCCGGCACCAACTTCACCGGTGCTACATTTCTCTCGCTGGAACTGGCGGGCAAGCGCGTCGAACTGCTGAAGGACATTTACCCGAAGGTTCGCAAGCTCGCAGTCCTCTCTAACACTGATCACCCTGGGGAGCCATCGGAGTGGCGTGCGACAATGCAGGCGTGCAATGGGCTGGGGATTGATCCGGTCTATATTCCCTTCTTCGGCGCACGCGAGCTGGACAGCGCGCTTCGGACAGCGGCCGGTGTGGTTGCTGACGCGATGCTTGTGTTTCCTGATGCCGTGACGATGGTGCATCGGGCGAGCATTGCCGCGCTTGCGCTCGCGCATCGGCTGCCTTCGATGTTTGGTTGGTGCGAATATTGTGAAGCCGGCGGCCTCTTGAGCTACGGCGCCAACCAGCGAGCGACCTATTATTGGCTTGCCAGCTATGCCGACCGGATCCTGCGTGGGGAAGATCCTGCCACTCTACCGGTGATGCGGCCCGAAAAATTCGAGCTGGCAATCAATCTGAAGACAGCGAGGCGCCTCGGCGTTCAACTGGATACGTCCTCCATCCTGTTCCGTGCCAACAAGGTGATCGCCTGAGTTCGAGATGTCGGAGGTCAAACCACAATCTTTTCTGCCGGCTGGAGGTAGGGAGACGCGCCCGCGCCGGTCGCTGTTTTGCAAGTACTTCGCGACCCTGTTCGTTGCGGCGGTCGTGCCTCTCTTGCTCGGCGCGGTCGTGGAGGCGTCGTTCGGCTATCGAGACCAGCGCCGGCAGATCAGCGAGGTCCTTCGGGTCGAGGCCCGTTCGGCGGCGGACAGGATAGAGGCGTTCACCGATGGACTTCGCGATCAGCTCGGATGGACGGTCCAGTTTCCATGGGGGCAAGACGATGATGGCCGTCACAAGATGGACGCGCAGCGTCTGCTCCAGCAGGTGCCCGCGATCGCTTCTGTTTCGTTGCTTGACGAGACCGGTTCGGAACGGGTCTTCGTCTCGAGGTTGCGTCTCAACAGGATGAGCCGCGGCATCGATATGTCCGCTGATCCGGCCGTCATAGGCGCGCGTGCCAACAAGGTCTGGTACGGCCCTCTCGAATATCAGCACGATTCCGAGCCTTACATGAGGATCGCTGTTGCTGGAAACCTTCCCGCTGCCGGATTTGCCGTGGCCGAGGTGAATCTCAAGCTGATCTGGGATGTCATTGCCGCCATTAGAATCGGAAAGACCGGCTATGCCATCGTGGTCGACGATTCCGGTCACCTGATTGCTCATCCAGACATCAGCATGGTTCTGCGGGGGCGGGCCGGCTCCGCAGATTTCGGTCGAATCAAGCACTTGCTCGGCAGCACGAGCGGGGGTGCGGTTCTGACTACATTCAGAGGCAGTCCGATTGTCGCCCTCTCGGTGCAAGCCGCCGACGTCGGCTGGACCGTGATTGCAATGCAGCCGGTCACGGAAGCGTTCGCATCAATTCGCGCGGCGCTATGGCGTTCGGCGGTCCTCATCGTGCTCGGCGTGCTGATCGCGCTCGCGCTCGCCTACTGGCGTGCGCACCGGATGTCCGGGCCCATCACGCAACTGGAGGAGGGCGTTGAGCGAATTGGGAGCGGACAATTCGACCATCGGATCAAGCTCTCCAGCGGCGATGAACTGGAGCAGTTGGCCGTCCGCTTCAATGAGATGGCATCCGAGTTGACGATCTCGCAGCAAAAATCTGCGAGGATCGACAGATTGAAGCAATTCCTTGCGCCACAAGTCGCCGAGCTGGTCGAGCACTCCGACGGATTGCTCGAAGGCCAGCGACGTGAAATCGTCGCGGTCTTTGGTGATCTGCGCGGCTTTACCGCTTTCTCCACGCGGGCCGGACCGGATGTCATCATGGCCGTGCTGCGCGAATACTATGAGGCGGTCGGGGCCGTCACGACCCGCCATGAGGCGACGCTGACCAAGTTTGCGGGAGACGGCTTCATGCTTCTCGTCAATGCACCGGTTGCCTGCCAGAAGCCTGCGAACCAGGCCGTTCAGCTCGCCATCGATCTCCAGGCGGCGGTGCAGTCCATCGCCGGCAGATGGTGCGCCGCCGGCCACGCCCTCGGTTTCGGCATCGGCATTGCGATGGGGCCGGCGACGGTCGGAACCGTTGGCTACGAGGGTCGGCTCGACTACACCGCCGTGGGGAGTGTCGTCAATTTGGCGTCCCGGCTGTGCAGCCTCGCCAAGGACGCGCAGATTTTGGCTGATTCGATTGTTGCCGAAAGCGTAGCGGACAGTATCCCGCTCGTGTCGCTCGGAGAACAACGGATCAAGGGTTATGACGGGACGTTGGAGATCTTCGCGGTGGCGCACCGTAACAGCCCCGCGGCGTCGACCGGTGCCGGGCCGGGAGAGGGCAAAGTCGCAACCCAGGACGCGTGAGCAAACAGCTCGTTGCGAAGTCAAGCCCACGAAAGCCTCTGCGAACGCTTTCGCGATGGCGACATCGCCTGGAGTCGTCGCAGGCCTTACCGCAGCGGCTTCTTCAAGAGCGAGAAGCGGTCGGGGTCCAGCCCCATCGAGGGCTGCAGCATCGGCGCTTCGACGGGCGAGAGCGTCTTTGCGGGCGGTGCCGAGAAGACCGGGTCGTTCGGCACGTCGCGCTGCGAGGTGGCGCCGCGCCAGCGCTCGAGCACGGCACTGACGAAATGCATGTCGTGACCGGCGGTCATCGAGGGAACGCTGCTGATGGTGGCCTCGCCGCGCGGCAGTTGGTGCGGCGGCACCTCCTTGAAGCGCAGCCGCGTTGGAAGGGCGACGCCTTCGCCGAACGCCAACACCTCACGGGTGCCGAGCGAGGGCACGAAGGACAACAGGTTCGCGGCCGCATCCGACACCGCGGCGCGCAGCAGCGCCTGGTCGCGGTCGTTGGCAAGACGCATCGTGAACAGCGTGTTGCACTGGGAGATGATGGTGGCGTCGAGCTCGGCCGGGCGCTGGGTGATGAGCCCGAGGTAGACGCCGTATTTGCGGCCTTCCTTGGCGATGCGCGACACCGCCTTGCGGGTCGGGCCGAAGCCGATATTGCGGTCGGCGGAGGCGTAGCGGTGCGCTTCCTCGCAGACGAACAGCAGCGGCGAGACGCCGTCGCTCCACAGGCCGAAATCGAAGGCCATGCGGCAGAGGACCGAGACGACGGAATCGATGACTTCAGCCGGGAAGCCGGCGAGCTGCATCACGGTCATCGGCTTGCCGTTGGCGGGCAGGCGGAACAGATGGCTGATCACCTCGGCCATGGTGTCGCCGCCGACATTGGCGTTGTCGAACATGAAGGCGTAGCGCGGATCGTTGCGCACGGCCTCGATGCGCGAGATCAGCTTGTGATAGATGATGCGCGAGGAGCGGTTTTCCAGCTTGCCCATGCGCTCGTCGATCAGCGACAACAGGTCGACCAGGCGATACGGCACCGGCGTGTCGACGGTGTAGCCGATCTGCTTGGGATCGATGCGCTTCAAACCGATGCGGTCGGCGTTCTGGTACTGGGTGTAGACGCCCTTCGCAAGCGGGATCACTTCGGCGAGGATGTCGAGCTCTTCGGGCACGCCGGCGCGGCCGCCGAACAGCACGTCGACGATTTCCTCGAAGTTGAACAGCCAGAACGGCAGCTTCAGGTTTCGCGGGTTGAGCACCAGCGCGCGGTCACCGAAGCAGCGGCCGTATTCGTTGTGGACGTCGAGCAGGAAGATGCGCAGGTTCGGCCGCGCCTTGAGGATCTCGTTGAGGAGGAGCGACACGCCGGTCGATTTGCCGACGCCGGTCGATCCCAGCACCGCAAAATGCTTGGAGAGCATCTCCTCGATGTCGACATAGGCGACGACCGAACGGTCCTGCTGCAGGAAGCCGACATTGATCTGGTCGGAGCCGGTCGGCGCGTAGATGGTACGCAGCTCCTGGCTGGTGATCAGGTCGACGGCGTCGCCGATGGTCGGGTAGTTGGTGACGCCACGCTGGAATTTCGGCTTGTCGTTCGCGTTGAGGATTTCGCCGAGCAGATCGACGGAGGCGATGGCGATGAAGTTGTCGGAGGTGGCGAGGTTCTCGCACGAGACCTCGGTGATCATGGCTACGATGATCGAGCTTGCGGAGCGGATGCTGACGAAGCGCCCGACGGTGGCCCGAACTTCCGAGACCGCCATCCGGCTTTCCGCCAGAAGCCCGACCCGGGCGAGCGATCCGCGTACCGAAATCACACGTCCAAAGGATGACACGATGAATGAACCTGACACGAGCGAGGGTTTGACCCCGACTATGCGCGGCGGTCACTGGACAAACGGTTAAGCGACCCGGGTGGGCGGTTCGTTAAATCTGCGACAATTTCACGAGACAGAACGCCGTCGGGCTGCATGCACAGGAAAAACATGCATGAAAGCCGGCCTTTCGGCGCCGGCAGATGCTCGCGCCGCGGCCTCGTTAAGCTCTCGTTTACCAATCCAAGAACAGGTCGAATCCGGCGCCTGCCGGCGTCCATGGAAATCTCGATGGAGGCCCTGAACGGAGCCTCGAATCGGCGTCCGGCCGGCGGCGAGCAATCGGAGATGCCGGGACCGTCGGCGGCGCATGGCAAGGATGTTCTCAAGGGCTGGTCAGGGCAGGCGTAAACCGGTAAATCGAGTCTTAACAAGAAGCCGGGGAAGGATGGACGCCATGACGAGCGTTGTTGCGCATTGAGTGGATTTGCGCGGCCCTTCCGCATCCGCAATTACCGTTTTCAGTGGCCCGCCGATCTGCTCACCTCCTGGGCGTTCGAGATGGAGACGCTCGTTCTCGGCTGGTACATCCTGGTCGAGACCGGCTCGGTGCTGCTGCTCACCGTGCTTGCGTCGCTCAACTTCGTAGGCACCCTGATTGCGCCGATGTTCGGTGTGATCGGTGACCGCATCGGTCATCGCGATCTGCTGGCGATGATGCGCGCGGCCTACGCCGTGCTCTCGGGGACGTTGATGACGCTGGCCCTGACGGGGCACCTGACGCCGGCCTATGTCATGATCATCGTGTCGATCATGGGCATGATCCGCCCCTCGGACCTCGGCGTGCGCGGTGCGCTGGTTGCCGATGTGATGCCGCCGGAGCTTCTGATCGGCGCGATCAGCACCTCGCGTACCACGCAGGATACGGCGCGCATTGCCGGTGCGCTGAGCGGAGCAGGGCTGTTCGCCGCACTCGGCATCGGCCCGGTCTATGTCGCGATCATGAGCCTCTACCTCGTCGGCACTTTCCTGACGCTGTGCATCAAGCTTCCAAAGAAGGTGCGCGCGGCGGTGGTGGGTGAGGCGTTTGCGCTGCGCTCGCCGTTCGCTGACCTGAAGGAAGGGCTCGCCCATGTCTGGACCACGCCGCAAGTGCGTGCGGCGATGCTGGTCGCCTTCCTGGTCAACCTGACGGCCTTTCCGCTCACCGGCGGCCTGTTGGCCTATGTCGCGCGGGAGATCTACGCCACGGACCAGACCGGGCTCGGCTATCTCTCGGCGAGCTTTGCGACCGGTTCGCTTGCGGGATCGATGGCGCTCAGCTTCGTCACGGGCCTGCGCGTGGCGCGCCTGATGATCGGCGCGACCGCCGCCTGGTATGCGGCGCTGCTCGTCTTCGTGCAGCTCAAGAGCGTTCCAATCGCGATGGTCTGCCTGTTCCTCGCGGGTTTTTCGCAAAGTCTCTCCATGATCTCGGTCGCCGTAATCCTGATGCGCTCGGTCAGCGAGCATTTGCGCGGGCGCGTCATGGGCGTGCGCATGATGGTGATCTACGGCATGCCGCTGGGCCTGCTCGCGGCCGGCAGCCTGATCGACCTGTTCGGCTTCGCCACGACGGGAACGCTCTATGCGCTGAGCGGCCTCGTCCTGATGCTGGCGATCACGCTGCATTGGCGGGCGGATCTGTGGCCGGTTCATGCGGCGGCCAATGCCAGATAGGCTCTCGTTGACGGAGGTGAAGAAATAGCGAGATTGGTCTAGCATGAGGCCGTGACTAGACTTGTCCAACCTCGGCTGATCAACGAACCTTTTGGCGATCCCGGACTGTTCATCGATTTCCAGTTCGGCCGCCGCGCAATGCTGTTCGACCTCGGCGATCTCTCCAGTTTGTCGACGCGCGAGTTGTTGCGCGTGACGGACGTCTTCGTCAGTCACCGCCACATGGATCATTTTTCAGGTTTCGACCAGCTGTTGCGCTTCAAGCTGCACCAGTCAGGCACATTGCGGATCGTCGGACCGCCGGGTCTGATCGAAGGTATCGGTGCAAAGCTCGCGGGTTATAGCTGGAACCTGCTCGATGAGAGCTCGGCCGATTTCACGATCCTGGCCGCCGAATTCCGGGACGGCCTGCTCGGCGAATGGACCAGCTTCGCTGCGCAGCGCGGGTTTCAGTCCGCGCGTGCCGATGGACAGCCGCAGCTCCACGGAAGAGTATTCGCCGATGCCGATGTTTCGATCGAGGCATGCACCCTGGATCACGGCATTCCCTGTCTGGCCTTCGCGCTCCAGGAGCAGGTACGGGTCAATGTCTGGACGAGCGGGCTCGAGCATCTCGGTGTGCCGGTCGGTCCTTGGCTTAATGCCGCCAAACAGGCAGTACGACGCGGGGCTGATGATGATACGCCGATCGAGGTCGGAGCAGACCGCGCGGTTCCGCTCGGCGAATTGAAGCAGCACGCGCTGAAAGTCGCGCCTGGCGAACGAATTGTCTATGTCACAGATGTCCGCTTCACGGCGGCCAATGTCGAGGCCATCCTCACCTTGGCTCGAGAGGCCGATCATCTGCACATCGAAGCCGCATTCGCCGAGGCGGACGCCGAGATCGCGGCGCGCCGCTGCCATCTCACGGCTGCGCAAGCGGGCAGGCTCGCGCGCAAGGCGGGCGTCAAGCGGCTCACCACCTTTCATTATTCACCGCGCTACATCGACACGCCGGACCGGCTGAGGCTTGAGGCCGAAGCCCATTTCAGCGGGTCGATCTAGCAGCCTCGTGTGCTCCCCGGATGCGCGCGATGGTCTCCCTCACACCCGTCCACGCCGGCTTGTCCGGCGCGAACTGCTTGCGCAGGAAGGTGACGAGTTCCTCGAGCTGCGCGTCGCTCATGCTGTTCTTGAACGCGGGCATGTAGCCGAGGTCGCTCGTAACAGGCTCGGAGATGCCGTGCAGGATGATCTGCACCAGATTGTCCGATGTCGCGCTGTGCAGATTGCTGTTGAGCGCAAGCGAGGGACGGCTGCCGAACAGCGGCAGACCGCCGACCTCGTGGCAGACGGCGCAGGCGCCCTGATAGAGCCGCGCGCCGGGCAAGGAGGCGGTGGTGACTTGCGTTGCAGACTCCAGCCTGGTGGCGAGCGCGCTCGCTGCGGAGGCGTCGACCGCGGTGTCGTTGTACGAGCCGAGATACACGGCCATGGCGCGGATGTCCTGATCGGGCAGCGCCGCGAGATCGCGCACGATCGGCGCCATGGGGCCTGCCGCCACGCCGTGGTATCGCGATTGGCCGGTGCGCAGGTAAGCGAAAAGCTCGTCCTCGCTCCAGGGGATCGGCGCCTGCGACAGCGAGGTCAGTGCTGGCGCCTCCCAGCCTTCCGCAAAGCCGCCGGCGAGATAAGCGTTGCGCTGCTCGGCGCCGAGCGCATTGCGCGGCGAGTGACAGGCGCTGCAATGGCCGAGGCCTTCGACCAGATAGGCGCCGCGATTCCACAGCTCCGATTTGGTCGGATCAGGCTTGAGCTCGCCGGTGCGGAGGAACAGCGCATTCCAGCCCGCCAGCAGCGGACGCAGATTGAACGGGAATTGAAGCGTGTTCGCAGGCGTTGTCGCGCGCACCGCGGGCTGCGCCATCAGATAGGCGTAGAGCGATTGCAGGTCGGCATCGCTCGTTTTCGCGAAGTGCGGGTAGGGAAAGGCGGGATAGAGCTGCCGGCCATCACGGTGCAACCCCTCGCGCATCGCGCGCTCGAAGGCGGGATAGGACCACGCGCCGATGCCGGTCTCGACATCGGGCGTGATATTGGTCGCGTAGATCGTGCCGAACGGCGTTTCCAGCGCACGGCCGCCCGCATTCACGGCGCCGCCGAGACCGGTATGACATTCCGCGCAATTGCCGAGCGCGGCCAGTTGCGCGCCGCGCGCGATCGTCGCAGCGGAATAGACCGACGCATCCGGCCGCGCGATCGGCGCGATCGCACGTCCCGGCAGCATCGCGGCGCCGATCCCGATCGCGGCGGTGCAAAGCGCGGCGATGGTTGCGAACAAGCTGGTGCGCTTGGCGAAGGGATTTTGCCAGATGCGCGGTGGTCGCGTGGCAGCCGGCGCCGCCAAGGCTTGCGGTTGGGCCGGCACGTCCCCGCGCAATCCCTTCAAGATGCGTTCGGGCGTAAACGGCGGTTCGCGGAAGCGAACGCCGGTCGCGTCAAAAATCGCGTTCGCGATCGCTGCCGCGCTGGGCACGGAGGCGGACTCGCCGACGCCGAGCGGCGGCTGATCCTGACGCGGCAGCATCAGGACGTCGATTTTGGGCACGTCGGGGAAGGGGATGATCGGGTAGGCGCCCCATTCGCGCGCCGTCACCGCGCCGCGTTCAAAGGACACCTCTTCCATCAGGGCACGGCTGGTCGACTGGATGACGTTGCCCTGGATCTGGTGCCGCACGCCATCGGGATTGATCATCAATCCGGAATCTTGCCCTGCGACGACGCGGGTGACGCTGACATCGCCAGTGGACTTGTTCACCGCGACGTCGGCGATCCAGGCCGACCACGCCGCGCCGTAGCCGGGAAACTTGCTGTGGACATAGAGCGCATAGGCAAAGCCGCGGCCTTGCACGACGTCGCCGTCCTTCTCCTGCCGCTCCGGGCGCGGCGTCCAGCCGGCGCGCTCGGCAACGGCATTGACGAGGTCGATCGCGCGCTGGTCCTTCAAATAGCGCAGGCGATATTCGATCGGATCGATACCGGCCTCGGAGGCGAGCTCATCGATGTAGGATTCATGTGCAAAGGTGTTCGGCAGCGACGAGACGCCGCGAAACCAGGAGGCGCGCACGATCGGCGGCATGTCATGCGCGACGACGCGCATGTGATCGTAGTCGTAAGGAGGGATCGCTGTGCGGTCGCCCATCTGGAGCACTTCAGGATTGGGTGAAATCCGTCCCGTCAGCAGCAGCGCCAGCGTCGGCGCGGCGTTCGAGGGATAACGCGTCGCAAGGTCGTAGCCGGCGACGCTGCCGTCCGCGTTCAGGCCGCCATTGACGTCGATGAGCTGGGCGGTGCCCTTCGGTTCCCAAAGATGCTCCTGCTCGCGTGTCAGCTGCACGCGCACGGGACGGCCGACCGCGCGCGACAGCAGCAGCGCGTCCGCGCTCACGTCGTCGGCGCAGTTGCGCCCGTAACATCCGGCCGCTTCGAGCCTGATGACCTCGATCTCGCTCTCCGGCCGCTCGATCAGCGTCGCAAGATCAGTGCGCAGGACGTGCGGGTTTTGCGTGCCGGACCAGACGCGGATGCGACCGTCCGCGAAGTCGGCCACCGAGCAGGACGGCCCGATCGAGGCGTGCATCTGGTAGGGCCACACGTAAGTGCGCTGCATCGGCTTCGCCGCACCGCCGATCGCGGCCTCGACATCGCCTTTGTCGATCAGCGTTCGCGGCGTCGATGGATGCGCGCGCAACGCTTTCTGGAGATCGGCGAGATCGGGCAGGGTGGGTGTCGGCTTCCAGCTCACCTTGAGCTGCTCGGCCGCCTGGACCGCGTTTTCCTCGCGCTCGGCAACGACGCCGACGAAGTCGCCGATGCGCACGACCGCAACGAGGCCCGGAATGTCGCGCACCGAGGATTCGTCGACCGCGATCAGGCTGGTGCCGACGAACGGCCCGGCATCGACGCCGGCATAGGGCGGGCGCACCACGCGGCCATGCAGCATGCCGGGCACGCGGATGTCGTGGACGAAGGTGAGTTCGCCGGTTGCCTTGGCGGGCAGGTCGACGCGTGGCACTGACTGGCCGACGATCGCATAGTCGCCGACAGCCTTGAGCCTGACGTCGTCGGCAAGTTCGAGCCGGATGGTGTCGTCGCCGATCAGCTCGCCGTAGCTGACGCTGCGATTGTCGTTGCCGCGAACCAGCCCGTCCTCGATGATGAGATCTTCGAGCGGCAGGTCGAGCCGCGCGGCGGCGTGTCCGATCAGGAAATGTCGCGCCTGCGCCGCCGCCTTGCGGAGCGGCACGGCGGTGATCTGGATGGTTTCGCTTGCTATCGTTGCGCCCTGGTTCGGCACCACGGCGGTATCTCCGAGCACGACCACGACGCGTGCAAAGGACACATCCAACTCTTCGGCGACGATCTGGCCGAGCGCGGTGCGGATGCCGGTGCCGAGATCGACATGGCCGTTATAGGCGCTGACCGAACCGTCGGCGGTGATGCGGATGAACGTCTCCGACGTGCCGTCATCCAGCGTGCGGATGACGACGAGCGAGCCGGATCGCCGCCCGGTGTCCTGCTGCGGATCGGAGGCCATCAATCGCTGGCCTCGACAAGCTGACCCGAAGCGCGCATCACCGCGCGCAAGATTTCGACATGGGTGCCGCAGCGGCAGAGATTGTAGCGCAGCGCCTCAAGCGCCTCGCGCTCGGTCGGTCGCGCGTTGATCGCGAGTAGCGCCTTGGTCGTCATGATCATGCCGTTGAGGCAGTAGCCGCATTGCGCGGCCTGCTCGTCGATAAAAGCCTGCTGCACGGGATCGGGTTTTTCGCGCGTGCCGAGGCCTTCGAGCGTCACGATGTCGCGCCCGGCGCAGCCACTGAGCGGAATGACGCAGGCGCGCGCTGCGCTGCCGTCGATCAGGACAGTACAGGTGCCGCATTCGCCGAGGCCGCATCCATATTTCGGACCGTTGAGCGCGAGGTCGTTGCGCAGCACGTAAAGCAGCGGCGTATCGGCAGCGGCCGAGACGTCGTGGATCCTGCCGTTCACGGTGAGGCGGATCGGTGTCTGCGTCATCCTTGCTCCCAGCCGCAAGCGCGTCACGCGCTCTGAATTCGCGATGGTGACGATACCGTTTGTACACAAACGTGCAAGCGGCGCATGCCGCACTGCAACGTGGATGCCCGCTTTGTGGACAGGGACGGGAGGCAAATGAGGTTTTATTCGGCAGCGCGCGTTTTTCGGCCGCAGCGCCGCTTGACAGCCTCCGGCATCGCGCGCAACATCGTTCGTATACGAATGATAAGCCCCCGTGATCTGCTGGGCCGCCTGCACATGAGCGAGACGACGAGCGCCGTCACCGACAAGATCCGCTGCGATGCCTGTCCGGTGATGTGCTACATCAAGCCGGGCGCGGCGGGAGCTTGCGACCGCTACGCCAATCAGGACGGCAAGCTCGTCCGCGTCGATCCGCACATCGTTCTCGAACGCACGGTCTCGCAGGGCGGCAAGCTGGTGCCATTCAGCCGCAGCGAGGATTGGGACGGCAAGCTCGTCCAGGGTCCCTCGACCTTCGTCACTGCAATTGGCGCGGGCACCACCTATCCCGACTATAAGCCTGCGCCGTTCATCGTCTCGTCCGAGGTCGATGGCGTCGACATGGTCACTGTGGTCACCGAGGGCATCTTCTCCTATTGCGGCGTCAAGGTGAAAATCGACACCGACCGCTATCTCGGCCCGGAGACGGCGACCGTTCGTGCGCAGGGTGAGGCGGTCGGCCACGTCACCACCAGCGAATACGGCTCGCAGATGCTGTCGCTTGGCGGCGTGCATCATCTGACCGGCGGCTCCAAGAAGGAGGGCCGCGTCACCTGCGACACGCTGATGGACCTCTCCAACTGCAAGGCGGTCGAGCTCACGATCGACGGCGGCGCGACCGTGGTGGTGCAGGCGGGGCAGTCGCCGATCGTCAACGGCGTGAAGGAAGAGCGCATGCGGGTCGGCTGCGGCTCGGCCACGATCGGCATGTTCGCCAAGCAGTGGCATGGCAAGGTCGACGAGGTCGTCGTGGTCGATGACCACATCACCGGCGTGCTCAGCGAGCACCAGGCCGGCAAGCTCCTGGACATCGCCGATACCGGCATCAAGATGAAGGGCCGGCGTTCGACGCCTGGCCGCTATTTCCAGGTCGCCGATCCCGGCACGGGATGGGGCGGCACCAACATTTCCGATCCGCTGGCGATTTTGGGTCCGTTCGACGCCAAGGAAGCCAAGGCCGGGCTGACCATGCTGATGGTCTCCACGACTGGCGAGCATGCGTCTTATTACGTGCTCGACGACGCCCTGAAGCCGGTCGAGACGGAGATGCCTGCCGATCTGAAATTCTCGGTCGAGCGTATCCAGGAGAATTGCGAGCCCGCACTCTGCACGGTGCTGTTCATGGCCGGCGCTGGCGGTTCGCTGCGTGCCGGCGTCACCGACAATCCGGTGCGGCTGACGCGTTCGGTGAAGGACGCGCTGACGCGCGTCACCAGCGGCGGCGCGCCGGTCTATGTCTGGCCGGGCGGCGGCATTACCTACATGGTCGACGTCACGCAGATGCCGACGGGCGCATTCGGTTATGTGCCGACACCGGCGCTGGTCGCGCCGATCGAGTTCACGATGACGCTGTCCGACTACGCCGCGCTCGGCGGGCACATGGACTATGTGCGGCCGCTCTCGGAGGTGCAGGCCGGCGACGACGTCCGCCAGGTCCCGTGGCAGCAGCCGCTTCCGGGGCGCCGCGCATGAAGCGGCTCCCGCAAATCGCGTTGCTGTCTGATGGCCGGCGGCTGCATTTGCAGGATGGTCCGATCGATCTGATCGTTGAGGCGAGGGGACGCGGAGGCGAGGTGCGCGCGGCCTATGAGGCCGCGGCCGGCCGCTTCGCCGGACTGCTCGACGCGCTCTGTGCGGAACTGACCGAATTGCGCAAGCCGGCGACGTCGGGGATTTGCCGGCTGACGGGCGTCGTGGCGCGGCGGATGCACGCCGCGGTCGCGCCTTTTGCCGCGGATTGTTTCATCACGCCGATGGCCGCCGTTGCCGGCAGCGTCGCCGAGGAAATCCTGGGCGCAATGCTGAATGCCGCGATGCTCGATCAGGCCTATGTCAACAATGGCGGCGATATCGCCATTCACCTTTCAGCCGGCGAGCAGTTCACCGTCGGCTTGATGGACCGGCCGGACCGTGATGGGGTGATGCGGAAAATGATCGTCGATGCCGACGATCCCGCGCGCGGGGTTGCGACGAGCGGCCGCCATGGCCGCAGCTTTTCGCTCGGCATTGCCGATGCCGTGACGGTGCTGGCGCGAACGGCGTCGCAGGCGGATGCCGCGGCCACCGTCATCGCCAATACCGTCGACCTGCCCGGACATCCCGCCATCAGCCGGTGTCCCGCCAATGACATCCAGCCCGACAGCGATCTCGGCGCGCGTCTCGTCACCCGCGACGTCGGCGCATTGTCGCGGGACGAGGTTCGCGACGCGCTGGATTCTGGCGCGGAACGTGCACGACAATTGTTCGATCGCGGATTGATCGAGGGTGCCGTCCTGCAGCTTTGTGGTGATATGCTCGTCATCGGAACCAAGGATATTGAGCCGAAACGCTCGTATCGACGCATCGCGGAGAACGCGATCCATGCCTGAACAGGGACAGCAGCCATGAGCGCGATCATCCGCAAGATCGTCACCGTCGTCGAAGAGACGCAGATGGAGATGGGCCGCCAGGTTTCGCCGCCGACGCGGCGCGCGGCTGCGATTGCCGTAATCGAAAATCCCTTTGCCGGAAAATATGTCGAAGACCTTTCCCCGCTGATCGCGATCGGCGAGGAGCTCGGCGATCTCCTGTCGAAGCGCGCGGTGGCCGCGCTCGGCATCGATGGCGCAAAGGTGCAGAGCTATGGCAAAGCCGCAGCCGTCGGCGAGAACGGCGAGCTGGAGCATGCAGCCGCAATCCTGCATCCCAAGATGGGTGCGCCGGTGCGCAAGGTTTTGAGCAAGGGTGCGGCGCTGATTCCGTCCTCGAAAAAGCGCAGCGGACCCGGCACGACGCTCGACATTCCCTTGGGGCACAAGGACGCGGCCTTCGTGCGCAGCCATTTTGACGGAATGGAAGTGCAGATCAACGATGCGCCGCGGGCCAATGAGATCATGGTCGCGGTTGCCGTTACCGACAGCGGCCGTCCGCTGCCGCGTGTCGGCGGATTGACGGTTGCGGAAGTCAAAGGCGACGACGGTCTACGATAATCATTTGAAAGTGGAGGTTGGGATGCGAGCAAGAAACTATTTTGTCGGCGCGGCGTTCGCGCTTCTGGCCGGCGGCATGGCGCAGTCGGCCATGGCGCAGGAGATCAAGATCGGTGAGATCAACAGCTACTCGCTGTTGCCGGCCTTCACTGAACCCTATCGCAAGGGCTGGCAACTCGCGGTCGAGGAGATCAACGCTGCCGGCGGCATCAACGGCAAGAAGCTCGTCGTCGTCTCCAAGGACGACAGCGGCAAGCCGGCCGATGCACAGACCGCCGCGAATGAGCTGGTCTCGAGTGAAGGCGTCGCCATGCTCGCGGGCACGTTCCTCTCCAACATCGGCCTCGCCGTCAGCGACTTCGCCAACCAGAAGAAAGTGTTCTTCCTCGCAGCCGAGCCGCTGACGGACGCCATCACCTGGTCGAAGGGCAACAAATACACCTTCCGCCTGCGCCCCTCCAACTACATGCAGGCCGCGATGCTGGTGGAAGCCGCCAGCAAGCTGCCGGCAAAACGCTGGGCGACGATCGCGCCGAACTATGAATACGGCCAGTCCGCCGTTGCCGTGTTCAAGAAGCTGATGTCGGAGAAGCGTCCGGACATCCAGTGGGTCGACGAGCAATGGCCGCCGCAGGGCAAGATCGACGCGGGTCCGGTGGTGCAGGCGGTTGCCGCCGCCAATCCGGAGGCCATCCTCAACGTCACCTTCGGCGCCGATCTCGTCAAACTCGTGCGCGAAGGCAACACCCGCGGCCTGTTCAAGGGACGCGAGGTCGTCTCCTTCCTGACCGGCGAGCCCGAATATCTCGACCCGCTCAAGGACGAGACGCCGGAGGGCTGGATCGTCACCGGCTATCCCTGGTACTCGATCAAGACGCCGGAGCATGATGCGTTCCTCAAGGCCTACCAGGCCAAGTACAATGACTATCCGCGCCTCGGCTCGATCGTCGGCTACCAGACCATCAAGTCGGCCGCCGCGATCCTCGCCAAGGCCAACTCGACCGATCCGGAGAAGCTGATCGCCGCGGCCGAAGGCCTCTCGGTGCCGTCGCCGCTCGGCGAGATCACCTTCCGCAAGATCGACCACCAGTCGACCCTCGGTGCTTACGTCGGCAAGACCGCGCTGAAGGACGGCAAGGGCGTGATGGTGGATTCTTCTTACAAGAAGGGGTCGGACTATCTGCCTGGTGATGCCGAAGTCGAGAAGATGCGTCCGAAGGATTGATCTCCTTCTTCGTAGGGTGGGTTAGCCGAAGGCGTAACCCACCACTGTCCGCATCCGCGGAACCAGAAGAGGTGGGTTACGCCCAGCGAATTGCGCTTCGCGCAATCGCAAGGCTAACCCACCCTACGAAGCCCTACGAAGACCTCTCCCCGCAGGCGGGGAGAGGTGATGCAACACTAACCCGGACCGAAGATGGCCTTTTACGTCGTACAGTTTCTCACGGGACTTGCCAGCGCAGCGTCGCTGTTCCTGGTGGCCTCGGGCCTGTCGATCATCTTCGGCGTGACGCGCATCGTGAACTTTGCGCACGGCGCCTTCTACATGATCGGCGCCTATATCGCCTTCACGCTGACCGACCGCTTCTCCGGCGCGTTCGGCTTCTGGGGCGGCATCGTCGTCGCGGCGCTCGCGGTGGCCGTGATCGGTGTCCTCGTCGAGATGGTGCTGCTCCGGCGCATCTATCACGTGCCCGAACTGTTCCAGTTGCTCGCAACGTTCGGCCTTACGTTGATGGTGCAGGACCTCGTCGTCCTGATCTGGGGGCCCGACGATCTCGTCGGCCGCCGTGCGCCGGGTTTCAAGGGCGCGGTCGATTTCTTCGGCCAGGCCATCCCGAGCTACGATTTGTTCCTGATCGTGCTCGGGCCCGCCGTGCTCGGAATCCTCTGGCTGCTGTTCCAGCGCACGCGCTGGGGCGTGCTGGTGCGCGCGGCGACGCAGGACCGCGACATGGTTGCAGCCCTCGGCGTGAACCAGAAATGGCTGTTCACCTCGGTGTTTGCGGTCGGCGTGTTCCTTGCCGCGCTCGGCGGCGCGTTGCAGATTCCGCGCGACGCCGTGCATCACGCCATGGACCTGCGCATCATCGTCGAAGTGTTCGTCGTGGTCGTCATCGGCGGGCTCGGCAGCATCGTCGGCGCCTTCGTCGCGGCCGTACTGGTGTCGGAGCTCAACGCCTTCGGCATTTTGATCTTCCCAAAAATCTCCATCATCCTGGTCTTCCTGGTGATGGCGGTTGTGCTGATCGTGCGGCCCTGGGGCCTGTTCGGCAAGCCCGAGGCGGCTGCACGCCGTACACCCGGTCTCACCGTCAACCCGTGGCGTCCGCTGACGCAAAACGAGCGCCTGGCCGCGCTCGCGGCGCTCGTCGTCGCGGCGGCGCTGCCGCTGTTTGCCGGCAACTACGCGCTGACCGTCGGCTCGGAGATCGCGATCTTCGTCATCTTCGCCGTCAGCCTGCACTTCCTCATGTCGGTCGGCGGGCTCGCATCCTTCGGTCATGCCGCTTACTTCGGCCTGGGCGCCTACGGCATCGCGTTCCTCGCCAAAATGGCGGGATTGCCGATGATCGTCTGCCTGTTGCTCGGGCCGCTCATGGGCCTTGCGGGCGCGGCCGTGTTCGGTTTCTTCGCCGTGCAGCTCTCCGGCGTCTATTTTGCGATGCTGACCTTGGCCTTTGCGCAGATTGTCTGGTCAATCGCGTTCCAGTGGGTCAGCGTCACCGGCGGCGACAACGGCATCTTGGGCTTGTGGCCCGAGAAGTGGGCGGCGAGCCCCTCACACTTCTACTGGCTGGCGCTCGGCGTTGCCGCGCTGGTGACAATCGCACTGCGCGTCGCGGTGTTCTCGCCGTTCGGCTACGCGCTGCGCGCCACGCGCGACTCGCTGCTGCGCAGCGAGGCCATCGGCATCAATGCCAAGCGCATGCAGTGGACCGCCTTCGTGATCGCGGGAACGACGGCCGGCATCGGCGGCGCGCTGTTCGCCTATCTGAAGGGCAGCGTCTTCCCCGATAATCTCGGCATCTCGCTCTCGGTCGATGCGCTGGTCATGGTGCTGCTCGGCGGCGTGGAAACCGTGTCGGGCGCGGTGATCGGCGCCATCGTCTACAAGGCGCTCAACATCTGGCTGGTCAGCCAGACCGATCTGTCAAAACTCGTGCTCGGCGGCTTCATCGTGCTGATCGTGGTCGTCTTCCCCAAGGGCATCGTCGGCACGCTGGAGATGCTGATGCAACGGCGCCGTTCCGTCTCGCCACCGGGTTCAACCTTGCTGGCCAAGCCGATCGAGTCCGCCGAATGAGCGTCGCACCCACATTGCTGTCGGTCGAAGGGCTGACAAAATCCTACGGCGGCATTCATGCCGTGCGCGGCGTGTCGTTCGAGCTTCGCGCCGGCGAAATCCTGGCGCTGATCGGCCCGAACGGCGCGGGCAAGAGCACCTGCTTCGACATGCTCAACGGCCAGAACCGGCCCGATTCCGGCCATGTCCGCCTGCTCGGCGAGGAGATCACGGGCCGCAAGCCGCGCGAGATCTGGCGGCTGGGTGTGGGGCGCACCTTCCAGATCACGGCGACGTTCGCCACCATGACCGTGCGCGAGAACGTGCAGGTCGCGCTGATCTCGCATGAGCAGCGCCTGTTCAATCTCGCGGGCTCGGCGGCAAAAGTCGCGCGCGAGGAGGCCGGTCGCCTCCTCGAGCTCGTCGGCATGGGCGGCTATGCCGACCGTCCCTGCGGCGAGCTCGCCTATGGCGATCTCAAGCGGCTGGAGCTCGCGGTCGCGCTCGCCAACCAGCCAAAACTTTTGTTGATGGACGAGCCGACCGCCGGCATGGCGCCGCGCGAGCGCATCGATCTGATGCGGCTCACCGCGACCATCGCGCGCGAAAAGTCGATCGGCGTGCTCTTCACCGAGCACGACATGGACGTCGTGTTCGAGCACGCCGACCGCATCATCGTGCTCAACCGCGGCACGCTGATCGCGGAAGGCTCGCCCGAAGCCGTGCGCGGCAATCCGCAGGTGCAAGCGGTCTATCTCGGCGAGGGCCTGGTCTACGACGCCCGCCATCGCGAGGGATCGCCGGCATGAAGCTCGCAGTTCAGGACCTCAACAGCTATTACGGCCCCGCGCATATTCTGTTCGACATCGCGCTCGAGGTGGGCGAGGGCGAGGTCGTCGCGCTACTCGGGCGCAACGGCGCCGGAAAATCGACGACGTTCCGCTCCATCGTCGGCCTCGTCGCGCAGCGCACCGGCCGCATCGAGTTCGAGGGCAGGGACGTCTCGGCGCGCCCGACCCACGAGATCGTGCGCGGCGGGCTCGGTTACGTGCCGGAAGAACGCCGCATCTTCACCGATCTGACCGTCGAGGAAAATCTCGAGGTCGGCCGCCAGCCGAAGCGGCCAAACGCGCCGCACTGGACCCGCGAAAAGCTGTTCGCGCTGTTTCCGAACCTGAGCGAGATGCGCAACCGGCCCGGCGGGCGGATGAGCGGCGGCGAGCAGCAGATGCTGACCATCGCCCGCACGCTGATGGGCAATCCGTCGCTGGTGCTGCTCGACGAGCCGTCTGAGGGCCTGTCGCCGAAGATCGTCGAACAGATGGTCGACGCGATCCTGACCATGAAGAAGGAAGGCGTCAGCATCGTCGTCTCCGAGCAGAATCTGCATTTCGCGCGGCTGATTTCCGATCGCGCCTATATCATCGAGCGTGGCCGAATCTGTTTCGGTGGTACGATGGCCGAGCTCGACGCGCGCCCGGACATCCGCGACGCGCATCTCTCGTTGTGAGGGGCTAAGGGAAGGGCAGGGGCTGATGGCGAGGAGTGTCGCAGTCAAGAAGAGTGTCAAGCCGGCCAAGCCGCCCTACGTGCTCGACGAGCAGGTCGGCTTCATCCTGCGCCAGGTCTGGCAGCGCCACAGCGCGATCTTTGCCCGCGACATCGGCACCAACCTCACGCCGACGCAATGGGCGGCGCTGTCAAAACTCGCCGAGACCGGGCCGTGCTCGCAGAACCAGCTCGGCCGGCTCACCGCGATGGACGTTGCGACCATCAAGGGCGTGATCGACCGCCTGACGGCGCGCGGGTTGACCGAGACGAGCCCCGATCCCGAGGACGGACGGCGCTTGCAGGTCAGCCTGACCCGCGCCGGTCAGCAGCTCGCCGAGAAGGTCGCGCCCAGCGCACTCGCGATCACGCGCGAGACGCTCGCGCCGCTCGAGCCTAGGGAGCGCGAGACGCTGATGGCGCTGCTGAACAAGCTGCGGTGAACTCGGTCCTGTAGGCGGCAGTGGGCCGCTTCGCCCACCCCTGCACGATGGCCAGCGGCACGATCCAGCACATCCAGGCCGCGACGGCGTAGACCTCGTCGAACGGCAACATGAGGACAGTTGCCGCTGATGTCACCAGCCGCAACCAGATGGCGGCCGAGGCGATCGCGGCCACGGCAAGCATCCGCCGCGCATGGCTTGCGACGTCGCCGGACCGGATGGCATGAACCGCGGCCACAGCGAATGCTAGCCAGGTGATGCCTTGGACGAACAGGCCTGCCCGCGCCATGGCACTGGCTTCGCTGCACAGGGCGACCGGAAGAGCGCTTAGCGCGCCGACCAGGATGCAACAGGAGGCGAAACGGCCGATCAGACGGTGCAGAGGCGGGCGATGGCGCAGGAGCAGCGCACAGGGAATGAGGATGAGGGCCAGTCCCGACGCGATCATGTGCAGGGGAAACACGATGGGAAGTCGCTGAAGGACCAGATACAAGGGATGAGGCAGCGGCATCGATCCGGACCCGAGGGCGATCGCCATCATTCCCGCCGGAAGGATCACAGAGGATACGATGATGAAGGCGACCACCTTGGCAAGGCCGACCGCGCGCGGCCGCAATCCGGACAATTGCGCAATTGCTTGCGGTTCGGCTCGCTCCAAATCAGCGCTCCTCGTGCCGATCAAGGTTTTGATCGCAGCCGCGATCGTCAGCCATATGGCGCCCGCCGCCGGTGCTGGCGCTTCCGTAGCCGATTTCGAGGGGCGCTGGAAGGACGACAGCAGGAATCTGGTGCTCGACATATCGAAGTGTGCCGGCGGATGGTGCGGTGTGGAAGTGACCGGCGAAAACACCTGTGGCCGTGCCGCCCTGCGCATTGAGGAGCGTCCGTCGCGTGGCGGCCGTTTGGTTGGCCGCCTTGAACTGGCGGCGGAAACGCAACCCTATTCCGTGTCGGCCGATCTTCATCAGGGTCAGCAGGGCCTTCGCATGACGTTGAAGGGCCAAAGCGGAGACAAGTTCGAGCCCTGGCGCCGCACCTATCCGTTCATGGCGGCGCTTGTGCGCGTCGGGAACGCGCAGTGCCGGCTGGATGCGAAGGTCTCGTGACGCTGGTTACACGGCCGGTTCTCGCCCCGACGCGCCCTTGCGCAAAATCTTCCGCAGGCTTTCGACTTCCCACAGCGCGAGCTGCCGCCGGTCGAACGGCGGCACCCAGTCGTCGAGCACCTTGATCGGCGGCGGGAAGTTATAGGGCGGCGCGCACAGATCGATGGTGAAGAAGTCGCCGGTGCGAATCGCGCGGTTTCGGCCATCCGGATAGGTCGTGGTCAGAAGATATCTGATGTTGGAGCGGAGGATGTTGTCGATCGCGAGAAATATCATGTCCTCGGACAGATGGATGAAGCAGTCGCGGCAGAGCAGCAGGTCGGCTTCCGGAAGCGGATCGTTGCAGAGGTCGATCCTGCGGAACGTGCGGTCGGGCCGGCCGTACTGGTTTGCCGTGCGCTCGACCAACTCCGGGACGATGTCACCGCCGATGTAGTGCGACACCGGAAGTTCGATCTTCGACATCCAGTGAAAATCGCCGCAGGGCAGGTCGAGCAGAGTGTGGATCTCGAGGTCACCGACCAGGCCGGGCAGGCCTTCTCGCACCCTTTGGGTGTTGTGCAGGGTGGATCCGCCGCCGGACGCGGTTTCCTTGTAACCCCAGATGTTGCGCCGATAGATTTCGCCGAACACGTCGCCCGGCGTGCCGTGCAGATTGCGCACCATCTGCGTGCGCAGCCAGATCAGCACCGGCGTCGGCAAGGTCTGGCGCGCAATGTCGATAGCGGCCGAGAACAGGACCGTCCGACGCAACCAGTCTGCAAATTTGTCGAACACGCAGTGACCGGAAATTGAAGCAGAGATCGGTGAAGATACCTCCGGCACGGGCCGGCCGAAGTCAAGGAACGTCCCGGATTGCTCGGGACCCGCGCCGGTCAGCAACTCGCCGAAAAGGTCGCGCCCAGCGCGCTCGCGATCACCCGCGAAACGCTCGCGCCACTTGAGCCCAGGGAGTGCGAGACGCTGATGGCGCTGCTTAACAAGCTGCGGTGAGTGTCAGTCGTGGATTCCATGATCCTCATGAAGGGATGGGGAGCGGTGCAACGTAGGTCTGGACGACGTTACCGAGAATGATCGTCCCGTTGTAGACGCCATGTGCGAGTACGCACACGCCCACTCCAACGCCCCGTAGTCGCAGGACGGTCAGAACGATCGTCAGTGGCAGCACGAGCAGGGGCGTGAGAATGCCGTTGGGGAGATGCGAGCCGAGGAAGAGAGCAGCGGAGATCGTGGCTGCCTTCCAGGGTGGCATGATACTGGACAGACGGTCCCATACGTATCCGCGGTAAAATATCTCCTCCGCCACGGGGGCTACGATGACGAGAAGGACCGCAATGGTCAGCCAAAAGATCGGCGGCATATCGTGCAGGAAATTCTTCGTCAGCTGGGTTGTCGTCATGGCCCATTGAACCGTGCCGAGCAGGCCCAGCGGCACGCAAACCAGGATCAGGAGCGATACCGGGCGGCGGAGTCCGTTGATCAGTTCGGGAGGAAATTGTCGGAGCCTCTCCTTCAACCCGTCGCGGGCGAAGTACAGATATGTTGCGCTCACCATGAAGATCGACAGAATTGTGAGCGATTCCAGGTACCAGAACTCCTTGGTCGCGCGGAGCAAGGAGGCAGAACGGGTTGCCGCTCCGACGAAGCTCACGACGAAGGCGATGACGAAGGTGACCGGGACGCCGCTTGCCAGGGCTGCAAGCACTCGCCAGAAGCAGCCGCGAACCACGGTCCATTGGCTTTGAACCGGAAGCGGGAGATCGATGACCTGTTCACTCAAAAGGGGCTCCCCAGGAGGTCCGGATGGGATTCCGGGCGTGAGCGCAACTTTAGCTAGAAACCGGCCCGACGCAATTGGCTTTGCCCGTCACGCGGCGAGGGCCTCGCTCCGCGCGACGCGAATGTGCGCCAGGCGTCGATGCGTTGTTGAATAAGCCGCGCAGAATTCGGTGCCGTAGGGTGGGCAAAGGCGCGTTTGCGCCGTGCCCACCATCTCTCCGCGAATTCGATGGAAGAGGGGGTACGCTTCCGCCCTCGCTCTGCGAGCTACGGCAGACAAGTCGTTTTGCCCACCCTACGGCAGCTCTTTCTCCGTCACCCTGAGGTGGCCGCTTCTTCAGCGGCCTTCGAAGGGCGACGGCCCGGCTGCGTCCCGGCCGTTCATCCTTCGAGGCTCGCACACGGCGCATTTGCGCCGTGTGCGAGCGCCTCAGGATGACGGGGCGGGCGCTCGGGCCCTGTTACTTCGCCACGATCTCCGGCACCTTGCCCGCCGGCGGCGTATTGCGGCTGCGTTGCGTCCGCACGATGCCGTCGATGATGGTCATGCCGATGCCGGGGAGGTCGCCGAGCTGCACGCTCTCGAGGATGTTCTTTCCAGGCGAATGCTGCGCCTTGTCCATCAGCACGAAATCGGCGGAACGGCCCACTTCAATGAGGCCGCAATCGAGCTCGCGCATCCGCGCGGTGTTGCCGGTCGCAAGACAGAAGGCGAGCTCGGCCGGCAGTTCGCCGAGCGAGGACAGCATCGAGACCATGCGCAAAATGCCGAGCGGTTGCACGCCGGAGCCGGCCGGCGCATCGGTGCCGAGGATGACGCGGTGGAGGTCGCCCATCTCGCGCGCGATGCGCAGCGTGAACAGCGCCGAGCGCTCATTGCCGTTGTGAACCAGCTCGAGCCCGCGCTTGCAGCCCTCGCAGATGCAGCGGATCTGGTCGTCGGGCAGCGCGGTGTGACCGCCATTGATGTGGCCGACGACGTCGGTGTCGGCTTCCAGCACGACGTCCTTGTCGATCAGGCCGGAGCCGGGGATCGAGGGCCCGCCGGTGTGGATCGTGCTCTGGATGCCGTATTTGCGCGCCCAGCCCACCATCTTCCGCGCGGTCGGGCCGTCCTTGACGCCGCCGAGGCCGACTTCGCCGAGCAGCTTGACGCCGGCGGCGGCCATTTCCTTGAAGTCCTCCTCGACCATCTCGCATTCGATGACGGGCGCGCCGGCATGAACCTTCACGCCGCCGGGACGCAGCGTCCAGAAGGCGCGTTGGGCGAAGATCGCCATTGCCTTCAGGCCGACGACGTCGCGGGGCCGGCCCGGCATGTGCACCTCGCCGGCCGAGATCATGGTGGTGACGCCGCCATGGAGGTAGCTGTCGATCCAGTTGATCTGGTTCTGTCGCGGCGTCCAGTCGCCCGCGACAGGGTGGACGTGGCTGTCGATCAGGCCCGGCGCCACCGTGGTGCCGTTGGCGTCCACGATCGTGGTGGCGCCTTCAATGTCCACGTCCTTGAAGCGGCCGATCGCGGTGATTTTTCCGTTCTCAGCGACGATGGTGTCGCCATCCAGGATCGGTTTTTCCAGGGCGCCGGACAGGATCAGGCCGATGTTGCGGATCACGAGCTTGGAAGGCCCGGTGGCCTGGGGTGCGTCATGCGCCATGGAGATGGTTCCTTATCCCTACCTGCAACGCTTGCGATCTGATCCCGCCTTGACCAATCGATCAAGCCGGATTATTCGTTTGTATACGAACGATAGTACACGAATGATATTGTCTAGACAACGACCGACCGAAGCAAGGGCAGGGTGAGATGAGCAATTTCAACCAGGAAAGCGTCCTCAGCGTTCACCACTGGACCGACACGCTGTTCTCCTTCAAGACCACCCGCAGCCCCACCTTCCGCTTCCGCAACGGCGAATTCACCATGATCGGGCTCAAGGTCGGCGAAAAACCGCTGCTGCGGGCTTACAGCGTCGCCAGCGCCAATTACGAGGACACGCTCGAGTTCTTCTCGATCAAGGTGCCGGACGGCCCGCTGACCTCGCGCCTCCAGCACCTGAAGCAGGGCGACGAGATCATCGTCAGCCGCAAGGCGACCGGCACGCTCGTCATCGACAACCTCGAAGCGGGCCGCAATCTCTATCTGATCGGCACCGGCACGGGCCTCGCCCCGTTCCTCAGCGTGATCAAGGACCCTGAAACCTATGAGCGTTTCGAGAAGGTCGTGCTGCTGCACGGCTGCCGGCACGTCAAGGAGCTCGCCTATGGCGAGATGATCACCGAGACGCTGCCGCAGGACGAACTGCTCGGCGACTACATCCGCAATCAGCTCATCTACTACCCGACCGTGACCCGCGACCCCTTCCGCAACCGCGGACGCATCACCGACCTCATTACCACCGGCAAGCTGTTTTCCGACATCGGCCTGCCGCCGATCGAGGCTGCCCATGACCGCGTCATGATCTGCGGCAGCCCGGCGCTGGTGGCCGACACCCGCGTGCTCTTGGGTGAGCGCGGTTTTGTCGAGGGTAACCACGGCGAACCGGCCCAGTTCGTGGTCGAAAAGGCCTTTGCCGAGCGGTAGGGCAGAATTTGCCGGGCAACAAAGCCGCATTTTCGCCGCCGCGGCACCGTTGCCCGGTCGATTCGGCAGACGATACTATGGGAAAGCCGAATCAGCGGAGTTCCACATGGTTGCGGACAGCGACAGCAATATCGCCTGGCACCGGGTCCAGTTGAAGAAGAACCGCGCCGAGTTGAAGGCGCTAGAGACCGCGCGCTTCACGATCGGCGAGATCGCGTCCTCGAAGCGGAACGGAGAGACCGAGAAGGCGATCGCGGAGCTGAAGCGCAAGATCGTGCAGTCGGAACGTTCGATCGCCGACTACGAGAAGCGCACGCGCCGGCCGCTCGCAACCGACCTGCAAAGCCTCAGCAATGGAAGCTGGAGCAATTGGGACTCCTACACCAGCCAGCGCAAATCCGGCCCGCGCTCACCGGGGCGAGGCTAGGTTTCGACCCAACCGCAGACTCGTCATGCCCGGGCTTGTCCCGGGTATCCACGTTCTTCGTGCCGCGGGAAGGTCGTGGATGGCCGGGACAAGCCCGGCCATGACGATGTGGAAGCCGTCCACACGAAAGTCACGTGCGACGCGTGGACAGTTCCCACCCTTGCATCGGCCAGCGCCCCCACCATCTGGATGAGGCGCCATCAACAGGGCCGGTGATCCATGACGCCGCGCATCGATTTCACCAGCGACGCCTTCTTTCGCGATCCGTCGAAAGGCATCGCGACGCTGAGGGCTTTTGCCCCTGTGGTCGCGACCCGGTTTCCGCTCGTCGGCGATGTCTGGGTCACCACGACCTATGAGACGACGGCGCAGGTGCTGAAGGACGGCACCACCTTCACGCTGCGCAAGGAAGACGGCGAGGTCGCAGGCCTGCGCTGGTGGATGCCGAAGCTCGTCACGACCATCGCCAACAACATGCTGACCATGGATGAGCCTGATCACACCAGGCTGCGCAGCATCGTGGATGAAGCCTTTCGCCGCCGCGCCATCGTGGCGATGGAGCCGCGCATCCGCGCCATCGCCGACGACCTGGCGGCAGACCTCTTTGCCGGTGGCAGCCCTGCCGATCTTGTGCAGCGCTATGCGCGCATTTTGCCACTGTCCGTGATTTGCGAGCTTCTTGGCCTTCCGGCGGCCGACCGTCCCCGGTTCATCGCCTGGGCCAATTCGATGGCGGGGCTGACCAACGTCTTCGGCTTCTTCCGCATGCTGTTCGCCTTCAGCAGGATGCGGCGTTATCTCGAGGAGCAGTTGCGGGTGGCGCGGGCGCAAGGCGGTGAGGGCCTGATTGCCGAACTGGTCCAGGTCGAGCGGGAAGGCGGCCGCATCACGCCGAGTGAAATGGTCTCGATGGTGTTTTTGCTGCTGGCCGCGGGCTCCGAGACCACGACGCATCTGATCAGCGGCTCGGTCTATGAGCTGCTGAAATCTCCGCGCCTGCGCGATTGGCTGGAGGAGGACTGGAGCCGCGTCGGCCTCGCCGTCGAGGAGTTCTTGCGCTTCGTCTCGCCGGTGCAATTCTCAAAGCCGCGCTATGTGCGGCGCGACGTCGAGCTCGCCGGCGTGCGCCTGAAAAAGGGCGACCGCGTCATGGTGATGCTCGCTGCGGCGAACATGGATCCCGGCGAGCACGAGGAGGTTGAACGGCTCGATCTCGCGCGCAAGCCGAACCGTCACATCTCCTTCGGCACCGGCATCCATTTCTGCCTCGGCCACCAGCTCGCGCGGATCGAGGCGGCATGCGCGCTTCAGGCGCTGTTGACGCGCTGGCCAAAACTCGGCCTCGCAATCGATCCGTCGCAGATTCGTTGGCGGAAACGACCCGGTATCCGCGCCATCGAAAAGCTTCCCGTCGTCGCGGTGCAGGTTGGAACACAGCCGGCCGAACCGGCACGCACTGAGGCAGATCGTTCGCTGCTGCGGGCGGGCTGATCGTTCCCTTCCTTACAAATGCGAAGCGCGCGCCTTTGGTTCGGAACGGCCTGCCAAGGTGTCTGTTGTCGTCGAAACCAGGAGTCCAGCCGCAAAGGAGAAATCGATGCCAGGCGGACGCGGAAGCAAGACGCATTTCAGATCGGGCATGCAGGGGAAGGGCGACGGCACCGGCGCGCTCTCCGACATTCCGAAGGACATGATCGGAGACAATATGGTCCTGTCCAACCGCGACAAGGCCCAAGGCCCAGCACACCGAGATCCGCGGCATGGACGGCAAGTTCACCAGACGGAACAGTATCAGGACCATTCGGCCAATCGTCTCGCGGACGAGGAACCCGACGAAACCTGACGACGAGTGCCAACTGACGTCGCGGACCGGTGCTCACCCGGTCCGCTTTTTTGTCGCTGCCAGATCCCGTTCCCAGCCGAACACGGAACGGCCGTCGAGCTCGGGGGAAACAGCGCGTTCGCCGGCAATGTAGGCATCGACCGATGGCCCCTGCGCGGTGCGCTCCAGCCGCCGCGCCTGATCGTCCAGCCGCTTGATCGCCTGCATTTCCTCTTCGCGTCCGAGCTTCGCTTGCTGGACCGCGTCCTTCAGCACACGGATGGTCTCGTCATAGACCTTGATCGGCACGGGATAGGGGTGCCGGTCCTTGCCGCCATGGGCGAGCGAGAAGCGCGCGGGATCCCTGAAACGATAGGGCGCACCGTGCACGACCTCGGCGACCATGGCGAGCGAGCGCACGGTGCGCGCGCCGACGCCGGGTGTCAGCAGCAGCTCCGGAAAGTCGACCGGCCCGCACTCGGCGGCGGCCGCGAGGGTGCCGTGCAGGCGGCGCGCGAACACATCCTTCGGCCGCACGTCATGATGCGCGGGCATGATGAGGTGCGGCAACAGCGCTTGCGCCGGCTCGGTGCCGCTGAGCCGTTCGAATTCGGAGACGATCCGGTCCGGGCCGAGCTCGGTGAGCAGATCGAGCTGCGCGCTGCGCGAGACGTCGGCGCGGTGGTCGGTGAGATTGACGATCTGGCCCTGCTCGGGGCCGTCGATCGCGCTGTGCGGCGCGTCGACAAAACTCTTCAGCGTCTCGGAATGCCAGTGATAGCGGCGCGCCTGGCGCTTGTCGCCGTTCATGCCCTGCTGCACGACAGTCCATTTGCTATCCGCGGTGACGAAGAAGCCATGCAGATAGAGATCAAACCCGTCCTGCACCGCGGCGCTGTCGACCTTTGCGACCAGGCGGCTCGCCCGCGTCAGCAATGCGCCGTCGAGGCCGACGCGGTCGCCGAGCAGCATCAGCTCGTCCGGCGTCTTGCGCGAATGCTGGCCGCGGCCGCCGCAGACATAGATGCCGAGCTCGTCCTGCATCGGCGCCAATCCGCGTTTCAGCGCGCCGATCACGGAGGTGGTGATGCCCGAGGAGTGCCAGTCCATTCCCATCACGGCGCCGAACGACTGGAACCAGAACGGGTGCGACAGGCGCTGCAGGAACGCATCGCGGCCGTAATGATGAACGATCGCCTGCGTGATGATGGTGCCGAGCGACGCCATGCGGTTCGCAAGCCACGGCGGAACGCGTCCGCTGTGGAGAGGAAGGTCGGCACTGCCGGTGCGTCGAGTCATGACTGCCCAGAAATAGCGCAGTTCGCCGACGGTTGCACGCGACGAATGCTACATTGCGCTGGCGGCGGGAGCGAAGGCGCCATCAATGCGTTGGCGCGGAACGTGGAAATGCAAGTGCAGGGAACAGCATGAATCTGCAAACCCTTGTCGCCGACATCGACGAGATGTTCGGCTGGATCCCCTCGTGGTTCGTCGGTCTCAGCCTGATCGCCGGCGCCATCCTGATCCTGCTGTCTCTCTATCGTGTCGCGGTGTGGCTGCTCGATCGGGCCTTCGGCACCCGCCTCCCGCTGCTCGCCGTATTCATCGACCGCACCGCAGGGCCGGCGCGCCTGGCCGTGTGTCTTGCCGCGGTCGCGCTGGTGTTGCCGCTTGCGCCGCTCGACGACACGATCCGCAACCCCCTGATGCGTTTGTTCGTCGTCGCCGTCATCGCCTTGATCGGATGGATTTCGATTCGCGTCGTCGACATGAGCGCGGCGCGGTATTTGCAGAACTTTCGCGACGTCACCGAGAATTTCATCGCGCGCAAGCACGTCACCCAGGTGCGCGTGTTCAAGCGCGTGACCGATACCATCATTGTCATCATCACGGTGTCGACGGCCCTGATGACCTTCGACTCGGTCAAGCAATACGGCGTCAGCCTGTTCGCCTCCGCCGGTGCCGCCGGTATCATCGTCGGTCTCGCCGCGCGGCCGCTGCTCAGCAATCTGATCGCGGGCGTGCAGATCGCGATCACGCAGCCGATCCGCATCGAGGACGCCGTCATCATCGAGAACGAGTGGGGCTGGGTCGAGGATATTGCCTCGACCTATGTCGTGGTTCGCCTGTGGGACTGGCGCCGCATGGTGGTGCCATTGTCCTACTTCATTGAAAAGCCGTTTCAGAACTGGACGCGCGATGCGGCCTCGCTGATCGGCGCGATCGCGCTCCACGTCGACTACCGGGCCGACGTGCCGCGCATTCGCCGCAGGCTGGAGGAGGCCGTCAAGGAGTCGAAACTGTGGGACGGCGCGGTGGTCAATCTCCAGGTCATCGATGCGGATGCCCGCACCATCCAGCTTCGAGCGCTGGTCAGCGCGCGCAATGCGCCGCAATCCTGGGACCTGCGCTGCGAAATCCGTGAAAAGCTCGTCGCCTTCATCCGTGACGAATTGCCCGAAGCGCTGCCGCGCGAACGCGCCATCCTGCTGGCCTCTGCCGATGACGATGCGGAGATCGTGCGGAGAATCGTCCCGCAGGAAGAGGAGCGGGCGAGGGCGCCCAATTGAGGTTTTAGCCGGCCGTGCTCAGCGACGAGACACCGCGTGGCTGGTTCGATCGCGGCGTGGCCTTGCGCAGCCTGCGTCGTGCCCAGATCAGCACGCCCGTGCAGAGCAGGGTCAGCAGCGCAAGCGAAACGATCACGTTCAGGGAGGAAGCGACCATCGCCGACCAGTTGCCCTCGTGGATCAGGCGCGGCCAGTTGCGCGGCAAAGCCGTGACGCCTGCCGGACCGATACCGTACGCGCGCAGCTCGCTGTCCTCGTAGATGCGCGCCATCATCCTCCCGCCGCGGGCGCCGATGGAGATCACGTGCGACAGATCGTGCTCGGCTGCGACCATGCGGACGGCCTCGGTCAATGCGACGCGGCCGCTGGGCGGCGCAGATGCGGTCTGAAAAGTCAGGCCGAACGCCAGGCATAGGCCGGTCAGCGGGCTGAGCAGGATCAAGGGCAGCGCGAACCATGCCGTCGCCTTGTGCCAGCCGGACAGCGTGTTGCGCAGCCGCGGCAGGCCCATCAGCGTTCCCAGCAGCATCACGACGACCATCGCGATGGTCGATGCCGTGACCAGCCAGGCCTGGCCGAGCAGCCGCTCATGGCTGAAGCGCGCCCACAGGAAGAAATCGGATAGGGTCGAACCCGCTGCGAAGGCTTCGCCGGTTGCGAGATCGACGGCCGGTGCGTTGATGCCCTGCAATGTCAGGCGCTGCGCGCTGGCGTTGATGGCGATGCCGCGGGCCTTGTTGTCCGGATCGTAGCGCTTGATCGCCGCGATGACGCGGGTTGCATCGATCGCCGGGCCATTCGTGCCGCTGACCTGCACCATTGGCTCGAACGATAGGATCAGGCCGGTCGCGATGATCGCGAGCAAGGGCAGGGCGAAGACCAGACTGATCCAGCGGTGAAGTCTGAGCAGAAGCGGCTTGATCATTTGGGTCTCCGAACGAGCGCTTCGTGCTGTGTGCGGAAGCGATGCGCGAAACACAAATGACGCTTTGTCCATATTTGCGCGTTGATCCTGAGCAACCGGAAGAATGTTTCCGGAGTCGCCCGCCGGCTCCAGCGTCACGATGAGTTTGCGAAGCAGTTGCGTCAGGCGTTCGCCTTGGCAAGGCCCTCCGCTCCTCACGGCATCGTTAGCGGCAGATAGCTTGCTGGAGAGATGAGCGGGGTCTATTTCGGCGCGTTACCGCCATTTGACCGGGCGCACTTCGCTCGATGACCCCAAGAGGACAACCATGAAACATTCAACGGCGCAGGTCGAAAGCGAGCGTGCCAGCATCTACCTGCAACAGCTCTGCAAGCATTTTGCGCACAAGATGGCGGTGGAGTTCACCCCGGAGCGAGGCGTGATCCCGTTCTCGGTCGGAACCTGCCGGCTGGAGGCCGCCAATAACATCCTGACGATGCGCGCCGAGGCCGAGGATGCCGAGCGCCTTGCGCAGCTTCAGGACATCATCGCACGCCATCTCGTTCGCTTTGCTTTCCGCGCGCCGCCCGAGATCGTCTGGCAGGCGGCGGAGGAAGCGACACGCTGAATTTGAGGGCTGTGCGAGGATAGTAATATACCCCCGATTTGCCCGACGTGTCAAATGATTTCGTAAAAGCCGAAGGTCTTCGCGCCGGCCGTCAACGGCTACTGTGCATGGGGTTGTTTCGACGCTTTGTTGGACGGTCACGGAAATTCCGGGCCCCACCCTTGATTTCCCTGGGGCTTTAGTTGCCCGTCGCCTTGACGGCGCCCCGCAGGCCCGCCTGCTGCTGGATCGTGTCCAGCGTGCCGCCGGCCTTCGCCTCCTGCACGAAATGGTTGACGAAGGGCAGGGCGTTCTCGCGCCCCTTGGGAATGGCGACGGCCATGTGCTCCAGACCCCAATTGCCGTCCAGGATTCGCGCGCCCGGCATCTGGTCGGACATCTCGAACAGCGTCGGCTTGTTGGTGGCGTAGAGATCGATCTCGCCGCGCGAGAACATCTCGATCACCGCCTTCACGCTCTCGGCAGGAACGATGGTCGCGTTCTTGTACGTCTGCGGCAGCGTGCGCTCCGAGGTCGAGCCCTTGGTGACGCCGATCCGCACGCCGGCACGGTCGATCTCGTCGGCCTTGGCGATGGTCGAGTTGGCCGGCACCAGAAAGCCGAGCTCGATCGACAGCACGGGCTGGCTGAAGCTGACGTCGTTGGCGCGGGCAGGCGTCGCGTTGGTGACGGTGAAATCGACCTCGCCGTTCTTGATCGCGGTGACGATGTCGGCGACACGCTGAAACCGGACATAGTCCACGGACACGCCGAGCTGTTTTGCAAGCTCGCCGCCGAGATCGTAGCTCAGGCCGTGCGGCTTGCCGGCGGCATCTGTCACCATCGAGGTCGGACTGCCCGGATAGATGCCGACGCGCAAGGAGCCGCTGGGCGCAAGCACCTGCTTTTTTTCGCCATCGGCGAGCGCGGGTGCACTGAGCAAAGCGAGCGCGACGATGACCCGCGCGAGGGTGGAGATGAGCATGGTCATGGCTCCAATCGCGGCGCTATTGCGCGCGGATGTTGGCGGCCTTCAGCACCGGCTCCCATTTGGTCGCTTCGGCACGCATATAGGCGTCAAAGTCCTTCGAGGACGAGCCGAGCGGCGTGGCACCGATCTTGTCGAGCGTCGAGATCACGGTCGGATCGGTCAGCGCCGTCTTCAGGTCGGCCTCGAGCTTCGCCACGATCTCCGGCGGCATCCTTGCCGGTCCGAGAAAACCCCACCAGACCGAGACGTCGTAGCCGGGCACGCCTGATTCCGCGACGGTTGGGACGTTCGGCAGCGCTTTTGCACGCTGCGCCGAGGTCACCGCGAGCGCGCGCACCGGGCCGCCTTCGAGCTGGCCGATCGCCTCCGCAAGCGGATTGATGCTCAGCGGTATCTCGCCTGCGATCACGGCAGTCAGCGCCGGTGCGCCGCCCTTGTAGGGGATCGAGACGATCTTGACGCCGGCCATGTGTTTCAGGAGCTCGCCGGCCAGATGTGCCGACGTGCCGTTGCCGGACATGCCATAGGAGAGCTTGTCCGGATCCTTCTTCGCCGCGGCCAACAGGTCCTGCAGCGTCTTGTACGGACTGTCCTTCTGCACCACGATCGCAAGCGGCGACGAGGCTACCTCGGTGATTGCGGTGAAATCCTTGAACGTGTCGTAGGGCACGCTCGGATAGATGAACTGGTTGAGCGGATGGCCGCTCGCGACCAGGATCAGCGTGTAGCCGTCGGGCGCGGCCTGCGTCAGCGCCTGCGAAGCGATGATGCCGCCGGCGCCGGGACGGTTGTCGATCACGGGCTGCTGGCCCCAGCTCTTGGCAAGTGCGGCACCGAGCGTACGGGCCAGCACGTCGACCGCACCGCCCGCCGCATAGGGAACGAGGATGTGGACCGGCTTGCTCGGGAAGCTTTCGGCCTGCGCTGCGGCACTGGTCAGCAGCATGGCTGCCGCAACCGCGAGCCGACCGATTCCTGTCTTCAAACCCGGCATTTCCAGCACTCCCATCGGCGTCCGCGCGCCGTCTTCTTGTTGACGAAACTTGTTCATTTGTACGATAGTACAAATCACATGGTCCGCAAGCCCACCAGCAAAGAACCGGCGCGCAAGCCCAATATGCGCGAGGCGATTCTCGCCGCGGCGGAGGAGCTGTTTGCGACCAACGGTTTCAATGCTGTTTCCGTTCGTGACATCGCGCAGGCCGCCGGCGCCAATCCCGGCAGCGTGACCTACCACTTCAAGACCAAGGACGGCCTGCTGCTGGAGATCTATCGCCGGCACTGCGGTCCGATGAATCTTCGCCGCTCCGAGCTGTTAGAGGCTGCCAAGCGGGTGCGCGATCTGCAGGACCGGCTCGAGGCGATCGTGCGCGCCTACGTGGTGCCGGCCTTCACCTCGGGCAGCGATCTCGCCGGCGGCGGCGCGCGCTTCTCGCGGCTGCGGGCCGTGATGTCGGCGGAAGGCAACGAGGTCGCGCGTCGCATCATCGCGCAGACCTTTGACGACACCAGCCACGCCTTCATCGATGCGATCCATGACAGCCTGCCGCATATCCCGCGCACCGATATCGTCTGGCGCAGCCATTTCCTGCTCGGCGCGCTCTATTATTCGCTGGTGACGCCGGAGCGCGTGACGCGCCTGGCGCGGGGCGAGACCGACGGCGGCGATGCGGCGATCGCGATCGAGCAATTGGTGCAGGCGACCGTCGCCTCACTCCAGGCGCGGGCGGTGGACCAGGCCGAGCCGGCCCCGAAGCGCGCGGCAAGCATCAAAACCTGACAACCAGAAGACAAAGAATGTCCGATCCCAAACGATGGCAGATAGGTCTCGTCGGCTATGGCGAAGTCGGCCGCATTCTCGCTGAGGATTTGCGTCAGCAGGACATCAAGGTCGCCGCCTACGACATCAAGCTCGATGGCGAGCAGGCCGCACCGCTGCGCGATCACGCCGCAAAATTCGGCGTGGTGCTGGCCACCTCGCATGCCGATCTCACTGCAAAGTCCGACTTCGTCGTTTCAGCCGTGACTGCAAGCCAGGCTGTGCCGGTGGCAAAGGCCTGCGCGGCCGCGATCAACCAGGGCACGTGGTTTCTCGACTTCAACTCGGCATCGCCCGGCGCCAAGCAGCGCGCCGCGGCGCTGATCGACGATGCCGGCGGGCGTTACGTCGAAGGCGCCGTGATGACCTCGGTACCGCCTTATCGCATCAAGGTGCCGCTGTTGCTCGGCGGCCCCGGCGCGCGCGAGCTCGCGCCGCTGCTCAACGCCATCGGCTTTGCGGCCAAGGTCGCGAGCGATCAGCTCGGCGTATCCTCGGCGGTGAAGATGTGCCGCAGCATCATGATCAAGGGCATGGAGGCCATGGTCATCGAGAGCTTTACCACCGCGCGCGCCTATGGCGTCGAGGATGCGGTGCTGGCCTCGCTCGCGGAGACGTTCCCCGGCATCGACTGGGAGAAGCAGGGCGCTTATTTCTTCCAGCGCGTGATCGAGCACGGCCGCCGCCGGAGCGAAGAGGTACGCGAAGTCGCCGAGACCGTGCGCGAAGCCGGCCTCACGCCATGGTCGGCGCAAGGCACCGCCGAACGCCAGGCCTGGATGGCCGATCTCGCGGACGAAGGGCTGTTCGGCACGAAAGGCACCAAGGAATTTGCCCGCAGCGCGAATTGGCGCACCGAAGCTGATCGGATCCTGACAAAAATCAAGCGCGAGGGGTGATGACGCGCGGCTTCTTCAAGCCGGTGAAAACAGCACCGGTCGGTGCCGCTCGAACACCTGCCGGCCATTCTTGAAGCCCATCAGAACGTCCGGTAACTCCGCGATCGCGTTTCGGCTGTCGGCGGTATCGAGCACGACAAGATCGGCCGGGTTGCCGACGGCAATGCCGTAATCCCTCAGATTCATCAGCCGCGCCGGCAGGTCGGTGACGAGGTCGAGGCAGGTGTCGAAATCGCCAACGGCAACGTGAGCGACATTGGCGTAAAAATTCGCCATGCGCAGCAAGGACGCATCGCCGAAGGGCGTGAAGGGGTTGAGCACGTTGTTGGTGGCAACCGAGCACAAGACGCCGTCTGCAACGAGCTTGTGGGCGAGCGTCAGCCCGCGCGGCGCATTGTGGGTGGCGTCGCGCCCCATCAGATAGAGATCCGTCGCCGGCAGCACGGTGACGGCGACGCCGGATTTCGCCAGCCGTCCCGTGGCCGCCTTCAGGCGCGCGGGCGGCAGCGCCGAGAGCTTTGTGGCATGACCGATCGCGACGCGCCTCTGATAGTTGCGCCGCTCGGTCTGCCGGCAGACCTCTTCCAGGTGCCACCAGGACGGATCGAGGTCGAAGTCGAGATGGAGATCGACGTCGACGTCGAATTCCTGCGCGAGATTGAAGATGCGTTCGAGATGGGCGTTGGGGTCGGTGTCCGTATAGGGACAGCCGCCGATCACCTCGCCGCCGTCGCGCAGCGCCTGCACCAGCAGTTCCTCGCTGCCGGGATCGTTGGTCAGGCCTTCCTGCGGAAAGACGCAGAGTGAGAGGTCGAGCGCCCAGGCGTAGTCGCGCTTCAGCGCCTTCACCGCCTCGAAGCCGCGTAGCCCGATGCGCGGGTCGATCTCGACATGGGTCCGCATGCGCGTTGTGCCGTGGACGATCGCGCGCTCGATCACCTTGGCGCCGCGCGCGTAGACGTCCTCGACGGTAAACTCCCGCTTCATAGCCGAGACGGCGCGAATGGCGTCACCGAGACTGCCATGATCATGGCCGCAGCGGCTGAGCAGGCAGGCCTTGTCGAGATGGATGTGGGTGTCGACGAAGCCGGGCAGGGCGAGCCTGCCGCCGGCGTCGACCTCCAACGCCTCGCAGGCAAGATGTGGCTCGATCGCGGCAATCCGGCCGCCAGCCACGCCGATATCGACTGTTACGGCGGATGATCGCAACATGGCGTTGCGCACGATCAGGTCGAAGGCGGTGCGGGCGATCATGGTGTCAGGTTCAGGTGAGGCAGGTTAGCGGAAGGAGTGTTTCCAGGCAGCTCCAGAATGTATGCACTTGTGCCATCAAATTGTTCGAAAATATGCATGCAATCCAGAGGGCGGCTTTGTAGAATTTGGCCGTTCCCGGAGAAACCCGCACATGTCAGCCACCGCAAAAGTCGAAGCCAAGCCGCAATCCGATGCCGAGATCGTGGAAGCCTATCTTACGGCCTCAATGATCCCTGACCCCGACGCCGCTGCGGTCTACATGGCGCCGGGTACCGTGATCACGTTTACGGGCGGGCGCGAGTTCGACCATCCCCGCGGGCCGACCGGCTTCAACGCCAAGCGGTACCGCTGGGTCAAGAAGAAGATGGATCGCTTCGACGTTTGCCCGGGCCAGGACGAGACCGTCGTCTACAGCATCGGGACGCTCTACGGCGAATGGAAGGATGGCACGACCTTCGAAGGCAACCGATATGTCGATCGCTTCGTCGTGAAGGGCGGGCAGATCGTGAAGATGGACGTCTGGAACGACAGCGCCGAACGCATTCTGGTCCAGCGCGGCATCGACGCCTAGCCGGCGCCAGACGAACACCTCATCCCTGCCGGCGCAGGAAGCCTGATATCGTGACTTTCTCCCAGATGCCGGCCGCGGCAAACGGATCGGCGCGGTTGAAGGCTTCGACCTCGGCCCGTCCGGGCGCCTCGATCAGGAACAGGCTGCCGATCATTTTCTCTCCGTCGTCGGACACCAGCGGACCGGACATCACGATCTTGACGCCGAAGCGCGAGGTGTCGCTCAGGAACGCCTTGTGCGCGTCGTAATGGGCGAGGCGGGTCGGCAAAGCGCCTGATCTGTCGAGGGCGTGGATGGCAAACAGCATGATGTCTCCGCATTGAATTTGGGACGGCCGCGCACGGCCGTCCCGTTTATCGAGTGGGCTTACTTGCCGCCGAGCTTGCTGGCTTCGTCCCAGGTCGGGCAGGTCCGCTGCTCCAGCGGCACGTCGAACGGCTTGTAATTGTCCTTGGTGATGACGGTCGGCTTCAGCACGATCTCGGAGATCACGGGCTCGTTGCGCAGCGAGCGGATCGCCATCATGGTGCCGAGGCAGCCCTGCGCAAAACCATTATAGTCGCCGCTCGCAAGCAGCTTGCCCGACTTGATGGCGTCGATGGCTTCCTTGGTGCCGTTGATGCCGATCACCTGGGCCTTGCGGTTAGCACCGTCGAGCGCCTCGATCGCACCGACCGCCATGGCGTCGTTGGCGGCGAGCACGCCGTCGATCTGCGAGTTCGACTGCATCAGGTTCTCCATCACCTGGAGCGCCTGGAGACGCTGATAGTTGCCGGGCTGCGAAGCCAGCAGTTTTGCGCCGGGGGTCTCCTTCAGCGCATCGTTGAAGCCGCGGACGCGGTCGACATTGGTCAAGGAGCCCTTGACGCCTTCGATGATCACGATGTTGCCCTTGCCGCCCAACGTCTTGAGCAGGAAGCGGCCGGTCTCGAGACCGAGGCTGTAATCGTCGGCGCCGATGAACGAGAGGAACTTGCCGCCGGCCGACCGGTCGGTGATGTTGATGACGGGAATTTTGGCGTCGTTGATCTTCTCGACCCCCGGCACCATCGCCTTGTAGTCGACCGGCGTGAAGACGATCGCGCTGGGCTTCTTCACCACGACGTCTTCGATCTGGCTGAGCTGCTCAGGGATGGAGTCAGGCTTGGTCGGGATATACTGCAGCGTCTTCGCGTTCAGCGTCTTGGCCATGTTGTCGGCACCGACGCGCACCGTCTGGAAGAACGGGTTGGTCTGGTTCTTGGTGAAGACGGCAATGGTCTCGCCGTCGGCGCACGCCTGCGTCGTGAATGCCGCCATCAGGAGCGGCAATGCAAAATAGCCCAGTCTCTGTCTCATGTGGTCTCCATCCCTCATTTTGGTTTGTTGGATTGCTTCAGACGAACTCATTGCGCGCGGCGGCGGGTCTTCATGTCGAGCCAGACGGCGAGAATGACGATGACGCCGGTGACGAGCGGCTGCCAGTTGGCGCTGACCGACAGCAGGTTCATGCCGTTGAGCACCAGTGTCAGGATCAGCGCGCCGATGAAAGTGCCGAACACCGTGCCGACGCCGCCGAACAGCGAGGTGCCGCCGATCAGGACGGCGGCAATCGCCGGCAGCGTCAGGCTCTCGCCGATATCAGCTTCCGCGGAATTCAGCCGCGACAGGAAGATGATCGAGGCGAGGCCCGCCATCGTGCCGGAGACGGCATAGACCAGCAGCAGGCGTCGTACGACGGGAATGCCCGACAGCCGCGCCGCCACCGGGTTGGCGCCGATCGCGTAGATCTCCTGGCCCCAGATCGTGCGCTGCGCGAACAGTGTGCCGATCGCGAGGAAGATCAGCAGCAGGTAGACCGGGATCGGCAGGCCGAACAGATAGCCGCTGCCGATCTGGCGGAAGCCCGCGGGGAAACCGTGAATGGTTTCGCCCGCCATGTACCAATAGCTGAGTCCGTTCAGCACCCAGAGCATGCCATAGGTAGCGATGAAGGAGGGGATCCGCAGCGCGGTGACCATGATGCCGTTGAGCAGACCGACGGTGCCGCCACAGGCGAGGCCCGTCAAAATGCCGAGCATCGGCGAGCCGGTATGGTGGATCACCGTGCCAGCAAGGCAGGCCGACAGCGCAACGTTGGCGCCGACCGAGAGGTCGAGGCCGGCGGTCAGCACCACCAGCGTCAGGCCCGAGGCGATGAAGAAGGTCAGGCTCGCCTGTCTCAGGACGTTGAGGATGTTGCCGAGGCTGAGGAACGAGTCCGTCAGGAATGACAGCGTGGCGCAGATCAGCAGTGCCGCGAGCAGCCGGTAGAACAGCTGAATCGCGTCCTGCGACAGGAAGGAGCGGGGCGGCGAGAGCGCCTCTTTGGTGATGTCGGTCATGACCGGCTCCGGAGGCCATCGAGGAACAGGGCGACGATGACGAGCACGCCGACGCTTGCGACCTGCACCGAGGATGGCAGCGAGATCAGGTTGAGGCCGTTGCGCAGCACGCCGACGGCGATCACGCCGAGGAGGGTACCGAGCAACCAGCCATTGCCGCGCTCGAACGAGGTGCCGCCGACCGCGACCGCCGCGATGGCATCAAATTCGAGGCCGAGGCCGGCGGTCGGATGGCCCGAGTTCATGCGTGCGGTCATCAAGAGGCCCGCGATGCCGGCCATGGTACCGCCAATCGCATAGACCGCGATCAACAGCCGGTTGGGCGAGAGGCCAGCATATTTCAGCGCCTCGCGGTTACCGCCGAGTGCAAAAATATAGGTGCCAAAGCGGGTGTGGTAGAGCAAGCCGTGAAACGCAGCATAGGTGACGAGCGCCATCACGATCGGGACGGGCACGCCAAGCAATGTCGCCGAATAGATGTCGCGGACGGAGTGGGGGATGCCGACCACGCTCTGGCCGTCGCTGACAATCAGCGACAGTCCCTGCGCCATGCCGAGCGTGCCCAGCGTTGCCACGAACGGCGGAATGCCGACGATTGCGACCAGCCAGCCGTTGACGGTTCCGAAGGCGGCACCCACGAGCACGGCGGCACCTAAGCCGAGCAGCATCGATTTGGTCGCGAGCGAAACGATGGCGACGCAGAGCGAGGTCAGCGTCAGCACCGCGCCCATCGAGAGGTCGAGGCCCTCGGTCATGATGATGAGCGTCATTGGCAGCGCCAGCATGGTCAGGATGGTCGACTGCACCAGCACATTAGAGAGGTTGGCAACGGACAGGAAGCCCGGCGCGATGGCGCCGAACAGCGCGATCAGCAGTACCAGCACCATGGCGACGCCGGGGATGCGCTGCAGCGGATTGGATTGCGAAATGACGGCGGCCTCACGCATGGTGCATCCCCAGTCGCACGATGTTCTCCTCGGTCAATTCGCTGCGTGACAAATGCCCGGCGATGCGTCCCTCGCGCATCACATAGGCGCGGTCGCAGACATGGCAGATCTCGACCTGCTCGGACGAGATCATCAGCGCCGCGGCGCCTTCGGCGACCAGACGGTCGATTAGGGCAAAAATCTCGGACTTGGCGCCGATGTCGATGCCGCGTGTCGGCTCGTCGAAGATGAAGAGCTTTGCGCCGGCCGCCAGCCACTTGCCGATCACGACCTTCTGCTGATTGCCGCCGGAGAGCAGTCCGACGGTCTGGCGCGCGCCGGGGGTGGCGATGCGAAGCTGCCGGATCAGGCCGTCGGCGGTCCGCAGAGCCCGGCGTTGATCGAACAATCCGCTCGGGAACAGCTTTCGAAGCGCCGAGACCACCAGATTGTCGCTGACCGAGCGCAGCAGCGCGAGGCCCTCGCTCTTGCGGCTCTCGGGGATCAGCGCGATGCCGCGGCGGGCCGCAATGTCAGGCTCGCCGGAAATCGTCTTGCCGTCGAAAATGATCTCGCCTGACGTGACGGGATCGGCACCAAAGATGGCGCGCGCGACCTCGCTGCGGCCGGAGCCGACCAGGCCGCACAGGCCTACGATCTCGCCGCGGCGTACCTCGATTTCGATGTCGGAGATGCCGGTGGGCGAGGTGAGGCCCTTCACCCGCAGCAAAACCTCGCCGGGCTTGTCGGCAAAATTGCGCGGATAGGTCATGTCGACGTTGCGGCCGACCATCATGCGAACGAGCTGGTCGGGCGTCACTTCGGCGGGACGCACGCCGTCGATGCGGCGGCCGTCGCGCAGCACGGTGATGCGGTCGCCGAGCGCAAACACCTCGGCCATGCGATGCGAAATGTAGACGATGGCGACGCCGTCGGCCTTCAGCCGGCCGATCAGCGCGAACAGCAATTCGGTCTCGCGGTCGGAGAGGGCGGCCGTGGGTTCGTCCATGACCAGGATGCGAGCATTCTGGCTGATCGCTTTCGCAATCTCGACCATCTGTTGCTGCGCCACGCCGAGCTTGTCGACGGTGACGCTGGGATCGATCTCGAAGCCGATCGTGTCGAGAACGCGCTTGGCATCCGTAAGAATCTTGCGGCGGTCGATGGTGCCGGGAATCCGGCCTTTGGGCTCGCGGCCGAGGAAGATGTTTTGGGCGATGTCGAGATGGGGGACGAGGGAGAATTCCTGGAAGATCACGGCGATGCCGAGCTTTTGAGCATCGGCGGTCGATGTGATGGCGACCTTCTCGCCCTTGTAGAAGAATTCGCCCGCGTCGGCGCTGTAGGCGCCGCATAGCACCTTCATCAGGCTCGACTTGCCGGCGCCGTTCTCGCCGAGCAGCATGTGGACTTCGCCGGGATAGACCGCGAAGGACACGTCATCCAGCGCCTTGACGCCGGGGAACTCCTTGCTGATGCCGCGCAGCTCGAGCAGCGGCACGGGCGAGGTGACCTCGATCGGGAGTGCGTCGCTCATGCTTTTGCTCCGCCGGCGAAGATCTTGCCTGGGTTCATCAGGCCGTTCGGATCGAGCGCCGTCTTGATCGACCGCATAACGTCGACGGCGTCTCCGAGCTCATCCGCGAGATAATCGATCTTGCCGAGGCCGATGCCGTGCTCGCCAGTGCAGGTGCCATCCATGGCGATGGCGCGGGCGACCATGCGGGCCTGGAGTGCCTTTGCGCCTTCGAGTTCGTCGGTATTTGCAGGATCGACCAGGATCAGCATGTGGAAATTGCCGTCGCCAACGTGGCCGACGATCGGTGCGGTGAAGCCGCTCTCGTCCGCATCGCGCCTCGTCTCGGTCAGGCATTCTGCCAGTCGCGAGATCGGCACGCAGACGTCGGTGATGACGGCACGTGCGCCTGGCCGCAGGCCCAGGCCGGCATAGAGCGTGTTGTCGCGGGCGTGCCAAAGCCGGCTGCGGTCCTCTTGCGCCTTGGCCCATTCAAAGCCGCGGCCGTCATGGTCGGCGGCAATCGCCTGCGCCGCCTCGGCCTGCTCGGCGACGGCGCCCTCCGATCCGTGGAATTCGAAGAACAGGGTGGGGGCCTCGCGGTAGCCGAGCTTTGCATAGGCATTGATGCCGCGCATCATGACGTCATCGAGCAGCTCGATGCGTGCGACGGGAATGGCAGATTGGATGATCGCAATTGCGGTGTCGACGGCACTATGCAGCGTGTCGAAGCTGCAGACCGCGGCCGAGATCGCCTGCGGCACGGGATGCAGCTTGAGCGTGATCTCGGTGATGATTCCGAGCGTGCCTTCAGCACCGACGAACAGCCGGGTCAGATCGTAGCCCGCCGCCGACTTGCGCGCGCGCTTGGACGTGCGGATCACGCGGCCATCGGCCAGCACGACCTCCAGCGCCATGACATTGTCCTTCATGGTGCCGTAACGCACGGCCATGGTTCCGGAGGCGCGGGTCGAGGTCATGCCGCCGATCGAGGCGTCCGCGCCGGGATCAATCGGGAAGAACAGGCCGGTGTTACGCAGCTCCGCATTGAGCTGCTTGCGGGTGATGCCGGGCTGTACCGCGACGTCCATGTCGCTGTCGTGTACCGCGAGCACCTTGTTCATGCGCGCGAAATCGAAGCAAACGCCGCCCGCGACCGAGGCGGCATTGCCTTCGAGCGAGGTGCCCGCGCCGAACGGCACGATGGGCGTGCCTGCACCGGCACACAGTTTTACGATCTCGGCGACCTCCGCCGTCGTCTCAGGAAATACGACGATGTCGGGCGGCAGTGCGCGATAATAGGACTCGCTTTGGCCGTGCTGATCGAGCACGCCGCGCGCGGTGCTGGCGCGCGGACCGATCAGCCCCGTCAGGCGATCGGCCAATGCTGCTGTGCTGACCCGCGGTCCCATCATTCCTCCCCGTCTGCTCCCTCGATGCTGGCGGACTCTTTTGGTCCGTTGCGGCTGGTCCGGCCTAGGCGGCTTGCGCGTTGCTCGCAAGCTGCTTCAGGCCGAAATCATAATTCAAATGGAAGTACTCTGCGTCCATCGTGCGACCATCTGGCGCACGGCCGGGCGGGCAGCGCACGAATTCGCGGATCAGGCTGTCCTTGACGCCGAACACCACGTCGGAGTCGAGATATTTGTCGCCGGCGACGAACACATGCGTCACGAGCTGTTCGAAGCCGGGCGCCGAGATCATGAAATGCACATGCGCGGGGCGCCAGGGATGCCGGCCCTGCGCCTCCAACATGTCGCCCACCGGTCCGTCGTGCGGAATCGGGTAGGGCGCTGGCTTGATCGACCAGAAATGGAAGCGGCCGTCGGCATCGGCGTGGAACCGCGCACGCATTGCGAGGTCGCCGATCTTGTCGAGCTGCTGCACGTCGTAATAGCCGTCATCATCGGAATGCCAGACATCGACCACGGCGTTCGCGAGCGGCCGTCCGTCGACGGTGGAGACCGAGCCGGTGACCAGCATCGGGTCGCCTTCCATCTTACCGGAGATGTCGTCGCCGCTGTTCTTCTCCGGCGCGGCCTGCACGAAGAAGGGCCCGAGCACCGTCGTTTCGGTCGCGCCTTCCGGCACGGGATGGTTGATCGCGTCGACCAGCATGGAGACGCCGAGTGTGTCGGACAGCAGGATGAACTCCTGGCGCTTGTCGTCGCACATGTGGCCGGTTCGGGTCAGGAAGTCGATGCCAAACTCCCACTCCTTCTGGGTCGGGCGCACCTCGCGGACAAAGGCGTGGAGGTGCCGGACCAGCGCTTCGCTCACCTGCTTGATGCGCGGGTCGGTCGCGCCCTCGATCCGCTCCAGCACGGCGTCCGTGATCGTGTTTTCGTTGAAGTTGCGCAAAGGGTGCCTCCGTTGATCAGAGCTTTGGTTCGCCAAGGTTGGGTTCGCCAAGGTTCGGCTCACCAAGCCCGGACAGTTTTTCGAGATGGCGGACGGTGGCGATGAAGTCGGTCTCGCCGTCGCCTTGCGCGACGATCGCGCCATAGGTCTCGCGCACCTGCGCTGCTAGCTGGAGCGGCACGCCGACCGCGTGGCCGGCGCCGAGGATGAGGTCGAGATCCTTTGCCATCTGCTTGCAAGAGAAGGTCGATTCGAAGTCGCGAGCTCGGAGCGGCGTGGTCTTGTACTTGACCATGGGGGAGGCGACGGCACTGTCGTCGAGCACCTTCAAGATGTCCTGCCAGCCGATGCCGCCCTTGCGCGCCAGCGCCAGGCTCTCCGCCATCATCGCCGCCGACACCGCGATCATCAAATTGACCGCGAGCTTGGCGTAACGCGCTTCCTCGCCCGGGCCGAGATAGGTCTGCGCGCGGGTAAAACTCGCGAACAGGGGCTTTGCGCTCTCGAACGCCTCCTTCGGCCCCGAGACGAAGCAGGTCAGCGCGCCCGTATGCACGATGCTAGCATTGCCGGACACCGGCGCACGGAGATAGGCGATGCCGCGCGCTTTTGCGGCGGCGTCGACCTCGGCGGAGGCTTCTGCGCTCACCGTGCTGGTCTCGATGAGAACCGAGTTCGGGGCCATCGCGCCAATGATGCCGCCGGCGCCGAGCATGACCGTATGCAGCGCCGCATCGTCTGGCAGCGAGGTGATAACGGCCGTGCGGTTCCTGACGGCTTCGGCGGCAGATCCAGCAATCGATATGCCCTGTGCCTGTGCGGCCGCGATCCGGGCCGCACTCTGGTCGAACGCCGTGACGGCATAGCCGGCCTTGGCGACGAGGGCCGACATCGGCAAGCCCATCTTGCCGATGCCGATCCACCCGATGTTCTTGGAAGCGTCTGTCATTGTTCTTGTCCGTTTGCCGTCTCAGGCGGCGCGCCCCTGCTTTTCGATGTCCTGCACCAGCCGCCGGCCGGATTGCACGAGCAACTCCTTTTTCCGATCGAGACCGTCGATCAGCAGCCGACCGTTCCGCTTCTTCCAGACACCGCCGATCATCACGGCCTCGATATTGGCAAGGCTCGTCTGCATCACCACGGTCGCGGCGGGGTCGTGCACCGGAAAGAGGTTGAGGTCGTCGGCGCTGATGACGACGAGGTCGGCGAGCTTGCCCGGGGTGAGCGAGCCGATCTCGCTCTCACGCCCCAGCATGCGCGCGCCGTCGGTGGTGACCCAGTGCAGCGCCTCGCGCACAGGAATCGTGGTCGTCTCCGGAATCGTGCCTTGAACCTTGCGCGACTCCGTATTGTCTAGCGCTCGCTGCATCGACAGCGCGACACGTACGGCGGAGAAGACGTCGCCGGGCAGAATGGATTCGAGGTCGACGCCGATCGTCGGTCGCACGCCGCGCTTCAGGAGCCGGCCGGTGATGGGAAAACCATGGCCCTGGATCATCTCGTTCTCCGGCGTGACCGAGAACGAGACGCCGAGATCGACGAGGCGCTGCAGGAGGTCGTCGGAGAGATCGTTGCCGTGGACGATATTGACGTTGGGCCCGACCAGGCCGGCCTCGATCAGCTTCTCCCAGCCGCCGGGCGTCTTCGCCGGACCGCCGCCCTGGTGCATCGAGGCGATCAGGCCCAACTCCCGCGCCAGGCGGAAATCGTGCATGGCGACATCGAGCGTCGAATAATGCGGGCCGAGAATGGCAAGCCCAAGCGTGACGAGGCCGTTGCGGTCGGCGAGGGGGCCCTTGAGCAGCCGTTCGACCTCGCGGCGCGGATGCGGCACTTCCGAGAAATGCGGCTCGCCCGGCTTGGGCTCAGGTTTTGGCGAGCCGTGGAAGAAGGCGGCGCGGATGCCGCTCTCGATCAAACCGCGCACGCCGGCATCGGTATGGGCAGGCGTCGGATTGTTGTGGCACCAGTCGACCAGCGTCGTGGTGCCGCAATTGATCTGGTTCAGCGCGCCGACCAGGGTGGCGATATGGATGTCCTCGGGCCGGAACACGGTTGCCAGCCCAGCATGCATGCGGCGAAAATATTCCAGCAGCGTCCAGTTCGCGGCAAAGCCGCGCAGGCCCGTCTGCCAGGTGTGCATGTGCGCGTTGATCAGGCCGGGGATGACGATGCGGCCACGGCCGTCGACGATCTCGGTCTCTGCCGCGCCGCTGCCGAGATCGATGTTGGGGCGCACGTCGGCGATCTTGCCGCCTTCGACCAGCACATCGCCGTCACGGAGATCGCCGATGCGATCGTCCATGCTCAGGACCGTTGCGAATCTGATCAGCGTGCGCCGCATGCCGTTCACGCCGCAACTCCCGTCGCGACCGGCGGCTCGCCGGCCCAGGCGCGCGCGATCAGGTCGCGGATGGCGTTGCGCTCGAGCGGGCGCGGATTCCAGTAGGCATTGGTCACCGCAAGATCGGCCGCCTTGTCGATACCGCTCTCGGGCATGCCGATGTCGCGCAGCGCCAGCTTTGCATTCAGTCGCCGCGCCAGATCGTAAAGACCCTGCGCTGCATCGCCGCCACCGATCGCGCGCGAGATCCGCTTCATCGCGTCGGGCACGGCTGTTGCGTTGTAGGCGAGCGCGTGTGGCAGCACGATGGTGTGGGTCTCCGCATGCGGCAGATCGAACGTGCCGCCGAGCGTGTGGCAGAGCTTGTGATGCAGGGCCATGCCGACAGTGCCGAGGCAGACGCCGCACAGCCAGGCGCCATAGAGCGCCTCGGTGCGGGCCTCGCGGTCATCGCTTCTGGCGGCAATCGCGGGCAGGGCGCGCGCGAGCGCGCGGATGCCTTCCTCCGCCATCAGCGAGGTCACGGGATTGGTGTCGCGGGCATAGAGTGCTTCGACTGCATGCGCGATCGCGTTGATGCCGGACGTCGCAGCGAGGCCCGCGGGAAGCGTCAGCGTCAGGTCGACATCGTAGATCACGGTTTCCGGCAATATCGCCGCGTCGCGCACTGTGGTCTTCAGGCCATTCTCGGTCTGGCCGACGATCGGTGTCATCTCCGAGCCGGCATAGGTGGTCGGAATGCAGAGCTGGTTGACGCCCGTACGTAAGGCCAGCGCCTTGCCGAGACCGGTGGTCGAACCGCCGCCGAGCGAGACGACGCAGTCGGCTTCGCAGGCCTGCATCGCCGCGAGCGCCTGCGCTGTCACCTCGACCGGGGTGTGCATGGTGGCGCCGGGAAAGATGCCGGCATAGAGCGATCCGAGCGCAGCACCGAGTTGCTTGCCTTGCGCCTCCTGCTGCGGTGTCGTCAGCACCAGCGCGCGCTTGCCGCCGAGGCGCTCGACCTCGGCCTTGGCCGCAGCCAGCGTTCCGCTGCCGAACACGACGCGGCAGGGCAGGTTTTCAAAGGTGAACGAACCGATCATGCGCCGGTCTCTTTGATGGGATAATCGACCTGGAAGCGCCCGATCCGCAAGTCGCCCAATTCCTCGCGCACGCGAAGATGTTCCGGGTGAGTGGCGTAGGCTTTTAGCGCGGCATCATCCCGGAACTCCGAGAACAGGACCACGTCGCAGGCATAATCGACATCACTGACGTCGACGCCGATTTCGATATGGGTGAGGCCGTCGATCCGGCCCTTCAGGCCCTCGAACAGGGTTTTGACCTTGGACCGGGCGGCGGCGCGCTCTGCAGGCGTCTCCCCACGCAGCCGCCACATTACGATGTGCCTGATCGGGCCTGACATTTCCCTGATTTCCTCGCCTGCCGTCTTGGTTGGTGCTATTTTTGCCTTGCAGAAATCGGAAATAAAGGTCAAAAATCGTAAGTCTCTTTTCCGATTTCAGCAAAAATGGACCGGCTTCTTCAGCTCGAAGTCTTCTCCAAGACGGCCGAACTCGGCAGCCTCTCCAAGGCCGCCGAGATATTGCGGATGTCGAACGCGGCGGCGAGCCGGCATCTCAGCGCGCTGGAGGATCGGCTCGCGGTTCGGCTGATCGAGCGCAACACGCGCAGGCAGTGGCTGACGGAGGCGGGGCAGGAGCTCTTGCAACGCTGCAGTACGCTGCTCAACGAACTCGCCGAGGCCGAGGATGCCGTCAGCGACCGCGCGCTGTCGCCGAAGGGCATGCTGCGCGTCACCAGCTCGCTGTCATTTGCGATGATCTATCTCGCACCGATGCTGCCGGCCTTCCGCGCGCTCTATCCGAACCTCAGCGTCCAGATCATCAGCGCCAACCGCTATCCCGATTTCATCGAGGCCGGCATCGACGTCGCGATCCGCACGCGCGAGCAGGAGCCCGACTCCAACATCATCGTGCGCCGCATCGGCCAGATGCGCCGCGTGCTGGCGGCCGCACCGTCCTATCTCGCAAGCCACGGCCGGCCGGAGCATCCCGCCGATCTCGCGCGCCACAACATGCTGATCTACAACCTCGCCAACGATCCCTATTCGCTGCGACTGCGGCGGAGCAATACGGCGCAGACTATCCGCATCGCGCCGACGCTCGACAGCAATGACGGCCAGGTGATCCGCGGTGCCGCGCTTGCCGGCCTCGGCATTTTGATCCAGCCGCTCTATATCGTGCAGGCCGACATCGTGGCCGGCAAGCTCGTCCCGATCCTGATGGACTGGGAGCTGCCGCTGCTCACCATGAACATCGCCTACCAGAACCGCGTGCGGCTGCCGGCCAAGATCAGGGTGTTTTCTGACTTTTTGGTCAAGCACATCCGCGAGCATTCGGATGCGGGTATCTGGATGGAGGCCAAGGATTAGCGCGAGCGAGGCGCCGACATATCAAAACGTGATAGCTGGTAGAAGCATCCTCTGCTTTCGCGGCATCGTCTCCTGCGCTATCAGCCGCAGTCGACCACCGCACAGGAGCCGTTGATGCGATTTGCCGCCGCCATCTTGTCCGTCGCCGTTCTCGCGAGCCCCGCTGCGGCCGAAGAGCTGTCCGGCACGCTGCAGAAGATCAAGGAAACGAAGCGGATCACGCTCGGCTATCAGGAAGCGTCGGTCCCGTTCAGCTATCTCGACGGCGACCAGAAGCCGGTCGGCTTTGCGCTCGATATCTGCCTCAGAATCGTCGACGTCACGAAGAAGCAGCTTAGCATGCCCGACATCGCGGTGGAGTTCTTGCCCGTAACGTCGTCGAACCGCATCCCCCTGATGGTGAACGGCACGCTTGACCTGCACTGCTCGGCGACCACCAACAACGCCGATCGCCAGAAGCAGGTCGCGTTCACAAACACGCACTTTTTGAGCGCGACCCGCTTTGCTGCCAAGAAGGCTGCAAAGATCAACACGATCGACGATCTAAAGGGCAAGGCCGTCACGGCCGTGGCCGGTTCTGTCAACCTGACGCAACTCGCCAAGGTCAACACCGAGCGCAATCTCGGCATCAACATTCAGCCCGCAAAGGATCAGGCTGAGGCCTTCCTGTTGCTCGAGACCGACCGCGCACAGGCCTACGCGCTCGACGACGTCCAGCTCGCGGTCGCCATTGCGCGCTCGAAAGAACCGTCGCTCTATATGATCAGCGAGGAGACCTTCTCCAAGCCCGAGCCCTACGGGATCATGCTGCGGCGGGAAGACGCCCCGTTCAAGGCGCTCGCCGATCGCGCGACGACGGAGCTCTATGCAAGCCCCGAGATCGAGGTGCTCTACAAGAAGTGGCTGCAATCGCCGACGCCGCCGAACGGGCTCAACTACAACGTCCCGATGTCGGCGGCGCTGAAGAATGCCTTCAAGAAGCCGAGCTCGAGCTTCGATCCTGATGTCTACGACATCACGAAGTAGCGCGACCAGTAGAGTGGCGCCTGCACGACGCCACTCCCTTGTCGACGGTGGACGCCCCGATCAGAACGAGCAGCCATAGGCGGTGAGCGAGGCCTTCGTCGCATCCATGGTTTGCTTGCACGTCGCCTCCATAGTCGCCTTCGTCGACGGATTCTTGGCGAGGTCGATCCACGCCTTGCGCGTCTGGTCGATCTGCGACTTGTACGTTGCGCGCTGCTCCGCGGGGACCTTGGACGCGACGCAGCTGTCGTATTTGGTCAGGAACTCGTCGCATGCAGCGATGCCAGTGCTCTGCGCGTGCGCCGCCGTGACACCCGCGAACAAGGCGACACTTGTGATGCCCGACAATATCCGTCGCCGATTCGCATTCGAACCTGCCGCGGCCTTCGATGTTGCTTGACGCATATCTCTTATTTCCATGTGACAATCTGAGTAGTTTCGAAGCGCCGGCAGGCGTCCGGCTTCGCCGGATCTCCCCGATCGATGCTCCAAGCATCTCGCACCGGCAAGTGGTCGGCGTTTCGGATGTTGGGCGGTTCGAGCGTTGAGCAGTTGGAGGCGAGACCGGGCACCAATGTGCCGGCGGCGAACGAATGTTCCGTCAATCTGGCGAGATTGTGGGAGATGACGCGATGACCGTAGCGTGGGTTGCGACATCGTGTGGTGGGGCACGACATCATAGCGCCACAGCAAAGCTGCGTGCCCACCTTCCGGCCTGGCTGAGAAGGGCGTATGGGCCGCGTGCGGCCGAGCGGCCGCCCGCGCATTGGAATACTTCTGTGCTTTGGCTACCAGGTCGCCGTAAAAGCCCGCTGTAGCTCAGCTGGAGCGGTGACGCCGCTCGCGATCAGAAGCTGGGTCAGAACCCGCGCCTTCTGCGGGTTCAGATCCTCCGAGACGACGAAGCCGTTCTTGTCGTCATCGACCTCGACGTTGCGCGTGACGAAGCCGGATCGAACGCGACTGGAGCGAACGACGATGACGCCCTTCTTGGCGGCGGCCTCGAGGGCTTCGAGTGCCTGCTTGGAGGTGTTTCCATCTCCGACGCCCGCCAGCACAATGCCCTTGGCGCCGTGCGAGATGGCGTCCTCGATCGGAATGGCGTCCATGTTGGCGTGGGAGTAGATGATTTCGACCCGCGGCAGGGGATCGCTCGCCGGCAAGGCATAGTTCGCCCGCTTCAGCCCGGAAGTCTGCGCCATGAAACGAATGCCGCCGGCTGAATCGACGTAGCCGATGGGTCCACCGTTCGGAGACACGAACGTCTCGATGCTCGTGGTGTTGGTCTTCGTTATCGAACGCGCCGCCTCGATCTTGTCGTTCAGCACGGCCATGACCCCGCGCCCGCGCGAGCGAGGATCGGAGGCGACCTGGATGGCTTCGTACAGATTGCCCGGGCCGTCCGCGCTGACGGCCGTGGCGGGACGCATCGAACCCACGATCACGACCGGCTTGTCGCCCTTGACCACGTTGTCGAGGAAAAACGCCGTCTCCTCGAGCGTATCCGTGCCGTGCGTTATGACGACGCCATCGGCTTCGTTCTTGTCAAAGGCTTGCTGAATGCGCTGAGCCAGGGCAAACCAGACCTTGTCATTCATATCCTGGGATCCGATCGCCGAGATCTGTTCGGCGTTCAACTTCGCCACCTTGTCCAGGCCCGGGACCGACTGGACCAGTTGCTCTCCCGTGATCTGACCGGATTTGTATGCACCTGTCGCGCGGGGATCTGCCTGACCTGCGATGGTCCCGCCGGTTGCGAGCACGAGAATGCGTGGCAGATTGGCAGCCGTGGTCGTGCCTTTGGCTGTTTCTTCGGCATATGCCGTCGTGCTGATCACCATTGATGAGATCGCCAAGGCGATCACGGGAACGGAGAGCATCGGGAGCGCGCTTCGCCGAAGGCTTGCTGGTCTGAGGGTATCCTTCGTCATCGAACTGACCTCCCGTTCCCTTGGCATCATTGCCTGGTTCCGGACGGTCGGTATTTTTGATGGCGTAATTTTGTCAACCTGCCATTGTAGGCCGTGATCAGGACGCGCGGCGGCGCCGCCGGCTCATGCGTTGGAGTATTTCTTCAGCTCCATGCGCGCGATCTGGTTGCGATGGACCTCGTCCGGTCCGTCGGCAAGCCTGAGCAGGCGGGCGGTGGCGTAGGCCTGGGTCAGACCAAAGTCGTTCGAGGTGCCGCCGCCGCCATGGGCCTGGATCGCCCAGTCGATGATCTGGCAGGCCATGTTGGGCACGGCGACCTTGATCATGGCGATCTCGGCCTTCGCCACCTTGTTGCCGACCGTGTCCATGGCGTGCGCGGCGTTTAGCGTCAGCAAACGCGCCTGCTCGATCATGATGCGGGCTTCGGCGATGCGCTCCTGCGTCACCGTCTGTTCCGACACCGGCTTGCCGAAGGTGATGCGGCTGCGCACGCGGCGGCACATCTTCTCCAACGTGCGTTCGGCAAGGCCAATGAGACGCATGCAGTGGTGGATGCGGCCGGGGCCGAGCCGTCCCTGCGCGATCTCGAAACCGCGGCCTTCGCCGAGCAGCATGTTCTCCCTGGGGACCCTGACGTTGGTGAAGATGACTTCCGAGGCACGATCCGGCACGCCGTAGAAGCCGAACACGGGCAGGGGACGCTTGACCTCGATGCCCGGCGTATCCATCGGCACCAGGATCATCGATTGCTGCTTGTGGCGGTCGGCATTGTCGGGGTCGCTCTTGCCCATGAAGATGCAGATCTTGCAGCGCGGATCGGTCGCGTTCGTCGTGTACCATTTGCGTCCGTTGATGACGTAATGGTCGCCATCGCGCACGATCGAGCTCTCGATGTTGGTCGCATCCGATGAGGCGACCGCGGGTTCGGTCATGGCAAAACAGGAACGGATTTCGCCCGCGAGCAGCGGCTTCAGCCAACGCTCCTTGTCCTTCTCGCTGCCGTAACGCTCCAGCACCTCCATATTGCCGGTGTCGGGCGCCGAGCAGTTGAAGACTTCGGGCGCCAGATGCGAGCGGCCCATCACCTCGCACAGCGGTGCATATTCGAGATTGGTCAGCCCCGCCCCGTGTTTGCTCTCCGGCAGGAACAGGTTCCAGAGCCCCTCGGCGCGTGCCAGCGGTTTTAGCTCCTCGACGACGGGATAGACCTTCCACGGCCCGAGTTCCTCGGCTTCGCGATAGAACCGCTCCTCGTTCGGATAGATGTGCCGGTCCATGAAGTTTTCGAGCTTGCGCTTGAGCTCGACGACTTTTGGCGACATGGGATAGAGCATCGGGACCTCCTGCTGAATCGATCAGGCGGCCGTCAGTGTAGAGGAGAACGCAGGGACTGTTGCGTTCTAAACGTTGCTGACATCAGCAACTCGACACAAGACGAGGCTAGCCGCGCACTCAATCCACTTCGAGATAGTCCGCATCCGGCAATCGAGGGAATGGCGCCGTCGGCAACGTCTGGTACCAGAACGCGACGGAGGCGATGTCGTCCTGGAGCGGCAGATATTTCGGCTCCTTGACACCATGGCGCCAGCCCAGCGCCTGGATCGTGACGCGAAAATCCCTCTGGAAGCGCACGGGATCGGTGATGTGCCAGCGGTACATGCCAAAACGCTGTTGCGAGCGGTAGACGCCGTCGGGCCGGATCACCTGCGGCAGGCCGGCATAGGGTGTGGTGAATTCCTGATAGCGCGACTGCGGGCCGCCGCTCTGGCCGGGATGCGCCAGCATCCACGGCACATAGGGATCGAAATTGTAGGCGCCGCAAAAATAGTCCTCGGTACCGGTGCCGCAGATGGTCGGGAAGTCGCCGTCGCCATCCATGAAGAACTTGATCTCGCCTTCGCCCCACCAGCCGTTGCTGTTGGTACCCCAGGCCATATACGTGCCGACATAGTGGCCGCGGCCGCTGACGCCTTCGAGAATGGTGTAGACGTCCTTGTAGGGCACGGGATTGGTACGGCGGAACTGCGCATGGAAATAAGCGCAATCCTCCGGCACCTCGGTGAGCATGTAGTTGATCTGGTAGTAGATGGTCAGCGCTTCTTCGCTGCGGTTCTCCAACGTGAAGCGCGCGCGCTTGCGAAAGGGCATTTCCCAATAGCAGTTGAAGCCGCGCCCGGGATTGACGCACACCGCGAGCGAGGAGACTTGCGCGTATTCTTCCCAGCCGCAGGCGAAGAAATCGCCGGCGGGGCATTCGACGCTCGGCTGCGCCTGCTCGTCCCAGTAGATGCGCAGAATGGAATGGCGGAGACGGCCGCGCGCCAGCGTCATCCATATCTGCTGGATCGCGCCCTGGCCCTCGATGTCGGCGAGCGTGAAGGTCGCGCCGGGCTCGATCACGACATAAGGCGAGATTTTCCAGCCCTGGCCGAGGCCGCGCGCCTGGCGCGCCGCGGGGCCGTCCACGGCCATGCCGCCCTTGCCCTTCTCGCCCGAAAAGTTCTCCGGGCTGATCGAGCGCGACTGTGCGTTGGACAGGCGCGACAGATTGCCGAGATGCAGGCCCAATCCGGAAAACACCATTTTGTCCTCGATCCCAAGGGGCGACCGGCCAGCTATATCGCGGCCGAATCTACCAAAAGGTGAAGACGATCGCGGACGGGAAAGGCCGCCGCGGCGAGGCGGCAGCCTTTCTGGGCAAGGGAGCTATCCGGCGCGGTATCCCCTGAACTTCTCGCGCAGCGCCGATTTCAGCACCTTTCCGGTGCCGGTCATCGGAAACTCGTCCAGAAACTCGACCGCATCAGGCATCCACCAGCTCGCGACCTTCGGGCGCATGTGGTCGAGCAGCGCCTTGGCCTCCACCGTCGTGCCCTTCTTGCGCACGACCAGGAGCAGGGGACGCTCCTGCCACTTCTCATGCGCGATGGCGACGACGGCGGCCTGCAGCACGTCCGGGTGCGACAGCGCGACGTCCTCGAGCTGGATCGAGGAGATCCATTCGCCGCCGGACTTGATCACGTCCTTGGAGCGATCGGTCAGCGTCACGTGCCCCTGCGCGTCGATCACCGCCATGTCGCCGGTGATCAGCCAGCCGTCGCGATCGACGCCTTCGTTCAACTTCATGTAGCCGGAGGCAACCCAGGGGCCCCTGGCGCGGAGATGGCCGACGGTCTTGCCGTCGCGCGGTAGCTCGTTCTCGCCGTCATCGACGATGCGCAACGCCGTGCCGAAGCAGGCGCGGCCCGACACCATGCGTCGGTCGAACTTTTCGGTGTCGCTGAGCTGCTCCGAGCCCGGTCGCAAGCTAGGCATCGAGCAGCCCAGTGCTTCCGTCATGCCCCAGGCCTGGATGTAGTCGACGCCGTAGTCACGTTTCAGCTTCTCGACCATCGCGCGCGGCGGCGCCGAACCGGATGACAGCGTCGCGCGGAGTGTCGAGAATTTGTTGCCGGTGCGACCGAGCCAGTCGAGCAGGATCAGCCAAAAGCTCGGCACGCCCGCCGACAGCGTCACCTTCTCGCCTTCGAGCAGCTCATAGAGCTTGTCCGGTTCGTAGTTGCGGCCGGGCAGTACCAGCTTCGAGCCGGTATAGGGCGCGGTGAACGGCATGTTCCAGCCATTGCCGTGGAACAGGGGCGCCATCGGCATCATCACCTCGCGCACGCCTTCCAAATGGCCGGGCAGGAAGTCGAAGCCGGAGCAGACCATGGTCTGCAACAAGGCGGCGCGATGTGAGTAGATCACGCCCTTCGGATTGCCTGTGGTGCCGGACGTGTAGCAGATCGTGGATGCGGACTTTTCGTCGAACACCGGCCAGGCAAATCCCGCGTCAGACTCCTTGGCCAGCAATTCCTCATAGCAATGCACATTGGCGAGCTTCGTCTCCGGCATCCGCTCGCGCGACGACATCACCACGTAAGCTTCGATGGTCTTCAGCTGCGGCGCAATCGCCTCCACGATCGGCAGCGTCGCCCGATCGATGAACAGCAGGCGGTCTTCGGCGTGGTTGATGATGTAGACGAGCTGCTCCGGGAACAGCCGCGGGTTGATGGTGTGCAGCACATAGCTCATGCCCGGCGCGGCATAGAACATCTCGAAATGGCGATGCGTATTCCAGGCGAGCGTACCGACGCGGTCGCTTTCCTTCATGCCGAGCCGCTTCAAGGCCAGCGCCATGCGCTTGATGCGCGGATGTGCATCCGCATAGGTGTAACGATGAATGTCGCCTTCGATCTCGCGCGCGACGATCTCCGCTTCGCCGTGATTGTCAGCGGCGTACTGGATCAGGCCGCTGATCAGGAGCGGCATATCCATCATCAATCCCTGCATCGTATCCTCCGGAAGGCCGCATCATTGCGCGGCTCAGTTGGCGGAACGTTAGCCGAGGATCATTCCAGGTTCACCTGAAAACCGCCGATGTGATTGCGCGTATCGACTGTTTTGCGTTAACTGGCGTGCGCGGCGTGAGATCGCGTTGACGGGAGAAAAATCGATGTCAGCGGAAAAACACAAGACTGGCACGGAAGGCACAGCCAGCGTCGATGTCTCCGCACTTCGCGCGCGCTATCGTAGCGAGCGCGACCGTCGTTTGCGCAGCGAAGGCAAGGCGCAGTATGTCGAGGTGACAGGCGGCTTCGGTCGCTATCTCGACGACCCCTGGGCCGATCCGGGCTTTACACGTTCACCGATTACCGAAGAGACGGAAGTCGTCATTGTCGGCGGCGGTTTTGGCGGTCTCTTGTGCGGCGCGCGGTTGCGTGCGGCCGGCATCGACGATTTCCGCATGGTGGAAAAGGCTGCCGACTTCGGCGGCACCTGGTACTGGAATCGCTATCCGGGTGCCGCCTGCGACACCGAGAGCTACATCTACCTGCCGCTGCTGGAAGAGACCGGCTACATGCCGGTGCGCAAATATGCGCGCGCGCCAGAAATCTACGAGCACTCCCGCCGCATCGGCCGTCATTTCGATCTCTACGAGCGCACGCTGTTCCAGACCACCATCTCGCGCATGACATGGCAGGAGAAGGAATCGCGCTGGCAGGTCGAGACCGATCGCGGTGACAAAATTCGTGCGCGCTTCGTGATCCTCGCCGGCGGTCCGTTGAGCCGGCCGAAACTTCCGGGCATCCCAGGCATTGAAAGTTTCAAAGGCCACAGCTTCCACACCAGCCGCTGGGATTACGGCTACACCGGTGGCACGGCGGAGGGGAATCTCACCGGCGTTGCCGACAAGCGCGTCGGCATCATCGGCACCGGGGCCACCGCCGTGCAATGCGTGCCACATCTCGGCCACTCCGCGAAGGAGCTCTACGTCTTCCAGCGCACGCCGTCCGCGATCGGCGTGCGCGACGATCGTCCGACCGACGACGTCTGGGCGAAGAGCCTGCGGCGAGGCTGGCAGCGCGAGCGCATGGACAACTTTACCGCCGTCATTTCCGGCGAACCGTTCGAGCAGGACCTCGTGCAGGACGGCTGGACTGGCCTCCTCGGCGAAATTCTGCTCGCGCCGCGCCGCCAGCCGGAGCCGGTGACCTCCATCGAGCAGGCGCTGAAGGTGATCGAGCAGGCGGACTATCGGAAGATGGAAGAGATCCGCGCCCGCGTGGACGCTCTCGTTGAGGATTCGGCGACCGCGGAGGCGCTAAAGCCCTGGTACAAGGCCTTTTGCAAGCGGCCTTGCTTCCACGACGAGTATCTCCAGACCTTCAATCGGCCCAACGTGCATCTTGTCGACACCAAGGGGCAGGGCGTCGAGCGTATCACCGAGAACGCGGTCGTCGCGGACGGCAAGGCTTATGAACTCGACTGTCTGATCTATGCCAGCGGTTTTGAGGTCGGTACCGACTATGCCCGCCGCATGGGCTTTGAGGTCTACGGCCGCGAGGGCCTTAGTCTCAGCGAGCGCTGGCGCGGTGGTGTGCAGACGCTGCACGGCTTTTACAGCCGCGGCTTCCCCAACTGCTTCCTCATCGTCACGGTGCAGGCGGGCCAGAGCGCAAATTTCCCGCACATCATCGACGAGCAGTCGCAGCACATCGCCTATGTGATCAAGGAGGCGCGCAAGCGTGGGGCCCAAACACTGGAGCCGACGCTTGCGGCCGAGAACGCCTGGGTTGATGAGGTCGTCAAGGCTGCGCTGGGACGCCAGACCTATCTCGCGGAATGCACGCCCGGCTATTACAACAATGAGGGCGTGTTCGATCCCATCGCCGCCCGCAACAGCCAGTATTGGCGCGGGCCCGTCGCATTTCTCAGGCTTCTCGATCGCTGGCGCAAAGACGGCCAGCTTGAGGGGCTGGAGTTGACGTATGAGACGGTCGCATCGCCGGCCCTGGCCAAATGATGATCCCGACAGGCGCAACGCGACTCTATGTCATCGTGGGCGATCCCATCGCACAGGTGCGCTCGCCGGCGGGCGTGACGGAGGCCTTTGCCGCGCGCGGCCATGACGCCATCCTCGTACCCGTCCAGGTCGCGTCAGCGGATTTGCCGGGTTTCTTGTCGGTGGCAGGGCGGCTGAAGAATCTTGATGGTATCGTTGCGACCATTCCGCACAAATTCACCTGCTACCAGGCCTGCGCGAGCGCGACCGACCGCGCACATTTTCTGCAGACCGTGAATCTGATGCGCCGCCAGGCGGACCGCACATGGCATGGCGACATGGTGGACGGGCTCGGCTTCCTCGGCGCCGCGCGATCCAAGGGGATTGATCCCAACGGCATGCGCGCCTTGCTGGTCGGCGCGGGCGGGGCAGGGTCCGCGATTGCACTTGCCCTGATCGAGGCCGGTGTCAGCGAGCTCGCCATCCACGACAGCGCGACCGAGCGCCGCGACGCACTGATCGAGCGGCTGAACAGGCTCGGCAAGGGCCGCGCGCGGCGAGGGTCCGACGACCCCACCGGCTTCGATTTCGTCGCCAACGCCACGCCTGCGGGAATGAAGGCCGGCGATCCGCTGCCCGTCGACGTCACGAGACTCGCACCGTCGACCTATTGCGGCTGCGTCATCACCGTGCCCGAAATCCCGCCCTTCATCGCCGCCGCGCGACGGATCGGCTGCGTCACGGCGACCGGAACTGACATGTACCGGCAGCACCAGGGCATCATGGTGGATTTCCTGCTCGGGCATGGCGGCGACGGGATGTGACCGTTCATCAGGTGTCAAGCCTCCCGCGCGCCGCGATTGTGACGCCCGCGGCTTGAGAATTCCGCATTGCCGTAGGATCATGCGAGCACGACTCCAAGACAGGGAATCCCGGATGACCAAGGGCAGGACGATCGCGACGGCTTTTCTCGGCACGATGGCGCTGCTCGGCGGCTTCGGATTACGCGCCGAGGCTGCGCAATGCGGCAGTTCGCCGGCCGGCTTCGAGGGCTGGAAGCGCGAGTTCAGCGCGGAGGCGCATGGCAAGGGTATCGGCCAGACTGCGATCGCTGCCTTGATGCAGGCAAACTATGCCAGCGCCACCATCAACGCCGACCGCAGCCAGCGCAGCTTTTCGCTGACGCTCGACCAGTTCCTCGCCAAGCGCGGCGCCACCACCATTGTGGCCAAGGGACGGCAGCTCAAGCAGTCGCAGGCGGCGCTGTTTTCGTCGATCCAGCAACGCTACGGCGTGCCACCGGGGCCGTTGATCGCGATCTGGGGCATGGAGACGGGCTTTGGCAGCCAGCGGGGCAACCAGAACATGCTGTCGTCGATTGCGACGCTGGCGTACGACTGCCGGCGTCCAGAATTCTTCACCGACCAGCTCTATGCAGCGCTGAAGCTGATCGACCGCGGCGTGCTGACGGGCGCAACGCGCGGCTCGATGCACGGCGAGGTCGGCCAGACCCAGTTCATGCCGAAGAACATTTTGGCCTATGGTACCGGCAATCTCGAGAATGCTGCCAACGCGCTCAATTCAACCGCTGCGTTCCTGAAGGCCCATGGCTGGCGGGCGGGTGCCGGCTACCAGCCGGGCGAGCCGAATTTTGCGGCCATCGAAGCCTGGAACGCCGCCGGTGTGTACCAGAAGGCGATCGCGCTGATGGGGCGGCAGATCGATGAGGGCGGCGGACAGGCCGCCCGGTAACTTTCAGAAGTGCGTGGTGCGATAGGCGTCGAGCGCGTGCGCCGCGAAAACGCCGATGCTGCAAAGGGCAAGAACGGCCGAGATCAGCTCGATCATAGCTCGTCCTCCCGCAGTGGCTGGGCGATGAGGCATTGGCCGCAGGCATAGTCGGAGATCAGGCTGAAAAGGAATTCCATGGTGGCCGTCCCTGTATGATTTTGCAGGGATGATAGCCGACCCTCTGTTTCAGGAATGTTTCGTGGATTTGGGAAAGGGGTTTCGTCGGAACCCTGGTGCAGGATTGGGCATAGGATTTGGGCGGGCGTTCGAGCCGGCCGACTGCTAGCGTGACGGTGTTGCCAAGCAGATTTCAGCTGATATTGCGAGGTTGCTCATGGCGCCGGTCGAATGGTTCGACGATCTCTCGATCGGGATGCGGTTCAGGTCCCCGGAGGTGAAGGTCACCGAGGCCGATATCAAGAGGTTTGCAGCCGAGTTCGACCCGCAGCCGATGCATCTCGACGACGAGGCCGCCAAAAAGACCCTGTTCGGGGGACTTGCTGCGTCAGGATGGCACACTGCCGCCATTGCGATGAACCTGGCCGTCCAGATCCGCCCGTTCGGCCCGCATCCCCTGATCGGGATGGGCGTGGACGGCCTTCGCTGGACCCTCCCCGTGCGCGCCGACGACGTTCTCCATCTCGAAGGCGAGGTGATCAGCCTGACCCCGTCCAAGACCAAGCCGCAAGGCATCGCATTGGTGAAGTGGACCATGCTCAATCAGAGGGGCGAGGAGGTCTACACCTTCACCCCGATTGCGATCGTGCCGCGCAGACCGCAGGTGTCGTGATCCGTGCAGGATGTTCGACCCAGCGCTCCGGGATAACCGCCCCACGCGCGGTGGTTGAAGTCCGCGCGGCCTGATATGGTCCTCCCGGCTGAAAACTAGGCTGGGAGGCTCACCAAATGAAACGACTGCTTTTTGCCACTGTGCTGCTTGCGGGATTTGTCTCGGCACCGGCGCTTGCACAACAGAGCAAGGTGGGCGACTGGACCGTCGAGAAGCGCACGCAGGACACACACTGCAACGCCAGCCGCGGCTACAAGGACAAGGACGACGAGAACCGCGAATACGCTGTTGTCATCACCTATTCCAAGGAGGCCATCGTCCTCGTGCTGATCTACGACGGCTGGGAGTGGGACAAGGTCGGCGACATCCTGCGCGCCGATTTCGGCACCGACGACAAGGACATCATGGCGAAGGCCAAATGGGAGGTCATGGACAAGACCACCGTGCGTGGCGTCTTCGAGTACAACCAGGTGATCATGGACGCGCTATCGAAGGCGAAACGCATCACGCTCGATTTCGAGGATGACGACGACGACAGCATCGAGCTGCAGGTCCCCCGCGCCGGCGAGGCGCTCGCGGCGCTGAAATTCTGCGAGGAGAACCGGAAGTAGGCAGCTCAATCGAGCTTAAGCGCCAGGTGCACGGTCTGGGGGTCGCGGCGGGCGGCGGGCTTGAAACCGAACTTGCCGAACACGCTCAGCATTGACGCGTTCTCGGGCAGCACCTCCGCAGTGAGCTCGTGCAGTCCGGCACCGCGGGCGATTTCGATCAGGTGACGCATCAGGAGCGAGCCGATGCCGCGTCCCTGCCAGGCGTCGATGACGACGAAGGCCATCTCGGCCTGTCCGGGCTCGACGACGACGTACCGACCGCCGCCGACGATGATTTGGCGGCCCGCGTCCTCGGCGACCACGACCAGCGCGACGTGGCTTTTGAAATCGACATTCATGAAATAGGCGCGCTCCTTGTCGGAGAAGTGCCGCTTCATTGCGAAGAAGCGGCGCTGCAGCGATTGCGAGCTGGTCCGCTCCAATGCGGCCAGCATGTCGCCTTCGTCCGCGGGCCGAAGCGAGCGGATATCGACTGGGGTACCGTCGCGCAATAACTCCTGCTTCGCGTAGTTTGCGGGGTCCGACATGGATCCATCCCGGTGGTTGCGCTGACGATCGACCCTGCGGTCCTGGTCCGCATCGTGCGATCAGGCCGCCAGCCGCCGCCCGCGGCTTGATTTGGATCAAGACGGCGGCGGGAGGGCGGCAACTACCTTCGTTGCGATCAAGACGAAGGCGCCGCCGTGAAGACACTTCGCCAGCTCATATCCGGAGAGGACATCATCCAGCTGGTGATCCGGCTCGGATTGCTCGCGCTGCTGATCCTGTGGACCTTCGTTATCATCAAGCCGTTCGTGCCGATCCTGACCTGGGCGGCGGTGCTTGCGGTTGCCTTCTATCCGGCCTTTAGCTGGCTCGCCAAACAGCTTGGCGGCCGCCCTCGGACGGCCGCGGTCATTCTCACCTTGGTCACGCTCGGGATTGTGATCGGCCCGGCGACCTGGCTCGGTCTGAGCGCAGTCGAGGGGGTCAAGGATCTCGCGAGCCAGATCGGCACCGGCGATCTCGTGCTTCAGGCGCCGCCCGAGCGGATCAAGACTTGGCCGCTGATCGGCCCGCAGTTCTTCGAACTCTGGGATCAGGCCTACACCAACGTCCGGGCGGCGCTGCGCGAAATAGCCCCGTATCTGAAACCGCTGGCGGGGACCATGCTCTCGCTCGCCGGTGATGCCGGCGTCGGAACGCTGCAATTTCTCGTGTCAGTCCTCGTGATGGGCTTCCTGTTTCCGTTCGGACCGCAACTGGTGGCCGCCGGCCGAGGCTTTTTGTTCCGCATCATCCCCGAGCAGAGCGAGCACTTCCTTGAGCTCGCCGGCGCGACGATTCGTGCGGTCGCTCAAGGCGTGATCGGCGTTGCCGTCATCCAATCGCTGCTGGCCGGTATCGGGTTCAAGCTGGCCGGCGTTCCGAGCGCCGGTCTGGTCGCCTTCATCGTGCTTCTGCTGTCGATCGTGCAGATCGGTCCGACCCCCGTGCTATTGCCCGTGATCATCTGGATCTGGATGGACAAGGACGTCACCGCGGCGCTGCTGTTCACGGTTTTTTTCGTCATCGTCGGCCTGCTCGACAACATCCTGAAACCGCTGGTCATGGGGCGCGGCCTGACCACGCCGACGCTGGTGATCCTGGTCGGCGTGATCGGCGGAACGTTGGCGCATGGAATCGTCGGTCTCTTCATCGGTCCGATCATCCTGTCGGTCGCCTGGGAACTGGCGGTCGCCTGGATCCGCATCGATCGCGCGGGACCCGCGCCGCAGGTCATCGCCGACCGTTGACCTATGTCAACGTCGGTACCCTCGGGCCTCCTTGAATGATTTCGCGTGACGACGAGGTCAGAAAATGTCGATGGACAGCATGAAAATTCCGGACAGCCCGATGTCGGGCCTGGTAGCGGCGGCGGTGGAGTACATGGTCGATGCAGGACAGCGCAGCGTGCTGTTCCTGGACATCATGCGCCGGCGCGGCGATCAGTACCGGGACCATGTCGCGCAAACCGCGCCGCATGTCCTGCAATATTCCGCCGAACTGATCATGGACGGTCGCAAGCTCGACGAGCCCGTCAATTACGCGCTGGTGCGCATCATTCCACCCGAGAATGTCGAGATCGACATGAACCGGCGGCCGTTCGTCGTGGTCGATCCGCGCGCGGGCCACGGTCCCGGCATCGGCGGCTTCAAGGCCGACAGCGAGATCGGCGTGGCGATGAAGGCGGGTCATCCCTGCTATTTCATCGGATTCCTGCCGGATCCGATGCCCGGCCAGACCATTGAGCGCATCGCGCGCGCCGAAGCCCAGTTCATCGAGAAGGTGATCAGCCGTCATCCCGATGCCGACGGCAAACCCTGCGTGATCGGCAATTGCCAGGCCGGATGGGCGGTGATGATCCTGGCGTCGCTGCGCCCGGAACTGTTCGGGCCGCTGATCATCGCCGGCGCGCCGCTGGCGTACTGGGAAGGCGTGCACGGAAAATATCCGATGCGCTATTCGGGCGGGCTGTTGGGCGGCAGCTGGCTCACGGCGCTGACCTCCGATCTCGGCGCCGGCAAGTTCGACGGCGCCTGGCTGGTGCAAAACTTCGAGAACCAGAACCCGTCGAACACGCTCTGGACCAAGCAATATAATGTCTATTCGAAGGTCGACACCGAAGCAGACCGCTATCTCGAATTCGAGCGCTGGTGGGGCGGCCACGTCAACCTGAACGCCGAGGAGATCCAGTTCATCGTCGACGAGCTGTTCGTCGGCAACAATCTCGCCGCCGGCAAGATCGAGATGTCCGACGGAAAGAAGGTCGACCTGCGCAACATCCGCTCGCCGATCGTCGTATTTTGCTCCGAGGGCGACAACGTCACGCCACCCCAGCAGGCCCTGAACTGGATCCTCGATTGCTATGCCGACGTCGACGAGATCAGGGCCTATGGGCAGACCATCGTCTACACCGTGCACCAGAGCATCGGTCATCTCGGCATCTTCGTATCCGGCGGCGTCGCCAAGAAGGAGCATGCCGAATTCTCCAGCAATATCGACCTGATCGACGTTCTGCCGCCCGGGCTCTATGAGGCGACGTTCGAAGCGAAGGGCGACGAAACCTCGAGTTCCGATCTCGTCGTCGGCCAGTGGGTGATGCGCTGCGAGGCGCGGACGCTCGACGACATCCGCGCCATGGGCGGCAATTCGCCCGAGGATGAGCGGCGCTTCGCCGCCGCCAAGCGCGTCTCGGAGATCAATCTCGCGGCCTATCAAAAATTCGTCCAGCCCTGGATCAGGGGCATGGTGACGCCGCAGATGGCCGAGTGGACCCAGAACATGCATCCGTTGCGGCTGCAATACGAGGTCTTCAGCAGCCAGAATCCGTACATGGCGACGGTAAAATCCTTGGCCGAGAAGGCCGACGAGAATCGCAAGCCGGTGTCGACGGATAATCCGTTCCTGGCGTTCCAGGAACAGATGTCGAAGCAGATCGTTCACGCCCTGGATAGCTGGCGCGATTCGCAGGAGGCCTTGAGCGAAGCGATCTTCCTCAATGTCTATGGCTCGCCGGCGCTGCAGGCGGCGGTGGGCATCGATCCGAATTCCGCGCCGTCGCGCCGGCGCGAGATGTCCGCCGAGCACCGCGCCATGCTCGAAAAGCGCATAGCCGATTTGAAGGCGCGGATCGGCGAGGGCGGTCTTCGCGAGGCGGCGCTGCGTGCTCTGCTCTATGTCGGGTCGGCGCGAGGGATGGTTGACGAGCGAAGCATCGAGGCCTTGCGCCAGATCAGGCGCGAACATGGTGGCACGCGTATGACGCTGCCCCAGTTCAAAATGCTGGTGCGCGAGCAGTTCTTCATGCTGCTGCTCGATCGGGATGGGGCGCTGGCCGCCATTCCGAAGTTGCTGCCTGATGACGCCAATCTCCGCCGCGGCGCTTTTGAGGCGATACGCGAAGTGCTGTCCGCGAGCGAGGACATCACGGGCGAGCGGGCGAGCCGTCTGCGGCAGGTCGCAGGTCTTTTCGGCCTGGATGCTGCGGAGGGTTCCGAGAGGGTGTCGAACGTCGCCCCTTTCGACCCGAAGGCGAAGGCGTCGTAACGCGGCTTGGAAGGATCGGGAGCAACATCATGTCACCAGATGCGGCCACCACGCAGTCTCCCAGCAAATATGATCGTCTGATCGCCGCGGCCAAGGCGATCCCGCCGACGCCGACGGTGGTCGTGCATCCCTGTGACGAGACATCGCTGCGGGGCGCGGTCGACAGCGCAAGTGCCGGCATCATCCGGCCTCTACTGGTCGGCCCCGAGCGGAAAATCAGGGAGACCGCGGCCAAGTTCGGACTGGACATCGCTGGCCACGAGATCATCGATGCCGCACACAGCGACGATGCTGCCGCAAAGGGCGTCGAGCTGATCCACGCCGCCCGGGGCGAACTGCTGATGAAGGGCAGCCTGCACACGGATGAGCTGATGCGCGCCGTCACGGCGAAGGATGGCGGCCTGCGCACCGACCGCCGCATCAGCCATGTCTTCGTCATGGATGTGCCGGCCTATGCCGAGACCATCTTCGTCACGGATGCCGCCATCAACATCTTTCCCGATCTCGACGCCAAGCGGGACATCATCCAGAACGCGATCGACCTCTACAATCAGGCGGATTTCGGCAAGGCGCCGCGTGTCGCCATCCTGTCCGCGGTCGAGACGGTCACGTCAAAAATTCCATCCACGATCGAGGCGGCGGCACTCTGCAAGATGGCCGACCGCGGGCAGATCACGGGCGGCGTGCTCGATGGACCGCTGGCCTTCGACAATGCGATCGACGTGGACTCGGCGCGGATCAAGGGTATCAAATCCGAGGTTGCGGGGCGGGCGCAGATCCTCGTCGTGCCGGATCTGGAATCGGGCAACATGCTCGCCAAGAACCTCTCCTATTTCGCCAAGGCCGACGGTGCCGGCATCGTGCTCGGCGCGCGCGTTCCGGTCGTTCTGACCTCGCGCGCCGACAGTCCGCGGGCGCGGATGGCGTCTTGCGCGGTTGCCGCGCTCTATGCCCACGCCCGGCGCCAGAAAGCGCCGACAGTCGCTGCGTGAACGCCATGGACACCATCCTCGTCATCAACGCTGGCTCGTCCAGCGTCAAGTTCCAGGTCTTCGCGATCGAGGGGGAGGGCAGGCTACGCCGGCTGATCAAGGGACAGATGGACGGTATCGGCAGCCGTCCGCGCTTGCGGGCGAACGGGGCGACCGGCGATCCCATGGCTGATCGGGCCTACCCGATCGAAGCCATTCCGGACGTTCCGGCCGCAATGGACGTCGCGGGCGAATGGCTCAGGAACGAGGCTCGCATTCATCCGCTCGCCGTCGGGCACCGGGTCGTGCACGGCGGGCCCGAGTATGAGCGCCCGGTACTGATCGACCATGGCGTGGTGGCGCGGCTGGAGCGCTTCGTTTCGCTGGCGCCGCTGCACCAGCCGCACAATCTGGCGCCGATCCGCTCGATCCTCGCCAGTCTCCCGACGCTGCCGCAGGTCGCCTGCTTCGACACCGCGTTCCATCGCACGCACGGCCCGCTTGCCGACTACTACGCGATCCCGCACCAGCTCCACGCCGAAGGTGTACGGCGCTACGGTTTTCACGGCCTTTCCTATGAATACATCTCCAAGACCCTGCCGCAGATCGCGCCGGAAATTGCAAAGCGCCGGGTGATCGTCGCCCATCTCGGCAGCGGCGCCTCGATGTGCGCGATGAAGGGCGGACAGAGCGTTGAGAGCACCATGGGCTTTACGGCGCTCGACGGCTTGCCGATGGGCACGCGTCCCGGTCAGCTCGATCCGGGCGTCGTTCTGTATCTGATGTCCGAGAAGGGCATGTCGGCATCGAAAGTGCAGGATTTCCTCTATCGCGACTGCGGCTTGAAGGGCCTTTCCGGCGTCAGCAACGACATGCGCGAACTGGACGCGAGTGCCGATCCGCAGGCCAAGCTGGCGGTCGACTATTTCGTTTATCGCATCGGCCTCGCCGCCGGCATGCTGGCGGCCGCGCTCCAGGGCCTCGACGCCTTCGTCTTCACGGCCGGCATCGGCGAGAATTCTGTGGGCATCCGCGCGCGTGTCGCGGAGCAGCTCGGCTGGCTCGGCGTCGTGCTCGACGCGGCCGAGAACGAACGCCATTCCCGGCTGATATCGCGCCAGAACAGTCTCATTCCCGTCTACGTCGTGCCGACCGACGAGGAACTGATGATCGCGCAGCACACGCTGGCGCTGCTGATGAACGGCCATTCGCCCAGCTACCAACATGAGAGGGTGTCATGATCCCCGTATTCCCGGATAGCAAAGTCGCCCTGAAAGGGAAGAAAGGCCTGGTCGTCGGCATCGCGAACGACCAGTCGATCGCCTGGGGCTGTGCGAGGGCGTTTCGCGCGCTTGGTGCCGATCTCGCCGTCACCTATCTCAACGACCGCGCCAAGAAGCACGTCGAGCCGCTGGCGCAGGCGCTGGAAGCGCCGATCTTCATGCCGCTTGACGTCATGGTCGAAGGCCAGACGGAAGCGGTGTTCGAACGCATTACCAAAGAATGGGGACAGCTCGATTTTATGCTCCACTCCATTGCCTTTTCGCCGAAGGAAGCGCTGCACGGCCGCGTCGTGGATGTGAACCGCGATGGCTTCCTCAAGACGATGGACGTCTCCTGCTGGTCGTTCCTACGGATGGCGCATCTTGCCGAACCCCTGATGAAGAACGGCGGCACGCTGTTCACCATGACCTATTACGGCAGCCAGATGGTGGTCGAGAACTACAACGTGATGGGCGTGGCGAAGGCGGCGCTCGAGGCCGCCGTTCGCTATGCGGCCGCCGAACTGGGTCCGAAAGGCATCCGCGTCCACGCGATCTCGCCCGGGCCGCTTGCCACCCGTGCGGCGTCAGGCATCCCCGAATTCGACGAGCTGATGGACAAGGCGCAGTCGAAAGCACCGTCGCGCAGCCTCGTCAGCATCGACGATGTCGGCAACGCCACCGCGTTCCTGGCGCTCGATGGCGCCAAGCTGATCACCGGCGGTGTGCTCTATATCGACGGCGGCTATCACATCATCGACTGAGTGCACCTAAAGCGCGATGAGATTTGGTTGAATCATCATCGCGCTTTGGGTCTTTGTTTGAGCATGATCTTTTCGGAAAACCGCGTCACACTTTTCCGGATCATGCCCTAACGGTAGTGCAGGCCGATCAGCTCTGCGACGCAGGCGGGCTTCTTGCCGCCTTCGATCTCGATCACGAGGTGGTAGTTGACGCGCAGGCCGTCGGGCGGCACGTCCTCGGCCTCCGCGATCGTGACGCGGCCGCGCAGCTTCGAACCGGCGGGGACCGGTGCCAGATAGCGGATGCGATCAGCGCCGTAGTTCAGCGTGTTGCGCAAGCCTTTCAGGCCGATCACCGAGCGGATGAACATCGGCGCCAGCGCCAACGAGAGCAATCCGTGGGCGATCGTCTTGCCGCCGGGCATCTCCTTGCTGGCGCGCGCCTGGTCGACATGGATCCATTGCTCGTCGCAGGTCGCATCGGCGAACTTGTTGATGCGGTCCTGTGTGATCTCGATCCAGTCGCTGGCGCCGATCTCGGTCCCGAGGGCGGATTTGATTTCGTTGAAATCGCTGAAAATCCGCATGGTCGTGACCTGATCAGAGTTTCATTTCCGGGACATTGTCGGGAACCGCAAGTTCGGCTTCCGTCACGGCCATGACTTCGCCGACGCTGACGCCGGGCGCGGTTTCCAGCAGTGTCGCCTTGCCGTCGGGGAACCCGATGACAGCCATGTCCGTCACGACCAGATTGACCGGCCGCGCCGAGGTCAGCGGCAGCGAGCATTTGGCGACGATCTTCGACTTGCCCTTGGCCGCGTGCTGCATCGCGACGATCACGCGCTTGGCGCCGCTGACGAGGTCCATCGCGCCGCCCATGCCTGGCACCATCTTGCCGGGGATCATCCAGTTGGCGAGGAGGCCGTGCGCATCGACCTGGAGACCGCCGAGCACGGTGACGTCGACATGACCGCCGCGGATCAATCCGAACGACATCGCACTGTCGAACGTGGAGGCACCCGGCAACGCGCTGATCGGACGGCCGCCCGCGTCGGTCAACGTCGGATGCGCCATGCCTTGCTCAGGGATAGGCCCGGTGCCGATCAGCCCGTTCTCGGATTGAAAGAACACTTTCAAATCTGCAGGCACGTAGTTCGCGACCAGGGTCGGAATGCCGATGCCGAGGTTGACGAGGTTGCCGCTCTTCAATTCCTTGGCGACGCGCCGGGCGATGATGATCTGCGGATCCATGATCTCACCCGTTTGCAATGAGGTAGTCGACGAGCGGCGCCGGCGTCACGACGTGGTCCGGCGCTATCACGCCGACGGGCACGATGTTTTCGGCCGTGACGATGACGGTGTCGGCGGCCATCGCCATGATAGGATTGAAATTGCGTGAGGTCAGTGCGTAAGCGAGGTTGCCGAGATAGTCGGCGAGGAAGGCGTGCACCAGCGCGAACTGCGCCCGCAAGGCCGTCTCCAACAGGAACGGCTTGCCGTCGACCTCGATCTGCTTCTTGCCTTCCGCGACCAGCGTGCCGACGCCTGTCGGCGTCAGCACGCCGCCGAGGCCGCATCCGCCGGCACGGATACGTTCGACAAAGGTGCCTTGCGGGATGAGATCGACGGCGATCTGGTTCGCCAGCATCTGCTTCTGCGCGTTCGGATTGAGGCCGATATGCGTTGCGATCAGCTTCGAGACCAGCGCCGCATCGAACAGCTTGCCGACGCCTTTGCCGGGAATGGCGGCGTCATTGCAGATGAGGGTCAGGCCGGTCTTCTTCTGCCGGACGACTTCGTCGAGCAGACGTTCCGGCGTCCCGACACCCATGAAACCGCCGACCATCACGCTGGCGCCCGGTGGGATCATCGCAACGGCTTCTTCGACGGAAACGGCCTTCATGATTGAAACTCCGAGTCAAACTCCAGCTCAGCCGTAGATCGACGCAAGGGCGTCAGCGCCGGAATGTTGGCGGCTGGCATCAGTGCTCCTTTGATTTGCATCAAGGCTCCGATCATTCCGATCGGGATGCCTCGATGCCGATACTCTCGAGCGTCTCGCGCCAGAGCTTGCGTATGGCGGCGTGGCGCTTCTCAAGAGCCGCACTGACGGCGTCGCGATGCGGCAGCAAGTCCGCGCCCTTGAGGTAGAGGATTTGCGCCTGCAATAGCCTTCCGCTCTCGAATTCGATCCGGCGGAGCGCCACGACAAAAGGATCCTGCGCATTGGCTTCCACCGGGAGCAGCGCGGCTGGCCGGATGCCGGCATGCACGGCATGAGCAAGCGTCGCGAGGTGGATGGCCTGCGCAAGGGAGCGGTCGGCGATCCCCTCGATCGGCGCGGGTAGCCAGGCGGTTTCCCAGGTTGCGGTCATATAGCCTAAGGCAATATCGGGCACCCACGAAGTCGCGCGCATCAGGAGCGAGACGATCTCGCTCTCGCGATAGAACTGCGCATTCAATTCGGTCTGCCAGGCGGCTTCGAACCTGGCGGGCAGGGCGAATGCGAATTGCCGGGCGAGCGCGCCATGCGCCGAGATTAAGAACGCTGCGACCCGCGTCTGTTGCTGCCGCGGAACACGGCCGTCGGAATCGAGCGGGCCGAGGAATCCGCTCATCACGGAGTCCTCTTGACCGGAACCGCACGCAAATGGTCGTACCCTTCAGGAAAGGGAGTGAGCTCGCCGCCCGGCTCGTCCGGCGCAATCCAGACCGCCTTGTTGCCTTGCCAACGCCCGGCCAGCACGTCGTCGGCAAAGCGGGCGAGCAGGTCGGCCGTGAGTGCACCCTTCTCCAGCGTGAAGGCGTGATAGGCTTTTGGAATGATCACCAGCGAGCTGTTGGGGATTTCGACCCGCAGGGTCTCGTGCAGATGGCGCGGCGTCAGGAAGTCGAACTCGCCGTTGAGGATCATCGTCGGCACGCTGATCGACGACAGGCGCGGCGTGAGCGGCTGGAAGTCGAGGAAGGATTCCATCAGGTTCTGGAGCGCATAGACGTCGTTGACCAGCCAGCCCTGCCGCTTGACGCTGTCGAGCTTGTCGAGCAGCGGTTTGAGCCATTCGTCCGACAGGTTCATCGGTAACAGCAAATCCTGGAGGTAGCTGGTGCCGCCAAGGATCAACCCGGTCCGCAGCGCGTTGCCGATCAGTAGAAGTTGAGGCGAAAGCTCGGCAAAGCAGCTCATCGGCACCAGGCCGGAGATTCGCTCGCCGTGTTCGATGGCATAGCGCAGTGCGATCAGGCCGCCGAAGCTGATGCCACTCAGGAAGATCGGGCCATCGCCGAGCTCGCCGACCAGGAGGTGCAGGGCGGTGACCTGATCGTCCTGGCTGATGAAGAGCGTCGGCTTGTCGGACGCGCCCTGTCCCAGCAGGTCGAAGGTCGCAATGCGAAGCCCGCGCGCGAGCAGGGCCTCGCGATAGGCGGCCCATAGCTCCGAATATTGCGTAAGCCCGTTCACCAGCACATAGGCAGGCGCGCCCGCCGGCCCGTCGAGCTCATAGCGTATCCGATATGAGCCGTGGCTGAGGAAGGGCATCGCGCAAAACTACCGGCATTCTGATGCCTGCGATCCTCAACCTCCGCAATCGGATTCCATTGAGTTAGATCAAAGCTCCCGCGGTCGTTGTTCCTAGCGTTTCGGAAAATTGCCCCAGGGAGGAGTCGGTTATGACCGGGACAGATGTCTTGAAGCGTTGCTTCGTCAGTTTGATCGTGCTGCTGGTCGGTACGGCTCTCGCAGTTGCACAACCCTTCACGCGACGATCGTCGCAAGAGAAGCATGACGGTCTGAAGAAGACCTACGAGATCGCGAACTTCAAGATCGGCGGCAAATACGACTTGTCCGATCCCTCCAAATTCGAGTTTGGCGGGGAGGGCGGCGTCACACTGGAATCGCTCGGTGCCGGCAAGCTGAAGACGGCCTATATCGCGATTGGCAACGCCAAGCGCAACGCGGCCGGCGAGATCACCAATGCCGTCGTGATCAGTTCCTATTATTCCGGCGATTCGACCGACATGTACGAGCAGTGGGTCGTTGGCGCCCCGCTGTCCGGCGGCGTGCCGATCGTCGGCCCGGGCCGACCGATCGATACCGACAAATACTACGTCATCATGGTCGATCCGTTGGGCACCTGGGGGGCCAGCAAGCCGTCGGACGGACTCGGCATCAAGTTCCCGCAATACAGCTACTATGACATGGTGCAGGCCAATTATCGCCTGCTGCGCGACGGGCTGAAGGTCTCGCGCGTCGCACTGGCGACCGGCGTCTCCATGGGCGGCACCCAGACCTATGTCTGGGGCGTCATGCATCCGGAATATGTCAGCGCTCTGATGCCGATCGGCGGCACGACGCAGTCGGACGGCGAAGACCCCGTCGGCAACTGGACCTTCCAGATGATGACGGCCGCGATCCAGTCCGACCCGGTCTGGCAGGCCACCAAGGGCGACTATTACAAGATGCCCAAGGAGAAACATCCGATGCCGGGCGTTGCGTTCGGCTGGTCGATCCTGGGCATGACAGGCTACGACTTTGCCTTCCGCACGACGCAGAACTGGGCCGCGGTGCAGCCTGAAATTTTCTACTGGGATACGCCGAACGAGAAGGCAGGACTGAGCGTCACCAATCGCGCCAAGCTGTATGACGCCGTCGACCTCGTCTGGCGCAACCGCGTCGGCGAGACCCACAACATCAATCCCTATCTCGGCCGCATCCAGTCCCGCACGCTGGTGATGCATATCACCAACGATCTCTGGCTGAACTTCAAGCTGGCTCAGAAGGCCGTCGACCGCGTGCCGGGCGCGGATCTGATCGCCCAGGAGAGCCCGGTCGCCCATTACGGCGTGTTCCCGATCATCAACCAGCGCAAGAACGACCCGAAATTCGTCGCCTTTATGGACGACGTCGCGGCGCTCGATCGCGCGCAAAAGTTCGTCGACAAGAACTACCGGGTCCCCGACGTCGCGGAGAATATCGACCCGAAGAAGTCCTTCTGGAAAGCCTTTGTGACCTATCCCTATCCGGTCAAATTTGCCAACGCCAAGGACCTCCGCGGCAACTCCTGGGAAATCGGCTACATGGACGAATATGCCGGCACCGACAAGGATCCGAAGGTGCTCGTCATCATCCACGGCAAGGGCGCGTTCGGCGGGCACTACGGCAACATCATGCAGTACGCGCTGCGTAGCGGCCTGCGCGTGATCGTGCCGGATCTGCCGCACTATGGCATGTCGGGTCCGGGCAATCTCGACAAGAGCCCGGCGCGCACCATGCAGGACATGCGCGAGGTCATCTACGACCTCGTGGTCAACCAGCTCGGCGTCAAAAAGGCAGTCTATCTCGGCCATTCGCTCGGTGGCCAATTCGTGATGGGCTATGCCCTGACCTGGCCCGACGCGGTGCAGGCGCTCGCGCTCGAAGCCCCCTCGGGCCTCGAGGAATATCCGCGCGACATCACCATCGCCAAGGACAAGAAGGCGCGCCTGTTCGACCCGGACCTTGGCCGCGATTTCGACAAGTGGAAGTCGATCTGGGATCAGACCGGCATCCTTGCCGCGGAGAAGGCGCGCGATGAGCAGAGCGTGCGCGACTTCTTCTACTTCAAGAAGCGCGACCCGAACACGGGCGCGGTGTCGGCGGCGAAGAGCGGTTACTTTTTCAGCGACAGCGAATATGCCCGCTTTCACACCGAGCAGCGCGTCGGAATGATCAAGGGCAATCCGAAGGAACTCGAGCAGTGGTGCAACGTCTTCATCTTCGACATCTACACCATCGGCGCAGAGCTCCAGCAAGATGACCCGAAGAATCTCTATGAACGGGTCACCAAGATCAAGGTGCCGATCTTCCTGGCATTCGGCGACAAGGAGCCGTTCATCCCGACGCCTGCGTTCAACGGGCTGACGGACGTCGGGCGTGACGTGATCACGCCGTTCATGACGCGCATGACCAATGCCGGCAACCGGCCGATGCTCAAGATCTATCCGGAGACCGGGCACTTCATCCACACCGACAATCCGGTGGAGTTTTCCGCCGACGTGGTGGACTTCGTCACCAAAGGAACGGTCGACACCTCATCGCCGCTCGGCACCGACCGCATGATCAAGGGCTCGGTCGTATCGGCTCTGCCGGTGGCGCCGACACCGCCGGGTGCCGCGCCGACGGCCGGTCTCAACAAATAGGGCCGGCTCATGCCGAGAGTGCGGGCGGGCGAGATCGAACTGGGCTGGCGGGAGTGGGGACAAGGCGACGTCACCGTCGTCTTCATCCACGGCAATCTCGCCAGCAAGGACTGGATCGAGCTCGCCGCACCGTTGTTTCCCACAGGTCTTCGCGTGGTCGCGATCGATTGGCGTGGCTGTGGCGACAGCGATCGTCCCAAGCCTGCACCCAACTACACCAACTACTCCATGCAGCAGCATGCCGAGGACATGCTGGCGGCGCTCGATACGCTCGGCGTCAAATACTGCCACCTCGCGACGCATTCGACCGGCGGCATCATCGCCGCTCGGATGCTGCTGATGCAGCCGCAGCGCTTCGGCCGCGTGTTCGCGCTCGATCCGGTGACCCCGCTCGGCATGGCCTTCAATGCCGATCAGATCGGGCTGTTCAGGGCCATGATGGCCAGCAAGGAGCTGACGCGGACTGTGATGGCGACCGCGGCCTCCTCCCTATTCGTCCCGGAGAGCATGGCGCCCAATACGATCCCGCGATTTCGTGAGGGGCTCGAGGAGATTCAGGCGTTGTTTGACCGCATCATCGAGCAGACTTTTGGTGTATCGGAAGGGGTCTGGATCGGAACGCCGGTCAACCTCACCCGGGAAAGAGAAAGCCGCGAGCTCGAGCAGCGTATGCCAGACATCGGACACTCGCATCTGGTGCTGTGGGGCGAGTGGGACGGCTGGATTCCGCCGGCCGACCTTCGCGCCATGGCCGAAGCGATGCCGGACTGCCGGCTGGTGATTGTGCCCCGGGTCGGACACTCGATGAATCTCGAGCTGCCGGCGCTCTACGCCGGCTATTTCGGAGCGTGGTTCGGGGGACTTGCGACATAAATCCAAAGGAGTAGCGCCATGGTCGACACCAACCCGTCTGCCGAGAATATCCGTAGCATGCTTGCCGAGGCGCTCGGGCGCATACGCAAGGCCAATGCCGAATATTTCGAACTGCTGGAGAAAGGCCTCAGCTCCTCGCCCTTGCCGATCGCCAGTCAGGCCAAGGAGTTTTGCGCCCACATGCAGCGCAATGTCACCGCGACATTCGATCTCGGCGACAGGCTCATCCAGGCCAAGGACATGCAGGACGCCCTCAAGATTCAGTCGGACTTCTTCCAGGACCAGATGCGCACGCTCACCGATCAGGCCAAGAACGCGGGCGAGTCGGCCATGAAGGCCGCGACCGGCATGTTCGGCCAAAAGAGCTAGGAGAGATGCATGGCTGAAATAAAGAAACTTTCGGCCGAAAAGGCGCTCGAGAAGATCCGCAGCAGCGATCAGGAGACGTCCAAGGACCAGCGGCGCGACGACAAGATGGATGCGCTGAACGAAGAGATCAAGCGCATGAAGGCACAACGCACTCGCCTCGATCGCAAGCGTGACTGAACCGATCGCGTTCAGGCAGGCAGCGGTTTTCGCCGAACTTGCGTTGACCATTGCAACGAGTTCACACCTGGAGCCGTCGTCGATCTCAACCGACGACGGCATTTTTCGCGAGGGGGGACGATGGCGCTTCAATTCCTGGTCGGCACCGTCGTCAGCCTCGTCAACATCATGATCCATGCGCTTGTGACGATCGGCGCCATCGGCGTCGCCCGCGCGGCGGGGCTTCGCCACACGGTACGGCCGCGGTTGCATCTGATGACCGTGATGGTTGGGGCCGCCGCCGCACTGATGGTGGCGCACACGCTCGAGATCCTGGTCTGGGCGCTGGCCTATTGGACGATCGGTGCGACGCCACCCGGCAGTGAGGTGCTCTATTTCGCTTTCGTGAACTACACCACGCTCGGCTACGGCGACATCACGCCGGTGCCGGCATGGCGCCTGACAGGACCGATGGCCGCGATGAACGGCATCCTGCTGTTCGGCTGGTCGACCGCGGTCCTGTTCGAAGTCTTGCGCAAGACGCTGGTGCACCTCGCGGCGATCGACGCGCCAGGCTTCAGTTCTGAAGATCGAGGCTAGCGAGCTGCTGCCGGTCCAGCAACACGATCTGGCGCTGGTTGTTGCCGATGAAGCCGAGGGTGCCGAGTTCGTGCAAATGCGATATCGCGCGGGAGACGGTCTCCAGCGTAAGCCCGAGGTAGTCGGCGATGTCACGCCGCGACATCGGCAGCGCCATCACGCCTGCGGCCGTTAGTCGCTTGTCCATCTCGAGCAGGAAGGCGGCGACCCGCTCCAGCGACGTCTTTCGTCCCAGCAGCAGCATGTGGTCTTCGGCATGCTGGAGATTGATCGTGGTCATGCTGAGCAGGTTCTTGGCGACCATGGCATCGCTCTCGGCCACGGTCTCCAGGCTTTGCCGCCTGATCAGGCGAACGGTCGTGTCGACGATGGCTTCCGCCGTGAAGCGATGCACGCTGCCGTTCTCCAGCCCGAAGATGTCGCCGGCGAGATGAAACGCGCCGATCTGGCGGCGTCCATCCGAGAGCAGCTTGTAGCTCCTGACCGCGCCGGTCTTGACCTGATAGACGTATTCGGCCGGCTCCTTCTCGCCGTAGATCTCGTTGCCTTTCTTGTAGGTAAATTCATTCAGGCTGACCAACGGATTTGAATCGCTGGTCATGCCGAGGTCATTGAGCGAGTTTGGGCGGGGCAGCGGGTCGGTCGTGATGCGTACGAACATGGGCCAACTCCTCAACGTTGATCGCTGAATTGGTCTTGAGCGAATATTCATCGCGAGAAATGCGCCGCGTTATCTCATTCTCGCCGAAGTTGATGTAGGACGATGGCTGGATTTTTAACTATTGCCTCCAGGGGCATTGTACCAAAGGACAGGACGTGAATATCTTGCGCAGGGTGAGAAGACCTTCGCGCTGCTGGAATGCATCCTCGTATTGCCCTTGTTTCAATTTGCGGAGTGTTTGTTATGCCCGGTACCATTCATAAGGTGGGTTCCCCGGCATCGCGGACCGACCCGGACATCGAAAATCCTGCGGAATCCACTGCGACAGAAGAGATGAAATTGCCCGGCCTCATTCACGTCGTCGACGACGATGCATCGTTCCGGACGGCGATGGAACGCCGGCTCAAGCTCGCTGGCTATGACGTCGCGACCTACGCGTCGGCACAGGAGCTGCTCGACGGGTTGCCCGACGATGACAAGCCGGGATGTATTCTGCTTGACGTGCAGATACCGGGGCTGAGCGGCCCAGAACTGCAGAGCCTTCTCATCGATCTCGGCTCGACGCTCCCGATCGTCTTTCTCACCGGACATGCCGATACGCCGACAACCGTGCGGGTCATCAAGGCCGGCGCGGAGGACTTTCTGACCAAGCCGGTGTCGTCGGAGCAGTTGATCGACGCGATCGAGCGTGCATTGGCGCGCCAGGCGATATCGCTGAGCCAGCGCAACAGGCTCGACTCGTTCCGCACGCTCGTGGCCTCCCTGACGCCGCGCGAGCGGCAGGTGTTCGATCTGATCGTGCGCGGCAGGATCAACAAGCAGATCGCCTATGAGCTTGGAACGACCGAGCGCACGGTGAAGGCGCACCGCCACCAGGTGATGGAGAAGATGCAGGTCCGTTCGCTTGCGGAGCTCGTTTCGATCGCGGAGCGTCTGGGGATACTCGGTGCAAACGACGGAACGCGCCGCTGATTGGGAGGCCGTTACGTTGTCAGCTCCACGTAAGCTGGACCTGTCCGAAGGGACAATATGAAACTTGGTTGACAGAGCGTTGATGAGAGGGCGGCAATGACGCCTCAGCTTGTCGGACGCGTTGCCCGGTCAATCCGTTCAGTCAACAAGAAGGCCGCCCATCTTGTCGACACGCAGGTCAGTCTTCGTCGTGGAGGACGATACGTCGATGCGCATGAGCATCAAGCGGCTGCTGCGCGAGCACGGTTTCAATGCGCTGCTGTTCGGCTCGGCGACTGCGCTCGTCGATCATGGAAGTCTCGACGAGGCGGTCTGTCTCATCATCGACATCAATTTGAACAACCAGTCCGGTATCGAGCTGCGCCGGCGGCTTGCGCATGACGGCGTCACGGCGCCGGTCATCTATATCACTGGCAATGACAGTCCGGCGAACCGCGCAGCCGCGCTCGAGTCGGGATGTATCGCTTATTTGACCAAGCCGTTCGCAGCGCATTCCCTGATCGGATCGATCGAACGGGCTTGCGCCGGCGTCGGGTAGTTCACGCCTTCCTTCATTCGTCGATATCCTGCTCCATCGTTTTGGCTGGCGCGCCTTTGCGAGCCGAAGCGAATTGCGCCAGCGGAAGCGAGGTTGTCAGCGACAATAGGCTGGAGTCGACGACATCCAGGACCAGCGTCTTGCCCGCTTCCATCTCCTTGATCAGCTTGGGATCGGCGACGTCGGCGGCGATGCAGGCGTTGGTCAGGCACCAGTTGTACGGCAGCCGATAAGGGCTCCCCTGATCCACGGTCAGCTTGGCGGGGTAGTGCAGATACATGCCGACGGGCACGAAGAGCTGCAGGCGGGCGGCACCGCCGCCCTCACGTTCGATCAGATCGATGCGCACCGCCATCTGTCCTGTCGGAAAGCGGCCGGTGATTGATGTGCGGCACAGCGTCGGGGCGCCGCCCGGCTTGAAGCAGAGCTTTTGCCAGTCCCCGTAGGTGATGTCCTTGGCTTCGCGCTGACCGCGCGTCGTCACCTCGGCGGGCTTTTCCGTATTCGACTTCTCGCGCCCAGCGCCATACGTGATCGACGTGTGGCCGAAGAAGGTTGCGAGCAACAGGACCGATAAGAAATGACGAACATCGATCATGATGAGCCTCCAGAGATCCACTGCTCATTTCCACGCGTCGAGAAACTTCGTGACCAGCGGGGACCAGATGGGGACTGCGTCCGGCGAGCCGATGAAGAAATGCCCTTCATTGCCGAACGGCGGCATCAGATGGTATTCGGCCTTACCGCCGCTGGCGGTGAAGGCCGCATGCATGCGCTGGGAGAGGGCAGGGCCGAAGAAGGTGTCGTTGCCGATGTAGATCCAGAGCATCGGCACGCGCGAGGTTCGGCCGAAGTCCGCGGTTGCCTCGACCAGCTTGTCTGGTGCGCAGTTGTTGTTTGGTTTGCCTCCGACGCGGCCGCCGCGGCCGGCAGCGAAGATGATAATCGCCTTGACTGGCGGCGGATTGAGGCTGGATAGCGCGATCGCCGCCCAGCCGCCCGCCGATTGCCCGACGACGATGACGTCGTTCGGGACGATTCGCTTCTCGGCGGCCAGAAAGTCGATGACCCAAAGATCGACCTGCGCCACGGCGCGGCCCGCGTCGTGGAAATTGGGGTTGGTGCACTTGCCGACCTTGGAAAAGAACGGGCCGTAGAGGCCGCGCTCGGGAATGTCGAGCGCGCTTGCGCCATAGCCTGTACCGAGTGGCGCCACCACGAAATATCCGCGACTGGCGAACCATTTGGCGGCGTCGCGAAATTCCACCAGCGGAAAGAAGCTGCGGTCGGTCGGATTGAGCGCGACGCCGTGGTTCATGATGACAAGCGGAAACGGACCGTCGCCCACGGGCCGTACCACGTAGCCGAACATCGGCAACGGCAGCGCCAGCGCCCAGATCTCCTCCTGGATACGGGTGGTATCGGCCTTGTCCTCGGCGCGTGCCGGCACGGCGATCAGGACGAGAAACGCGGTCAGCAAGCGGAGAATGTGAGCAAACCGCATCGGCACCTCCCTCAGCCGGTATACGTGGCGGCCACGATGATCGGGCCGAGCACGGTCAGAATCACGTTGCCGACGGCATAGGGCACGGCAACGCCGAGCACCGGGGTCTGGCTTTCGGCGACCTCGCAGGCGCCGGTCACGGCGGCATCGACGGTCATGGCGCCGGCCAGCGCGCCGCAAGTCACGACCGGGTTCATGCGCAGCACGTAATAGGCAAACAGCGTCGCGACGATCAGCGGCACGATGGTGATGACGAGACCCATGCCGACCAGCAACAGGCCGTGGGCCTGGATCGCGGCCCAGGCGGCGGCACCGTTGCCAAGCCCGATGGCCGCGATGAAGCCGCCGAGACCGAGATCGCTCAGCGTTTGCTGCGCGGCGGGCGGCAGCGCGCCTATGGTCGGCCGGCGCGAGCGCAGCCAGCCGCAGACGAGACCCGCGATCAGCGCGCCGCCGCCGCCGCCGAGCGTCAACGCGACGCCGCCGACCTTGACGCTGACGAGACCGGCGAGCAGGCCAACGGCAATACCGGCGGCGAGGAAGGCGATATCGGCACGGTCGCCGGCGCGCAGGATCTGGCCGACATTCGCGGCGGCCCGCTCAATGTGGCGGGTGCTGCCGACCAGGGTCATGACGTCGCCGATATAGACCCGCGTGTCCGCACTCAATGGCACCTCCCGGCCCATCCGCGTCAGCGCCCGCAGGAAGACGCCGCGCGCATTGTCGCCGACGCGTTCGGCAACATCCTTGATGGAGCGGCCGTGGAGGTTGCGGTTGTCGACCAGCACCTCGATGACGTTGCCCGGGATGGCTTTGAGGATCTCGTCGGCGTCGATCTCGGTGCCGATGACCGGCTTGGCAGCGACGATGGCCGCGGTGCGCCCGGCGATCACGATGGTGTCGCCGGCCTTCAGCACGGTGTCCAGATGCGGTTCGACGTCGATCCCCTGGCGCACGATGCGTTCGACGATCGTGCGGCTGCCGATCTCCTCTTCGATCGACTTGACATTACGTCCGGCGGCCGCCGACACGAGATAGGCGCGCGCCTGGAATTTTCGGTAGGCGAGGTTTTCGGTCTGCGGCGCTTCGCCACCGGAGAGCTCCGCTTCCAGCTTCTTTGCTTCGGCCTTGAGATCGATCCGCATCAATTTTGGCGCGACGAACGGCACGAACAGAAGCGTCAGGATATAGCCGAGCACATAGGTGACGGCGTAGCCGGCCGCGATGTTGGCTTCCTGCTGCTTCAACACGTCGTTCGGCAGGTTGAGCTGCGCCAGCGCGCCTGATGCCGTGCCAATCACGGAGGACTGCGTCAGGGCTCCCGCTGCGATGCCGGACGCCGTGCCGGGATCGAGCTTGAAGCTGAAGGCGAACGCCAGCACGATGAGGAGCCCTGTGCCGCCCATCACGAGCGCCATCGCGACCTGGGCGAGCGTGCGAATGCTCAGCGAGGCAAAGAACTCCGGTCCCGACCGGTAGCCGATCGTGAACACGAACAGGCTGAACAGGATCGCTCTGAGGATTGGTGGGAACGTGAAGCCTCCGAACTGCCCGATCAGCACGGAGACAATCAGGATGCACGCCGTGACCCCGATCGCAAAGCCGTGAATCTTGATCCGGCCCAGGATCGTGCCGATAGCGACCGCCAGCAGCAGGAAGATTTCCGGAGCCGTTGAGATGATCCACCTGAGAGTGTCCATGGTCGTACTTCCCCCGGGCGCTTTGCGGCGATCTGATGTCGGAAATCCCGAGATTGCTTGATCCATGTCAAGCCTGACGGCGGTACAGTGTTGCCCATGGGATCATGCAGGACCTGCGACAGCCGACATCCCGGACATGAGTTCTCTCGACATCTCCGCCGGTTCGTCGATACGCCGCGATGAAACGGTTTTGATCGTTCTGCTGCTCGCCTTCGCCGGCGGCTACATCGACGCCTATACCTGGATCATCCATGGCGTGATGGCGAACGCGCAGACGGCCAACCTGATCTTTCTCTGGGTCTATGCGATGGCCGGCGACTGGGCGAGGGCGCTGCACTTCATACCGCCGATCCTTGCCTTCGCGGTCGGGATCGTGACCGCCGCATGGTTGCGCCGCGTTGCCGGAGAGCGAGCCAGCGCGATCAGCACGCTGGTCGAGATTCTGCTGCTGATCGGGGTCGGCATCCTGCACAATCGGCTCCCAGATCTCGCAGGCACCCTTGGCATTTCGTTCGTGGCCGCCATGCAGGCCTCTGTCTTCACCAAGGTCGAGGGTGCGGTTTGCAGCACGGTGATGATCACCGGTAATATGCGCCAGGCGATCGAGGCCGCCTTCACGTCTGCCACCGGAGACGCACCGGGAGGGGCGCTGCGCCGCGCGGGTATCCTTGTTGCTCTCTGCGCCGTCTTCGGCTTCGGCGCCGCCGTCGGCGCCTTCGCGACCAAGAACATTCCCGATCTGGCGCTGGGCATTCCTGTGATCGCGCTATTGGTCGTGCTGTTGCGCTGCGAAGCGGGACGAAGCGAGGTGCGGGCATGAACGGACAGGCCGAGCCGCGCGCAAACTGGATGCGGTTCTTCCCGCCGGCCAGCTGGCTTGCCGCCTATCGCGGCGAATGGCTGCCATCGGATGCGATTGCCGGCGTTACGCTCGCCGCCTACGCGATCCCGGTCTCGCTCGCCTATGCCGCGCTGGCCGGCCTGCCACCGCAGGTTGGAGTCTACGGCTATTTGCTGGGCGGCATCGGTTATGCCTTGCTCGGATCCTCGCGGCAGCTTGCGATCGGCCCGACCTCGGCAATCTCCCTGATGATCGCCAGCACGGTCGGCGCGCTCGCCGTCGGCGATGCGGTGCGCTACGCGCAGATCGCGAGCCTTGCGGCGTTCGCGGTCGCGGTGCTGTGCTTCATCGCCTGGCTGTTCAAGCTCAGCGTCCTCGTTCGCCTGGTCAGCGACAGCATTCTGGTCGGCTTCAAGGCCGGGGCAGGGCTCACGATCATCATGAGCCAGTTGCCGAGCTTGCTCGGCGTTCCCGGCGGCGGCCACAATTTTTTTGACCGCGTCATCAAGCTGGCTGGGCAACTCGGTGACATCAATCTCCTCATCCTGGCGATCGGCGCGGTCGCGCTGCTGCTCCTCCTGCTCGGTGAGCGGTTCTTGCCGGGAAAACCGGTCGGCATCACCATCGTGGCGCTGTCGATCGCGGTGGCAACGCTTCTCGGCCTTCCGGCCCTTGGCGTCCCCGTCACCGGAAAGATTCCGGAGGGGCTGCCGGCACTTCGGCTGCCGACCTTCGGTCTGCTGGAGTTCGATGATCTCTTTCCGCTCGCCGCCGGCGTCGTCCTGCTGGCCTATATCGAGGGTGTCTCGGCGGCGCGCAGCTTTGCCGCCAAGCATGGCTATGCCCTCGACGTGCGGCAGGAATTCCTGGGGCTCGGGGCCGCGAACCTCGCTGCGGCCTTCGGTCACGGCTATCCCGTTGCCGGTGGTTTGTCGCAATCGGCCGTCAATGACAGCGCCGGCGCGCGGTCGCCGCTGGCGCTGGTGATCTGCTCGGTGACGTTGGGACTGTGCCTTCTCTTCTTTACGGGACTCCTGACCAATCTGCCCAAGGCAGTGCTCGCGGCCATCGTCTTTGCGGCTGTCTACAGGCTGGTGGACATTCGCGCGCTCCTGCGGATGTGGCAGGTCAGCCGCATCGACTTCTATGCCGCGGCCATCGCGCTGGTATCCGTGCTACTGCTCGGCATTTTGCAGGGCGTTTTGCTGGCGTCGATCGCGTCGATCTTCCTGCTGCTCGCCCGCGCCTCGCAGCCGAACGTCGCATTCCTCGGCCGGCTGCCTGGCAGCGGCCGTTATTCCGACAGTGCCAGGCACGAAGGCGTGGAACCTCTCATCGGGGTCATCGCGTTCCGCCCCGAGGCTTCGCTGCTCTACATCAATGCAGAGACGATTCTCGAGACGGTATTGGTCGCGCTCCGGAGGTCGCCGGACATCCGTCTGGTGGCCTGCGACCTTTCGGCATCGCCCTATATCGATCTGGCGGGCGCGCGCATGCTGCGCGACCTCTATGACGAACTCGCCTCTCGCCGAGTGGCTTTCTGCATCGTGGGTGCCCATGCGCAATTGCGCGATCTGCTGCGGGCGGAGGGATTGGCCGAGAAGACGGACAGCGGCCAATGGCTGCGGTCGCTCGACAGCGTGCTCGGTGACAGCCGGGTCGGATAGTGCCCGAGGGATGGGCGTTCCTCCCGATCGATCAACGCTTATCGCTGTTGCACCGCAAAGTGCGGAGGCGCCGCGGGTCGCCTTACATCGTGCGCGACCGTTGACTTGGATCAATGGAGTGCACGTCGCGCCACTCACGATCTGCCATCACCTTTGCTTCAAACGACCAGTTGGGATCGGGAGAGAAACATGTCCAAGGACGCCAAGCCCGTACAGAAGCGTATCGACCAGTTCTTTTCGGGGCCTGGGGGGAGGGCGGACGACTGGCGCGATCTGGTCGAGGCCGCAAAGGTCTGGGCTCGCGGCGGCGATCGCGCGAAATACGATGCGGTGCTGGCCGACCTCTCGGTGACGGAAGAGTTTCACGGCTATCCGGGCCTGCAACTGATGGGCGCCCTGCGGGAGGCGGCCGCGACGGGCGATGCGGCAACGTCACTCGCTCTCGCGACGCGGCTGACGCAGGCGCTGACGACGCGGTCCTTCCGGCAGCATGCCGGCGACTGGAGTGCGAAGGACGAAGGCAACGGCGAGGCTCCCGATCTGGTGCCGCAGGTATTTGGGACGCACGCCGCGCGCCGTCCTTATTTCGAAACGCTGATCGTCACGGGTGTTCCGGCCGGCAGTTGGTCCGTGCTTGCCAATGAATGGCGCAAGTTGCGCCGTCCGGTCGATGCCTTCGTCTATGAGCCGGTCATCGTCGGCAGCCTCGAAGACGCCTTCTGCGCCACGCTCCTCAATCCGAACCTCGCAGCCGTCGTCGTCAACGAAGGTTTTGGGCTGCGCTCGCGCCACGACGCTCCGGTGCTTCGCGCGATGGCATCGTCGGCAGGGCTGAATGATGAGTCCGACGCCTCGGCGCTCCGGCTCGCCCACATCATCAAGCGGGTCCGTCCCGAGCTCGACATCTATCTCATGTCCAATCAAGACGTGGAGGCGATGGCCGGCAATCCTGAGGCCAATGTCGCTCGCCGCATCTTCTACTCCATCGAAGACCTGCTCGAATTGCATCTCTCGATCCTCGAGGGTGTGCAGGACCGCTATGACACGCCGTTCTTCGACAATCTCAAGAAGTACGCGCAGCGCCCGATCGGAACCTTTCACGCGCTACCGATTGCGCGCGGGAAATCCGTCTTCAAGTCGGATTGGATCCGCGACATGGGCGAATTCTACGGCCTCAACCTGTTCTTGGCCGAAAGCAGCGCGACCACCGGCGGTCTGGACAGCCTCTTGGAGCCGACTGGCAACATCAAGAAGGCGCAGGACAAGGCGGCCCGGGCGCTCGGCGCCGATCGCGTCTTCTTTGTCACCAACGGCACTTCGACCTCGAACAAGATGGCCGTGCAGGCGCTGCTTGCGCCGGGCGATATCGCGATCGTCGACCGCAACTGCCACAAGTCGCACCACTACGGAATGGTGCTCTCGGGCGCGCAGCCGCTCTATGTCGAAGCGTTCCCGATGACGGAATATTCGATGTACGGCGCGGTGCCGCTGAAGACGATCAAGCAGGCCCTGCTGAATGCCAAGGCCGACGGCCGGCTCGACCGCGTCAAGTTGCTCGACCTCACCAACTGCACCTTCGACGGCCACATCTACAACACCCGCAGGGTGATGGAGGAATGCCTTGCCATCAAGCCGGACCTGATCTTCCTGTGGGACGAGGCCTGGTTCGGCTTTGCGCGCTTCTCGCCGTTCTTGCGACGGCGCACCGGGATGGGGGCGGCCAACGAGATCGAAGCGTGGATGCATGATCCGAAATCGGTCGCGGCCTATGAGAAGCAGCAGGCCGAGCTCGGCAAGAACCCGTCGAACGAAGTTCTGCTCAAGACCAGGCTGATTCCCGATCCGCGTCAGATCCGCCTGCGCGTTTACCAGACCAACTCGACCCACAAGTCGATGTCAGCGATCCGCCAGGGCTCCATGCTCGCGGTCAAGGACGTCGAATTCCACACCGTCGAGCAGCAGTTCAAGGAGGCGGTGTTCACGCACGCCTCGACCAGCCCGAACCAGCAGCTCATCGCGAGCCTCGACGTCTCGCGGCGCCAAATGGAGCTCGAAGGGTACGGTCTCGTCGCCAACGCGATGGAGATCGCGCTCGCGATCCGTCAGGCGGTCAACAACAATCCGCTGATCTCGAAATATTTCCGCGTGCTCGGCGCCGACGCCATGGTGCCCAGCCAATATCGACAAAGCGGCTTTACCGACTACCTCGCAGCCGGCGTGAACTGGGCCAACATCCTGAAGAGCCTGGATGACGACGAGTTTTGCCTCGATCCGACTCGCATGACGCTGGTGTGCGGCACGGCCGGGTTCGACGGCACCCAGTTCAAGGGCATCTTGGCGAACGAGTACAATATCCAGATCAACAAGACGTCGCGCAACTCGGTGTTGCTCCAGTCGAACATCAACAACACGCGCAGCGATGTCGCGCATCTCGTCCGGGTGTTGGCCGAGATCGCCGGCGAGGTCGATCGGGGCCTGGCCCAGGGCGGCCCAAACGCAAAGAAGACATTCGAAGCACGGGTCAAGAGCCTGATGACCGACGTGCCTGACCTGCCGAACTTCTCGCATTTCCATCCGAGCTTCCGCGGCGACGCCGGCACCAAGACCAACGAAGGCGACATCCGCAGCGGCTTCTTTGCTGCGTATGATGCGGCGGGATGTGAGTTCATCCCGCTCAGGGATCCCGAGATCGATCGTCGCCTGAAAGCCGGGCCAGAGCTCGTCTCCGCCAATTTTGTGATCCCGTATCCGCCGGGCTTCCCGATCATGGTGCCGGGTCAGGTCATCACACAGGAAACCATCGACTTCATGCGCAAGCTCGATGTGAAGGAGATCCATGGCTACGACGCCAAGGAGGGGTTGAAGCTCGTGAGGGTGGAAGCGTTAGGGAAGATCGGGCGGCCCAAGCCGGGTGCGGCGCCGAAGCTCAAGAGCGCGTAATAAGGGGGATACCGCAATGCAAGGCTTTTTCACGTTCCTGCAGCAGAATCCGTATCTGCTGCTGTTCCTCGTCGTCGGTCTCGCGGTCTGGATCGGGCGGGCCAGCATCAAGGGCTATGGCCTCGGCATGGTCGCCGGCGCCATCGTGGTCGGCGCAGGCGTCTCGGTCTGGGCGTCGAGCTATGGCGTCAAACTTGAGCTCAACAACTTTGCCAAGAGCCTGTTCTACTACCTCTTCATGTACGGCGTGGGGCTCCGGGTCGGTCCGTCCTTCGTTAACAGCTTGAGAGGCGACGGAATCAAGTTCATCTTCCTCGCGGTGGTGTCGTGCGTCGTCGGCCTCGCCCTCGTCGTCGTCGGTGCAAAACTGTTCGCGCTGCCGCCCGGCGCGGCCGGCGGCATGCTGGCGGGCTCGCAGACCATGTCGGCTGCAATCGGTTCGGCAGAGCAGGCAATTACGGATGGCGTGGTCAAGCTGCCTGCGGGCATGAAGCCCGAGGAAGCGACCGCCATGATCGCACTGTCCTACGGCATCACCTATATCTGGGGTACCGTCGGCATCATCCTGATCTGCAAATATCTGCCGCGCTGGTGGGGCATCGACGCCCAGGCGGCGGCGAAGAAGTATGAGGAGGATTTCGGTGTCAAGGATCTCGAAGGCGGCGCTCTCACCGGCTATCGCCAGTTCGGTCTGCGCGCTTACCGGTTGGAGAATTCCGCCCAGGTCGGCAAGAGCATCGCGGGCTTCCGCAAGGACAACCCGGAATATCGTGTAGCCAACGTCTTGCGCAGCGGCGAGTCATTGGGGGCCGATCCCGGTCTCGTGCTCCAGAAGGGCGACATCATCGCGCTGGGCGGCTCGACCGAGCATCTCACCGACAAGATGGGTCTGATCGGTCCCGAAGTGGCCGACGCCAAGGCGCTTGGCGTCACTCTGGACCAGGCGGATATTATCGTCACCAACAAGGAGATGGTGGGCCGCACATTCGAATCGTTCCGGGGTGAGGCAATTGCCGCAGTTGCAGATCGGCAAGGTCGAGCGTGGTGGCGTGCCGATTCCTGCCGGTCTGAAGACCGAACTGGAGCGGTTCGACATCATTTCGGTCGTCGGCTTGAAACCGGCCGTCAATGAACTCGGTCAGATGTGGGGCCGCATCGCGCGCTACAACACGTCGACCGACCTGTTGACGCTGTCGGTCGGTATGATCATTGGATTCCTGATCGGTTGGATCCAATTCCCCGCCTTCGGTGCGAAGGTTGGTCTCGGCAATGCCGGCGGCCTGTTGCTGTCGGGTGTGCTCGTCTCATCGATCGTGTCGCGGCTGCGCTTCTTCGGCAGCACACCGAACGCGGCGCGGAACGTGCTGGAAGATCTCGGTCTCGTTGTCTTTGTCGCCATCGTCGGCGTCAATGCGGGCGCCGGGCTGGTGTCGCAGCTCAGTGGTGCGATCGCGCTGAAGATCTTCCTTATCGGCTTCGTCGCCTGCACCATCCCACCGTTCATCGTCTGGGCGATCGGCTTCCACTTCTTCAAGATCAACCCGGCGGTGCTGATGGGCGGCGTTGCCGGCGCGCGGTCGCATTCCGGTCCCTGCCGTGAGGCAGCGGTCGAAATCAAGAGCACTGTGCCCTGGATCGGTTTCCCAGTAGCCTATGCGGTGTCGGGCGTCCTGCTCACGGTGTTTGGTTACTTCGCAATGCTTCTGGCCCAGTAGCGCGGCGCCATATCAAAGGGGAACGAAAGTTATGAGAAAGTTTGCTGTCAGTGCCGCCCTGGTTGCGTTGATCGCGGGTGGGATCGGTTTCAGCACGCCCTCGCGTGCTGAAACCGGCGACGTCGCCGTCGTCTTCACCAAGGGCGGATTCATCGTTGGCGTCGGCGGCGGGGAGGGCGTCCTGCTGTTCCGGGGCAAAAAATATCCGTTCACCGTTTCCGGGATGAGTGTCGGCTTCACCGTTGGCGCGTCGACCACAAAGCTGGTCGGCCGCGCGCTCAACCTGAAGAGCCCGGCGTCGATCGAAGGCTCTTACGCGGCGGGCGGCGCCGGCGGCGCCGTGGCTGCGGGCGCCGGTGCCGTTCAACTGCAAAACGCCAACGGCGTGATCCTGCAGCTCTCCGGGCCGAAGGTCGGCGCGGAAGTTTCGGCCGCGGTCGGCGGCGTCACGATTCGGCTGAAATAGGCTGAAGCAAAGCGGGCCGCATCATCGCGGCCCGCTTGCGTCTCAATATCGCTCTTCGACGAAGCTCCTCCCGCGCAGGCTCGCTTGATCGTTGTAGCGGCCTTTGTGCGATCGCTTCGGCAGCTTGATCTTCTTTCGCGCAATCTTCTTGTAGGGGATCGTGTTGAGGATGTGCGCGATGACGTTGAGCCGTGCTCGCCGCTTGTCGTCGGAGCGGATCAGGCGCCATGGCGCATGTTTTGTGTCGGTCGCCTCGAACATCATATCGCGCGCCCGTGAGTAATCGTACCAGCGCCCGAAAGACTCGGTGTCCATCGGGCTTAGCTTCCACTGCCGTAGCGGATCCTCGATACGTGCCTTGAAGCGGAGCTCCTGCTCCTCCATCCCGACCTCGAGCCACAGCTTGATCAGAATGATGCCCGCGTCTACGGCGAATTTCTCGACCAGCGGGCATAATTCGAGGAAGCGCTTGTGCTCGGCGGGGGAGCAGAAGCCCATGACATATTCAACGCCCGCGCGGTTGTACCAGCTGCGGTCGAAGATCACGATTTCGCCGCCGGCCGGGTATTGCTCGATATAGCGCTGCAGGAATAGCTGCGATTTTTGTCGGTCGGATGGCGCGGGCAGGGCGCAGACACGAAACACCCGCGGGCTCACCTTCTCGGTCAATGCCTTGATGGTGCCGCCCTTGCCAGCGGCGTCGCGGCCCTCAAAAATGACAATCACCTTCAGCTTTTCGGATCTGACCCATTCCTGGAGGTGGCAAAGCTCGACCTGGAGCTTCTCCAGCTCCTTCTCGTAATCCTTGCGCTTCATGCGCTCGGCGGGCTCGTCGTTGGCCATGCTCACCTCTTTGCTGCGTTAAGCTCAACTCCGCCCGAACGGCCGTCAGTCGCCCCAGGAGATCGTGACGCCGACGTCGCCGGGGACGCCGCCTGGGAAATCGATGATCTGGTAGGCGATCCGATAGCCACGCGGTTTCAGATGGTCGGTCCAGAGCTGGAAGATTTCCTTGGGGATGCCGGTCAGGGTGTTTTCCCAGCCCTTTTCCATCTGGTTGATGGCGCGGCCCTTGTCGGTGCAGAGCGTGTTCGGAAAGCGGTACACTTGGACTTCGGTCAGGCCGTTTCGCACCGCACGCGCGATGATGGTGGAGGCGAGCTTGATCTTCTCCTCCTCGGTCTTGCCCGAAGGCTTGGTGAGCCGCTCGATCAGGGCATCCTTCTCGGCTTCGGCCGCTGCAGCGACGCGGGCATATTCCTCGGCCTTTTGGGCCTCCTTGAGCGCAGCTTCTTTGCGGATCTGCGCGGCGTTGGGAATGAGATCATCGAGGCCGGCCATGGCTGTTGCTCCCAAATGGCTGTTTGCAGTTCGGCGTTCCCGGCAACGCTAGGTCCGGCCGGCGGCAATCCCTTGATTCAAATCAAGCCACGGGCAACCGGCGTGGGCACCGTGCCGCAGGAGCGCCGTGCACGGCGGGCCCTGCGTAGGAGAGATCATTGAGCGAGCAGCTTCATCCGATGGCGCCGCACCATCTGCCGTTCTATCTCGCGCCTGGAAGCGGCACCGACACGCTGATGGTGGTGATGGGCATTTTCCTCATTGGCACCATATTTTGGGTTGGCACGCTTTACTGGAAGCTGCACAGCCTGCCTGAGCGGATGGCGCACAAGTCGCAGAAGCTGCAATTCGAGTTCGTCGCCGTGCTCGGCCTGATCTCGCTCTTTACCCACATGCACATTTTCTGGGTGGCGGGCCTGTTGCTCGCGCTGATTGATCTACCCGATTTCGGCACGCCGATGCGCAGCATTGCCGATTCCGTCGAGCGGATCGCCGATGCAACGACGCCGGAACAGGAGGGTGCTGCGCCGCAAGCCAGCCCGCCGTCGGCAGACAAGCCGGACACCGTCAAGGAGAAGGAGCACAGCCATGTTTGAGCTCATGTTCTGCTCCCTCCTGACCATCGTGCCCGACTACCTCTACCGCCGCTATGTTCAGGGCAAGCGCTTCGGCAAGGAGATCACGTTCTTCTCGGTCTGGTATGAGCTCAGATGGGGCATCACGGGCTGTCTGATGCTGACCGTGTCCCTGATCACGATGATCTTCTATTTCCATCCTTCGACCGACTCGGCGACGCTCTATTTCCGCACCGTGCCGGTCATGCCCGTAGGTGTCGCCGGCCGGGTCGCCGAGGTGAATGTCGGTTTCAGCGCGGCGGTGAAAAAGGGTGACGTTCTGTTCAGGCTCGACAGCGCAAAGCAGGAAGCTGCGGTCGAAACCGCCAAGCGGAAGGTTGCCGAGATTGAAGCATCGATGTCGTCAGCGCAGGCAGACGTGGTCAAGGCCGAAGCGCAGATCGGTGAAGCCCAAGCGAATCTTCAGCAGGCCCAGGACGAACTGGACGTCAAGAGTGAATTGCAACGCCGCAATCCCGGCATCGTGCCGCAACGGGACATCGAGAAGCTGCAGGTGCTGGTCGACCAGCGGAAGGCAGGTGTCGACGCTGCGACCGCCGTCAAACAATCCGCAGCTTTGCGCGTTTCCACACTTTTGCCGGCGGAGAAGGCCAGCGCCGAGGCTGCACTGGCGGAGGCGCAGGTGGTTTTGGACCAGACGATCATTCGTGCCGGCGTCGACGGCCGCGTCGAGCAGTTCCTTCTTCGCGTCGGCGATGTCGTCAATCAACTGTTGCGGCCGGCAGGCGTGCTCATTCCCGACGGCGCCGGCAGAGCAGGCCTCCAGGCCGGCTTTGGCCAGATCGAGGCGGGCGTGATGAAGGAAGGCATGGTGGCCGAAGCGACCTGCATATCAAGGCCGTGGGTTATCATTCCGATGGTGGTCACGACGGTGCAGGACTACATTGCCGCGGGACAGTTCCAGGGCGGACAGCAACTCCTCGAAGCGCAGACGACCGTGAAGCCCGGCACGATCCTCGCGTTTCTGGAACCGCTCCACAAGGGCGGGCTCGAAGGCGTGACGCCAGGCAGCAGCTGCATCGTCAACGCCTACACCAGCAATCATGAGGAAATTTCCAAAACGGATACCCCGACAAGCCGCAAGATCGCGCTGCACGTCGTCGACGGTGTCGGCCTCGTGCACGCCATGCTCCTGCGGATCCAGGCGCTGTTATTGCCGATCAAGACCCTGGTTCTGAGCGGCCATTGAATTGACAGGAGCGACCGCATGGCCGCCGCGGTGTTGTCGGCGGCCAGGAACAATCCAGGGTTTGATTCATATCAAACACGCCGGCGCCCGATCCTCCTGAATGGCGCTTCATCCCAGGAGGATTGACATGAAACGAGCAAACTTCCTTTGCGCGACATGGGGCGCGACCGCGGCGGTTCTGCTGCTTGTGGCCTCTCCGGCGCGCGCCGACGATCCGGCAAAAATCCTCAAATCGATGACGGATTATCTCGGCAGCCAGAAGACGCTGTCGGCCTCCTTCGAGAGCGACATCGAGATCATCACGCCCGAGTTGCAGAAGATCCAGTTCACGAGCTCCGGTCAGATGAAGTTGAGCCGGCCGGACAAGCTGCGGGTACGCCGGACCGGTGGCTATACCGACATTGATCTGGTTTACGACGGCAAGACGATCTCGCTTTACGGCAACGACGCCAAAACCTATGTGCAGGCGGACGCGCCGGGCACGGTCGATCAGATGATCGCCGCGATGCAGGCGCGCTCGGGCCTCGGCATGCCCGGCACCGATCTCATCCTGTCCAACGCGTATGACGAGCTGATGGCGACGACGACAGAAAGCAAGCATGTCGGGCAGGGCGTGATCGACGGCGTCGAATGCGAACATCTCGCGTTCCGCACGCCGGAGACCGATTGGCAGATCTGGATCGAGCCAGGCGAAAAGCCGGTGCCCCGCAAATACGTCATCACCAGCAAGACGATGACCGGCGCGCCGCAATACACGCTGCGGATCAGGGACTGGAAGACCGACGCCTTCGCAGACGCGGACACTTTCGTGTTCAAGGCGCCGGCCGGCGCCAGCAAGATCGACCTGGAGTCCGCTGCCATCGCGGATTTCGACGAACTTCCCCCGGGGACGCCGCAAGGAGCCAAGCAATGACTCGAGCAAAGATCTCGTCGCGAAAAATGTTCATCGGGGCGGCGGCAGTATTCGCCTTTGCCGCCGGTCTGTCCTGGAATGAGACGAGCCGCGTAGCCGACGGCGCCTTCTTCTCGGAAGCGCAGGCGCGGGTCGGGCGGCCCCTCACGCCCATGAGTTATGCGGGCGTCGCGCGGCGGACGACGCGGCGGGCGGTCGCGGTCGGCGCCGCAGCGGGCGCTGCGGGGGCTTACTATGGGTCGTCCTGCGTGCAGGTCGTCGATGCCTATGGTCGGGTCGTGACGCGCTGCTGAGACGGAACCCCTGCGAGACGCTTGGCTATCGCGCGATTCCCGCTAGAGTTGCGGTCAGGAGCAGCCCATCGAAGCTGCGGGAGAGAGGATGAGCGGGCGCATCGCCGTTGCTGCGGTCAAGCCGGGCTGGCCGATGATGGTCGCGCGGTTGTGGCTTTGTTTGTGCCTCGGGATCGCCGTTAGGTCCGGATCGGCGATTGCCGCCGATCGGACCGAACCGAAGCGGATAGTCGTGCTGCATTCGTTCGGCCGGGATTTTCGTCCCTGGAGCGAATATGCGCGCAGCGTCAAGGCCGAGCTCGAGCAACAGGCGCCGTGGCCTCTCGACATCCAGGAGCACACGCTGCTCAGCGCGCGGTTCAACAATCCGGGGCCGGAGCAACCCTTCGTCGATTATCTGCGCTCCCTTTACGAAGGCTGTCCGCCCGACATCGTCATCAGCGTGGGGGCTCCGGCGGCCCGGTTCGGCCAGAAGTATCGCACGCAGCTCTTTCCTGAGACGCCGATGGTCCTGACAGCGGTCGAGCAGCGTCTGGTGAACCGCGCCGAGCTGACGGATAGGGACGCGGTCATCTCGGTGCATAACGACTTTGCCGCGTCATTCAGCAGCATCCTTCAGGTCCTTCCCGACACGCGGACGATTGCCGTTGTGCTGGGCGTGTCTCCTCTGGAAAAGTTTTGGCTGGATGAGATCAAGAGAGAAGCGAAGCTGTTCGAGCACCGGGTCTTGTTCGAATGGTATTCGGGGCTTTCGTTCCAGGAGATCCTCACGCGCGCATCGGCCCTTCCGCAGCATACGGTTCTGTTCTGGGGATTGATGTCGGTCGACGGCGCAGGCGTTACGCATGAAGGCGATGCCGCGTTGCGAAGATTGCGCGCGATCGCGAACGCGCCGATCTTTTCCTATCAGGACGCCTTCTTCGGCGGACAGACCGTCGGCGGCCCCATGCATTCGACTGCTGAATCCGGCCGAAGGACGGCAGACGCGGTGCTCCGCATTCTCGCGGGTGAAAAGCCCCGCAGCGTCAGTGTCGAATCGATTCAGTTTGCAGTGCCACGATATGACTGGCGCGAAATGCAGCGTTGGGGGATCAATGAGAGGAATTTGCCACAGGGCAGCGAGGTCCTCTATCGCGAGCCGAACATATGGGAGACCTACCGCTGGCAGATGGTGCTCATCGCCGCGGTGATCCTGATGCAGGCGGGCCTGATCAGCGGATTGCTCCATCAACATCGTCGGCGCCGCCTCGCCGAAGTAGAGTCGCGCCAGCGACTTGCCGAGCTCGCGCATGTCAATCGTTATGCCGCGGTCGGCGAGCTGACGACCTCGATCGCACACGAATTGAACCAGCCGCTCGGCTCCATTCTCACCAATGCCGAGACGGCGGAGCTCATGCTGAAAGGTGCTTCGCCCGATCTCGACGAGATCAGGGAAATCCTCGCGGACATCAGGCGCGACGACCAGCGCGCCAGCGAAGTGATCCGAAGGTTGCGCAGCATCTTGCGAAAGACGCCGTTCGAGACTGCCGAGATCGACCTGAACGAGACGGTAGGCGAGGCGATCGGATTTCTCAGGGCCGTTGCCGACCGGCGCAAGATCGCCCTGAGATACGTGCCGGCCGGAAACGCGTTGGACGTCAAGGGCGACACCGTCCAGCTTCAGCAGGTCATTCTCAATCTGATCATCAACGCGATCGAAGCCCTTGCGGAGACGGAGGCGAGGGCGCGCGAGGTTGTCGTGACGACGGTGCGGGCCGGCGCGTTCGCTGAGATCCGGATCGAGGACAGCGGCCCCGGCATTGCGAACAGCAATCTCAAGGACGTCTTCAATCCGTTCTTCACCACCAAGCCGCAAGGCATGGGCATGGGCCTGACGATTTGCCGGACCATCGTCGAGGCGCATCGTGGACAGATCATTGCCGAGAACAAGCCGACCGGCGGTGCGCTGTTCACGATCAGGCTGCCGATCGCGGAATAGTCCTCTTGCATCGCAGCAGGACGCGCCCCGGTGATGGCGACCCGCTCCGCTTCCTTTGATCTTTGTCAAAGAACGCGCCGTCCCCGGCCCGATGCTCGCTGCCGAAATGCCAATGGAGGGTGTGATGTTTCGCTGCGGCAAAACCCTGATCGCGCTTGCGCTGGTGATGACGATCCCCGTCGCTGCGACGGCGCAGACCCCGGCTGCGCCAGCGACGCCGGCGCCGGCCGCAACTCAGGCGCCGCCCGCTGCGGAGTTGCTCAAGCCGGAGCAACTCGAGGCGCTGGTTGCGCCGATCGCGCTCTATCCCGACGAACTGCTGGCCAACGTGCTGGCGGCCTCGACCTATCCTCTCGAAGTCGTGCAGGCCGATCGCTGGCTGAAAGAGAAGAAGCTGAAGGGCGATGCGCTCAGGACCGAGGTCGAGAAGCAGTCTTGGGACGACAGCATCAAGGCACTGGCGAGCACCGCCGAGGTTTTGACCATGATGAGCGACAAGCTCGACTGGACCAAGAATCTCGGAGACGCCTTTCTTGCGCAGCAGCCTGACGTCATGGATGCAATTCAGCGCCTGCGCACCAAGGCCTATGACAACAAGAAGCTGGTAACGACCAAGCAGCAGAAGGTCACGGTCCAGACCCAGGAGAACAGACAGGTGGTCATGATCGAGCCGGCAGAGGCGGGGCAGATGTACGTGCCCTATTACGAGCCGGCGACCGTCTACGGCGACTGGCCCTACGCCGAGTATCCGCCGTATTATTTCGGCTATCCGTCCTATATCGGCGCCGGAATGGTCGCGGCGGGCCTTGCCTTCGGCACTGCCTGGGCCATCGGCCGCTGGGGCAACTACTGGGGCGGCGGCTGCAACTGGGGCAACCGCAACGTCTACGTCAATCACCGCACCACCAACATCGGAAACGGCTGGCAGCACAATCCGGCGCATCGCGGGGGCGTACGCTACAACAACGTCAATGTTCAGAACCGCTTCGGCAACACCAACATCAAGGCCGGCGCTGCCGACCGCATGGATTTTCGCGGCCGTGACGGGAATCAGGTGCTGCGTCCCGATCAGGGTGCAGGAGACCGGGCGGGCGACCGTGCTGGAGATCGTGCGGGTGATCGAGCCGGAGATCGCGCGGGAGATCGTGCAGGAGATCGTGGCGGCGACCGCGGCGGCGATCGTGCAGGTGCAGGTGATCGTGCCAAAGGTGGCGGCGATCGCGCGGGAGCCGGTGACCGTGCCAAGGGCGGCGGTGATCGCGCCAAGGGCGGCGGGGATCGTGCAGGCGCCAAGGGCGGTGGCGGCGCGAAGGCCGCTAACCGTGGCGGCGCTGGCGCGGGCAATCGCGCCGCGGCAGGGGGCGGCAATCGCGGTGGCGCCATGAACGTGTCGTCCGGCCGGTCGGCGGCCGCGGCTTCTGCGCGCGGACGCTCGAGCATGGCGAGCATGCCCCGCGGCGGCGGTGGAGGAGCGGCCTTTGCCGGTCGTGGCGGTGGAGGCGGCATGTCGATGGGTGGCGGCGGCCGTGGTGGCGGCGGCTTTGGTGGCGGAGGTGGTCGCGGTGGCGGCGGCGGTGGCCGGCGTTCGGACATCGCGCTGAAGCACGACATCACGCTGCTCGGTCATCTCGGTAACGGCCTCGGCTACTACCGCTTCAGCTATATCGGGAGCGACAAGGCCTATGTCGGCGTGATGGCTCAGGAAGTCGAGACCGTGAAGCCGGAAGCCGTGACCCGCGGCAGCGACGGGTATCTGCGCGTCTCTTACGAGAAGCTCGGTCTGAAATTCCGCACGTATGGCGACTGGCTCGCAGGCGGTGCAAGGATTCCCGCGGAGGTGACGCCATGATCGCTCTGAGATCGCTTCAACGTGCAGCGTTGCCCGCTCTCGTGCCGAGTCTCCTGGCGCTGGCGCTGCTGTCATCGCCGTCGCTGGCGCAACAATCCTACAAATCGCCGGAGGATGCGGCTGCCGCGCTCGCCGCCGCCGTGAAAAGCGGCCCGAGCGACATATTGAAGGTGCTGGGCAGGGCCGCCGACGACATCGTCTCGTCCGGCGACGAGGTCGCGGATGCCGACATCCGTCAACGCTTCACCTCCCTGTATGACCAGAAGCATTCGATCAAGGCGGAAGGCAACAAGAAGGCCACGCTGCTGCTCGGTCCGGATGATTTCCCGTTCCCGATTCCGTTGGAGAACTCCAAGGCCGGCTGGGAGTTCGACACCGCCGAAGGTCGCATCGAGGTGCTGCGCCGCCGCATCGGCCGCAACGAGATCGATGCAATCCAGACCTCTCTCGCCTTTGTCGATGCCCAGAACGAGTATGCAGACAAGGATCGTGGCGAGGGTGTCGGCGTCTATGCGCAGCGTATTGTCTCGACGCCCGGCAAGAAGGACGGCCTGTTCTGGCGCGACGACGCCGACCCGAGCCCGCTCGGCGCGTTGGCGGCTGAGGCGTCGCGCGAAGGCTACCGAGCCGGCGACATCGAGCCCGCGCCTTATCACGGCTATTACTTCCGCATCCTCAAAGGGCAGGGGCCGGATGCGGCGGGCGGCGCGCTCAACTACGTCGTCAAGGGCAAGATGATCGGCGGCTTTGCGCTGATCGCCTGGCCTGCCGAATACGGCAATTCCGGCGTGATGACCTTCCTCGTCAATCACAACGGCGTCGTCTACCAGAAGGATCTGGGACCGCGGACCGACTTCGTCGCCAAGCGCCTCATGCTGTTCGATCCCGACCAGACCTGGAAGAAGGCCGATGCAGCCAAACCGTGAGGCGAAGGGCGCCGTGCCGCGCGCGCTTGCCATCCTCCTGACGGTCGTCGCGCTGCTCGCCGCGGCCGCGCCAGCGCCGGGCTTTGCGCAAGCCTCCGGCCAAGTCCGGGTCAAGATCCTCAAGGCAGGCCTTCTGGTCGGCGGCGGCGCCGGCAGCGGCGTCCTCAGCTATCGCGGCCGCAACTATCCGTTCCGCGTCTCCGGCGTCAGCTTTGGCATCACCGCCGGCGCAACCATCGGCCGCCTCGACGGCTGGGCCTCAGGGCTCCGCGAGGTCGGCGATTTCGCCGGTACCTACAGCTCCGTCGGCGGCGGCTTTGCGCTGGTCGGCGGCGTCAACGGCGTCCATTTGCGCAACGAGAAGGGCGTCACCATCGTGCTGCAGGGACCGAAGGCCGGTATGGAAGTCGCCGCCAATCTCAGTGCGATCACGATTTCCATGAAGTGATTCCGTTTGTGATTCGGCTTGGCGCAGCGTGTGGTATAGCGCAGGTCGGATGATCACGCGGAATGCGCGATGGGCGTTCACGTTGGGTCATGGAAGGTGCATGTGACGCCGATCGAACCGTCCGGATCTTTCCGCAACGCGGCGTGCGAGACATAGACGGTACTGTAGGGATCTGCGAGGGTCTCGCGCATCTGCATCAAGAGTGCGTTGTCCGCGAGCGTCATCACGCGCCCTGGTACGTCCGATCCGTCGGCCGCCCGCGCCAGGCAATACCGGAAGTTCACAGGCTCATAGGCCGGAAGCGGAAATAGCTTGCCGCTGTCCGGGTCTGTCGGCCGCTCCATCACCCATTCCACCGATGATCCGAGCTGCCGGATGTCCCCGAGCGGCTGTCGTTTGGCAAGAAACGAACGGAACTCGCCGGTGCTCTGGTTCTTGATGAAGTACAGAACGTCTTCGCTGGCCAAAACCGCAAGACCAGCGAGGATCTTATCGCCAGCATCGATGGCGAGGTTGTCGATCATCGTGATCACTTGCTTTGGCGAATGCTTCGTGAGTTCCTCCTGCTCTGGAGGATTACGCCACCAGTCCCACCACGCAAAGTGCGCGGGCTTGCCATTGGGCCAGTGGCCGGTGCCGATTTGAGGAAGGGAAGTCTTCGGTAACATGCCATTGTGGCCGTCGAGGCCCACCCACAACAACGATTTCGGATCGTCCGAGTGTGTGAAATGCCCGGACGGCAGACTCACGTTCGGCGCAGTCCACCCGGCAGCCGCGAAAAAGAATCGCTTTGGCCAGGGTGTCGAAACGAGCGCCCCCGACCAGTTCAGCATCGATTGAAGCGGACTTCCGAGCGATGGGGGATGGATGTCACGAAAGGTCGGTCGCTTCGCGGAGAAGGGTGACGAAACGAGTGTTTTCCAGAACTCGAACAGGCTCGGCTCGGCATCGGCATCCGGTCTTCGCGGAATGCCGTAGGCATCGAGCTCGTCGCGTGACGCAGTCAGGAGATTGAACCCTTCGGGCACCTCCTTGTAGAGGCTATAGTGAGCATTCTCGGACATTTCGAGCTCCCTTGCGGCGCCAACGGGCGCTGTTACCGAGCCTTTGCATCCTTCGATGGCGGCGCAATCAGGAATTCACCAGAGTTGGCCCATTCGGCCCTCGCGAACTCGACGAGCCCCTGGAACTTCGGCAGATATTCCCGGTCCAGGAGAATCTTTTCGGTGATTGCCGCCGCGAGTGTCACGCCGGCGCTGGAATCCGATGGATAGTGAAGGCCGGCGATTTCGCGATTTCGCGCAACTCTGTCAGCAAGGGCGACGAGCGATTGTCCGATCGTGGTCCTCGTGGGGGCTGCCAGCGTCGGAGCCCTAATGCCGAGCGACTGCGGAAGGACCTCCGTGAGAAGCGCCGCGAAGACGTGAGCCTGGGTGGAGTGACCGCTCGGAAACGATGCGTGTCCGCTGTGCTGGATCGGCGTCAACAGCCCGGGGATTACCTGCGAGGGACGCGGGCGATTGAAATGCGCCTTGTAATGCATCGTGATCAGCGCTGTCAGCGCGTCGGCAACGATCAGCATGCGCGAAGTCGCCGGGTGCGTTGTCGCCGTTGCGGACAGGAGGTGCAGGAATTTGCTGATGAATTCCTCAGCCTCGGACACGATCTCATCGAGCGCGCCGGCGCGCTCATGGATTGTCATGGTCTTCAGTATCTCAATGTCTTTATCAAGATGCCGCTCCCATGGGGTTGGACCCCTGCCGAGTAGTGCAAATCCGCCGAGCCTCTCGAGCCAATCCGCCTTAAGGGCAAGATCGGACATCACGACCCACGCGTACCACCGGGTTGACCAGAGCCTGGTGCCAAAGCCGATGGCATTGAACTTGGCGAGCTCGATTTCGGGGTCGCTAGCGAACGGGAGATCGGCGCGATCGCTGAACATTGCGCCTCCCGATCCGCCGGAGCCGCCATATCCTCCATATCCACCATAGCCTCCATACCCACCATAGCCGCCATACCCTCCATAGCCACCGTAGCCACCGTATCCGCCCGCCATGTGAACCTCCTCCGTTACGATCTGCCTGCCTGTCCTCGTGTTTCAGTGCCTAAGCATGCGCGCCAGCCGTGAGAACGCCGCCTCGATGCGCACCAGGATTGCTTTCGGCCATGGTGATATCGCGATCCATTTCAGATCGATCTCGCCCTCACTCATGAGCGGCTGGGCATAGGCCTGCGCATCGTCAAGGCGTCCGCTCTCCATGAGTGCGGCGATCAGAATGCGCAGGTTCACCTGGTTGTTGGGCAGGAGCGTAGCGACCCGCGTCGCGTGCTCGATGGCCACGTCGAGATCTTCCATCGCAAAGTGTGCCTGGGCCGAAATCATCTCCGCGAACCACGCGTGCCGATCTCTCGGTGATAGGCGCAGATTGATCGCCGCATCGCGAAGTGCGTCCTGGTAGAGTTCGCAGCGAACATGCACGGCGGCCCGGTATGCGAATGCGAGCGCCAGGTTCGGCGTGAGCTCGATCGCGCGGTTGAGCTGCTTGAGTGCGCCGACATGATCGTGTTTGCATTGCGATAAGGTGTAGCCGCTGACGACGTTGGCGAGCGGATCGGCCGAGTTGCGTTCCAGCGCTCGTTCGGCAAGCGCGCGAGCCGTGTCGAGTTCGCTCAATGCATTCGCAGACCATCCGCGCGCCACGCGTTGCATGTGCCAGATGGCGCTGTAGGACAGGGGTGGCGCCCAGGCCGGGTTGAGGACGTGCGCCCGCTCGAAATTGGTTCGCGCCGTGACGAACGTCGTGTAGTCCGGACTGAACATCTGGTCGTAGCCGACCAGTGCCAACTGATAGGCGTCGAGATCGTCTGGTCTTTTCTGCATTGCGCGATGAAGCTCCCGATCGCGAACTTGCGGTGCCAAGGAGCGTATGACCTCGACGGCGATGCGATCCTGCAAGTCGAAGACGTCGGCGGCGGTTCCGCTGAGACGGTCGGCACGAACTACTTCGACCGACTCGGTGGCAACGAGCTCGGTCGAGATCCGGATCTGGTCGCCGGCGCGCTGAATACTTCCATGAAGCAGATATTGCGCATTGAGATCGCGGCCGATCGCGCGCAGATCCAGTGTCTGCAACATCGGGATCATCGTCGAGCCGCGGGAAATGACGAAGAGTTCTTTCAGACTGGACAAGGCTTGAACGACGCTGTCGACGATCCCGATCGTGAATTGAGGCTCCAGATTTGGTGACAATGTGCGGAAGGGGAGAACGGCGACAGATGGACGGCTGGCGGCAAGTCCGCCCGCGCTGGCCGCTTGTGCCACCGGGGAGGATGGAATCGGCCGTGCGACGGTCTCGGGTTGTTGCTGTCGCAAGCTGGCAATCAGATCCTGTGTGAGTTTATGCGGTTCGATGTCGTAGGCATCTTCGAGCTGACGCCAGAGCCGCGCATAGAGCGCGAGCGCCGCGCCGATACTTCCGGCTGCGACGTGGCTCTTGATAAGAACACGCACAGCCCGCTCGTTTTCACAATCCAGCCGGTAGATTGCCTTGGCTGCAGCTTCGCCGGCGGCAGAAACGGCTGTTTGGGCTTCATCTGGCAGCAACCTTGTCAGGGCATCGATCAGCCGTTCGTGGATCAACGGTCGCGTCTCCGCAAGCCAGTCCGAGAATGCCGGATCGATTGCTTCCAGGTCGTCGAGAATAATATCGGTCAGGCGTTCGTGCGCGAGCAGGAGTGGATGGACGATACCGTGCTCGGCATCCGAGACGATCTCCGTCACGTCACACGCCACCTGTTCGAGCTCAAGTGCCACGTTGAGCTGATCGGCATGAAAATGCTTGCAGCCGCGAGCCTTCAGTTCGCGCTGGATCTGACTCAGCGATTGGCGCAGCGAACCCTTCGCGAGCGGATCTTCCTTCTCGCTCCAGAGCAGCCCGACCAACTTGGTTCTCGGCAACTGCCTTGAGGAGGAGAGCATCATATAGCCGAGAAGTGCTTGCGCCTTTCGGCTGAGATCGAGCTCGTGTCCGTCCACGGACGCAGAAAATGTTCCGATAATATTCAGTCTCAGACGGCCGTTTTCGCCTTTGCCAACCGCCTTATCGCCGTCGACCCCAGACATCCCGTCCCATCTCCCGTCGACATCATCGACGCCAGTGTAGGAGGGCAGATTCCGGGACGCCAGACTTGGTGGCATGCAGGCCAGCGGTTCGCGCGGTCCGCGAAGCCAACGATATGTCGGCCCGGGAGTACAGCCCGTCGGATCTGGCAAACGTCCTGAATGGTACATCTTGGGTTGCGACGCGGTCAATGGTTGCGAAATAGCCGAAATGCAGTCTTTGGGCGCGGCGAGGTTGCTCCCCCATTTCGAGCCGACCAGCGTGAAATGATCGTGAACGGGGCTCCTCGGTCGCCGGTTGTGCCTGTGCCGGGGAAAGAGGGGCAGTCGGTTCGACCTGTTCGCGAGGGTTCGCCGACATGCCGCGGTACGTGGCACGAGGTCGGGTAGGGGCGGACGATCGCCGCTGCCGGTATCGGTTGGGGGGCTAGCCCGGCGGTCCGTCGCAGTGACGTCCTGAACTCGCATCGAATTCACGCGCCTTTCACGATCAGCGTCGAGGATCGCGCGACTTGGCCAAGGGGAGACGGGTCATGCCTGTCCTGCTGAGACACACCTTCAAGGCCTGGATCGACCGTGCGCCGGGTGCGCCGCCCAGGCTGATCATGACCGGTGACGTGCGGGTGCCGACTAATGGCTGGCGCGCCCGGCTGACCAAACGCTCTCCGCAGGGCATCAATCCGAAGATACTGATCCTGGACGTGAAGGCGCAGGAGCTGGGCAGCGAAGCACGGGAAGAGATCACCACGATCCCGCTCCGCTACGAGGAGAGCCCACCCCAGGACGACTACGGTCAGGTGATGATCGCAAACGGCAAGGGCGAAATCGTCGTTCGCATCGGGGGCTCCCGGCTAGGTGAGACTCAGATGATGCTCCCTCCGCCATGGCGGAGCCACATCTCCTGAAACAGGAGGACTCGCCATGATGCTCGATAGCGCCGGGAAATGGATCATAGCGTTGGCCTTCGGCGCCGTGATGGTCTGGATGTACTCGTGGTCCCGCTTCGACGAACCGAGTTGCGATAGCCAGCCGGAATATTTTTCGCGCTACAAGCCTCGATTCTTCACCTCCTACGCACGGTACGCCCGGGCCAAGTGGGCACATGTCGGGGCGATGATCGTCATCTACGTGGCATTTTCGCTCGTTCCCGAACTCTTCAACACCATTACCGCCATCGCAGCGAAAGGCGATCCGTCAAAGACGATCGAAGGGCTTCCGTTGGCGGCTGCCCTGGCGCTGGTTGTGCTCCAGAACGTACAGGGCCTTAAGGAGCTGGAGCGGCGAATTCGCGGATCCCTGCATTCCGTCGCGCGCATACCAGACTGCGTGCGCCGAACTGTCGCGCAAATGCGCAGCTCACCGTTCACTTTCGAACACGGCGCTGACCAGTGCCTGACAAGAAAACTCCTTTTGCAGTCCGGCACGGCGAACCAGCTGCCGTTCTACGCCAGGTGCCGGACCAATGGCGGACTGAGCAGGCAAACGCCAAAGCGACTGAGAGAGAGCGGCGGTGGTCTGAATCGCCCTGCCATTTGCGCAACGAGAAGGGCGTTGCCATCGTCCTCCAGGGCCCGAAGGCGGGAATGGAAATCACCGCAAACCTCAGCGCGATCACGATCTCGCTGAAGTGAGGCGGATGGGAATCGGGAGAGAGGTCTCAGAGGACGCCAGAGCGCAACCTCAACGGCGGAGATAGGACGGCATGGGCCATTTGGCTCCGGCCAGGGGACGTGATAGGCGGTGGAAACGCTCAACTCGGGGGGAGGTCGAGCACTTGAGGCATTCCGCGTCGCCGTTACACTCTGCTCGAAATTTTCGGAGAAAAAAATGCTCAAAGTTGGACTTCTCGGCGCCGGCCGAATCGGGGCTGTCCATGCCAAGGCCATCTCGTCACATCCGGGGAGCCGGCTCGTGGCGGTCTCCGACGTCAATGCCGATGCGGCCTCGATGCTCGCCGCCAAATACGGCGCCAGGGCATCCAGCAATCATGAAATACTCGATGACGTCTCCATCGACGCCGTTCTCGTCGCCACTTCAACGAACACGCATTCGGATCTGATCGAAGCGGCGACCAGGGCCGGCAAAGCGGTTCTATGCGAAAAGCCCGTTGATTTGAGCCTCGCGCGAGCTCGAGCATGCCTGAAGGCGGTGGGCGCAACCGGACGTCCCGTGATGATCGGGTTCAATCGTCGCTTCGATCCGAACTTCGCTGCGCTCAAGGCCGCGGCGGACCGCGGTGAGATCGGCAAGACCGAACTCCTGTCGATCACGTCTTTCGATCCGGCTCCGCCGCCGATCCCCTACGTAAAGGTGTCGGGCGGCCTGTTCCGCGACATGATGATCCATGATTTCGATATGGCGAATTTCATCATGGGTGAGCTTCCGAAGACTGTCTATGCATCAGGAAGCTCCATCGTCGATCCGGATATCGGCGCAGCCGGCGATGTCGATACGGCGGTCGTGACGCTGACTTACGGCAATGGCCGCATCGCGGTGATCAAGAATAGCCGTCGTGCAGTTTACGGTTACGATCAGCGTGTTGAATTGCTTGGTTCTGATGGGCTGTTGTCGGCCGCAAATGTTCTGGAGAACACCGTCTCTAAATCCACAAGAGGGGGCGTGACCAGCGCCAAACCGGAGCTCTTCTTCCTCGAACGCTACATGCGGGCATACGTCGCCGAGTGGGATGCGTTTGTTTCGGCGGTGATTGACAACAAGGCCGTGCCCATCACGCTGCAAGATGGCGTCGACGCTCTGGCCGTCGCGGAAGCTGCAACGGCATCGCTCAAGGCCGGAACTCCGGTGCCCATCTGACGAGGTGGGTTGAAGATATGCGCGGTGGCAGATTTCGGACGTTTGCCACGCCCTAAATCTCACCGGTGCCTTGCGTAGGCATTTTCGATTGGCAGTTGCGGGAAATGGCACGGGAGCAGGCTGCATGAGTACGATTCGGCTGACAGCGGCACAGGCCATGGTGAAATGGCTTTCCTCGCAGATGACGGAAGATGGCCAGCGTTTCGTCGATGGTGTTTGGGCAATTTTTGGCCACGGCAATGTCGCCGGCCTCGGCGAGGCGCTTCAGAAGGCGGGCAACAGCTTGCCAACCTGGCGCGGCCAGAACGAACAGACGATGGCACATGCTGCGATTGCTTACGCCAAGGCCAATAAGCGCCGACGAATACAGGCCGTCACGTCCTCCATCGGGCCTGGCGCGACCAACATGGTCACCGCGGCGGCGCTCGCCCATGTGAACCGACTACCGATACTTTTCATTCCCGGCGACATGTTCGCCAATCGTAGGCCCGATCCTGTGCTGCAGCAGGTCGAGGATTTCGACGACGCTACCGTGTCGGCCAATGATTGCTTCCGTCCTGTAAGTCGTTACTTCGACCGCATCATGCGACCCGAGCAATTGCTTTCGGCGCTGCCGCGGGCGCTGCGCGTGATGGTCGATCCGGCGAGTTGCGGCCCGGTGACGCTCTCCTTCTGCCAGGACGTGCAGGCGGAGGCTTATGATTGGCCCGACGCTTTTTTCGAACCCAAGGTCTGGCGCATCCGTAGGCCGCCCCCGATCGCCGCGATCTTGAGGACGTGGCGGTTCTGATCCGCACGGCCAAGAGTCCGGTGATTGTGGCCGGTGGTGGCGTGATTTACAGCGATGCGGAGCAGGAACTCGCCGATTTCGCGACCCGTCATGCGATCCCGGTGATCGAAACCCAGGCTGGCAAGTCCGCACTGGCACAGGACCACCCAATGAACTTCGGCGCTGCCGGCGTCGACGGTTCTGCCGCCGCCAACGCACTTGCACGCAAGGCGGACCTGGTTATCGGCATCGGCACGCGTTTTCAGGATTTTACGACCGGCTCATGGTCGCTCTTCGAAGCGAAGGATCGCCGACTAGTCTCCATCAACGTGCAGGGTTACGACGCAGACAAGCACGGCGCGGCTGGTCTCGTCGCCGATGCAAGGGTTGCTCTCGTTGCGTTGAGCGAAGTCCTCGGCGGGCATCGCGCTCCGGCGCTCGATGCGGGGTCGCGAACCGAATGGCTTGCCGCCGTCAATCGCCACTGCGCAGCGCCAAAGGGCGAGGGGCTGCCCACGGATGCGCAGGTCATCGGCGCCGTGCAGCGCGCGACCGGTGAAAACGCCATTGCGATGTGCGCGGCCGGCACCATGCCCGGGGCGCTCAAGCTTCTCTGGCAGCCAAGCCAGGGTGGCTATCACATGGAGTACGGCTATTCCTGCATGGGTTACGAGATCGCCGGCGCCATGGGCCTGAAACTCGCGCGTCCAGAGCGGGAGGTGATCTGCTTCGTTGGCGATGGCTCCTACATGATGGCCAATTCGGAGCTCGCGACCGCGGTCATGCGCAAGGTGCCATTTACCGTCGTGCTCACCGATAACAGCGGCTTTGGCTGCATCAACCGCCTTCAGCAGGCAAGCGGCGGTGAGCCGTTCAACAACCTCTACCGGGATTGCAACGTCGAACAGCAACCTCGGATCGACTTCGTCGCCCATGCCGCATCCATGGGCGCGGTCGCGGTCAAGGCGAAGGACATTGGCGATCTAGAAAGGCAGATCGGCGCGGCGCGCGGGCGCGACGTTCCTACCGTCATCGTCATTGAAACCGACCCGACCGATGGCCCCGGCTTCGGCGATGCCGGGCACTGGTGGGACGTCGCCGTTCCGCAGGTGGGCTCCACCGACAAGTTGAAAGAAGCTTACGCGCGCTACCTCGAAGTTGCGGCAAAGCAGAGACTCGTGAACTGAGGGCAAGACATGATCCGCTTCGGCACCAATCCCATCGCCTGGGCCAACGATGACGACCAGACGCTCGGCGCTGATATCCCGACTGAGCAGATCCTGCGCGAGGCCGCCGAGATCGGTTTTGATGGCATCGAAAACGGACACCGCTGGCCGGACGATCCGGCAGCGCTAAAGCAGTTGCTCGGCTCTCATGGTCTGGCCTTCGTATCCGGCTGGTATTCCCTCAATCTGCTTGCGCAGTCCGTTGAGTACGAGAAGAGGGCAATCCAGCGGCATCTCGACAAGCTGAAATACAACGGTTGCACGGTCTGCATTGCCTGCGAGACGTCGAACAGCATTCAGGGACATCAGAAGCCGCTGTCCCAAAGCCCAGTCCTGTCGCCAGCCGACATGAAGGCCTTTGGCGCCAAAGTCGAGGCGCTCTCGGTCTACACAGCTTCGCAGGGCATCAGCCTCGTCTACCATCACCACATGGGGACTGTGGTCGAAACACCCGAGGAGATAGACGCCTTCATGGCAGCGACCGGTCCTGCGACGCGGCTGCTCTTCGATGCCGGACACTGCTATTTCGGCGGAAACGGTCGGGACCCTGCGCCGGTCCTGGCAAAGCATGTCGACCGGGTCAGCCACTTCCACGCCAAGAACGTACGGCCCGCAGTCATGCAGCAGGTCCGAACAGGTGGCATGTCCTTCATGGACGGCGTACGCGCCGGCGTCTTCACCGTTCCGGGTGATGACGAGGGCGGCGTCGATTTCGCGCCGCTCCTGAGGATACTCAAGGCGGCCGGCTATGATGGATGGATCGTCATCGAGGCTGAGCAGGACCCGGCGATCCGTAATCCCTTCAAATACCAGTCACTCGGCCTGAAAACCCTCAAGGCCGCGGCCGTCGAAGCCGGCCTCGTCTGACGGGTCTGGCTGGGGAACCTGGATATAACTCGCGCCCTTCCTGGTTCGGGGACCAACTGGTACGCGGCCGTGGAGGTGCCCCGGTCGTTGCATCACGTGCTCGGCGAGAAGCGCTTAGTGCGTTCGCTGAAGTCCGACGACATCCGGCGTATCGGTGAGCGAATTGCACGGAGCTGTGTGGCGTGAGGTGCACATCGTATCACCTTCGGACGCGTCAGAAGGCTAGTAGCGCTGTGACTTCATCGAACGTCACCCATCAAACCATGAGATGATGGTGGTTGCCAATTGTAAGGGCAAAGGTCGTTCAATACAGGGGAGCTGTTGCAAGAGCGGACTGCCCAACGGGAAACGCGAAGCCACATTTTGCTGTCATGTCTTCAACAAGCTTTGCAAACCAAGGCGCAGCGGTTGGACTCACATAGACCTGCTCAATCAGTGACGATAGGTCGATCTCGATGGATAAGCCTGACGCCCCAATCCTACGCTTGTACGGTTGAGCTTCGGGAGTTCCTAGCCACTCCCAAAAAACAGCCCTCAGTTCTCGTTCATGGGAAAACGAGATGCGCTTGTGCATTATGTAGTTTAGCGCTTGGTATCCTGGAAAGGACTGCTTGTCGTAGTCGATATAGTTGACCTCACCGATGAATACGCTTTGCGGAAGGCAACTTCGGAGCCGACGATACGTAGAACGCACGCAAACTGACTCGTTGGTTGTAGAATAGAGCTTCCACATCGCCGCTGATTCGAATTCACTCATGTGCCAACAATTGATCAAATACTGTTGAACCGAATCCTTCCTCATTGTTCGCATCTGATCAAAGAAATCGTCGGGCACATCCTTCCAAAGTTCAAGCGATGGGTCTGTCGTGCGGTTGGTCCGGATGTATTCGCGTTCCAAAACTAAAGGCTTGGGAGCTGATCCCTCAAATGGGTCATCGAATGAAGTTGCTCTCGGAAAAAAGAGGGCGCGGCTATTCAGCATGGACAGAAACTTAGCGAGATCCATGTACCTCCAAATTGGAATGTTTTTGTTCGTGGGCAATTTGAAAGATTCGTGTTCGGTCTCCTCTAGGTCAGACATTCTGCGGCCCTCCTCCAATCCAACCCCGACAAATCCACCGGAGCCTCTATCCGTGCCATCGCAAAAGGCTTAATGGAGAAACCTTTGCCACAATCGTGGCCAACGCTATCCTTGTTGGCATGCGCAGGTCGTAAACATGATCCGCGCGACCTAGCGCGTCGCGGGCTTCTCGATCAGTTTCTTCAAGCTTTCCCGAGCGGGCTTACTATATCCATCACCGCCGCCCGAGAGTTGCTCTCCCTCGGCAGGAGATGGTGGAGACTGCGGCAGTTGCTTCATGTCAAAGGCGATGCGGGTGACCTTCCATTCCACGCCCGAGAAAGACATGACGAACTTGATAGGTGGCGTTGTCTCATTGGGATGCTGGAGCGCGAAATGGAATTGGGTCGGGGAGAGAAACCTCACCTCTCGTATCCATTCGATATCGGCCCGCTCGGGATTGGGACGCTTCTTGTATAACTCTATCGCAGTACGTCCGTTGACGAGTCCGTCGATCAGCTTTTCAATCAAGGTCGCGCCGAGAGTCGTGCCCAGCACCCCACCGAGCGTGGCAAGCTTGCTATCGTTCGCATCCGTTTTCGTGAGGCTGTCAAGAACCACGTAACTTAAGGCGTCCTTCCTGAGGCTTTCGTGCACTCGTCCCCAGTCCACCATCGCGTCCAATGCAAGTTGGTCCCCGCTCTTGAGGGCAGAGTCGATACGCCAGAGCGCGAGAAACGGATAGGCGAAATAGACCAACAAGAGCAGGACGAGAAGTCCGATCATCGTAAGTACACGGCGCATGGGTACGCTTTCTAGGGGGCAACTCCCGAGCGATGTCTTCCACAGGTTCTACTGGTGAATCTTGCGAACTGGCAACGTTGGCGACGAATGGGTGGGGTTCGGGAAAGTGCGTTAGGGGCAGCAGCGTTGGGTACGTCAGTTACCCAGCGCAATAAGATGCAATCATTTCAAAATTTTAGGTGCAAACTACGAAGCTGGCTGGGGAACCTGGATTCGAACCAAGACAAACAGAGTCAGAGTCTGTTGTGCTACCGTTACACCATTCCCCAACGGAATTGCCGAACGAAATCAATATCTTATTGATGTGATCGGCGTCGGCCGGCGGCGCTTTTGGCGCAAATCACGGCTCGGGCGTGGAGGGGTTTCTACCCGCTCGCCCCCAGCCTTGCAAGCGTCGCGGTGGGCGGGATTTTTGCGGTCCATGGGGCAGGGCGGATGTCCGCCCGAGCGACGACGGCCAGCGCTTCAGCGACGGTTTGCCTCAGCTCCAAACCGTAAGCCGACGTCGGGCCCACGCCGCCTGCATCGTCCTTGGTGCGAGACATGACCCCAAGGAGATCCCTATGCCCTATGTCGATGGTTTCGTGCTGGCCGTTCCCAAGGACAAGATCGATGCCTACAAGGCGCTCGCGCGCAAGGCCTGCGATGTCTGGATGGAGTACGGCGCGCTCGACTATGTCGAGTGCATCGGCGACGACGTTCCCTATGGCGACCTGACCTCCTTTCCGCGCGCCGTGATGGCCGCCGAGAATGAAGTCGTGGTGTTTTCCTGGATCGTCTACCGCGACCGCGCGAGTCGCGACGCCATCAACAAGAAGGTGATGGATGACCCGCGCCTGAAGGGAGGCGACATGCCGTTCGACGGCAAGCGCATGATCTTTGGCGGCTTCGACACGTTCCTCCAGGCGCGTGCGTCGTAGCGTGACGGCGCGGGTCGATCTTCCACGCCGTCATTGCGAGCCAACGGGTCCGCGCAAAGCGCGCTACTTGATCTTGTCGTAGGCCGCCGCGAAATCGGTCAGCGGCATCGGAATGGCGATCGTCTCCTTGGACATGTTCTGGAAGGAGACTTTCAACTGCTTGCCCGACTTCAGGCTCGCGAGCAGGTCCGCCGAGATCGGCGTCGAGGCGTAGCAGCCGCGGTTCTCGCAGGTCTGGACCTGGAGATCGATCGCCTTGCCCTCGTCGACCTGGAGTTTTGCGCCAGCCGGCAGGTTGAGCCCGAGCGGCAACTGGACCAGCGCGACGGGCACGCGGGTGTCGGCGGGGACGCGGATGTTGATGAGCACGATGAGCTGCCCGGTCTTGGTCAGCACCGCATTCTGCTCGATCGCGCATTCGAGCGGCGCGTCGCGGCTGACGCTGGAGCAGCGCGCGGCCCAGCCCGGCTGCGGTGCGGGCGCCTCGCCCTGTTGCTGCGGGGCCGGGGCGGCCGTCGCGGCCGGCGCGGGCGCCGCCTTCTGCTTCGCACCCTGCTGGGCGTGCGCGGCTCCGCTCACGAGCAGGACGGCCGCTATGAGAGCTGCAGATTTGGATCGCATGTGCATGGACTGAATGTTGATTGCGGGAATGACTGCGGGATCGTCGCCACCTTACTCGGCGGCTTCCTTGACTGTGCGGTGCTCGGGCGTCTCGTGGCTTTCGCCGTCACCCGAACGGCCCCAGCCCGAGAACCAGTTGTTGAGCTTGTCGAGATAGAGATAAACCACCGGCGTCGTGAACAGCGTCAGCGCCTGGCTGACGATTAGGCCGCCGACCATGGCGTAGCCGAGCGGCTGGCGGATTTCCGCGCCGGTGCCGTGACCGAGCATCAGCGGCACGCCGCCGAGCAGCGCGGCCATCGTCGTCATCATGATCGGGCGGAAGCGCAGGATCGCCGCCTGACGGATCGATTCTTCCGGCGATTTGTGCTCGTCGCGTTCGGCGGCGATGGCGAAGTCGACCATCATGATGCCGTTCTTCTTCACGATGCCGATCAACAGGATGATGCCGATCAATGCGATCAGGCTGAAGTCGAAGCCCGCCGCCATCAGGATCGCGAGCGCGCCGACACCGGCCGAGGGCAGCGTCGAGAGAATCGTGATCGGGTGGATGTAGCTCTCATAGAGGATGCCGAGGATCAGATAGACCACGACCAGCGCGGCCAGGATCAACAGCGGTACGGTGCCGAGCGACTGCTGGAACGCCTGCGCGGTGCCCTGGAAGCTCGAATTGAGCGTGGCCGGCGCGCCGAGATCGGCCATCGCCTTCTGCACAGCCTCGGTGGCTTGGCCGAGGGCGACGCCCTGCGCGAGGTTGAAGCTGATGGTGATCGCCGGGAATTGACCCTGGTGGCTGATCGAGAGCGGGCGCACCGGATCGGTCGTCCAGGTCGCGAACGTCGACAGTGGGACCTGTTCGCCGGTCAGCGGCGACTTCACGTAGAGCTTGTTCAGCGTGTCGAGATTGCCCTGCAGCTCGGGCAGGATCTCCAGGATGATCTTGTAGGTGTTGAGCTGGGTGAAATACTGCGTGACCTGACGCTGGCCGAAGGCGTCGTAGAGCGTGTCGTCGATCACCTGCGGCTGGATGCCGTAGCGCGCGGCGGTGTCGCGGTTGATCCTGAGCTGCAGCGTCGTGCCCTGGGTCTGCTGGTCGGTGGCGACGTCGCGCAATTGCGGCAGCGTCTGCATCTTGGCCAGTATCTTCGGTGCCCACTCGTTGAGCTCGGCGAGATCCGAATCCTGGAGCGTGAATTCGAACTGGGTGCGGGTCGGACGGCCGCCGAGGCGGACGTCCTGCGCGGCCTGCATGAAGAGGCGGGCGCCTTCGACCTTCTCGAGCTTGGGACGCAGCCGTGCAATGATCTGCTGCGCGGAGGCCTCGCGCTCATTGCGCGGCTTCAGGGTGATGAACAGATTGCCGTTGTTGCCGGCACGGCCGCTGCCGCCGATCGCCATCGCGACGGTGGCGACATCAGGATCGGCCATCACGATCTTGCCGAGCTCCTCCTGCCGCTTCTGCATCGCCGCAAAAGAGATGTCTTGCGAAGCCTCGGCGGTCGCGGTGATCAGGCCGTTGTCCTGCTGGGGGAAGAAGCCCTTGGGGATCAGGACGAAGAGGTAGACCGACAGGGCGAGCGTCGCAAAGAAGATGAGCAGCGTGGTGCGCCGCCAGCTCAGCGCGATGTCGAGGACATATTCATAGCCGCGCAGCATCGCGTCGAAGCCGCGTTCGCTCCATGCATAGAAGCGGCCATGCCTGACCTCGCCATGGGCGCGCAGGAAGCGCGAGGCCATCATCGGGGTCAGGGTGAGGGAGACGATCATCGAGACGAAGATGGTCATCGCCAGCACGACAGCGAATTCGCGGAACAGGCGCCCGATGATGCCGCCCATCAGGAGCAGCGGAATCAGCACAGCCACCAGCGACACGCTGATGGAGACGATCGTGAAACCGATTTCCTTGGCGCCCTTGTAGGCGGCGGCCATCGGCGATTCGCCCTGTTCGACATAGCGCGTGATGTTTTCGAGCATGACGATGGCATCGTCGACCACGAAACCAACCGCGATCGTGAGTGCCATCAGCGACAGATTGTCCAGCGTATAGCCGACGAGCCACATCAGGGCGCAGGCGCCGAGCAGCGCGAGCGGTACGGTCACCGTCGGAATCACGGTCGCCCAGAAGCTGCGCAGGAAGATGAAGATCACCATGACCACGAGCAAGATGGTCAGCAGCAGCGTGAACTGGACGTCCTCGACCGCGGCGCGGATGGTCTGGGTGCGGTCGCTGATCAGCTCGATCTTGATCGCGGGCGGGATAGCGGCCACCAGCCGGGGCAGGGTGGCTTTGATCCGGTCGACGGTCTCGATGACGTTGGCGCCGGGCTGCTTGAAGATCACCAGGAAGACGCCGCGCTTGCCATTGGCCCAGGCCGCCTGCTTGGCGTCCTCGGGGCCGGTGACCGCCTGACCGATGTCGCGGATGCGCAAGGGGCCGCCGTTGCGGTAGGCGATGATGACGTCGTTCCAGTCCTTGGACTGGGTGAGCTGGTCGTTGGCGTAGATCGTGTAGGCCCGCCGCTCGCCATCGATATTACCCTTGGGGCTGTCGACGGTGGTGATGGCGATCTGGCTGCGCACGTCCTCCAGCGACAGGCCCTTGGCGACGAGCTTGGCCGGATCGACCTGAACGCGGATGGCCGGCTTCTGCTGGCCGCCGATGAAGACCTGCGCCACGCCTGAGATCTGGCTGATCTGCTGCGCGAGCTGGGCGTCCACGGCGTCGCTGACGCTGGTCAGCGGCAGCGTTTCCGAGGTGGCCGACAGCAACAGGATCGGCGAGTCCGCCGGGTTGACCTTGCGATAGGTCGGCGGCGACGGCAGGTTCTTCGGCAACTGGCCGCTGGCCGCGTTGATCGCGCCCTGAACGTCGTTGGCTGCGCCGTCGATGTTGCGGTTGAGGTCGAACTGAATGGTGATCGACGCGGTGCCCAGATAGCTCGTCGAGGTCATCTGGGCGATGCCGGGAATCTGGGCGAACTGGCGCTCGAGCGGTTGCGCCACCGAGGAGGCCATGGTCTCGGGACTGCCGCCGGGCAGGTTCGCGGTGATCTGGATGGTCGGGAAGTCGACCTGGGGCAGGGGCGCGACGGGCAGCAGCGGGTAGGCAACCAGACCGACAAAGAGGATGCCGGCCATCAGCAGCGAGGTGCCGATGGGATAGCGAATGAAAGGTGCCGAAATTCCGCCGCCGTTCATTCCTGTCGGACCTTGCTCTGCCCCGGTTCGGAGCTTGCGACCGCCGTCGAGACGAGGCTGCCGGGCTGCACCCGGAACTGACCGCCCGTGATCACCTGTTGTCCCGGACTAAGCCCTTCCTCGATCACCGAGCGGCCGTCGATGGAGTAACTGACCTTGACCTTGCGAAGCTCGGCCTTGTTCTCCTGATTGACGGTATAGGCATAGAGACCGTTGGTCGAATGCTGGACCGCGTCATCCGGGACCACGACCGCATCCTTGATCGTTCGCATCAAGAGCCGCGTCGATACCGACTGGCCCGGCCACAAATTGCGGTCCTTGTTGTCGAACACCGCCTTGAGCCGAATAGTCCCGCTTGTCGTGTCGACCTGATTGTTGACGACGGCGAGCTGGCCCTCGGCGAGCGTCTTCTTGCCGTCGGTGGTCAAGGCGATGACCTTGAGCGGAGCGATCTTCTGGGCCTCGCTGATATAGGGCAACTGGTCCTCGGGCGCCGTGAAGATCACCGCAATGGGCTCGATCTGCGCGATGGTCACCATCGCCGTCTGGCTGGAAGCATTGACGATGTTGCCGATATCGACCTGGCGCAGACCGGCGACGCCGGCGATCGGCGCCGTGATCTGGGTGTAGTCGAGCTGGGTCTGGGCGTTTGTGATGGCGGCTTCGTCGGCCGCGATCTGGGCGGTGAGCTGGGCGACGGTCGAGCGCTGGGTATCGACCCGCTGCGCGGTCGCGAATTCGCCGAGCTTCATGGCGCGCTGGAGCTCGAGATTGGCGTTGGCGAGATTCGCCTCGTCCTGCGCCTTCTTGGCCTTGGCCTGGTCGAGCGCGGCCTGATAGGGCCGGGGATCGATCGATACCAGAAGCTCGCCCTGCTTGACGATCTGGCCTTCGGTAAAGGCGATCTTGTCGATCTGGCCGTCGACCCGGGTCCGGACCTGGACGGTGTTGAAGCCTTGGACGGTGCCGAGTCCGGTCAGATAGACCGGGAAATCAGTCTTCTGGACCGGCGCCACGCTGACCGGCACCGCGGGTGCCCGGGGCGGACCCTTTTGCGCGGTCTGGGTCTTTGCCGCTTCAGGGGAGAGGAACCGCTGCCAGCCAAAATAGCCCGCCAGGGCCACGGCTGCGATGATCAAAATCCAGAGGATCGGCCGTGACTTCTTCATGTCGGCTTCGTATTGGCTCGCCTGCCCAAAGGGATAATATTATGGCTTTGAAAGCGTTCAGCGCGAGCTTGTATAATACACGCCAAGTTCCAGTGTAAACAGCACTATCAGTTGAGAATCCTAAACAATTGGAAAGCTTTGCGGCCATTCCGGAAGCCCCTCCGGAAGGGCACCGCGGCGCGCGGATCGATCAGCGTGCATAAGCTTTGGGATGCCCGCTGACCGAGCATGGCAGAGGTCGCGCGGATCGCCCTGTCGCGAACGGTTCTAAATTGCAGGACCGGCGTTTCGGTTGTCAGGGGATTAGGCGTCGTCCATATCAGCGCCCGCAAATTGGGGAGCGCATGATGGACGAACTGAACGGCAAGATGATCGCGTGTCAGATTCTGATCACGGGACTGATCGCGCGCGTCGCCAACGAGCAGCGCGATCCTCTCGCTTTTCTCACCGACTTCCGCGACGAGATCAGGGCCGTCGTCAACGGCGTCAACATCGCGGGCCTCGACAACAGCGATCGCGTGCGATCGGTGGCGCGGCAGACCGTTGACGAGTTGTTTTCGCTGATGAAGCCGCCGAGCAGCGATTGACCGGCCGCGAATAGGCCGCGCGTAGCAGAGCGCTGTTTTGCAGGAAGTTTAGAACGCTTACAAACGACAGTTTAGAACAGTTTCAAACTCCATTTTAGAATCGTTTTGATCTGGATCGATTCAAGAGTAATCGCAGCCCCTTTGCGTTGACCCGACTTTTTGCGGCCGATAACCAACGCGCAACGCTCGTTGCCAGTGGGACGCACGAGCGACTTGAAAATTGGGGCGTGTTGAAATGGGGCAGGCAGTTGCACCGAAGTCGCTGCGTTCGATCGCGACGTTCGAATTGGCGGATGAAAAGTTTGATGTGGGGTCCGCAAAGGCCGTATCGGCAGTCGCCGGCCTGATCGCAGTAGCATCGTTCTCGGGCGCTGCGGAGGCGCAGCAATCGAATCTGCCGCCTGTTGCAGTCGACGCACCGGTCGAACGTCCGCGTCCCGCTGCCTCAAAGCCGTCTGCGGAGCAGATTCGCGCGCGCAACGCGCTCCGGCGCGCCGCCCAGCGTCAGCAGACGACGCAGGCGCCGGTGCCGTTCCCCAACGCCGGCGGCTTGCCGGCCGATCGCAATCCGTATGCCGATCCGGTTGCGCCCTACAAGGTCGATCGCGTGCAGGCTTCGGGAAAGTTTCCCGAGCCGCTGCTCAACACGCCGAAGACCATCACCGTGCTCAGCAAGGAAGTGCTGGCGGACAAGAACATCACCTCGCTGAAGGAAGTCGGGCGCTCCACCGCCGGCGTGACGCTGGGCTCGGGTGAGGGCGGCAACGCGTTCGGCGACCGCTTCTTCATCCGCGGCTTCGACGCGCGCAACGACGTGTTCATCGACGGCATTCGCGATCCGGCGGTCAGCATTCGCGAAAACTTCTTCACCGAGCAGATCGAGATTCTGCGCGGCCCGGCCTCATCCTATGCGGGCCGCGGCACTGCCGGCGGCGCCATCAACATCGTGACCAAGCAGGCGGCCGACTACAATTTCACCAATGCCGAGACCACGTTCGGTACCGATAGGACCAAGCGCGTCACGATCGACACCAACCAGGTGATCAATCCGACCTTCTCGGTGCGCACCGGCGGCATGTTCCAGGATGCCAACGTGGCGGGGCGCAACTACGTCACCGACAATCGCTGGGGCACCTTCATCTCCACGAAGTACTCGCCGACCACCGACTTCAAGCTCACCACCAACTACGTCCACACCGACCTCAGCGGCCTGCCTGATTTCGGCGTGCCCTACTACAAGCAGGGCAACGTGCCCGTCACCGAGGCCGGCATCCCGCGCCAGAACTGGTACGGCTTCATTAACCGCGACTGGCAGACCGCGCGCCAGGATTTCGGCACGCTCACGCTCGAGTACAAGCCCACCGACAACATCACCCTGACCAGCCGGACCCGCGGCGAGCACTCGCTGCTGGCCTATATCGGCACGCTGCCGCAGTCGCCCATCACGACGAATCCCGATCCGACGAAATGGACGTTCACCGCGAGCGCGCAGAGCCGCAACCAGTACGTCGACGTCTGGGCGAACCAGGAAGACGCCACGTTCAAGTTCAATACCGGATCGGTCAAGCACACCGCCGTGGTCGGTCTGGAAGTCTCCAACGAACGCGTCGGGATCGACCGCTACACCGGGCTGGCGTCGGAATTCAACGGATCGGGCGCGTTCTCGAGCAACGGTGCGTTGTCGGGCCAGTCGATCTATGCGCCGAGCTATACGTTCATTCCGTTCACCACCGTGCCGTCGCTGACCGGCAATCCCACCCGGTACAATGTCGACAGCAAAGCGCTGTATGTCCTTGATACCGCGAACTGGGAGGACAAGATCATCGTCAATGGCGGCCTGCGCTATGACGGATATGACATGACCGGGTGGAACAATACGCTATCGAGCAGGGTCAATTCGGACTTCATCAATTACAACGGCGGCATTGTCTTCAAGCCGGTACCGATCGGAAGCCTTTATGCTGCCTACGCAACCTCGACAAATCCGTTCGGCTCCGAACTCGACGGTACGAGCACCGACTATGGTGCAGTCGTTCTAGGCGGCACAATCCTCGGGCCCGAGCGCAACAAGGCCGCCGAAGTCGGCACCAAGTGGGAGTTGTTCGATCGCCACCTGCTGGTGAGCGGTGCGCTGTTCCAGACCGACAAGGACAATGCCCGTGAGACGGTGCCCATCAACGGTGTGAACACGCTGACGTCGGGGGCGGCCTACCGAATCCGGGGCATCGACATCGAGGCCAGCGGCAATCTCACCGATCGCTGGAGCATGTTCGGCGGCATCGTGCTGATGCAGTCGCAGGTGACGAAGAGCCTCGTCCCGTCCAATATCGGCCTGCCGCTGGCCAACGTCGCCCATCAGTCGTTCAGCTTGCTCTCCAAGTACAAGTTCGATGGCGACTGGGAACTTGGCGGCCAGGCGGTGTTCCGCTCCAAGGTGTTCGGCGGCACGTTCGGCGCCAACACCGGTACGCTGATTCCGAGCTACTGGCGCTTCGATGCGTTCCTCGAGAAGAAGATCGACCAGCACTGGGCGATCAAGTTCTACGCGCAGAACCTCACCAACAAGCTGTACTACGACACGCTCTATCGCAGCGCGACGCCGTTCGTCGCGGTCGCGCCGGGGCGGGCGTTCTACGTCGTCACCACCGCGAAGTTCTGATCATGCTGACCTGCGTGCCCGGCGTCCTGAGCAAACAAGATGTGGCGGAGTTCCGCCGCATCATGGATGCGAGCGAGTGGGAGGACGGCCGTTCCACGGCCGGCGCGCAGTCGGCCATGGTCAAACGGAACGAGCAGTTGCCGCCCGATGGCGAGGTCGCGCGAAAACTCGGCAATCGCATCATCTCGGCGCTGACGTCGAACCCGCAGTTCCTGTCGGCGGCGATCCCGCTGCAGATCTTCCCGCCGCTGTTCAACCGCTACGTGGCGAGCGGCGGGCACCATTTCGGCCTCCATGTCGACAATGCGATCCGCGGTGACCGGCTGACCGGCCTTCGCATCCGCACGGACCTCTCGGTCACGCTGTTCCTGGCGGAGCCGGAGGAGTACGACGGTGGCGAACTTGTGATCGAGGACACCTACGGTTCGCACGAAGTGAAGTTGCCGGCCGGCGACTGCGTGCTTTATCCCTCGACCAGCCTGCACCTCGTCACGCCGGTGACGCGGGGCGCAAGGGTCGCGTCTTTCTTCTGGTTGCAGAGCATGATACGGGATGACCAAGCCCGCAGCCTGATCTTCGACCTCGACACCGCCATTCAGGCGCTGGCGGGGCGTCTTGGACGCGACGACCCCGAAACGGTCAAATTGACGGGTATCTATCACAACCTCATTCGCACCTGGGCCGAAGTATGAAGTCGATTTTCCTCCGAGCGAGCCTTGTCGCAGCCATCACGCTGGCAGCCGCGTGGCTGGCGCAGCCGGTTGCGGCGCAGCAGCAGACGACGGCTCCGGCCTCGCCGCCGGTGACCTCGCAGCCGGTGGCCAATCCGGCGCCGGCGCCTGCGGCGTCTCCGGCTCCGACCGTCGCCGCGTCAGCGGTTCCGGCGGCTGAAGCGACATCGGTGAAATCGAGTACGGCGCCCCTTATGAAGGAGCTGTCGCCCTGGTCGATGTTCATGTCGGCGGACGTCGTCGTGAAGGCCGTTATGATCGGGCTCGCCTTCGCTTCGCTCGTGACCTGGACCGTCTTCATTGCGAAGTCGATCGAGCTGTCGATCATGCAGCGCAAGCTGCGTTCGGCGCTGAAGAAGATCGCGGAGTCGAGGTCGCTCGCGGAGGCGCAGTTTGCGCTCGGCACCAAGGAGGGCATTCTGCCGTCCTTGCTCGCGGCCGCCATGCGCGAGGCGCGGATGTCGGCGGGCATCTCCAGCGATGCCGGCATCAAGGAACGCGCGGCCTCGAGCTTTGCCGAGATCGTGCGCGCGGAGTCGCGACGCATCCGCATCGGCATGGGCGTGCTTGCGACCATCGGCGCGACGTCGCCCTTCGTCGGCCTGTTCGGCACCGTCTGGGGCATCATGAACAGCTTCATCGGCATCTCGAAGTCGCAGACGACGAACCTCGCGGTCGTTGCGCCTGGCATCGCCGAAGCCTTGCTCGCCACCGCAATCGGTCTCGTCGCGGCGATCCCGGCCGTCATCATCTACAATCACTTCTCGCGCCTGACGAAGGGCTATCTCGAGCTCGTCAATCGTGCCTCGGGCGTGTCGGCGCGCCTGTTGTCGAGGGATCTCGACCGCAGTCATGGTAGCGTGCATTCGCGCGCGGCGGCGGAGTAGGCGATGGGCGCTTCGATCGCCGACAACGATCTCGACGACGATGCGGACTTCGCAGAGACGCACGAGATCAACGTCACGCCCTTCATCGACGTCATGCTGGTGCTGCTGATCATCTTCATGGTCGCCGCACCGCTCTCGACCGTCGATCTGCCCGTGGACCTGCCGACCTCCAGCGCGACGCCGCAGAAGAAGCCGGACAAGCCGACCTATGTCAGCATCAAGTCCGATCTGACGCTGGCGATCGGCGAGGATACGGTCCGGCGCGCCGAGCTGGTCACCGCGCTCGACGGTCTGGCTGACATGACCAAGGACAAATACGTCTTCCTGCGCGCCGACAAGTCTGTGCCCTATGGCGAGTTGATGGGCGTCATGGAGATTCTGCGTTCGGGGGGCTATTCTAAGGTCAAGCTGGTCACTCTCGAAGGAGTTCCGGGAGGGGCTCCGACGGCCCCGGCGGCGGAAGCCGCAAAGCCCTAGAGAACGTGCTGTCATGACCGACCTCGACCACGAGTCAAAGGCACCCAAGCGGCTATGGATCGCCGCCGCCGTGGTCGCACTTGGGCTGCATCTCGGGGGTGCGGCGCTCGCGATCGCCCATTTGCCGTCCAATGATGGCAACGAAGGTCTCGGAGCGAGCGGCGCCGAGTTCGCCGTCGAGATGGCGTCACCCAAGGTGGTCGATTACGACCTGCCGCCCGGACCCGACACCGAGGCCGCGCAGGAATCGCCGCAACTGACCGAGCAGAAGGCGGAGGTGAAGGAAACCGAGCTTCCGAAGGATCGGCCGAACGAGGCGGAGGATCCGGACCGGATCGTCACCCAGAACGACTCCAAGAAGCCGCAGGAGGAGGAGCCGAAGGTCGCGGCGATCGAGACCCCGGCCTCGGACGAGTCCCATGCGCAGCTCGAGACGGCGCGGCAATCGCTCGACGAGGATGCGCGCGAGTCCGACAAGGCCAAGGCGCCGGTGATCGGGATCGGCAAGGACGCGTTGCAGCTCACCGCCGAATGGGGCCGCAAGATCAGCGCCTACTTCCAGCAGCACCTGCGCTATCCCAAGGAGAAGAAAGGCAAGGCGACGGTGACCGTGAGCGTGGTCCTCAACCGCCGCGGCAATATCGTTTCGGTCGAGATCGCGGAATCCTCCGGCGATCAGGCCTACGACCGCGAGGCGATCTCGATGGTCCGGCGCTCCGACCCGGTGCCCCAGCCGCCGGCCGCCCTGACCGAGGAGACCTTCAGCTTCCGCCTGCCGGTGATCTTCAGGGACGAGCAGAAGAAAAAGAACGGTTGAGCGGCGGGTGCTCGCTCCCGCGGGCTATTTCCAGAGCATGCGGATCGCGACGTAGACCACGACCAGGCAGGCAAAAATCAGCGCCACCGGAAGCGGCCGCTTCCCGGAACTCCCGATCGAGGTGCCCGCGAACCGGTTCGACGTCTTGGCCTTCGGCTTGGGCGCCGGCCGCCGGAAGGCGGTAACATTGTCCGTCACCGGCTCGCTGGTCCGCGGGCGGACGTCGGGCGGGGTTCCGCCGCCGCCCATCTCGGCATAGTAGGCCTTGTAGACCTCGGTGATCGTCGCCTCGGTCGCGTCGTCCTCGCCCATCTGTTCCAGCAGCGTCTTGTAGCCGGAGAGGAAATTCTGGGCTTCTGGAGGTAATGCCGAAAAGCCGTTGAGCTTCGCCATCATCTTCCAGGTGGCAAAATCGGCGCGGGCGCGGGTGTCGGCCCGTCGCGCGATCAGCATGTCGGCAGCTTTGACCAAGTTGGCCTCGGGCCCTTCGGGTTTGGCGTCGAAATCCAGTCTCTTCAACTACGCATTGCCGGTCATGAGGAGAACCATCTGAATCACATATCCGGTCAACGTTCGTAGTATTGCAGAAATAACATCAAGATTTAGACCGAACTGGGAACCCGCCAGCGGCAGCAGGATCAGGAGCCCGATCAGGATCAGCATTCCGAACGGCTCGAGCCGCGCCAGCGGCAGGGCAAGCGATCGGGGCAAGAGGCCGACCGCAACCCGTCCGCCGTCGAGCGGCGGTATCGGCATCATGTTGAAGACCGCCAGCACCGCGTTGATCACGAGCGCGTTCTTGAGATTGTCGGCGATCCATTTTGCCGAAGTCGCCGGCGCGAAGGGCAGGGCGTGGAAGGCGAGAGCGACCGCGAGCGCCAGCAGGATGTTGGTGGCGGGACCGGCGAGCGCCACCCAGACCATGTCGAGCTTGGGATTGTTGAGGTTGCGGAAATTGACCGGCACCGGCTTGGCGTAGCCGAACAGGAACGGCGAATGCGCGAACAGCAGCATCGCCGGCAGCAGCACGGTGCCGAAGGGGTCGATATGCCGCAGGGGATTGAAGCTGACACGGCCGAGCTGCCAGGCTGTGTTGTCGCCGAGTTGATGCGCCACAAAGCCGTGCGCGGCCTCGTGGAAGGTGATGGCAATCACCAGCGGCAAGACCCAGACGGACAGATCGTAAAGGGTGATATTCACGCGATAAGGATTCCCGGACGCCGGCACCTTAGCACGGCCCGGTCACGAGGGAATGGTCGTCGGGTGCTGCGGCAGGCCGTCGTCGAACTTCAGCCACTCGAGCTTTTCCTGCACCCAGATGTGCTCGGAGGGTGCAAAGGCGTTGCGGTCGTCGAAGGTTGCCAGCGCAACACCGGCGGCGGAGCCATCGCGCCGCCAGGAGAACAGCCGCGTGCCGCATTGCTTGCAGAACACGCGGTCGATGCGCTCCGACGTCGGATAGCGGCCGGTCTCGCCCTCGACGGTCAGCGCCGTCTGCGGGAACAGCGCGCGGGCGAAGAACGGCGAGCCCATCGCCTTCTGGCAGTTGCGGCAATGGCAGACGCGGACGTTGAGCGGCTCACCTTGCGCCTTGTACCTGACGGCACCGCACAGACATCCGCCTTCACTGATCATGACGCCCTCAATAGGTGGCGCGGCCGCCGGAAATGTCGAACACGGCGCCGGTTGAAAAGCCGCAATCCTCGGACGACAGCCATGCGACCATCGCGGCGAGTTCCTCGACCAGCACGAAGCGGCCCTTCGGAATCTTCGACAGCATGAAGTCGATGTGCTGCTGCGTGAGCTGCTCGAAGATCGCGGTCTTCGCCGCGGCCGGCGTCACCGCGTTGACCAGGATGTCGTGCTGGGCGAGCTCCTTGCCGAGCGATTTCGTCAGCGCGATCAAGCCGGCCTTTGACGCCGAGTAATGCGCCGCATTCGGATTGCCTTCCTTGCCGGCGATGGAGGCGATGTTCACGATGCGCCCGTATTTCTGCTTCAGCATGACGGGTACGATCGCCTTGCAGCAGATGAACGGGCCGTCGAGATTGATGCGCAGCACCTTGCGCCATTCCTCGAGATCGGTCTCCCAAACGGTCTTGTTGATGCCGGCGATGCCGGCATTGTTGACGAGGATGTCGATCTTGCCGAAGGCGGCCAGCGTCGCATCGCGCGCCTGCTCGACCGCCGCAGTGTCGCTGACGTCGACCTTGACCGCGCGGATGTCACCGCCGATTTCCTTCGCCGTCTTCTCGGCAAGCGCGGTATCAAAATCCCAGATCGCGACCTTGGCACCCGAGGCGACGAAACGTTCGGCGATGGCGCGGCCAAAACCTTGGGCTCCGCCGGTGACGACCGCCGCGCGACCGTTGAGATCGATCTTGTTCATGGCCTTCGATCCCTTCGCGTCAGAGCATGTAGCCGCCGTCAACGACGAGGTCGACGCCTGTGGTGAACGCGCTTTCGTCGCTCGCCAGGTAAATGGCCATGTTGGCGATTTCGTCCGCGGTGCCCAGCCGGCCCATCTTCTGGCGGGAGATGAACATCTCCTTGCCCTGCGGTCCCTGGGCGGCGGCGCGGTCGAGCATCGAGGGCGTCTCCACGGTGCCGGGGCAGATGCTGTTGCAGCGGATGCCCTTGGTAATGAAGTCGAGCGCGACCGCGCGCGAGAGCAGCGAAACGGCTGCCTTTGAGGAGCTGTAGACATAGCGGTTGGCCGGCGGCCGCAGCGCCGCGCAGGACGAGATGTTGACGATGCTGCCACCGCCGCCCGCGATCATCGCCGGCAGAAACGCCTTGATGGTCCGGTGCATGGATTTGACGTTGAGGTCGAACGAAAAATCAAAATCCTCTTCCGAGCACTCCAGGATGGTGCCGTGGTGCACGAAGCCGGCCGCGTTGAGCAGGATGTCGATCTTGCCGATGCGCTTGGCGAAGGCGTTGACATCGGCGGTGCTGCGAACGTCGAGCTTTGCCGTCTCGGCGATACCTTCCTTGGCGAGCGCGGCGATTCCGCCTTCATTGATATCGGTGGCGATCACCGTCGCGCCTTCACGCGCGAATGCGATTGCGCACGCGCGCCCGATGCCCGCCGCAGCCGCGGTAACGACGGCGCGCTTTCCCTTGAGGCGATCTGCCATTTTCTTGTTCTCCTTTGAATTGCTGTCGTCATTTCGGGATGCGCCGTAAGGCGCAGGCCCGGAATCCATACTCCCGGCGCGCTTGGCCCTTGGGCCATTCGCGCAAATGATATGAGCAGACGCTCCGCTCTATTGTTTTGCCGCGAATGCGGCAAGCCGCAAGCGCGGGCGTGGTTATGGATTCCGGGCTCGCGACTGCGTCGCGCCCCGGAATGACAGTGTCAGTGGTTATCCCGCGCGACGCCAAACGTGCCGGCGACGTTCTGGTAGCGCGTGGCGAGCTCCATGCAGGCGCCGGTCGACTGCTGGCCGACGGTGTTGCGGTAGAGTTCCTGCCACGGCGTCTGGTTCGGCGGATGCTTGAAGCCGCCATTGGCCTTGAGCTCGGCATGGCGCTTCTTCACCTCGTCGTCCGAAATCAGGATGTTGGCGCTGCCCTTGTTGAGGTCGACGCGTACCTTGTCGCCGGTCCTGAGTATCGCAAGCCCGCCATCGGCGGCGGCCTCCGGCGAGGCGTTGAGGATCGAGGGCGAGCCGGAGGTGCCGGACTGCCGGCCGTCGCCGATGCAGGGCAGGGACAGGATGCCGCGTTTGATCAGCGCCGCCGGCGGCTGCATGTTCACGACCTCGGCGCCGCCGGGATAGCCGATCGGACCGGTGCCGCGGATGAACAGCACGCAGCGCTCGTCGATGTCGAGCGAGGGATCGTCGATCCGCTCGTGATAATCCTCCGGTCCCTCGAATACGATGGCGCGTCCCTCGAACGCGTTGAGGTCCTTGGGATTGCTCAAATAGCGGTCGCGAAACTCCTTGGAGATCACAGAGGTCTTCATGATCGCGGAATCGAATAGATTGCCGCGCAGCACCAGGAAGCCGGCATCCTTCACCATCGGCTTGTCGTAGGCCCAGATCACGTCCTGATCGGGCTGGGACGCGTTGGCGCAGTTCTCGCCGATGCCGCGGCCGTTGACGGTGAGCGCGTCCTCGTGGATGCGCTTGTGCTTCATCAGCTCGCGCACCACGGTCGGCACGCCGCCGGAGCGATGGAATTCCTCGCCGAGATAGAAGCCGGCCGGTTGGAGGTTGACGAGCAGCGGCACGTCATGGCCGTACTTCTGCCAGTCGTCGATCGTCAACTCGACGCCGATATGGCGCGCCAGCGCGTTGATGTGGATCGGCGCGTTGGTCGAGCCGCCGATGGCCGAGTTCACCACGATGCAGTTCTCGAACGCCTTGCGGGTCAGGATGTCCGAAGGTTTCAGATCCTCCCAGACCATCTCGACGATGCGCTTGCCCGTCTCATAGGCGATCTGGCCGCGCTCGCGATACGGCGCCGGGATAGCCGCGCAGCCGGGCAGGGAGAAGCCGAGCGCCTCCGCAAGCGAGTTCATGGTCGAGGCGGTGCCCATGGTGTTGCAATGGCCGACCGACGGCGCCGATGAGGCCACGATCTCCATGAACTCTTCGTAGTCGATCTCGCCCGCGGCGAGCCGCTCGCGGGATTTCCAGACGATGGTGCCCGAGCCGGTGCGCTCGCCGCCATGCCAGCCGTTGAGCATCGGGCCACCCGACAGCACGATCGCCGGCAGGTTGACGGTCGCGGCCGCCATCATGAGGGCGGGCGTCGTCTTGTCGCAGCCGGTCGTCAGCACCACGCCGTCGAGGGGATAGCCGAACAGGATCTCGACCAGGCCGAGATAGGCGAGGTTGCGGTCGAGCGCCGCGGTAGGCCGCTTGCCGGTCTCCTGGATCGGGTGGGTCGGGAATTCCATCGCGATGCCGCCGGCCATCCGGATGCCCTCGCGGACCCGGTGGGCCAGCTCGATATGGTGGCGGTTGCAGGGGGAGAGGTCGTTGCCGGTCTGCGCGATGCCGATGATCGGCTTGCCGGACTGCAATTCCTCGCGGGTGAGCCCGAAATTGAGGTAGCGCTCCATATAGAGCGCGGTCATGCCCGGATTATGTGGATTGTCGAACCATTCCTGGGAGCGAAGCCGACGCTTGCCGGGGGCGGCGGGGTGCTGCCCGTTGGTTTTGTTTTTTGTCATTGGTGTCTCCTGCAATGCAAACGCGCGGACAGTTGGGCTCCAAGGGCTCTGCGCTCTAACGGCTCTCGGCTCTCAGGCGATCGGCTTATGCGATGCCCAACAGCGCCAGCGCGTGTCTGCGACGGGCCTGTCGGCGGACCGTTTCCTCATAAGTTCGATATTAGTCATGGCCGCTTGGTAACGCTATCATTTTGTTCATCCGGCAACCATTCCGGAAACCGCCGGCTGGCTGTCCGCACGCCGCAACACCGAGCTCTGGCGCTCGATCACCTTGAATCCGAGATCGAGAACCGCCTGCTCGGGACGCCGTCCGTCGATGGCCTCGATCAGCATTGTGGCAGCGGTCTTGCCCATCTCGTAGCGATTGGTACGCACGCTGGTTAGAGTCGGGACGGAGGAGGCCATGAATTCGAGATCGTTGAAGCCCACGATCGCGATCTGCTCGGGCACCGCGATCTCCCGCCTGCGGCACTCGAACAGCACGCCGAGCGCAAGGTCGTCATTGGCGCAGAACACCGCGTCGATGTCGGGCTGGCGCGCCAGCAGGTCGGTGAACAATGTCCCGCCGAGCGTGACCGAGGTGGGCGTCCCCGTCGTTACGATCAGCCGCTGGTCGAACAGCCCCGCGTCCTTCACGGCGGACACATAGCCGTCCAGCCGCCGCTGTACCCGCGGGTCCATCCGCGCGCCGACGAATCCGATTTTACGGCAGCCTTGCGCGTAGAGATGCGCAACGGCTGCACGCGCTGCGTCATAGTGGGAAAAGCCGATCATCATGTCGACGGGATTGGGGCCGATCTCCATGATCTGCACGATCGGACAATCGGCGGCCTCCAGCATCAGGCGCGATTCCGCGGTCTGGTCGATTCCGGTGACGATCAGCCCGGCCGGCTTCTGCGCAAGAAATAGGCGCAGGAGCTTTTCCTCCTGGAGGATGCTGTAGCGGGTATTGGAGAGCTGGATCGAGTAGCGGCTGCCTTCGGACGCATCGTAGATGCCACGCAGCACGTCGGAGAACACATTGTTGGTCAAGGAGGGGATGAGAACGCCGATCACTTCCGTGCGCTGCGATGCAAGCGCACGCGCCGCGAGATTCGGCACGTAGCCCAGTTCCTTGGCGGCACTCTCGACCCGCGCGCGCTTGGCGACCGACAGCGCCTCCGGATTTCTGAAAAAGCGGGACGCAGTGATGGGGCTTACGCCAGCGAGCTCAGCGACTTCCGCCAGCCGGATCTTGCCAGACTTGGTGCGCTTTCGTCCCATGTGTTGCTCTTACCACAGGCGTCTGTGCAAACAAAGGAACATTGACAGCGCTACCAGACCAGACTAACCAAAGACAAATTGCAAAAACCGCACAAACTGCCGACAATGCCGCCCGATAGTTCGGGCTTCGCTCGGCGAAGTTTCAGAAAAACAAGACGGTAGCGGCGCTCGACTGGCGTCGCGACCCATGAGGAGGGAGCTAGATGTCGTCTGTGCAAATCCGCGACGTGCGGAAATCGTTCGGCAACTTTGAAGTCCTGCACGGCGTGACCGTTCCGATCGAGGATGGCGAATTTGTCGTGCTGGTCGGTCCATCCGGCTGCGGCAAGTCGACCCTGCTGCGCATGCTCGCCGGTCTCGAGAACATCACCTCCGGCACCATCTCGATCGGCGACCGCGTGGTCAACAATGTCCAGCCCAAGGAGCGGGACATTGCGATGGTGTTCCAGAACTACGCGCTCTATCCGCACATGACCGTCGCCGACAACATGGGCTTCTCGCTCAAGCTGCGCGGCGCAAGCCAGGACGAGATCGGCAAGCGCGTGAAGCGCGCCGCCGAAATCCTCGCGCTGGCGCCCTTGCTCGAGCGTTATCCGCGTCAGCTTTCGGGCGGTCAGCGCCAGCGCGTCGCCATGGGCCGCGCGATCGTGCGCGATCCGCAGGTGTTCTTGTTCGACGAGCCGCTGTCGAACCTCGACGCCAAACTGCGCGTTGCCATGCGCACCGAAATCAAGGAGCTGCATCAGCGGCTCAAGACGACCACCGTCTACGTCACCCACGACCAGATCGAGGCCATGACCATGGCCGACAAGATCGTCGTCATGCATGACGGCATCGTCGAGCAGATGGGCTCGCCGCTCGAGCTCTACGACAAGCCGGACAACCAGTTCGTCGCGGGCTTCATCGGTTCGCCGGCGATGAATTTCCTGAAAGGCAATGTGCGTTCGAACGGCGTCGCCACCTTCGAGGGGCCGAACGGCGTGAAGCTGCCGCTGAAGAGCGCGCCGGCGGCGTCCGACGGCCGGCCCGCGGTCTACGGCGTCCGGCCCGAGCACTTCACCATCGCCGATGACGGCGCCGAGGCCGAAATCATCGTGGTCGAGCCGACCGGTTCGGAAACGCAGGTGTTTGCCAAGCTCGGCGGCGAGCAGGTCGTCGCCGTCTTCCGCGAACGCCACCAGTTCAATCCGGGCGAAAAGATCCGGTTGAAGCCAGATCCGTCGCTCGTCCATCTCTTCGACGATGCGACGGGCAAACGGCTCAATGCATAAAGCAGACTAAAAAGCATCACAGGGAGGATGACATGCACGACTTTACCCGCCGGGCTTTGCTTCAAGGCGGAACGGCGCTGGCTGCCACCGGCGCACTGACTGGGCCGGCACTGTTCGAATTCGCAAAAGCCTGGGCGCAGGAATCGCCCTGGAAACCGGAAGCCGGCGCCAAGCTCACGGTGATGCGCTGGAAGCGCTTCGTGCCGGCGGAAGACGAGGCGTTCAACGCCATCGTGGCGGCATTCAAGACTGCGACTGGCGTCGAAATGAATGTGTTCAGCGAGTCCTTCGAGGACGTGCAGCCGAAGGCGTCGGTCGCCGCCAACACCGGCTCGGGTCTCGATCTTGCCTGGGGTCTGCACACGCTGCCGCAGCTCTTCCCGACCAAGGTCCTGAAGATGAACGACGTTGCCGACTATCTCGGCAAGAAGTACGGCGGGTGGACGGATGCGGCCGCCAAGACCTGCAAGCTCGGCAACGACTGGCTGGGCATCCCGGTCGCGACGAACGGCGGCTACATGACCTACCGAAAGTCGGCGACCGACAAGGCTGGCTTCAAGGAATTTCCGAAGGACTTCCCCAGCTTCCTCGAAATGTGCAAGGCGCTGAAGGCGAATAACACACCGGCCGGATTTGCGCTCGGCCATGCCAGCGGCGATGCCAACGGATGGCTGCACTGGCTGCTCTGGGGGCACGGGGCCTATACCGTCGACCAGAACGACAAAGTCATCATCAATTCGCCCGAAACGGCGAAGGCGCTGGAGTACTGCAAGGCGCTCTCCGAAACCTTCATCCCGGGAACCCCGTCCTGGAACGATTCCTCCAACAACAAGGCGTACCTGGCCGGTGAGCTCTATTGCACCCTCAACGGCATTTCGATTTATGTCGCCGCCAAAACGGACCCCACCAAGAAAGAACTCACCGCGGACACCTACCACGCGCTGCATCCGGTCGGGCCGGTCGGCAAGCCGACCGAACTTCAGCTCGCCGTACCGATCCTGGCGTTCAACTTCACCAAGTATCCGAACGCAGCGAAGGCTTTCGTCGCGTTCATGCTGGAGAAGGAAAACTTCGACAAGTGGCTGGACGGCGCGCAAGGCTATCTGACGCAGACGCTGAACGCCTACGAAAATGCGCCGGTCTGGAGTGCGGATCCCAAGAACGCCGTGTTCGCACAAGCCTCCAAGCGCACGCTGCCGGCGTCCGGCATCGGCACGCCCGGCGAGAAGGCAGCCACCGCGATCGCCGACTTCATCGTCGTTGACATGTTCGCCAACTATTGCACCGGTTCGAAGGACGCAAAGGGCGCAATGGCTGAGGCCGAACGGCAGTTGAAGCGCATCTACCGCTAACATCACGAGGCGGGCGGTTTCGGCCGCCCGCTCATCAACACTTAGGGATGTCGGGCATGGCTGATATCGCAGTTGCTCCCCGGGCCAAGCCTCAGTTTCGCGAGGCGAGCGCCTGGGACCAGCTCAAGCACAACCGCAACTGGCTTGGCCTCTGGTTCATGCTGCCGGCTATGGGATTCCTGATCTTCTTCCTGGCCTATCCGCTGGGCCTGGGCATCTGGCTGTCCTTCACCGACACCCGCATCGGCCGGGTCGGGCATTTCGTCGCGACCGAGAACTACGAATGGCTATGGGACGACGCCATCTTCTGGCTGTCGGTCTTCAACACGCTACTCTACACGTTCCTCGCGAGCGCCATCAAATTCGCGATCGGGCTCTATCTCGCGCTGCTCCTCAACGAGAACATGCCGTTCAAGGCGATGTTGCGCGCGATGGTCTTGATCCCTTTCATCGTGCCGACGGTGCTCTCCGCGCTGGCCTTCTGGTGGATCTTCGACTCCCAGTTCTCGATTATCTCCTGGTCGCTGAAGCATCTCGGCCTGATCAGCCAGAACATCAACTTCCTCGGCGACACCACGTGGGCGCGGATCTGCGTGATCTTCGCCAACATCTGGCGCGGCGTGCCGTTCGTGGCGATCACGCTGCTCGCCGGCCTCCAGACCGTGTCGCCCTCGCTCTATGAAGCCGCAACGCTGGACGGCGCGACGCGCTGGCAGAACTTCCGGTACATCACCTATCCCTTGTTGACGCCGATCATCGCCGTCGTCATGACGTTCTCGGTCCTATTCACCTTCACCGACTTCCAGCTCATCTGGGCGATGACTCGCGGCGGTCCGGTCAACGCGACGCATCTGATGGCGACCTTGTCCTATCAGCGCGCGATCATCGCAGGTCAGCTAGGCGAGGGCGCTGCGATCTCCAGCGCCATGATCCCGTTCCTGCTCGCCGCGATCATGGTGTCCTGGTTTGGCCTACAGCGCCGCAAGTGGCAACAGGGGGAGAGCAATGACTGATCCCCAGATTGTCTCGGCTTACTTTGCGCGGACGGGGCAAGCCCCGCGCTCGCAACTGGCAACGGGAGGAAAGCAATGACTGATCTTCCTGCCGCGAAAACTGACCTCAAATCGATCCTGTCGACGCCCGCTGTCGATCACAGCGAAGGCATGAGCTATCTTCAGTCGGTGCCGCGCCGAATTGTGACGCTGTACCTGCCGCTGACCATCATCGTCGTCGTCCTGCTGTTTCCGTTCTACTGGATGGCGCTGACCTCGGTTAAGCCGGACGAGCAGTTGCTCGACCTCGACAAGTACAATCCATTCTGGACCTGGAATCCCACGTTCAAGCACTTCTACAAGCTCCTGTTCGAAAGCTATTATCCGCATTGGCTCTGGAACACGATGTATGTGGCGGTTTGCGCGACCGTGCTTTCGATCATCGCCTCGGTGCTGGCGGCCTATGCCATCGTGCGCTTGCGCTACAAGGGCGCGAACCTCGTCGGCGGGTTGATCTTCCTCGCCTATCTGGTGCCGCCTTCGATCCTGTTCATTCCGCTCGCCACGGTCGTGTTCCAGTACGGCCTGTTCGACTCGCCGATGGCGCTGATCCTGACCTATCCGACCATCCTGATCCCATTCTCGACCTGGCTGCTGATGGGCTACTTCAAGACCATCCCGTTCGAGCTCGAGGAATGCGCGCTGATCGACGGCGCCAGCCGCTGGCAGATCCTGGTCAAGATCGTGCTGCCGCTGGCGATCCCCGGCCTGATCTCGGCCTTCATCTTCTGCTTCACGCTGTGCTGGAACGAGTTCATCTACGCGCTGACGTTTCTGCAATCGGTCAGCAACAAGACGGTCCCGGTCGCGATCGTCAACGAGTTCGTCGACGGCGACATCTACCGCTGGGGCTCGCTGATGGCCGGTGCGCTGGCGGGCTCGCTGCCGCTGGTTATCCTTTACGCCTTCTTCGTGGAGCACTATGTGTCGGCGATGACCGGCGCGGTGAAGGAATGATGGCGGGCCGGATACAGTTCGCGTCGAGGCGGCGCGCTCAAGACCAATAAGAAGGAGTCTGGCTCTTGCACATTCTGGTTCTCGGCGCTGCCGGCATGGTCGGCCGCAAATTGTGCGAACGTTTGCTGCGCGACGGCCGCCTCGGCAAGGGCGACATCACCCGCCTGACCATGCATGACGTGGTCGAGCCGAAGAAGCCGGAGAAGGCCGGCTTCCCCGTCGACACCGTGTCGGGCGATTTCGCCGTTCCGGGCGCAGCCGAGAAGCTGATCGCCGGCCGCCCCGATGTGATCTTCCATCTCGCCGCGATCGTCTCCGGTGAAGCCGAGCTCGATTTCGACAAGGGCTACCGCATCAATCTCGACGGCACGCGGATGCTGCTCGACGCCATAAGGCTCACTGGGGGCGGCTACAAGCCGCGCGTGGTGTTCACCTCGTCGATCGCAGTGTTCGGCGCGCCGTTCCCCGATGCGATCGGCGATGAATTCTTCCACACGCCGCTGCTCAGCTACGGCACGCAGAAGGCGATCGGCGAATTGCTGCTGGCCGATTATTCCCGCCGCGGCTTCCTCGACGGCATCGGCATCCGCCTGCCGACCATCTGCATCCGGCCGGGCCTGCCCAACAAGGCGGCATCCGGCTTCTTCTCCAACATCTTGCGCGAGCCGCTCGCGGGCAATGAAGCGGTGCTGCCGGTGTCCGAGGACGTCCGTCATTGGCATGCGACGCCACGCTCGGCCGTCGGCTTTCTGCTGCATGCCGGCACGATGGATCTCGCCGCGGTCGGCCCGCGCCGCAACCTCACCATGCCGGGCCTGTCGGCGACCGTCGGCGAGCAGATCGCGGCGTTGAAGCGGGTCGCGGGCGACAAGGTCGCCGCGCGCATCAAGCGCGAACCGGACCCCTTCATCGTCGGCATCGTCGGCGGCTGGCCGCGCAACTTCGATGCGCGGCGGTCGCGCGAGCTCGGCTTCACCACCGCCGAAAAGACCTTCGACGACATCATCCGCATTCACATCGAAGACGAGCTCGGCGGTAATTTCGTTGCTTAGCTCGAACTGTTGAATGGCGCAGGTGAAGCCATGGCGAACGTAGCCTGCATCGGCGAATGCATGATCGAGCTCCGGCAGGCTCAAGGCGGACAGTCATCAGGACAGTCCGCCGGGCAGGGCGGCGGCCTGTATTCGCGCGGCTTTGGCGGCGACACGCTCAACACCGCCGTCTATCTCGCGCGCCTCGAGGTCAAGGTCGACTATCTCACAGCGCTCGGTGACGACGCCCTGAGCGACGAGATGATCGCGGCCTGGACCGCGGAGAACGTCGGCACGCGGCGGGTGCTGCGGCTGCCCGGCAAGCTGCCCGGCCTCTACATGATCCAGACCGATGCGAGGGGCGAGCGGCAGTTCTTTCACTGGCGCGAGAACTCCGCCGCGCGCCGGCTGATGGACGTGCCGGAGACGGACGAGATCCTGAATTCGCTGATGGGCTACGACATCGTCTACCTCTCGGCCATCACGCTCTCGATCTACACCGAGAGCGGCCGCGAGCGCCTGCTGGCCGCGGTGAAGCGCGCGCGCCTGCTCGGCACCCGCTTCGTGTTCGACACCAATTTCCGCGCGCGTGGCTGGCCCGACCTCGACGTCGCGCGCCGGGCGTTTGCTGCCGCCTTCGAGACGGCCGACATCGTCCTGTGCTCGACCGAAGACATGACCACGCTCTACCCCGGCGAAAGCCACACCCAACTCATGGCGCGCATTCCCGCGCCTGAGCTGGTGCTGCGGCTCGCCGAGCCCGTCAGCCTGTTGCGCTTTCCCGGCGGCTCCAGCGAGGTGAGGGCCGAGCCGGTGACGAAGCCTGTGGTCGACACCACGGCTGCCGGCGACAGTTTTGCGGCGGCCTATATCGCCGCCCGGCTTGCCGATGCCGACCCGGTCGAGGCCGCGCATGCCGGCCATCGTCTCGCCGGTCTCGTGATCTGCTATCCCGGCGCCATCATCCCGCCCTATGCCATGCCGCCGAAGCGGCGGCACCGTTCGGCCAATTCGCGCCAAGCATCTAAGTAAAACTTCCAAATAAGATTGCTGCACCATGACCATGACCGCCAAGCAGGAAAAACTCGCCGCACTGTTCAAGGCCGCGACCGTCATTCCCGTGCTCACCATCGAGCGCCTCGAGGATGCGGTGCCGCTGGCGCGTGCGCTGGTCGCGGGCGGCGTCCGTACGCTCGAGGTGACGCTGCGTACCCCGGTCGCGGCTGATGCGGCGAAGGCGATGATTTCGGAGGTGCCCGAGGCAATCGTCGGCATCGGGACGATCCTCAATCCGGCCGATCTCGCGCGGGCCGAGGCGCTGGGCGCAAAATTCGGTATCAGCCCCGGCGGCACGCCCGACCTCCTGAAGGCTGCGGCCGGCAGTGCCTTGCCGTTCGCGCCGGGCATTGCAACGGCGTCCGAGCTGATGCAGGCACTGGCCTTCGGCTTTGATCTGGCAAAATTCTTCCCGGCCGAGCAGGCGGGCGGCATCAAGGGCTTGCGTGCCCTTGGCGGTCCGTTTCCGAACGTGCGGTTCTGCCCGACCGGCGGGGTCGGCGAAGCCAACGCGGCAACCTGGCTCGCCGAACCCAACGTGCTGGCGGTTGGCGGTTCCTGGCTATGCCCGACGGCGGAAGTTAAGGCCGGGAACTGGGCCGGCATAACTGCCATCTGCCAGCGCACCCTGAAAAGCCTCAAAGCCGGGTGAAGTCTTGCCATCGATGGGCTAAGAATCGGTCCAGGCAAGACTAGGGAGAACAACCATGACCGCCAGCATCGTCGGGTGGGCGCATACGCCGTTCGGCAAATTCGACACCGAAACAGTGGAGAGCCTCGTCACGCGCGTCGCCAATGAGGCGCTCGCGGATGCCGGCATTGCCGCCTCCGACGTCGACGAGATCGTGCTTGGCCATTTCAACGCCGGCTTCTCCCCGCAGGATTTTACCGCCTCGCTGGTGCTCCAGGCCGATCCGCATCTGCGCTTCAAGCCGGCGACGAGGGTGGAAAACGCCTGCGCGACGGGTTCGGCCGCCGTCCACCAGGGCATCCGTGCGATCGCGGCCGGTGCGGCCAAGATCGTGCTGGTCGTTGGCGTCGAGCAGATGACGCGCACCCCGGGTCCCGAGATCGGCAAGAACCTGCTCAAGGCATCCTATCTGCCGGAAGATGGCGATACGGTCGGCGGCTTCGCCGGTGTGTTCGGCAAGATCGCGAGTGGCTATTTCCAGAAATATGGCGACCAGTCCGATGCGCTGGCGCTGATCGCCGCCAAGAACCACAAGAACGGCGTTGCCAATCCCTTTGCCCAGATGCGCAAGGATTTTGGCTTCGATTTTTGCCGCTCCGAGAGCGAGAAGAACCCCTATGTTGCGGGTCCCCTGAAGCGCACGGATTGCTCGCTGGTGTCCGACGGCGCCGCGGCGCTGGTGTTGGCTGATGCCGAGACCGCGAAGGGCATGACGAAGTCGATCGGCTTCCGCGCCACCGCGCACGCCCAGGACTTCTTGCCGATGTCCAAGCGCGACATCCTCCAGTTCGAGGGCTGCACGGTTGCCTGGCAGCGCGCGCTGGCGAAGGCGGGCGTCACGCTGTCCGACCTCTCCTTCGTCGAGACCCATGACTGCTTCACGGTCGCCGAACTGATCGAATATGAAGCGATGGGCCTGACGCCGAAGGGGCAGGGCGCCCGCGCCATCAAGGAAGGCTGGACGCTCAAGGAAGGCAAGCTGCCGGTCAATCCGTCCGGCGGGCTGAAGGCCAAGGGACATCCGATCGGTGCCACCGGCGTCTCGATGCACGTGATGACCGCGATGCAGCTTGCGGGACAGGCGCCCGAGGGCATGCAGCTCAAAAACGCCAGGCTCGGCGGCATCTTCAACATGGGCGGTGCGGCCGTTGCCAACTACGTCTCCATCCTGGAGCCGCTGAAGTAAGGTTGCGTAGGACGGGCAAAGGCGCGCATAGCGCCGTGCCCACCTTCCGCTTTGCGTTAAATCAAGGTGGGCACACTTCGCTTTGCCCACCCTGCTGCTCTTGATTGATTTGCAGGGAATGCATCATGAGCAATGACAGCTCGCTATCACTGGACGAAATCAACGATCGCATCGCGATCCTCGAAAGCAACATCAGGCAGCTCATCGAGCAGGCCGCGGCCGCTTCGGGCGAGCAGAACGAGGCGCGCATCGCCGACCGCATCAACCAGCAGAACGACGAGCTCGACCGGCTGCTCAAGATCCGCGAAGCCCGCCAGAAGAAATAAGCGGGCGATCGCGGCGGTCCGCGCCGCGCATGCGGCCATACGCCGGCCGCCCTTGCTTGCGACAGAGCGCTGCCGTTAGCTGACCGAAATCGCAAGGCTCGCTTGTGAGCCCGCGCAATCGGGAGAGAACGATGGGGCCGCTACAGGGCATCAAGGTCATCGACATGACGACCGTGCTGATGGGGCCCTATGCCACCCAGATGCTCGGCGACTACGGCGCCGACGTCATCAAGGTGGAGTCGCTTGATGGTGACGTAACCCGCCTGATCGGCCCGATGCGGCACACCGGCATGGGCCCGGTGTTCCTCAACACCAACCGCAGCAAGCGCTGCATCTGCCTCGACCTGAAGAAGCCGGCGGGGCGCGAGGCCGTGCTGCGCCTGATCAGGGATGCCGACGTGCTGGTCTACAACGTCCGCCCCCAGGCGATGGCGCGGCTCCAGCTCGGCTATGACGTCGTCTCCGCGATCAATCCGCGCCTGGTCTATGCCGGCGTGTTCGGCTTCGGCCAGGACGGTCCCTACGCCGCAAAGCCCGCCTATGACGATCTGATCCAGGGCGCGACCGCGCTTCCCGCCTTGATGGCGCAAACCGGCGACGGCGTGCCGCGCTACGTGCCGAATGCGCTGGTCGATCGCATCGTCGGCCTGACCGCGGTCGGCGCGATCTGCGCGAGCATCGTGCACCGCGACCGCACCGGACGCGGCCAGCGCGTGGATATCCCGATGTTCGAGACCATGGCTGGCTTCGTCATGGGCGATCACATGGGCGGGCTCACCTTCGAGCCGCCGCTCGACAAGGGCGGCTATGCCCGCCATCTGTCGCGCGACCGCAGGCCCTACAAGACATCAGACGGCCATCTCAGCGTCATCGTCTACAACGACAAGCAGTGGGAGAACTTCTTTGAGGCCACCGGCCGCGATGACCTGCGGGCGGACAAGCGGTTCGCCAGCTTCGCCGGCCGCGCCGCCAATATCGACTTCGTCTACGCCGAGCTCGCGCGGATCTTCGAGACCCGTTCGACGGCGGAGTGGATCGATCTGCTCACCAAGGCCGACGTGCCGGTCATGCCCATGCACGATCTCCAGACCATTCTGGGCGACGAGCATCTGGTCGCCACCGACTTCTTTCCTGTCGTCAATCATCCGACCGAAGGGCCGATCCGCAGCATGAAGGTGACCGCTGCCTGGTCGGAGACCGAGGCCGAGCCAGTGCGGCTGGCGCCGCGGCTCAACGAGCACGGCGATGAGATCTTGCGCGAGATCGGCTATACCGCTGACGAGATCGCGGCGCTGATCCGCGACGGCGTCACCCGCTCGCCGCCGGAATAGGGGGGAAGCACGATGACTCTCTCATCCGTCATTCCGGGGCGGTCCGCAGGACCGAACCCGGAATCTCGAGATTCCGGGTTCGATGCTGGCGCATCGCCCCGGAATGACGACGTGGAGGGAACATCATGAGCTTCGTCACCGGCGTCGGGCTGACACCTTACGGCAAGCATGAAGGCTCGTCGTCGCTCGACCTGATGAGCAAGGCCGCGCAGCTTGCGATCGACGATGCCGGGCTGAAGCGCGCTGACATCGACGCAATCCTCTGCGGCTACTCGACCGTCTCGCCGCACATCATGCTGGCGACCGTCTTCGCCGAGCATTTTGGCATCCGCCCGAGCTATGCCCATGCGGTACAGGTCGGCGGCGCCACCGGGCTTGCGATGACCATGCTGGCGCATCAACTCGTCGAAGCCGGCGTCGTCAGGCATGTGCTGGTCGTTGCCGGCGAGAACCGCCTGACCGGTCAGAGCCGCGACGCCTCCATCCAGGCGCTGGCGCAGGTCGGCCATCCCGACTATGAGGTGCCACTGGGCCCGACCATCCCCGCCTATTACGGCCTCGTTGCCTCGCGCTACATGCACGAATACGGCGTGACTGAAGAGGACCTCGCCGAATTCGCGGTATTGATGCGGGCGTACGCCTGCACCCATCCCGGTGCGCAATTCCGCGAGCCGATCACGGTTGCAGATGTCATGGCGTCTAAACCGGTCGCGATGCCGCTCAAACTGCTCGACTGCTGCCCGGTCTCCGACGGCGGTGCGGCGTTCGTGATCAGTCGTGAGCGAACCGGCGGCGCTGGCGTGAAGGTGCGTGGCTGCGCGCAGGCTCACACCCATCAGCACGTTACGGCTGCGCCGGCGCTGAGCGAGCTCGGCGCCGAGATCTCGATTGCGCGCGCCAAGCAGGCCGCTGGTGTCGCGATATCGGATGTGCGTTACGCCGCGGTCTACGACAGCTTTACCATCACGCTCGCGATGCTGCTCGAGGATCTCGGTCTCGCGGGGCGGGGCGAGGCGGCGGCGCGTGTGCGCTCCGGACATTTCAGCCGCGACGGCGCCATGCCGCTCAACACCCATGGTGGCCTGTTGAGCTATGGCCATTGCGGCGTCGGCGGTGCGATGGCACATCTGGTCGAAACGCATTTGCAGATGACGGAACGCGCGCAAAGTCGCCAGGTGCGCGATGCCTCGATGGCGCTGCTGCATGGCGACGGCGGTGTGTTGTCCTCTCACGTCACCATGTTTCTGGAGCGGGTGCGATGAGCGAGCGGCCAGCTGACTGGACCAAAGGCGAGCAGGTGATCGTCTATCAGGCCTGCCGCGCCTGCGGCCGCGTACAATACTTCCATCGCGCCTTCTGCGCGGCCTGCGGTGCGGCCGATCCAAGCGAACAGCGTGCGAGCGGCAAGGGCAGGGTCTACGCGACTTCGCTGGTGTGCCGGGCCGCGACGCCGGAAACGAAGGCGCACGCGCCCTACAACATCCTGTTGGTCGATTGCGCCGAGGGCTTTCGGATGATGGCGCATGGCGAGAAGGATCTCGCCATCGGCGACGAAGTCACCGCGAGCTTTGTGCCGTTCGCCGGAAGGCTCGTGCCGTTCTTCACCAAGAAGAATTAGCGGGATTTCGTCATTCGGGGGCGGTCCAAGGGACCGAGCCTGGAACGGGAATTCTGGGTCTGGCGCTGTGCGAGGCGCCACCCCTGAATGACGAATACTCCCAAACGCCTACTAACGCCCGTAGAACAATATGCTGGCGATGACGAGCATCGCCGTCACCGCCAGCATATGCGCGAGCGCTTCCGAGGCCGCCCTCCTGGTGGCTTCCTTCATGCCGTTCTCTCCCTAAACCTGGGCGTGACTCATCGTTGCGCGCGCTGCGCAGCCGACGGTCAAGTTTTTTTACTCGGAACACCCCACGGCGAGCATTCGCTTCGATGAGTCCCCACTCAGCGAACACTGCACTGTCTCAAGGTCGATCAGTAATGCGGCGGCAATTTGGAGAGATGATGTTGCTCTTGCGTCTACGCACGAATAGTCTCGGGAATTCGAGGACAAAACGACAATAAAACCAAGACCCAAGGTGACTGATGGCTCGTATCGACTACGCCGATCCCGCGATAGCATCCGACCGAACACGCGAGATTCTCGCCAAGAATCGCAATGCCAACATCTTTCGCATGATGTCGCATTCGCCCGACTACTTCGTGCAGTATTGCCGGCTCGGCGGCGCGATCCGCAGCAGGGGCGAGCTTGACCCGATCGTGCGGGAACTTGCTATCACCCGCACCGGGATCCTCTGCGAGGCGCCCTACGAGGTCATCGCCCACAAGCGCATCGGCAAGAATGTCGGCGTCACCGACGAGCAGAACGAGGCGCTTGTAAACTGGCAGTCCGCGACCTGCTTTACCGAAACGCAGCGCGCAGCACTCGCCTTCACCGATGAGATCGTCAAATTGAACAAGACGACTGACGCGACGTTCAAGGCGATCGCGGCAAAGCTGACGCCCGGCGCACTGGTCGAATTGCAGCTCTCGGTCGGCTTCTACATCATGACATCGAAATTCCTCGAGACGTTTGAGATCGACCTCCAGCCGGTGACGGAGGTCGTCGGCTAGGCGAGGCTACATCGACGTCAGGATATCCACCCTCGCATTCGCTACGATCAGGCGGTCGGCGAGCAGTTGCGCGAGGTTGCGCATGATGCGCTCGCCGGCGCGTGGATGCTGCTTGCGGAAGCGCTCAAAGTCCCCGAGCGCGACTTCGTAAGCGGTGGCCGATATATCAGCCAGCACGTCGGCGGAGCGGGTGGATTCGAGTAGCGCCATTTCGCCAAAGGCCATGCCCGCGGTCAGCGTCGCCAGCCGCACGCCGTCCGTCAGCGTGACATGCACGGCACCCGAGCGCAGGAAGAACAGGGAATTGGCGGGATCGCCGGTGGCGACGATCTTCTCGCCGGCCTGATAGTTCCTGATCGTGCAGAGCGAGGCGAGGTCGGTCAGCTCTTCGTCGGTAAGGCCGGCGAGCAGCGGCTGTTCGGCAAGCTCGGTGGTCTCGTGAAAATCGATCGAGCCGCCGTAGCGGTAGACGATCTGGTCTTCGACCCATTCGATGGCGGTATCGAGCAAATAGAAGTCGCGGACGTTCCTCAGCTCTGCCGTCCATTCCCGCAAGCTATCCCATTCCCTCGATGCGCGTTTGACACCTGATATGACGACGGTGATGTTAAGCGCTGCGAGCTCCGCAAAGGCTTCGGCGATGAGCCGCGCGCCGGCGCGGGTGGTAGAGGTGACGCGGTGAAGGTCGAAGATCACGAATTGCGGCCGCGGCCGGGCCGCGAGTCGCCGCGAAACATAATCTACCGCGGAGAGCGACAGCGTGCCGACCAGCTCGATGATCCGCACATCCTGGTCATGCGCGGCGATGATTTCGCGCTCCTGCGGGCGGCGGACGCGCCGTGACGGACTCTTGCCGATGTCGTAGTCGGCGATAACGGCGTTGCGCGCGTCGTCGCTGCGATTGAGCATGTGAAGGTCGTAGTGCGAGGACAGGGCCTCGCAGACCTTGATGCCGCGCACGCTGTTGCCGTGCTTGTCGAGCTTTGGCGAATAGCTGCCGAGCCCGAGCCGGGCGGGGAGCGCGGCCAAAATGCCGCCGCCGACGCCGCTCTTGGCGGGAATGCCGATGCGGTAGATCCACTCGCCGGCGTAGTCGTACATGCCCGACGAGGTCATTACCGACAGCGTGCGCGAGATAGCGTAGGGCGTCATCACCTGTTCGCCGGTGACGGGATTGATGCCACGATTGGCGAGGGTTGCGGCCATCACGGCAATGTCGCGCGCCGTGACCAAAACGGCGCATTGCCGGAAATAGACGTCGAGCACGGCAGCCACATTGTCGGCGATGACCGAATTGGTCTTCAGGAGATAAGCGATGGCGCGGTTGCGGTCGCCGGTCTGGCTTTCCGAGGTGTAGACGGCCTCGTCGACGTCGAGCTCGCGCCCGGCGAAGCGTCCGAGCGCCTTGCGGATCTCCTCGAACGCGGCATCGCCCTTGCTGCCGTGGATCAGCCCGGTGCAGGCGATCGCGCCGGCGTTCACCATCGGATTGAAGGGATGATTGTCGGCGTTGAGGCGGATCGAGTTGAAGGGGTCGCCCGAGGGCTCGACGCCGATCGCGCTTTCCACCTTGGTGGCGCCCAGCATGTCCAGCGCCAGGGCGAACACGAACGGTTTTGACATCGACTGGATGGTGAAGGGGACCCGGCTGTCGCCGACCTCGTAGACATGACCGTCCAGGGTCGCGAGGCTGATGCCAAAATGGGCAGGGTCGGCCTTGCCGAGCTCGGGGATGTAGTCGGCCACGGTGCCGGACGTCTCCGCCGAGAATTCATTGAGGCAAGTGTTGAGAAACCGCAGCAAGGGCGGGTTCGAGCGGGTCCAGGCGTCGGCGGCGGGCGATTGCGGTTTCATCGCCTCCTGTTGTGCAACGCAATCAGCGCACGCGCAACCCGTCCGGTAGGGCAGGCAGCCTGCCGCCGAACCAGCAGCAGCGCGATCAGAAGCGTCGGCAGCAGGATTGCGAGCCCGAGCAACGTCACCTGCATCTGCGACAGCGGCATGATCCCGCCGCCGGGTGTCGCGATCACGAAGCCGCCGATGACCAGTAGAATGCGGATCGGCCATTCCATGAACCCGGCGTTGCGGAGATCGCCGACATAGGCCTGGTAGCCCTGGATGCCCCCGCAGATGAAGACGATACCGAAACACGCCAGCGCCGTGAGCCCGAGCGCCTCAGGGTAAGGGTTGCTGCCCTGGAGCAGCAGCGCCGGGTTCAGCACGAAGAAGAACGGAATGAAGTAGATGATGCTGCCGACCCACATGCTCTCCCAGCCCGTCTTCATCGCAGGCGCACCGGCGATGCCGGCCGCCGCGAAGGAAGCGATCGCGACCGGCGGCGTGATCGAGGACAGCATGCCCCAGTAGAAGATGAACATGTGCACGGCCATCTTGTTGAGCCCGAGCTTCTCCAGCGCCGGCGCCACCAAAATGGCGAGGAAGATGTAGCAGGACGTCGTGGTCAGCCCGAGGCCGAGGATCAGGCTGGTGACGGCACACATGATGAGCAGCAGGAAAGCGTCGCCGCCGGCGATGTTGAGGAGGTCGTTCGCGAGGCTCGAGATCACGCCGGTGAGCGAAAAGGCGCCGATCAGGAGGCCGCAGCCGGCCAGGATCGCGATCAGCTCGACGAAGGTCTTGCCGTTCAGCTCAAGGAAGTGCAGCCAGCGCGCGCCGCCCCAGTTCTTGCCCGGAAAGAACTCGTTGAGCGCTGCGAGCAGGCACATGCCCCAGAGCGCGGCATTGAGAACGCCGAACCAGAACATGGCGGCGGTCGCGACGATCGAGAGGATCAACACGGCCGTATTGCCGAGCTTCCACGGCGCAGGTCCCGACCACTGGTGCAAAATCACCAGCAGCACCGATGCGTAGAACGGTGCGTGGCTCTCGCGCTTGAAATAGAGCAGCATGACCACGAGCACGACGATGACGAAGAGGTAGTACCAGCCATCCTTGAACGCGTCCCAGAAGCGCGGCAGCTCGGCGCGCGGTATGCCCTTCAGCTTGTGGCGGGCGGCGTAGGCGTCGACCTGCGCGAACAGGCCGACATAATACAGCACCGACGGAATGGTCGCGGCGAGTGCGACATCCGCATAACCCGTGTTCATGAACTGCGCCATCACGAAGGCGGTGGCCCCAAGCACCGGCGGTGCCAGCACCGCGCCGGTCGATGCACAAGCCTCGATCGCGCCGGAATAGGACGGGGTGAACCCCGTCTTCTTCATGGCCGGGATGGTCATGGTACCGGCGGTCAGCACGTTGGAGACGATGCTGCCGCCCACGGTGCCGAGCAGGCCGGAGGCGAACACGCAGACCTTTGCCGCGCCGCCACGGAACGTGCCGCACATCGCAAAGGCGATGTTGATGAAGAATTTTCCGGCACCCGTCATCATCAGCGCGGTGCCGAACACCAGGAAGCCGATGACGGTGTCGGCAAACGCCTGGATCGGGATTCCCAGCAGGCTCTCGCCCGAAAGCATGTGATAGGCGGTGGTCTGCTGCAGCGTCGACTGCGTGCCGCGGAACGGTCCGAGCCATTTGGCGTCCGCAAACATTGGATAGAGGGTGAACGGCAGAACGCTGAGCAAAAGGCTCCAGCCGCCGGTGCGGCGCAGCGCCTCCATCAGCACAAACCACATGATGAGGCCGGCGACGATGACGTTGGTCGGAGCACCGTCGAACTCCCAGCCGAATTGCGCCGCCTTGCGGATGTTGAGCATCAGCCAGATCGCCGAGCCGAATGTCAGCGCGAACAGCAGCAGGTCGTACCAGGGGATGCGGTCGAGCGGCGCGGTCTGCGATCCCGGGAACATCAGGAACGTGAACGGCAGCATTAGCGCGATCAGCAGGTAGAAATATTCGGTGTTGAGCTGGGTGTAGTCGATGAAGAAGCGCAGCGAGAATTGCTGGTTGACGCAGAGCAGGATGGTCGCCGCCGTCAGCACGATCAGCGCCCAGCGCCACGCGCCGCGCAAGGCGCGCACGCGCGTGACCTCGGCTTCCTGCAAGTCGGCGGCGGCGGAGAGATGCGGGTCCTCGAACTCGATCTTCTTCGCCGGCGCTGCCGTGTTTTCGGACATCACCGTTTCCCCCGCATCCTGACCGAGTTTCGCCGCAAGCTAGCCGTTGTCAATCAAAGCCGTTCGGCATGTTGGCCTTGGCGAGTGCAGAGGCGCGCGCCTTCATCCAGCCGTCGAGAAAAGCCTTCTCGTCGGCGGGCGGATTGGACTTGCCGTAGTCAGCCCATGCCGTCGCCAGCACGTCCTGGCGCTTGTAGAGCGCGTTGTTATGGGCTTCTTGCGCGTCGCTCCATTGCCCGGCTTCCTTCAGCGCCTTCACGGCACCCGGGTGCACCGGCACCACCCAGTTCTTGGTCTGGCGGTCGGCGGCCAGACCACCGGCGCCGGGTGCGGAGTCCTTGTAGGTGTCGTAGTTGACGATCATCGCCTTGGTCATGGCGTAGACCTGGTCGGCGGGTTGCGCCGCGTAGGCGACGAAGATCGGGTAGGGGTAGTTGCCGAGCTCGACCGGCTTCTCCTTCGAGATGCCGGCGCCGCAGGTCGCAAGCTGCGGGAAGAAGAACGAGCCGACCTTGAGCATGCGCGCCCAGCCTTCCTTGTCGCTGGCGGGCAGCGGCGGCCAGACCAGGCCGCGCGGCGAGGTCTCGGCTTCCTTGGCGGGGCCGGTAATGGTGGTGCCGAAGGCGGCGTCGGTGTCGTTGTTGATCAGGCCCTTCCACATCGCGCCATAGCTTGCGAACTCGACGACCTTGACGTCGCTTTGCGTCAGTCCTGCAAAAGCGAGCACGGCGAGCGAGTTTTGGTTCAGCGCAGGCGAGCCGACGACGAAGCCGACGCGCTTGCCCTTCAGGTCCTTCAGCTCCTTGACGCCGGCATCGGCCGCAACGGCGAGCGAGCCGCAATTGCAGTCGACCGAGGACAGCATGAGCTGCAGCGCCTGCGGTCCCCATTCCCTAGCGCCGAACTCGAACACGCCTTCCTGCGCAAAGTAAGTGCCGGATCCCATCGCCGCGGAGGCCGCGCGCTTGGCGCGCAGTGGCGCGAGCCGCGCGACGTCATTGCCGGCCGGCAGCACGCGGACGTCGGTCGCGTATTTGTCCTTCATCATCTTGCCGACGCCGACGGCGATGTTGAAGCCGGCGGTGCCAGTGTCGTAGGCCGTGAATGTCAGTGTCGGCGGAAGCTTGACGTCGTCAGCGACGGCATAGCGTGTAGACGCAAAAGAAATGCCTGCCACCAAGGCAGGCGCAAGCACGAACAGCCCACGAAGCATGTTTCTCCCTCCAGTGTCCTTCGCATTTCGCAGCGAAGTTCCTCGCTTTTTCACGAGGATTTTTTGCTTGGATCGATCATGTCACCGCGATCAGGCGATGGCAACGCCGTACCGCGACCCCAATCCCGCAGACAGTTTGTCGCGGCGTCTGCTCGCAAGACGATATTTGATCAGCGCCTCAGGATCGCGATCGCCTGACCTTCGGCAACGACATCGTCGAGCTGGACGAGAAGCGATGTGAGCGTGCCCGCCGCAGGCGAGGGAACCGGGATCTCCATCTTCATGGCTTCGACGAATGCAATTTCGTCGCCATCTGCGACGCTTCCTCCAACCTCAACGGGAAGCGCGCAGACGCGTCCTGCGACCTCCGTGACAATCTTGATATCTGGCATGCCATTCGCCTTTTTGTTTGTGGTCGCAAAATGCCTGATGTAGCGTGTCCTTCAAGCGGAATTTAATTCCGCACAGCGGAACAACTGGTAGGGAACATGGGACGACGTTCGGAGCGCTTGAGTAAGCAAGGAATGCTCGCCGGTGATGGATCAGGCGAGGGTGATGTCATCCAGGTCGTATCGCGCGCATTCGATGTGTTGCGATGCTTCGAGGGCCACGAAGCCCGGCTCGGCAATCTCGAAATCTCAAATCGCTGCGGCCTGCCGCGATCGACCGTATCGCGCCTGACCCACACGCTGACCCGGATGGGCCAGCTCGTTTATCTGCCGCGCGATCAGAAATACCGCATCGGCCCGAGCGCGGTGGCGATGAGCTCCTCGATGATGAAGGGCCTTCAGCTTCGCAACCTGATCCGCCAGCGCTTGGCTGACGTCGCCGAGCAATTGCCCGGCACCGTCGGCTTCGTCATCCCCGATCGTTTCCATCTGGTCTATTTCGAGTTCGCACGCTCGGCGAGCGCGCTCGGCCTGCACGAGGTCACGGGCAGCCGCATCTCGATGGCCTCCACCGCGGCGGGCGCGGCCTACACGGCGGCGCTTCAGCCGGAGATCGGTGATGCCTTGATTGCAGAGATGGAGCGCGAGGTCCCAGATTCCGCAAAGCTGTTGAAGCCGCGCATCGAGGCCAATCGCCAGTTTTTGCGCGAGCATGGCTATGTCGTGACCTGCGGGCTGTGGAGCCCGCACATCAACGGCCTCGCGGTGCCGCTGTGGTCGCCGCAATACCAGACCGTCGTCGTGGTCACGATCGGCCTGCTGGCGGCGATGTATGACGAAGAGCGGCTGCATCGCGAAGTCGCGCCGCTGATGATCGAGCTCGGCCGTGCCGTGGGTGGCCTGCTCGAAGGTGCCGAAGGCGATTTCCTCAACTCTCGCCTCGAACGGAAGCCGATTGCGGTGGCGGTTCATAACAATAACAAGCCCATCACGTCGGAGGGAGTGAATGACCTGGAAGCCGGAACTCGACGAGCTCGCTCGGCGCGAAGCGTTCGCGCGCGAGATGGGAGGCGTTGACAAGGTCAAGCGACAGCATGACCAGGGCCGGCTGACGGTTCGGGAGCGCATCGGAAAACTGGTCGACAAGAGCAGCTTTCACGAGATCGGTGCGGTCTCCGGCATCGGCGAATACGACCAGAAAGGCGACCTCAAGCATGTGACGCCGGCGAACTGCGTGTTCGGCCGCGCGCGCGTCGACGGCCGCACAATCGTCGTAGTCGGCGACGATTTTACCGTGCGCGGCGGCTCGGCCGACGCCTCGATCTCGGCAAAGCCGTTGATGGCCGAGGAGATGGCGCACGATTTCCGCCTGCCCATCATCCGCATCATCGAAGGCTCGGGTGGCGGTGGTTCGGTCAAGACGATCGAGACCAAGGGCGCGGCCAATCTGCCTGGCGGCATCGGCGGCACCCGCTGGTATCGCTTCACGACGGAGAATCTGTCCCGCGTGCCGGTCGTCGCACTCGGCCTCGGCTCCGTGGCCGGGCTTGGCGCGGCGCGCCTTGCGGCGAGCCATTACTCCATCATGACCAAGACGTCCGCGATGTTTGTCGCAGGTCCCCCGGTCGTGAAACGGCTCGGGCAGGATTTGTCAAAACAGGATCTCGGCGGCGCTGACATCCAGACGAAGGCCGGCGCGATCGACCATGCGGTCGAGACCGAGGAAGAGGCGTTTGTCTGCGCACGGCGCTTTTTGTCCTACCTGCCGTCGTCGGTCTACGAATTGCCGCCGACGCTGCCATGCCAGGATGATCCGGAGCGCACCGAGGAAGCCCTGATGAAAGCGGTGCCGCGCGGCCGCCGCCAGGTCTACAAGATGCGGCCGATCATCGATGCCGTCGTCGACAAGGGTTCGTTCTTCGAGGTCGCCAGCAACTTTGGCAAGCCGATCATCGTTGGCCTCGCGCGGCTCGAGGGCAGGGCGGTGATGGTGCTCGCCAGCGATCCCTTCCACTATGGCGGCTCATGGACGGCGGACGCCTGCCAGAAGGTGGTGCGCTGGGTCGACTTTGCCGAAACCTTTCATCTGCCGATCGTCTATCTCATGGACTGCCCGGGCTTCATGATCGGCCTCGACGCCGAGAAGGCCGCAACCATCCGCCACGGCGTCCGCGCCATGGCCGCCGTCAACCAGACCACGGTGCCATGGTGCACGGTGATCCTGCGCAACGCCTTTGGCGTCGCCGGCGTGGTGCATCAGCCAGCCGACCGCTTCTCGATCCGCTACGCCTGGCCGTCGGCCTATTGGGGCTCGCTGCCGCTCGAAGGCGGCATCGAAGCCGCCTACCGCGCCGACATCGATGCGGCGGAGGACCCGGCTGCGAAGCTGAAGGAGATCGAGGATCGCCTCAACAAGCTGCGCTCGCCGTTCCGCTCCGCTGAAAAATTCTGGGTCGAGGAGATCATCGACCCCCGCAAGACGCGCTCGCTGCTGTGCGAGTTCGCGCGCCTGGCCGAGCCGCTGCGCAAGGTAGGGCCGCCGGAGAACATGACGATCCGGCCGTAAGCGTGAGGCGCGTGTTCTGCCCCGGCGTCGATCAGAGCCGCAGCACCTTGCCGGGATTCATGATGTTTTGCGGATCCAGCGCTCGCTTGATCGTTCGCATGATGTCGAGCTCGGTCTTCGATCGGTAGTGACTGAGCTCGTCGAGCTTGTCCATGCCGATTCCGTGTTCCGCCGAGATCGAGCCGCCCATGGAGGTGACGAGATCGTTCACGGCACGCGTGATGGCGGCCTTGTATTGGGTCAGCGTCTGCTGATCCATGCCCTTGGGCCCCATGAACGAAAAATGCAGATTGCCGTCGCCAATGTGTCCCAACGGATAGGGTCTGATCGTCGGAAGAATGTCGAGCACAGCCTTCAACCCCTTGTCGATGAACTCAGGAATTTTGGAGATCGCCACCGAGACGTCAAAGCTCAGCCCCGGCCCCTCGGCTCGGTGGGCCTCGGCCATGGATTCCCGGATGCGCCACATGTTGCGCGATTGGCTGACCGTCTGGGCGATCACCGCATCGAGCACGCGGCCGGCCTCGAGCTGACCTTCGAGAAACTGCTCCATCTTCTCGGACATGCCGTCAGCCCCGTCCTGGCGTGGGCGCGAAGACGCCCATTCAAGCAGCAGGTACCATGGCATGTCCGCCTTGATTGGATCCTGGGTGCCGGGAATATGGCGGAGCACCAGGTCAACGGCGGCGCGGCTCAATATCTCGCAGGAGCCGACATTGTCCTCGGACGCCGCATGCGCCTCGGACAGTATCTCCACGGCCGCCTGCGGATCGCGGATCGCCAGCCACGCCGTGCACACGTCCTTGGGCGCCGGCCATAGCTTGAGGACGGCCTTGGTGATGATACCTAGCGTACCTTCGGCGCCCATGAAGAGGTGCTTGAGGTCGTAGCCCGTGTTGTCCTTCTTGAGCGCGCGCAATCCGTCCCAGACCTCGCCGTTGGCCAATACGACCTCGAGCCCCAGGACGAGATTGCGCGCATTGCCATAGCGGAGCACCTGCACGCCGCCGGCGTTGGTCGACAAATTGCCACCGATCATGCAGGAGCCCTGGGCGCCAAGGCTGAGCGGCAAAAACCTGTCGTGGTCGGCCGCAATCTCCTGGAGAGTCTGCAGGACGCAGCCGGCCTCGACCGTCATCGTGTAGCCGACGGCATCGACGCCAAGGACGCGGTTCATGCGGCCAAGCGACAACACGATGCCCGTATGTGACGGCCAGGGCGTGGCCCCGGCCATCAGCCCGGTGTTTCCACCCTGCGGCACGATCGCGATGCCGTGCTCATGGCAAAGCCGGACCACATCAGAGACTTCCTCGGTGCTGGCGGGACGAACAACGGCCCCGGCACGTCCGACCGTCAATCCACGCCAATCCGTCACGAACGGCTGCTTGCCATGTTCGTCCTCGATGAGGCCCTTCTCGCCCACGATCGCGCGCAGCGAATCGCGCATTTCGGCAGTCAAAGGAACGGTCGGGATGGTGGGTATGGACGACGGTACGGAAGCCGGCATTTGTTTCCCCTGGGCACATCTTGGCGTGTACTGAGCGCGTGAAACGCTTCAGTATTGTCCACGTTTGTGCCGTGGAGTCTAACGGCAATATGCCCCGGACCTGCCTGACACGCGCGTGTCCTCCAGGCTACATATCCCCAAAATTGCGACGCTGGTATTGACGATGGTTAGTCCCGGATCGAGCATCGGATCGTGGACGTATGCGTATTGGGGGTTAACCAAGGTGACTCCGCGCTGGATACTCAGAGCCCTGCTTGTGGGACTTGCGATAGCAGGTCTGCTGCAACCCGCTCTGGCCGGGCCGCCGCTTTCGATCCCGATCGCGCAACATGACGATGCGATCGACGTTGTCCTGAGCATAATCTGCTCCAGTCACGGCGCGACCGAAGCCCCCGCTGACGAGACGCCTGGCGACCAGAACCCTGCCTGCAGATTGTGTCCAATATGCTCGAACTGGGCAGGCAGCCATTTTGCCGTCGTGGAACGGGTGGCCCTGGGTTCTGCGTTCATGTTGGCTCGAACTCTCGCTTTCGAACTTCGGAACGATCGTCACGTTGATCGCTTTCTGACCCGCCCCCAGAGTCGCGCTCCACCAGCAATTGCTGTCTGATCCGGCGACGTCCTTAAGGCTGCCTGTCGTGGTGGTCGGTCCGGACGACTTCGTACCCGACGTATTGCAACCACACAGCGCGCAGGACTCGCGGCAGGTGTGTGCCGGCAAGGTCAGTAGGGGGCAGACATGATCTATCGACGCCTTTTCACCGCGGCTTTGGTCGCATCGACCGCGATCACTGCGACTGCTGCATCGGCACATCATCCAGGCGTTGGCGGCGTCGGTGGGGCCGGCGGCATTTTCACGATCGGTGCAGGGACATTGGATCAGGGACAATTTGCTGTTTCTGCGTACGTCGAATATCTCCGGCTCAAGCAGCTCAGCGATCAGACTTTGCTGGCCAACATCGGCAACGATGTCCACGGCTTGCAAACCGTAGAGAGCCGGGTTCTGGCGCTGTCCTACGGCGTCACTAATGATCTGACCGTGTCGCTGCGCCTGCCATGGGTACGCCGCACCGGCATTCTCGAAGGCGTACAGGAAGACCCGGCCGACCCCGCGACGGTGCGGGACCGTGGCGATACCTCCGGGTTCGGAGATGTCACCGTGCTTGGTCAATACCGCTTCTTGAATGACTCGGTGAGAGGAACGCAAGCGGCAGTGCTGTTCGGATTCAAAGCTCCGACGGGAAGAACCAACCTGGTGGACCCGTTCGGTGAAACGTTTGAGGCTGAATTTCAGCCGGGATCAGGTTCCTGGGATGGCCTGTTTGGAGCCGCCTTCAGCCAGCGATTGACCCCAGCATTGAGTTTCCATGCCAACCTGCTTGCAATCGTGACCGGGACCGGCACGCAGGATACCAACCTGGGCAATCGCCTTCTCTACAATGCGGCACTTTCCTACCGGTTGTTCGGCGAAACCGCGACCGAGCCGCATTCGCACGGCCCTCCGGATGCGTATGCACATGCTGGCCACGATCATCGACTGGCAACCAAGGCTCAGCCGGTGGCTGCCCCCCATAAGCACGTTGCACTCGACGCAATCCTCGAGATCAACGGCGAATGGCACGACAAGCAGCGAATAGCAGGCGTGGCTGATCCGAACTCCGGCGGCAATACGATCTACGTTTCGCCGGGACTGCGGGTCACCGTCGAAAACTGGTCAGGCTATGTGCTGGTCGGCTTGCCCGTCACCAACAATTACAACGGCGTCCAGGCAACGCCCTCATGGCGGGTTCTGGGCGGAGTGTCCGCCGTCTTTGGTCCCTGACGCAAGGTCCCAGAGACGAGAACGCGGCCTCATTGGGGCTGCCGCTCTATTCCGTCTCTGATAGGATCGTCGCGAGAATGAGACCGGGAGGGTTCGCTCATGTCGGCTGTCGATGCGAAGATCGTCCGCACCATGTGTCCGATGAATTGCCACCCGACGTTCTGCGGAATGCAGGTTGAGGTCGAAGGCGGTCGGCTGAAGTCGCTGAGCGGAGACAAGGACAATCCGGACAGTGCCGGGTTTCTCTGCGTTCGCGGGCGCGCGACCGCCGAGATATTTGGCAATTCGAAACGGCTGCTCTACCCCCAGATTCGCGACGATCGCCGCACCGACACTTGGCGCCGCGTAAGCTGGGACGAGGCGCTGGATTTCATGGCGAAGCGGATGCGGTCGGCCGGACCCGAGGCGGTGGGTCTATGGGCAGGACATGGCGGCTTCACGGCGGGCAGTGCCATGACAGTCCAGTTGATGCAGCGTTTTGCGAATATGTATGGATGTCAGAATTGGCACCCCGCGATGGTCTGTTGGGGGCTTGGCGGTTTTGGCGTGGGTTTGTCAGGCGCACTCAAGGTCAATACCAAGGAGGATATGGCTGAGAACTCGCGCATGATCGTCCTCTGGGGCGCGAACATTGCGAGCCAGCCCAATACCGCCCGCTACATCGTCGCGGCGCGTCGGCGCGGGGCCAAGGTCGTCGCGATCGATGTGAGGAGAACGGAAGCCGCAGCTCAATCGGACGAAGCACTCCTGATCCGACCCGGGTCGGACGCGGCGCTCGCCCTGGCCGTGATGCACGTCATCGTTACCGAAAAACTCTACGACGCCGCGTTTGTCGAAGCACATACCGTTGGGTTCGAGGAATTGTCGTCGCACGTTCTGCCCTTTACGCCCGCTTGGGCAGCAACACAGACCGGCCTTGAGGAAGGCCAGATTGCTTCGTTCGCGAGAGCCTACGCGTCCACGCGACCGGCCATGATCCTCCTCGGCGGCAGCTCGATGCACAAGAGTGCCAATGGTTGGAACGCGGCGCGTGCGATCAGTTGTCTGCCGGCTTTGACCGGCAATTTTGGGATCGCTGGGGGCGGTCTCGGCCCACGTCATGGCGCCCACAGCGCGACCTTGCGCAATCTGAACGCGGGTATGGCGCGACCGCCGGGCAACTATGTTCCCGACCAAATGCCCGATATTGCGAAGGCCTTGTCCGACGGGCGGCTCAAAGTCTTGCTCCTTCTGGGCACCAACATGCTGTCGTCTTTCGCGGACGCCGGTCAAATCTCGCATGGCCTCGACAAGACGGATCTGGTCGTTTGCGTTGATCTGTTCATGAATGAGACTGCGCGGCGTTTCGCGGATGTCGTGCTGCCTGGAACCGCCTGGCTCGAGGAGCTGGGATTCAAGGTGACGAACACGCACCTCTATCTGATGGAACGTGCACTTGAGCGCGAGGGCGAGACCCGTCCGATCCACGAAATTCTGAAATCCCTGGCAGAGTCTGTTGGGGTTGCCGACTTCTTTCCGTGGGCTTCGATGGAAGAGGTGATCGATGCCATCTTGAATGATGCGACAACCGGCCATGCGACCGTTGGGTCTCTGCGCGCTGCGGGTGGCTTCCTGCCTCTGAACGTATCAGCGATCGCGTATGCGGACCGGAAATTCGATTCACCGTCCGGCAAGATCGAATTCAGCTCGCCGCAAGCGGCAAGGGTCGGACTTCCGCCGCTCCCGGTGCACAGCGACAACCAGGCTTCGCCCTATCCGCTATCGCTGAGCTTCGGAAGGACGCTGACGCACTTTCATGCGTTCTATGACGAGGGTCAGGCGCTTCCATCATTGGCAAAGCACAATGTCGCCCCGCAACTCCTGATATCGCCCGTTGATGCCGAGGCGCGCCAGGTCGCCAACGGGGATGCGATCAGGATCTACAATGAGCGGGGTGAGTTCGCGGCAAAGGCCTGTGTCACCGGCGACGTCAAGCCCGGGGTGGTCTGGATGCGCGATGGCTGGGTTGGCCTGAACCATCTCACATCTGGAGGCGCGGTCCTGAGCGGAGACGCTCTCAGTCTTTTTCATTTTTCCGTTGGCCAGTCGGACTATGGCGCCCGCGTGGAGATCGCGCGAAGGCAAGCGTCGCCATAGCGGGGCCACGCCAGGCCTCGCGCTTTCTCCGGGACGGCGGACCTACGCCATCGCCGGCTTCGCCTGCCGCGAGATCGCAAGCACGATCAGCGCCGCGAAGACGCAAAGCGCGCCGGCGACGAAGAAGGCGGGCAGGTAGCTCGCCAGCAGCGTGCGCGACAGGCCAGCGCCGAACGCCGCAGTGCCGGCGCCGAGCTGGTGGCCGGCAAAGATCCAGCCGAACACCAAATTGGCGCGCTCCGGGCCGAACTTTTGCGCTGTCAACCGCACCGTCGGCGGCACGGTCGCGATCCAGTCGAGGCCATAGAACATCGCAAACAGCGAAAGGCCGTAGAACGAGAAGTCGCTGAAGGGGAGGAAGATCAGCGAGAGTCCCCGCAGGCCATAGTACCAGAACAGGAGGTAGCGATTGTCGTAGCGGTCCGACAGCCAGCCCGACATGATGGTGCCGAAGAAGTCGAAAATGCCCATCGCGGCGAGCAGGCTCGCTGCCTGCACTTGCGGGATGCCGAAATCGAGGCACATCGGGATCAGATGCACCTGGACGAGGCCGTTGGTCGAAGCGCCGCAGACGAAGAAGGTCGCAAACAGGATCCAGAACGCGCCGCTCTTCGATGCATCGCGCAGCGTGCCGAGTGCCACGGCCGTGATCGGCGCGGTGCTTTGCGGCGGGACGGGCAGGGGCTCGCTGCCTTCGTCACCGAAGGGCCGCAGGCCGACGTCGCTCGGGCGGTCGCACATCGCGAGCGCCACGACGATCGCGGAGACGCCGAGCATGATGCAGACGAAGGTGAGCGCAAGGCGCCAACCAAAACGCTCGGTGACGGCCGCGAGCAGCGGCAGGAACACGAGCTGACCCGTTGCGACGCTGGCGGTCATGATGCCGACGACGAGGCCGCGCCGGGCGGCGAACCAGCGTGTGGCGATGGTGGCCCCTAGCACCAGCGCGGTCATGCCGGTGCCGATGCCGATCACCACACCCCACAGCAGCATGAGCTGCCAGACCTGCGTCATCGCAAGCGAGGCCACCAGCGCCGACACCACGATCAGTTGCGCCGTCAGCGTGACGTTGCGCAGGCCGTAGCGGTTGAGCAGGGCGGCCGCGAACGGCGCCATCAGTCCGAACAGGATGAAGCGGATCGACAGTGCCGACGAAATCTCCGCGGTGGTCCAGCCAAATTCCTTTTGCAGGGGAACGATGAACACGCCGGGCGCGCCGACCGTGCCTGCGCTGATCAGCGCAGCAAGGAAGGTCACGCCGACCATCACCCAGCCGTAATGTATGTTGCGGCGGGTGAGGGCGACCGAAAGCCAGTTCGAAATCATCTGTGCGTCAACCTTGATTGGGAGATCTTGATAGACCTGATCGAGCTTCACTCTATGCCATGCCGGCGTCACGGCCGAAATGGCAAAGTTCCCTCATTTTCGGACATTCGCCCAGAGCATGATCCGGACCCGAAGGGCCGCGTGAGCGCAAAGTGTGCAGCGGTTTTCCCCTCGCGACAAACGCGGAACGCATTTGCGCGGAGATCATGCTCAAACAAAGAGCTAATGCGCGACGCGTTCGACGGCGATCGCGGTAGCTTCGCCGCCGCCGATGCAGAGCGCGGCGACGCCGCGCTTGAGGTTCTGCGCTTCCAGCGCATGCAACAGCGTCACGATCAGCCGCGCGCCGGTGGCGCCGATGGGATGGCCGAGCGCGCAGGCGCCGCCGTTCACGTTCAGCTTCTCCCTGTTGATGCCGAGATCGCGCTGCGCGGCCATCGCGACCACCGCAAAGGCTTCGTTGATCTCGAACAGGTCCACGTCGCCGGCACTCCAGCCGACCTTGTCGAGCAGCTTGCGGATCGCCGGGATCGGCGCGGTCGTGAACCATTGCGGTTCCTGACTGTGCGTCGCATGGCCCTTGATCTCCGCCAGCACGGGCAGGCCGTTGCGGTCGGCCAGCGCGCGCCGCGTCAAGACCAGCGCAGCCGCGCCGTCGGCGTTCGCCGAAGAGGCCGCGGGCGTGATGGTGCCGTTGGCGCGGAACGCCGGCTTCAGTCCGGGGATCTTCGCCGGATCGACCCTCAGCGGATGCTCGTCGTTGCCAATGATTCGCGGTCCGGCCTTTTCGGTGAGCGTGATCGGCGCGATCTCTGCCTTGAACGCGCCGCTCTCCACCGCTTTGCGCGCGCGGCTCAGGGTTTCCATCGCATAGGCGTCCTGATCCTTGCGGGTGAACTGATAGGCTTCCGCGGTCGCTTCGCCGAAATCGCCCATGGAGCGACCGGTCTCGTAGGCGTCTTCGAGGCCGTCCATCATCATGTGGTCGAGGATGCGGTCGTGCCCGGCGCGGTAGCCGCCGCGCGCCTTCGCCAACAGATAGGGCGCATTGCTCATGCTCTCCATGCCGCCGGAGACGACGATGTCCGCGGAGCCGGCGCGGATGATGTCATGTGCCAGCATGGTCGCCTTCATCCCGGAGCCGCAGACCTTGTTGACCGTCGTCGCTCCGGTGGCGTCGGGCAGGCCGGCCGCGCGCGCCGCCTGACGGGCAGGCGCCTGGCCTTGTCCTGCCGGCAGCACGCAACCCATGAAAACCTCGTCCACCTTCTCCGGTGCGAGCTTTGCCCGCTCCAGCGCCGCGCGAATCACGTGAGAGCCGAGCTTGTGGGCAGGAAGCGGCGACAGCTCGCCCATGAAACGGCCGAGCGGGGTGCGGGCGGCGGAGACGATGACGACGGGATCGGCGGCCATGGCGGGGTTCCCTGCAATGAAGATTGTAAGATTATGATCATCATATGATGCGCCGCAAAAAATGCAACCGCGCCCGTCATGATAAATTGTCGTGTGTGGGATGAGATTTACGAGTGCCGATAGGGAAGTCGTGCCGTATCCACAACTGTCATCGCCCGCGCAGGCGGGCGATCCAGTATCCCAGAGGCCGTGAAGGGATACGGCTAAGTCGCGGCGTACTGGATGCCCCGGTCAAGCCGGGGCATGACACCTGCAGGGAGGTGAGGGCCTCGTTGCCCGAGAGCAGTCCTCAGCGCTTCCTGTTCACAAACCCCTGCATCAGCCGCGTCGGCTCGTCCGTCAAAAACGACTCACCAAACACCTTGACGCTGAGATTGACCGACTCGGTCAGCGGCAGTTCCTCCCATTGCCGCAACAGCGCCTTCTGCGACCGCAGCGCTTCGGGACCGCATTCGAGCAGCGCCTTCACCGTGTGCTCGACCGCGTCGTCGAGCCCGCCCGCGGGCGCGACTTTGTCGACCAGGCCCCAGGCCAGCGCAGTCGGCGCATCGATATTTTCCGCCGTCATCACCAGCCAGCGTGCGCGGCCCCAGCCGATCAGGCGCGGCAACAGCGCAGCGTGGATCACCGAGGGAATGCCGACGCGGACCTCGGGCATGCCGAACATTGCATCATGCGCCGCGATCCGGAAATCGCAGGCTGCTGCCACTTCGAGCCCGCCGCCGAGGCACCAGCCCGGCATGCGCGCGATCACGGGGGCAGGGAAGGCGCGCACGGCTTCGCAGAGATCGCGCAGGCGCGAGATGAACGCCTCCGCCGACTTTTGGTCGAGTTTTGCCATCTCCTTGATATCGGCGCCGCCGATCATGCTCTTCTCGCTCTGGCCGCGCAGCACCACCACGCGGATGCTGCGGTCGGCGGCGAGCCGCGTCAGTCCCTCGCGCATCGCGTCGGTGACTGGCGAGCCCAGAATGTTGAGCGAGCCCGCGTTGCAGATCGTGACATGGACGACGCCGCGCACATCGCGCGTCACGCCGCAGTGATGATTGAGCATGTCCATCGCGCTTCGTCCCGACATTTTTGTGCGCCCGGCGGGCGCGGAAGTCGCGCCACTTCCGGACCGAAACCGGACCCTTGTCAAGCCTCGGAGGTTATCGGGTTGCCGGCATGAAGTGCGTCGTATAGTATGATTATCATCATATAAAAGAGGCTGACATGACCGTGACAGACACGCTCGACCTGTTTTCATCAGCGCTCCGCCGCGAGCGGGTGGTGGACTGGCAGGCGCCTGGCCCGGTGGTCAAGGCCGCTCGGGGCCTGTCGGGCATGGAGGCCATGCAGGCGATCCGCGACGGACGACTGCCGCCGCCGCCGATGGCGATGCTGATCGGGTTTCGCATGAGCGTCGTCGAGCCCGGCCGCATCGTCATGGAACTGGATCCGCGGGAGGACCTCGAAAACACCATCGGCCTGTTGCACGGCGCGACCGCCGCAGCGCTGCTCGACACCGCCATGGGCTGCGCGATCTCGACGAGGCTCGCCGCGGGGCAGGTTTCGGTTACGCTCGACCTGAAGCTGACCTATCTGCGTCCGCTCTCGGTTCGATCAGGGACGATCGCCGCCGAGGGTAAGCTGATCAAGCTCGGGCGCCAGACCAGCTACACCGAAGGCTTTGTCCGCGACGGCAAGGGCGACCTCGCGGTCCACGCCACTGCGACCTTTTCCATGCTCGCTGGCGCCTAAAACAGTGAAATAGCTGGAGCTTTTTGCAGGGCTCCGTGTTATTATATGATTACGAACATTTAATGAGACCAGCAATGCGCTATTCCCGGGAACACAAGCAGGAGACCCACGACCGCATCGTTCGGAAGGCCTCCGTGCGGCTGCGGGAGAAGGGCGCCCACGGCATCGGCGTCGCCGACCTCATGAAGGAGGCGGGCCTGACCCATGGCGGGTTCTACGCCCATTTCGATTCGCGCGAGGCGCTGGTGATCGAGGCTTTTGCCTACGCCATGGACCGCTCGATGGACAATTGGCGCAAGGTGTCCGATCAGGTCGCGCCGGACAAGCGGCTCGCGCAGATGGTGGAGAACTATCTGTCGACGCTGCATCGCGACGATCCCGGCCATGGCTGCTCGATCCCGGCGCTCGGTGCCGAGATTTCCCGGGAAAGCCCGAAAACGCGAAAGGCCTTTGCAGGCAAGCTCGACGAGATGATCGAGATGATGGCCGATCACATCACCGGCGTGCCGCGCAAGGCCGCGCGCAAGCAGGCGATCGCGACGCTCGCGACCATGGCCGGCACGATGTTGCTGGCGCGGATCGCCGGCAATGGCGAACTGTCCGACGAGGTTTTGAAGGCCGGCAAGGATACGGCCCTTGAAGGCGCCCGCCGCGAAACGCCGAAGAAGCCGAAGCAGAATTAGGGCGATGCCGTCGGTGCCGTAGGGTGGGTTAGCCTCGCGGCTGCGCGAAGCGCAGTCCGCTAGGCGTAACCCACCGCTTCTCTCTCCGCGCGGAAAGTAAAAGGTGGGTTACGCCGAGCGGTCTGCGCTTCGCGCAATCCGCTGCGCTAACCCGCCCTACGCATCCCACCAATTCACCGCCCCGCAAACAACGCCCGTTCGCGTTCCACAATTTCCCCGATGTAATCGGCGACCGCGCGGATGCGCGCGAGATCCTTGCTGTCGGCATGCATCAGCATGAAGAACGTCCTGACGATCGAGACCTCGTCCGGCAGCACCGGCACGAGCCGCGAATGCTCGCTCGCCATGAAGTGCGGTAGCACGGCGATGCCGAAGCCAGCCAGCGTGGCGTTGAGCTGCGCGATCAAATTGGCGCTGCGGAAACGTGCAGAAATCTTCGGTGACACCTGCGGCAGATAGTCGAGCTCGGGCGTGAACAAGAGCTCCTCGATGTAGCCGACGAACCGATGATGCGGCAGGTCGTGCCGCGAGATGATCTTTGGAAAGCGGTCGAGATAGGCGGGTGCGGCATAAAGCCCGAGCCGGTAGTCGAGGAGCTTGCGCCCGACGATCCGGCCCTCCTTGGGCATGGTCAGGCTGATCGCGATATCGGCCTCGCGCTTGGACAGGCTGAACAGCCGCGCCGTCGCCACCAGTTGCAGGTCGAGATCGGGATACCGGTCGGCGAACGGCGCCAGCCGCGGCGCCAGGAAGGCGGTGCCAAACCCGTCGGGTGCGCCGATCCGCACCGTGCCGGTGAGGCGCGCCAGCGAGCCGCCGACCTGTTCCTGGTTGGCGACGATGGTCGATTCCATCGCCTCCGCGCTGTCGGCGACGCGCTGGCCGGCCTCGGTGAGGAGATAACCGGTCTTTCGCCTGTCAAACAGCTTTGCCGAGAGGTGCTTTTCCAGCCGGTCGACACGGCGGATCACCGTGGCATGATCCACCCCGAGCTGCTTTGCCGCGGCCGAGACCGATCCGCCCCGCACGATGGCCAACACGAAGCGAAAGTCGTCCCAGTCGATGGCGCCTTGATCCAGCATTTTCGCACATCTATGGTGCAATTTATCGGTCTTGAATCCCAAGAAATGCAGGTCCAAACGGATTTGTAAAGCGATCTAACCCGCATCAGGGAGGTATTCATGCGCGCAATCGGACATTTCATCGGTGGCAAGGAAGTGAAGGGCACGTCGGGCCGCTCAGCCGACGTCTTCGAGCCGATGACTGGCGACGTCCAGGCCAAGGTGGCGCTGGCGTCCAAGGCCGAGGTCCGCGCGGCCGTCGAGAACGCCCGCGCCGCGCAGCCGGAATGGGCCGCGACCAACCCGCAGCGCCGCTCGCGGGTGATGATGAAGTTTCTGGAGCTGGTGCAGCGCGACTACGACAAGCTCGCCGAGCTCTTGGCGCGTGAGCACGGCAAGACCGTTCCCGACGCCAAGGGCGACATCCAGCGCGGCCTCGAGGTCGCGGAGTTCGCCTGCGGCATCCCGCATCTGATGAAGGGCGAGTACACCGAAGGCGCCGGCCCCGGCATCGACATCTATTCGATGCGCCAGCCGCTCGGCGTCGTCGCCGGCATCACGCCGTTCAATTTCCCGGCGATGATCCCGATGTGGAAGTTCGCGCCCGCGATCGCCTGCGGCAACGCCTTCATCCTCAAGCCGTCGGAACGCGATCCCGGCGTGCCGATGAAACTTGCCGAGCTGATGATGGAAGCGGGGCTGCCGGCCGGCATCCTCAACGTCGTCAACGGCGACAAGGAAGCCGTGGATGCCATCCTCGACGATCCCGATATCAAGGCGATCGGCTTCGTCGGCTCGACGCCGATTGCGCAATATATCTACGAGCGCGCCGCCCAGACCGGCAAGCGCTGCCAGTGCTTTGGCGGCGCCAAGAACCACGCCATCGTCATGCCCGACGCCGACATGGACCAGACGGTCGATGCCTTGATCGGTGCCGGCTATGGCTCCGCCGGCGAGCGCTGCATGGCGGTCTCGGTCGCCGTGCCCGTCGGCAAGACCACTGCTGACCGCCTGATGGAAAAGCTGATCCCGCGCGTGGAATCCCTGAAGATCGGCACCTCGATCGATCCCGCGGCTGACTACGGCCCGCTGGTAACGCGCGAAGCGGTCGAGAAGGTCAAGAGCTACATCGACATCGGCATCAAGGAGGGCGCCACGCTCGCGGTCGACGGCCGCGGCTTCAAGATGCAGGGCTACGAGAAGGGCTTTTATCTCGGCGGTTCGCTGTTCGACAACGTCACCAAGGACATGCGGATCTACAAGGAAGAGATTTTTGGCCCCGTGCTCTCGGTCGTGCGCGCGCACGACTACCAGGAGGCCCTGGCGCTGCCGTCCGAGCATGACTACGGCAACGGCGTTGCGATCTTCACCCGCGACGGCGACGCCGCGCGCGACTTCGCGGCCAAGGTGAACGTCGGCATGGTCGGCATCAACGTGCCGATCCCGGTGCCGATCGCCTACTACACCTTCGGCGGCTGGAAGAAGTCGGGCTTTGGCGACCTCAACCAGCACGGTCCGGACTCGGTCCGCTTCTACACCAAGACCAAGACGGTGACCTCGCGCTGGCCGTCCGGCGTCAAGGAAGGTGCGGAGTTCTCGATCCCGCTGATGAAGTAACATCCTCTTCGGAGCCGACGCATGCAGTTCGCTCTGAACGAGGACCAGATCGCGGTTCGCGACATGGCGCTGGCGTTTGCGGCCGAGAAGATCGCGCCGCATGCGCTGCGCTGGGACGAGGAAAAACATTTCCCCGTCGACGTGATGCGCGAAGCGGCCAAGCTCGGCATGGGCGGAATCTACATCCGTGAGGATGTCGGTGGCTCCGCCATGACGCGCTTCGACGCGGCGCTGATCTTCGAGGCGCTGGCGACGGGCTGTCCGACGACCTCGGCCTTCATCTCCATCCACAACATGGCGTCCTGGATGATCGATGCCTTCGGCAACGACACCCAGCGCCATCAATGGCTGCCAAAGCTCTGCACCATGGAGCTGGTCGCAAGCTACTGCCTCACCGAGCCCGGCGCGGGCTCGGACGCAGCGGCGCTCCGCACGCGCGCGGTGCGCGATGGCGACCATTACGTGCTCAACGGCCAAAAGCAGTTCATCTCGGGCGCCGGCGGCACTGACATCCTGGTCGCGATGGTCCGCACCGGCGGCGAGGGCGCCGGTGGTGTCTCGACGCTGGTCATCGACGGCAAGACGCCGGGCGTGTCATACGGCGCCAATGAGCGCAAGATGGGCTGGAACGCGCAGCCCACCCGCGCCGTCATGTTCGAGAATGCCCGCGTGCCGGTTGCGAACCGCCTGGGCGAGGAGGGCATCGGCTTCAAGATCGCGATGGCGGGCCTGGACGGCGGCCGCCTCAACATCACGGCGTGCTCGCTCGGCGGCGCCCAGACAGCGCTCGACAAGGCCCGCGCCTACATGAAGGAGCGCAAAGCCTTTGGAAAGCGCCTCGACGAATTCCAGGCACTGCAGTTCCGCCTCGCCGACATGGCGATCGAGCTCGAAGCCGCGCGCACGTTTTTGTGGCGCGCAGCCGCGGCACTGGATCGCAAGGATCCGGACGCCACTATGCTCTGCGCCATGGCAAAACGCTTCGGCACCGATGTCGGTTTCGAGGTCGCCAACCACGCGCTGCAGCTTCACGGCGGCTACGGCTATCTCAGCGAATACGGTATCGAGAAAATCGTGCGAGATCTGCGCGTGCACCAGATTCTCGAGGGCACCAACGAAATCATGCGGCTAATCGTGGCGCGCAAGCTGATCGAGGGCGCGCGATGACGGCGATGGAAGAAGGCGATCTGATCGCCCGCGTCGAGGGTGCGGCCGGAATCATCCGGCTGAATCGCCCCAAGGCCATCAATGCCGTGACGCTGGAGATGTTTCGCGACATCGACAAGGCGCTCGACCGCTTCGAGGCCGATCCTGCCGTCGGTGTGATTCTGCTGGAAGGCGCCGGCGAGCGCGGCCTGTGCGCGGGCGGCGACATCCGCGCGCTCTGGGAGAGCTCAAAAGTCAACGGCGATCTCGGAAAAATCCTGTGGCGCGAGGAATACATCCTCAACGCCCGGATCAAGAAGTTCCCAAAGCCCTATGTCGCCTTCATGGACGGCATCGTGATGGGCGGAGGCGTCGGCCTGTCGGCCCATGCAAGCCATCGCGTCGTCACCGATCGCACGAAGCTTGCGATGCCCGAGGTGGGTCTCGGCTTCTTCCCCGATGTCGGCGGCACCTATCTGTTGTCACATTCGCCGGGCGAGATCGGCACTTATTTCGGCCTGACCGGGCAGACCATGAACGGCCCGGACGCCATCCACGCCAAATTCGCTGACGCGGTCGTTCCGGCAGCAAGACTGCCTGAGCTACGCGATGCGCTGATCAAACTGCGCGCCAGCACGGACGCCGCCGAGGTCAGCAAGCTCATCGAGGGTTTTGCGACCGGCGAGACGGCCGGCCCAGTGGCCGCCAGGCAGGCAACCATCGATGCGGTGTTCGCCTTCGACCGTATGGAGGATATCCTCGCCGCACTAGCGCGCGACGGATCCGAGTTTGCGCAGGCCACGCTGAAAACGCTCGGCGAGAAATCGCCGCGCGGGATGGTGGTGACGCTGAAGCTGCTGCGGCTGGCGCGCCAGGCGCGCACGCTGGAAGACTGTCTGGTCCGCGAATATCGCGCCGCGAACGAAGTCTTCCGCAGCGACGATTTTCGCGAGGGCGTGCGCGCCGCCGTGATCGACAAGGACCGCAATCCAAAATGGTCGCCGCCGCGCATTGAAGACGTGACACCGGCAATGCTCGCGCCGTACTTCGCCGAGATCGGCGCCGACGAATTGAAGTTCAACTAAGCAACGAAACGATTTAGCTGGAGGACATCGAGATGGCCACGATCGCATTCATCGGTCTCGGCAACATGGGCGGCCCGATGGCGGCCAATCTGGTCAAGGCCGGCCACAAGGTCACGGCGTTCGATCTGGTCGAGGCCTCGCGCGCACAGGCCAGGGCCGATGGCGCCACCATCGCTGAGAGCGCGGCCGGTGCTGTGAAAGGCGCCGACGTTGTCGTCACCATGCTGCCGGCCGGCAAGCATGTGCTCGGCGTCTGGAACGAGGTCGTGCCCGCCATGACCAAGGGCGCGCTGATCATCGATAGCTCGACCATCGACGTCGAAAGCGCGCGTCAGGCCCATGCGCTCGCCGCCAAGCACGGCGTGCTGTCGGTCGACGCGCCGGTCTCCGGCGGCACCGGCGGTGCCAGGGGCGCGACGCTCACCTTCATGTGCGGCGGCGAGGACAAGGCATTTGCCGCGGCAAAACCTGCGCTGGGAAACATGGGCAAGAAGATCGTCCATTGCGGCGGCGCTGGCGCAGGCCAGGCGGCAAAGATCTGCAACAACATGATTTTGGGAATCTCCATGATCGCGGTGAGCGAGGCTTTTGCGCTCGCCGAAAAACTCGGCCTCTCGCATCAGGCGCTGTTCGACGTCGCCTCGACCTCGTCGGGCCAGTGCTGGTCGCTGACGACCTATTGCCCGGTGCCGGGCCCGGTGCCGACGTCGCCCGCCAACAATGACTACAAGCCCGGCTTTGCCTCAGCGTTGATGGTCAAGGACCTGACCCTGGCGCAGGACGCTGCCAAGGCCGCCGGCGCTGCGACCCCGCTCGGCAAGCATGCGCAGGAGATTTACCGGGACTTCGACGCCGCCGGTCAGGGCGGGGTGGATTTTTCCGGAATTATCAAGCACGTTAGGGAGCTAGCCGGGAAAACTTGATGACGACCTTTCAGGAAGCGCGCGCGTTTCTGCTAAAAAACCGCACGGAATACGAAGCAGCGGTCGAAGGATTCCGCTGGCCCGATCCGGTTCCCTTCAACTGGGCGCTGGACTGGTTCGACGAGCTGGCGAAGGCTGCGGAGAGCAAGGACCGTCCCGCGCTCTGGATCGTCGACGCTGCGCAGGACCGGCAGACCAAACTGTCCTTCGAGACGCTGTCGCGCCGCTCCAACCAGGTCGCGAACTTCCTGCGCGCGCAGGGCCTGAAGCGCGGCGATCATCTGCTGCTGCTGCTCGGCAACGTGGTTCCGCTCTGGGAGACCATGCTCGCTGCAATGAAGCTCGGCGTGGTCGTGATCCCCGCCACCACGCTGCTCACCGCTGACGAATTGCGCGACCGGCTCGACCGCGGCAAGGCGAAGGCGGTGGTCGCGGCGCAAGACCAGGTCGCGAAATTCGCAAGCCTCGGTGCGGAGGGACTCATCCGCATTGTGGTCGGTCCTGCCTCGGATGGCTGGCTGTCCTATGACGATGCCGGCAAGGAATCCGAGAGCTTCACGCCCGATGGCCCGACCAAGGCCGACGACCCGATGCTGCTCTATTTCACCTCGGGCACGACCGCAAAGCCAAAGCTCGTGCGGCACAGCCAGCGCTCTTATCCCGTCGGCCATCTCTCGACCATGTTCTGGATCGGGCTGCAGCCCGGTGACATCCATCTCAACATCTCCTCGCCCGGCTGGGCCAAGCATGCCTGGAGCTGCTTCTTCGCGCCCTGGAATGCGGGCGCGACCGTGTTCGTGGTCAACCAGCCGCGCTTCGATGCAAAGAGCCTGCTCGCCACCATCGGCCGCTGCGGCGTCACCACGCTGTGCGCGCCGCCGACGGTGTGGCGGCTGTTCATTCAGGAGGACCTCGCGTCGTTCAAGGTCGCCTTGCGCGAAGTCTGCGGCGCGGGTGAGCCGCTCAATCCTGAAGTGATCGACCAGGTGAAGGCTGCCTGGGGCCTCACCATCCGCGACGGCTACGGCCAGACCGAGACCACGGCGCTCGCCGGCAACTCGCCGGGCCAGAAGGTGAAGATCGGCTCGATGGGCCGGCCGCTGCCGGGCTATCGCGTGCAGATCAGCGATGCCGATGGCAATCCGGCCAACGAGGGCGAGGTCACGCTGCTGCTGGGCGACAATCGTCCGGCCGGCCTGATGCAGGGTTATCAGGGCGACGACGGTAAGCTCTCAGGCGCCGAAGGCGAGCTCTATCGCAGCGGCGATGTCGTGTTCGCGGACGAGGAGGGCTATCTCACCTTCGTCGGCCGCTCCGACGACGTCTTCAAATCATCCGACTACCGCATCAGCCCGTTCGAGCTGGAGAGCGTGCTGCTCGAGCACGATCTTGTCGCGGAGGCCGCTGTCGTGCCGAGCCCGGACCCGATCCGGCTCGCGATCCCCAAGGCCTTCGTCCTGCTGGTGTCGGATGCGGAGCGCTCGCCGGACACGGCGCTCTCCATCTTCAAGCACTTGCATACCCGCCTTGCACCCTTCAAGCGCATCCGCCGCATCGAGATCGTCACCGAGCTGCCGAAGACGATCTCTGGAAAAATCCGCCGCGTGCAGCTACGACGGCTCGAACGCGACAATGATCGCGACGATCCCCTGCGCGGCCGTGAATTCCGGGAAGAGGATTTTCCGGAGCTGGCGAAGACTCGGAGTGAAGGCTAAGTGAGCTCGTCATTCCGGGGCGCGCGAAGCGCGAACCCGGAATCCATTTCGCAACGGACTCTGCGGCGCGATGGATTCCGGGCTCGCGCCCCCAAGAGGGCGCGCCCCGGAATGACGACCATTGGAGTTGCTAAGTGAACGAAGTCTGGAAGAAACCGCCGATCACGCTCGAGGCCTATCAGGCCCTGGTTGGCAAGGAAGTCGGCGTGTCCTCGTGGCATCTGATTGATCAGCCGCGCATCAATACCTATGCCGACGTGATCGAAGATCACCAGTTCATCCATGTCGATCCCGAGCGCGCCGCGAAGGAAACCGCCTTCGGCACCACGATCGCACACGGTTTTCTGACGATGTCGCTGATGTCGATCATGTCCTACGAAGTGATGCCGGTCATCGCGGGCACCACGATGGGCGTGAACTACGGGTTCGACAAGCTGCGTTTCATCTCGCCGGTGCGATCAGGCAAGCGCGTCCGCGGCCGTTTCGTGCTGGCGGAGGCCAAGCTGCGCAAGCCCACCGAATTGCAGTCCCGCACCAACGTCACCGTCGAGATCGAGGGCGAGGACAAGCCGGCGCTGGTCGCCGAATGGCTCGGCCTGATCTATTTCGCGTAGTTTCCGCGGTCATTGCCGGGCTTGACCCGGCCATCCATCGCTGCTCAAAAGCTGTCCAAATCTCGCGGAGCTCTGAAACCCTCTCCCCTTGTGGGAGAGGGTGGCTTCGCGGAACGCGAAGCCGGGTGAGGGGTCTCTCTCCACGGGCTCGCCTGTGGAGACAACCCCTCATCCGACGCGCTCAGGAGTGCAATTGCACTCCAGAGCGCGCCACCTTCTCCCACAAGGGGAGAAGGAAGAAAGGAAGCAACACTCATGGCAATCAGGTTTGACGGACGTGTCGCCATCGTCACCGGCGCGGGCAATGGTCTCGGACGGGCGCACGCGCTGGGACTTGCCAGCCGCGGTGCAAAGGTTGTGGTCAACGATTTTGGCGGCGCGCGCGATGGCACCGGTGCCTCACTGTCGCCGGCCGAGGCAGTCGTCGAGGAGATCCGCAAAGCCGGCGGCACCGCGATGGCCGACGGCGCCGACGTCTCCAATTTCGAGCAGGTCACCGCGATGGTCGAGCGCGCCACCAAAGAATGGGGCAGCGTCGACATCATGTGTGCCAATGCCGGCATTTTGCGCGACAAGTCTTTTGGCAAGATGGAGGTCGCCGATTTCCAGAAGGTGCTGGACGTGCACCTCGTCGGCACCTTCTATTGCTGCAAGGCGGTGTGGGCCGGCATGCGCGATCGCAACTACGGCCGCATCGTGCTGACGACCTCGTCGTCCGGGCTGTTCGGCAATTTCGGCCAGGCCAATTACGGCGCGGCGAAGTCCGGCATGGTCGGCCTGATGAATGTGCTCGCGGAAGAGGGCCGCAAGACCAACATCCGCGTCAACATCATCTCTCCGACGGCCGCGACCCGCATGACCGAAGAGCTGCTGCCGCCGCAGGCGCTGCAACTGATGAAGCCGGAATCGATCACGCCCGCGGTCGAATACATGCTGAGCGAAGACGCCCCGACTCGCACCATCATGGGCGCCGGCGCCGGCTCGTTCGCGGTGATCAAGATCGTCGAGACCGAGGGCATCAACCTGGCCGAGTCCGACTGGACGCCCGACGCGATCGCGGCCCATTTTGCCGAGATCAGCGACATGTCGAAGGCGAAGGCGTTGCAGGGCGCGTTCGAGCAGACGCAGAAGTATGTGGCGCAGGCTGCGGCAAGGGCTGGGATCAAGCTGTAGCTTCCCGTCATTCCGGGGCGATGCGAAGCATCGAACCCGGAATCTCGAGATTCCGGGTTCGGTCCTGCGGACCGCCCCGGAATGACAGCCTTTCTTGTGGCGCGCAGCTACGCCTAAACTCCCGCCATGACCGCACCCAAACCCCACATCGCCGTCATCGGCGCCGGTCCCGCCGGGCTGATGGCGGCAGACGTCCTTGCGCAAGGCGGCGCCGGCGTCACCGTCTATGACGCCATGCCGTCCGCCGGCCGAAAATTCCTGATGGCCGGCCGCGGCGGGCTCAATCTCACTCACAGCGAACCGCTGCCGCAGTTCCTCGCGCGCTATCGCGAAGCCGCGCCGAAGCTCAAGGCCGCCATTGATGCCTTCTCGCCAGATGCGTTGCGCGCGTGGAGCGAGGCGCTGGGCGAGCCGACTTTCGTTGGCACCAGTGGCCGCGTGTTTCCAAAGGCGTTCAAGGCTTCGCCGTTGCTGCGCGCCTGGCTGCGGCGGCTCGATGCGAGTGGCGTCCGCTTCGCTTTCCGCCATCGCTGGACGGAATGGGACAGCAAGGGGCGGCTGCTGTTCCAGACGCCGGATGGCGAGCGCGTAGTCGAGGCGCGTGCCACGGTGCTGGCGCTCGGCGGCGCAAGCTGGCCGCGGCTCGGCTCGGATGGCGGCTGGGTCGAGACCCTCGCCGCAAAGGGCGTTGCCATCCCGAGGCTGCGGCCGGCCAATTCGGGCTTCACGGTTGCATGGTCCGAAGTCTTTCGTGATCGCTTCGAGGGCCAGCCGCTCAAGGGCGTGTCGTTGACGATCGGCGCGCACACCGTGCGGGGCGAAGCGATGATCACCCGCAGCGGCATTGAAGGCGGCGCAATCTACGCATTGTCGGCGGAGTTGCGCGAGGCGGTGCTGGGCCTCGGGCAGGCGACATTGACGATAGCACTACGGCCGGACCTCGATGCTTCGGCGTTGACCACGCGCCTGTCGGGGACGCGTGGCAAGCAATCGCTCGCGAATTTCCTGCGCAAGGCGGCGCAATTGTCACCGGTCGGCATCGGCCTGATGCAGGAGGCCGCGATCGCATCCGGCCGTCCGCTGGCATCTTTCTCGCCGGAAGACCTCGCGCAGCTCATCAACGCAATTCCGGTTCCGCTCACCGGCGTCGCCGCGATCGATCGCGCGATCTCGACGGCGGGCGGGGTGACCTTTGACGAACTCGACGCCGATTACATGATCCGCCGCTTGCCTGGTGTGTTTGCCGCCGGCGAGATGCTGGACTGGGAGGCGCCGACCGGCGGTTACTTGCTGCAGGCCTCGTTTGCGACGGGCGCCGCCGCGGGCAGGGGCGTGTTGAAGTGGCTCTCGAAATCGTAGCAACCATTAAATGGCGGCTGTGCTTTACGCCGTTTAGTCGTCGGCGTCTTCATGATGACGCCGTGCTCGCGTCCGTCAAGGCGTGGCCTGGCGGCAGATCGCGTGAAGTTGGGGCAAACGACGGCCATCCTTGACGGACGCTGCGCGCGACGTCGTGAGGGGCCGTAGGTCGGGACGAAGAAACGCGTCCCGGTCGAACTAAGAAACAGAGAATGATCCCGCCGGCGGTTCGCCGCACCATGGCGTGCCGCGAGCTACCACCGTGTTGGCGAAGATGAGCATCTTCCTGGCGCAGGCAACGAGCGCGCGCTTGTGTTCCTTTCCGGCTGCGGTCAGCCTCCGGTAGAGCTGGATGAGCTGCGGATTCCATCGAAACGATGCAGCCAGTGAAGCGGTATAAAGAGCGCGACGCAGCCGCTTTCGTCCGCCCTCGATATGCCGAACACCGACCTGGTCGCCGCTGTCGTCGTCATAGGGCGCAAGGCCGGCGAGAGCGACAGCTTGCTCCCGCGTGATCCGGCCGATCTCAGGCAGACGCACCAGGATGGCAACGGCGGTCGGCAGCCCGATGCCGGCGACGCTGTTGATCAGCGCGAGCCTCCTGGCAAGGTCGGGATGCTTGCAGATCGAGGCGACCAGAGCCTTGAGTGCGGCCTTCTCACGTTGCTCCAGGCGAGCGATATCCTCGTGCCAGAGCTGGTTAATCCTCACATTGCGGCAGCTCTCGATCCTGTTCTTGAGGCGCGCGATATCCTCGCCGATCTGATCGATCATGGTCAGTTGCTCGGCGAACGGCAGCAACCGAGGATCGGGAGCGGCATGGATCTTCCGCACCGCTGCGGTGCAGGCTGCGATAAGAGCGGCATCGATCTTATCGTTCTTGGCCCGCTGCAAGTGGAATTTGGCATAAGCCCGGACCTGGGCCGGCTGGAACACCACAACCACAAACCGCTTGCGCCGCAGTTCGGCGACGACCGGCTGTTCGTAACCGCCGCTCGCCTCGATGCCAATGCGTTTGACGCGATTCTGTCGCAGCCACGCCGACAAAGCCTCGTGACCTTCCGACGTGTTCTCCACCTGCAGCGGCTCGCGGCGGCCTTCGATCGCCACATCAAGCTTCCGTTTGCCGGTATCGATACCGGCACAGATCGTGATATGCTTGACCATCTTCGTCGATCCCTCCCTTGTTATGCGAACCTAAAGTTCGTTCAACCATTCGGGTCCCGATGAAGTGCCGGTCGCGATCTCGCTACGTCAGACAGCCCTCAAGGCTTCGATGGGTACCGATCCGATCGAACGGCGGCCCAGCTCGGGCGGCCACCCGGGCTGGGCCATTCCTCACGGAACGGCTCAATATAAGCGATCGGGCTAATACAAGGGTGGGTTAGCCGTGCGGCCGCGCGAAGCGCAGTCCGCTCGGCGTAACCCACCGCTTTTGATTCCGCGGTCACAGAAGTGGTGGGTTACGCCTTCGGCTAACCCACCCTACGAAGAGCGGCGCCGCCGCGCTACCGCAGCTTCCCCCGCGCCGCCACCGGCAGCGTGCCGATGATCTCCTCGCCGCGCACCATCACGACCTCGTCCATCATGTTCACGACCACGCAGACGTGGTTCGGCACGATCCGCACGACGTCGCCGACATTCGGCCGGGTGTTGCTGCGGGAGAGATCGAGGAAACCGTGCTCCTCGGCAAAGCGTGCGATCTTGGCTTCGGGATGCTCCAGGATCAGGCCGTGGCCTTCGAGGCCGCCGGTGTCCGTGGTCAGGGTCTTCGAGCCGGCATCGAGGATGCCGCGCTCCGGCGCGGCGCGGCTCACGACGGTCGAATAGATGTTGAGCGCGCAATCGTCCCAGGTGGCGACGCCGGCTGCGACCTGCATGCGGTCGTTGTAGATATAGGTGCCGAAGCGATGCTCGGTGCCGCCCCTGAGCTTGCCGATGTTCTTGAGGTTCGGCGTGCCGCCGGTCGAGACGATCGTGGCATCGAGCCCGTGCGCGCGCACGCCGGCCAGCGCCTCGTCATAGAATTTTTGCGCATCCTCCCAGCCGGTTTCGGTGGGGTACAGCATGAAGCCCGCGAACTTCAGTCCTTCCAGCCCGGCGATCTCGCGCGCAAGCGCAATGGCCTCGGCAGGTGTCTCGACGCCGGCGCGCTTGCGTCCGGTGTCGCATTCGACCACGACAGACAGCGGCAGGCCCGAGGCCGCGGCGGCCTTCGGCAGGCCGGCGACAACAGTCGAATTATCGGCGGCGACCGTCATGTTGGCCTTCTTCTGGAGCGCGCCGAGGCGGGCCATCTTCTCTTCGCCGATCAGATTGTAGCTGATCAGGATGTTGTCGATGCCGGCATTGGCCATGATTTCGGCCTCGCCCAGCTTCTGGCAGGTGATGCCCTTCGCGCCGGCCGTGACCTGCATCTTTGCCAGCATCGGGTTCTTGTGCGTCTTGATGTGCGGGCGGTGCGCGACACCGGCATCGTCGCAGGCCTTCTGGATACGCGCGATGTTGCGCTCCACCTTGTCCATGTCGATGACGGCGCAGGGCGTGCCATATTCGCGGGCGATCTTTGCGGCGAGGGGAGTCGTCATATCATCTCTCTTTTTCCGACAACGTAGGATAGGTAGAGCAGAGCGAAACCCATCATATCTCCGTCGTCATCTCTGATGGGTTTCGCTGCGTTCTAACCATCCTACAATTTGTGGCTCAGGCCTGTTCGATTTCTTCGCGGAGCATTTCAAGTTCGAGCCAACGCTCTTCGGCCGCGGCGAGCTCGTCATGGGCCTTGGCGATCGCGGCTGAGGTGTCGTCGAATTTTTTGCGGTCTTTGGCGTAAAGAGTGGGATCGTCGAGCACACGCTGCAGTTTCGCGATGCCGGAGTGCAGCGCCTCCATCTTCTTCGGCAAGGTTTCGAGCGCGTGCTTTTCGTTGAAGCTCAGGCGCCGCTTGGCCGTCGTCGCGGGAGCAGGGGCCTTGGCCCCTTTCTTCTCGGGCGCTGGCTCTGCTTTCGCGGTCTCGCGCGTCAAATCGGCGCCGCGCTGAGCCAACATGTCGGTGTAGCCGCCGGCATATTCGATCCACCTGCCGTTGCCATCGGGCGCAATCGCAGAGGTCACCACGCGGTCGAGGAAATCGCGGTCGTGGCTGATCAGGATCACCGTGCCCTCATAGTCGCCGAGCATCTCCTCGAGCACATCCAGCGTTTCGAGGTCGAGATCGTTGGTCGGCTCGTCCAACACCAGCAGGTTGGATGGCTTTGCCAGCGCGCGCGCCAGCATCAGCCGGCCGCGCTCGCCGCCTGAGAGCACCTCCAGCGGCGTGCCGCGCTGCTCCTGCGCGAACAAGAAGTCCTTCATGTAGCCGACGACGTGCTTTGGCTTGCCACCGACCATGACGTGGTCGCCGCGGCCGCCGGTCAAGGCTTCCGCAAGCGTCGATTTGGGATCGAGGCTTTCGCGGTGCTGGTCGAGCGTCGCCATCTCCAGATTGGCACCAAGCCGCACGGTGCCGGTGTCAGGCTCGATGCCACCGGTCAACAGATTGACCAGCGTTGTCTTGCCGGCACCGTTCGGTCCGATGATGCCGAGCCGGTCGCCGCGCTGGATGCGGGTCGAAAAATTCTCGACGATCTTGCGCTCGCCATAGGCTTTGCTGATGGTCTTCGCTTCGATCACCAGCCGGCCAGACTGCTCGGCTTCGGCAGCGGCGAGGCTGGCGGCGCCGGTCGTGCCGCGATAGTTGCGGCGCTGCGCCCGCAGTTCATGCAGGTTGGCGAGCCGCTTGACGTTGCGCTTGCGCCGGCCGGAGACGCCGTGGCGCAGCCAGTGCTCCTCGTCGACGATCTTGCGGCCGAGCTTGTGCTGCTCGCGCTCTTCTTCTGCCAGCACCTCGTCGCGCCAGCTTTCGAACGAGGCAAAGCCGCGGTCGATCTGCTTGATCCTGCCGCGATCGAGCCAGGCGGTCGAGCGCGAGAGATTGGTGAGGAAACGCCGGTCGTGGCTGATCAGCACCAACGCGCTGCGGCGGCTGTCGAGCTCCTGCTCGAGCCACTCGATGGTGGTGAGGTCGAGATGGTTGGTCGGCTCGTCCAGCAGCAGAATGTCGGGCGATGGCGCCAGCACACGCGCCAGCGCCGCGCGGCGGGCCTCGCCGCCGGAGAGGTTTGCGGGGTTCTCGTTGCCGGTGAGTCCGAGTTGCTCCAGCAGATATTGCGCCTGATGATGGTCGTCGCCGGGCGCCATGCCGGCCTCGACATAGGCGAGCGTCGTCGCGTGCTCGCCAAAATCCGGCTCCTGCGGCAGATAACGGATGGTGGCACCCGGCTGCACGAAGCGCGTGCCGCCGTCCGGCTCGACCAGGCCGGCTGCGATCTTCAGCAGCGTAGACTTGCCAGAACCGTTGCGGCCGATCAGGCAGACGCGCTCCCCCGGGGATACGCTGAGCTCGACGCTGGTGAGCAGCGGCGTGCCGCCAAAGGTCAGGCGGATGTCTTTGAGCTGGATGAGGGGCGGCGCCATGGTCAGCCCTGGCTCGAACTGTGGCTCGGCACCGGCTGCGCGGCGCGCCGGCGCTGGATGCGGCGGATGGTCTGGTCGAGCGTCGAGAGGAAGGTCGAGCGGTCGCGCGGCGAGTAGGATTTCGGCCCGCCGGTGATTTCGCCCGAGGAGCGCAGATCCGTCATCAGATTGCGGACGGCCAGCGTCATCCCGATCGACTCTTCGGTGAACGGCTTTCCATTCGGCGCGATGACGTCGGCGCCTGCCTTCACGCAGCGGCTGGCAAGCGGAATGTCAGCGGTCACGACGATGTCGCCGGCACCCGCACGCTCCGCGATCCAGTCGTCGGCGGCATCCATCCCGCTGCCGGCCGCCACGCGCTCGATCAGCGGGTCCTGCGGCACGCGGATGAAATTGCCGGCGACCACGCTCACCGGCAAGGAGTGCCTGGATGCGACGCGATAAATCTCGTCCTTCACGGGACAGGCGTCGGCGTCGACATAGATGCGGGTTGTGCTGGAAATATCGGTCATTCCGCGGCGTGGTACCCCATTCGAGGCCCAAAGGCGAGGGGATTGACCGGGGTTCCCGGGGCCCTACGATCAGGGGCAGAAACAACAAGAATCTGGGAAGGGCGGAAACCATGCCGAACCGGTTAGAGACCTACCGCGTCGAGGCCTACAACACCGCAAAGCAATCCGAAAACAAGATGCACGACGACACGGTGGCGCGCCGCTTCGGCTTTTCCGGCGGGCTGGTGCCGGGTGTCGACGTCTTCGCCTACATGATGCATGTGCCGATCGCGCGCTGGGGTCGCGATTTTCTCAGCCAAGGGCTGATCGAGGCGCGCTTCATCAAGCCGGTCTATGACGGGGAGGCCGCCGACGTCGACGCGACCGAGCACAACGGCCTGCTGACGATCGAGGTCTTTAGCCGGACCGAGCTCTGCGCGACCGGGACGGCGTCGCTGCCGGCCGCTACACCCGCGGTCGTGCTGGACGACTACGTCGTCGTCCCAGCCGTGGCGGAGCGCAAGCCCGTCAGTCCGGCGACGTTCGAGGAAGGCAAATGGCTCGGCACGACGCCGCGCCGTTGGGCCGCGCAGGACGCGCAAAACTATCTCGCCGATATCAGGGAGACCGACCCGGTCTTTGCGCGCGAAGGGCTCGGTCATCCCGGGCTCATCCAGCGGATGATGAATCGCGTGCTCGTCGACAACACGATTCTGGGCCCGTGGATTCACGTCGGCAGCCGCATGCAGCTTCTCGCGGCCGCGCGAACCGGCGACGAGATCACCGCGCGCGCCAGGGTCACGGCGAATTACGAGAAGAAGGGCCATCGTTTCGTCGAGCTCGACGCGCTGGTCGTCGCTGGCGGCACGACGCCGCTTGCGCATTGTCAGCACATCGCGATCTACCAGCCGCGCGAGCAGGCGGCGGCCTAGCTGGTGTCATGCCCCGCGAAGGCGGGGCATCCAGTACGCCGAGACATCTCCGTATTTTATCACCGTCTCTGGAATACTGGATCACCCGCCTTCGCGGGTGATGACAGCTTTAGTGCGGCGAGCGTTTCCCCGTTGCCTCCGCGTCCGCGATATCTACACCCGCGTTCCGCAGCAGCACCTTTGCCGCTTCCCGCGCCGCGCGCGCCATGGCGGGATCGTCGCGCACAAGATCCTGCGCGATGGAGCCGTCGACCAGCAGCACGAGCTGGGTAGCGAGCGCATCGGCTTCCTTGACACCGAGCTCGTTCAGACGGTCGCGAAACCAGACGCGGCGGCTCTCCTTGAAGGCGACGGCGATCTTCTTCACCGCGCGGTCCTGCGTGCCGAGCTCGGCGACTGCGTTCACGAACGGGCAGCCGCGAAAATCCTTCGATGCGAACCGTCTCTCCAGCGAATCGAAGGTGGCGAGGATCTGCTCGGCCGGCGGCCTTGCGGAGGGGCGGGGCGCTACGAACCGTCGTTCGAGATAGGCCGCGATCAGCGCGTCCTTGGAAGGGAAGTGATTGTACAGCGTGCGCTTGGAGATGCCGATCTCGGCCGCGATCGTGTCGACGCCAACGGCGCGAATGCCTTGCAGATAGAACAGCTTATCGGCGGTCTCGAGAATCCGCTCTTTCATCGTCTGTTTGGCGGGCGAGGGTGCCATGCGAGGGCCGATATCCTGTTCGCTTGACAGTGCCTCCCTTCTATAGCCTAAGTACACAGGTCTGTGTACCCTGAATCGGCTGGAATCGCAGGCCAAGGCATTCGTGCCACGACCCTTAGGGAGAACAAGAACAATGCCCCTGTTGCAGGTCCTGCGGCCCACGCTCCCCATCCTGATCGGCGCCTCTGTCATGCTCACGCTGAGCATGGGCCTGCGCCAGAGCCTCGGCATCTTCCTCCAGCCCTTGACGCACGATATCCGCATCTCGGTGTCGGATTTCACGCTGGCGCTGGCCGTGCAAAACCTCGCCTGGGGCTTTCTCCAGCCGCCCGTCGGCGCGCTCACCGTGCGCTACGGCTTCCGTCCGATCATGATCGTCGGTGCGCTGATGTACATCGCAGGGCTGGCGCTGATGGCGACCGCCAACGGGCTGATCAGCGTCATGATCGGCGGCGGCGTGCTGATTGGCACCTCGCTCGCCTGTACCGCGGCCGCGATCGCGATGTCGGTCGCCGCGCGCGCGGTCCCGGAGACGGTGCGCTCGACGGTGCTCGGCATAGTCTCCGGCGCGGGCTCGCTCGGTGCGCTGCTCTCGGCGCCGCTCGGCCAGATCCTCAACGAAGGTTTTGGCTGGCGCATCGGCCTCGCCGGCTTCGTCGTGATGTCGGCGCTGATGATTCCGGCGGCCTGGTACGCCGGCCGCATCGACAAGATTCCGCTGCCAAAGCCTGCGGCCGATGACATCGGCGACGCCACCGCTGCGGTGGCGGCGAAGACCGCGTTCGGCAATGCCTCCTTCGTGGTGATGACCTGCGCCTATCTCGTCTGCGGCATGCAGCTTGTGTTCCTCACCACGCATCTGCCGTCGTATCTCGCGATCTGCGGCCTCGATCCGATGCTGAGCGCGCAGACGCTCGGCATGATCGGCGGTTTCAACGTGCTGGGCTCGCTGTTCTTCGGCTGGGCCGGCCAGCGCTGGAACAAGCTGGCGCTCTTGGGCGCGATCTACATCCTGCGCTCGCTCGCGCTTGCCTGGTATTTCATGCTGCCGGCGACGTCGTTCTCGACGCTGTTGTTCGGCGCCATCATGGGCTTCTTGTGGATGGGCGTCGGTCCGCTGGTCGCAGGCGCCGTCGCAGAAATGTTCGGGCTGCGCTGGCAGGCCATGATCCAGGGGCTCGCCTTCATGAGCCACCAGATCGGCAGCTTCCTCGGCGCGTATGGCGGAGGCGTGCTCTACGACGCGCTCGGCTCCTACACCATGGCCTGGCGCATCGGCGTCGCGCTCGGGCTTGCCGGCGGCATCATCCAGGTCGCCTTCGCCCTGATCCGCCCCTCGCAGCCGCCGGTGCTGCGCACGGCGTGACTGCCGCGGGTGCAAGGCTCAGACCGTCACCCTGAGGTGGCCGCTTCTTCAGCGGCCCTCGAAGGGCGACGGCCCGGCTGCATCTCGGCCGTTCATCCTTCGAGGCTCTCCACGCGGCGCGCTGCGCCGCATGGTTCGCACCTCAGGATGACGGATCAAATAAAAACGGGGCCGCGAGGGCCCCGTCAGTCCGTAGCTATGCCGCGATCTTACTTGATCTTGGCTTCCTTGAATTCGACGTGCTTGCGCGCGACCGGGTCGTACTTCTTCTTGACCAGCTTGTCGGTCATGGTCCGCGAATTCTTCTTGGCGACGTAGTAGAAGCCGGTGTCAGCCGAGGACACGAGCTTGACCTTGATGGTGACCGCTTTGGCCATGTTCTGAACCTCAGAAATAAAGGGAATCTGGAGCCGGCCAAACGGCCCGCGTTGGCCGGCAACCTAGCCAGAAACGGCCTGAAGTCAAGGTTTTAGGGCCAGAATCTCGCTTGTTTCGGGCCAATTACCCCTCAAAGAACCGGTTTTTCGGCCGCGGCAGGCCCAGATTCTCCCTCAAAGTGGCCCCTTCATACTCTTTCCGGAAAATCCCGCGCTTTTGCAGCTCCGGAACCACCTTGTCGACGAAGTCGTCGAGCCCGGCGGGCAGGAACGGGAACATGATGTTAAAACCGTCGGCGCCGCGACCCACCAGCCATTCCTCCATCTGGTCGGCGATGGTTTTTGCCGTGCCGACGAAGGACAGCCCGCCATAGCCGCCGACGCGCTGCGCGAGCTGGCGCACCGTGAGCCTGTCGCGCTTGGCGAGGTCGACCATGCGCTGCCGGCCGCTCTTGCTCGCATTGGTCTCGGGAATCTCCGGCAGCTGTCCGTCCGGATCGAAGCCGGAAGCATCGGTGCCGAGGATGACCGAGAGCGAGGCGATCGCGCTGTCATAGTGCACGCGGCTGTCGAGCAGCGCGCGCTTCTCCTTCGCTTCATCCACGCTGTCGCCGACCACGACGAAGGCGCCGGGAAGAATCTTGAGGTGATCGGGATCGCGGCCGATCTTTTCCATCCGGCCCTTGATGTCGGCATAGAGCTTTTGCCCGTCGGCGAGGCTGCCGCCGCCGGTGAATACAGCCTCCGCCGTCTCGGCGGCGAGCTGCTTGCCGTCCTCGGACGCGCCGGCCTGCACGATCACCGGCCAGCCCTGCACGGGGCGGGCGATGTTGAGCGGGCCGCGCACCCTGAGATATTTGCCCTGGTGATCGAGCACATGCATTTTCGAGGGATCGAAGAACAGGCCGCTTTCGACGTCGCGCACAAAAGCGTCGTCGGCAAAGGAATCCCAGAGGCCGGTGACGACGTCGTAGAATTCCCGCGCGCGCTTGTAGCGCTCGGCGTGCTCCATGTGGTCGTCGAGACCAAAATTCAGCGCCGCGTCCGGATTGGAGGTCGTGACGATATTCCAGCCGGCGCGCCCGCCGCTGAGATGGTCGAGCGAGGCAAAGCGGCGCGCGACATGATAGGGCTCGTCAAAGGTGGTCGAGCCCGTCGCGATCAGGCCGATTCTTTCGGTGACGGCCGACAGCGCCGACAGCAGGGTGAACGGCTCGAACGACGTCACCGTGTGGCTGCGCTTCAACGCATTGACCGGCATGTTCAGCACGGCGAGGTGATCGGCCATGAAGAAGGCGTCGAACTTGCCGGCTTCCAGCTTCTGGATCAGCTGCTTGATGTGGCCAAAATTGAAATTGGCGTCGGGCCAGGCCCCGGGATAGCGCCAGGCGCCGGTATGAATGCTGATCGGGCGCATGAACGCGCCAAGCTTGAGTTGCCGTTGTGCCATCGCCCCGTTTCCATGTTGGGTGTCGCTGTCAGAGACATAGGCACGCGCGGGAACTCCGCCATTGGAGCAGGGCAGAACAATTTTTTGTTTTTGGGGGCGCTCTCAGCACATTCGTCATTCCGGGGCGCCGCGCCGCGGCCTCAGAATGACACGGGTCTCGAACCAATCCGGCCGCTTCGCCGACAAAGCCAAGACTTAACTTTCTGACCCTCCAGGGAGCAACGCAATGGCGAGCGCAATGAACGTGGATGGCAACCGCATCCGCGTCGACTGGCCCACGCAATGGATTGCGCGGGTGCTGTCGCTGCCGTTCCTCGCCGCGGGCGGTTTTCTGCTCTGGAACGTCGCGCTCGGCATACGCAATGATTTTGCCGGCTTCGGCCGCCTGAGCGACGACCTTGTCCCGATCCTGGTATTCTCCGGGATCGGCATCGTGATCCTGCTTCCCGGCCTGTATCTTGCGACCTACAGTTCTTTCGTCGAGCTCAACAAATCGCTCGCCGAGGTCGTCGTGACGCGCGCGTTTGGTCCGTTGCGGTTCAGGAGCCAGCGCCAGCTCGCCGACTTCCATTTCCTCAGCATCACCGACCGCGGCACCGAGGAAGGCGAACAGCCGACGCTGTTCCACGTCAGTCTCTGCGGCAACAGGGGCACCGAGGCGGTCGCGCTGTGCAGCTTCTCCAGCCGCGACGAGGCCAATGCGTTCGCGCACGAACTCGGCCGCGCGCTAAAACTGCCGGCGCGGGACTATGTCGGCACCGAGCCCGATGCCGACGAGGAGAGCTGATCAGCTCAAAATATCCTTCTGCATCTTGCCGCCGTGGAAATGGAAGAACGGCACCGGCGCATCATGGCGCAGCGGTCCCGTGGCAAGCCGCTTGTCGAGCTCGTTGAGCACGTTCCGCGTCATCGGATGCAAATCGGCCAGCGGCTTTGAGCCGAGCTCGACCCAGACCAGCTCGACAAGCTCCGCATCGGTGTGAATGACGCCCTCGACCCGATGGGTAATGGCCGAGGCATCCGCGGTGAAGAAGCGCGTGTCAAAGCGTTTGACCCGGCCAGGTGGCGTGATCGCGCGCGCGATCAGGAACAGGCCGGACGGATCGGGCAGCAGGCCGGCATCCGCAAACGGCGCCCACGGCCCCTCGAGTTTTGGTACCTTGCCCTCAGCCTTGCGCCCCAGGCACAGGCCGGTCTCCTCGCAGGCCTCGCGGATCGCGGCAATCGCGAGCGATTTTGCACGCGAAGCCTCGGTCTTCGGGCTGCCCTTGAACAGATTTGCTTCCAGCTCCGCCGTGATGGGAGCGGCCACCGGCACGCGATAATCGGCCTTGTCGACGCGGCCGCCGGGGAAGACGAATTTGCCGGGCATGAACACCACCTTGTCGTGGCGCTTGCCGACCAGAACTTTTGGAACGGAGCCGCTGCGGTCGACCAGGATCAGCGTCGCGGCATCGCGCGGCCGAAAGTAAGGATGGTGATCCGCTTCCTTCTGGTCGTGGACCTTTTCCTTGTCCGTCTCTCTGTCCGTCGCGGCCGCTTCCGTCATCTCCAACCCCAGTCTCTCTCGTTCTTATTTGTAATTACACCGGCGGGATACCATCCGGCGGATTGTCGTCAAAGCCGTGCATGCGCAGGGCCCATTGCAAGCCGACCACGGCGCCCTTCACCGGCTGCAGCAGAGCGAGCGAGGCGAAGAACGTGAAGGGCAGGTAGGCCGCGAAGCTGATCCAGACCGGCGTGGTGTAGTTGGTCTCGATCCAGAGTACGCCCGGCACCACGATGTGGCCGACGATGACGATCACGAGATAGGCGGGCAAATCGTCGGCGCGATGCGGCGTGAAGTCGAGGCCGCAGGAGGCGCAATTGTCAGCGGTCTTGAGGAAGGCGCGGAACAGTTTTCCCTGGCCGCAGCGCGGGCAGCGGCCGCGAAAGCCGCGCTTCATGGCGCTCCAGACGTCGCGCTGCTCGACGAGGCCGGTCTCGCGCGTCCAGATCTTTGGCGCCGTGCTCATCGCTTCCATGCCTTGCTCTTGCCCTTGCCTTTCGCGCTTTTGCCTTTCCTGCCGGACTTCTGCTTCTCGGGCTTGCGTTTTCTCTCCGGGCTTCGTCCGGGATGCGCCTTCTGCGGCTTGCGGGGCCCGCGAAAATCCCTGCGACCACGCGGCGCCGCTGCACCCTCGGACAACAGCTCGAAGCGGAGCGCGCCGGCAATGGGAGCAGCTTCTATCAGACGCACGTCGACGACGTCACCCAACTGGTGCATGGCACCGCTGCGCGTGCCGACCAGCGCATGGCGGCTCTCGTCATAGTTGAAATATTCCGTGCCGAGGGATCGGATCGGGATCAGGCCGTCGGCGCCGGTCTCGTCCAGCTTGACGAAGAGGCCTGCGCGCGTGACGCCGGAGACGCGGCCCTGAAAAGTCGCGCCGATCCTGTCCACGAGGTGATGCGCGATCAGCCGGTCCACGGTCTCGCGCTCGGCCTTCATCGCGCGCCGCTCGGTCACCGAAATATGCGCGGCGACTTCGCTCAGGGATTCCGGCGTTTCGCTGTCGGGCAGCGCGCCCTCGCCGAGGCTCAGCGCCCGCACCAGCGCGCGATGCACGACGAGGTCGGCATAGCGGCGGATCGGTGAGGTGAAATGCGCGTAGCGGCGCAAGTTCAGTCCGAAGTGCCCGTAGTTCTCGGACGAGTATTCCGCCTGCGCCTGCGCGCGCAGCACGACTTCGCTCACCAGCGGGAAGTAGTCGTGACCCTCGAGCTGGGCCAGCACGCGATTGAACGTGGTCGGGCGCAGCGCGCCGCTCTTGGCGAAGGGCACGTCTAACGTCTGCAAAAATTCCGCGAGGGCGTAGACTTTCTCCTGCGTCGGCTCGTCGTGCACGCGGTAGATCAGCGGTAGCGACTTCTTCTCCAGCATTTCCGCTGCCGCGACGTTGGCGAGGATCATGAACTCCTCGATCAACTTGTGCGCATCGAGCCTTTCCGGCACGACGACGCGATCGACCGTGCCGTCGCTCTTCAAAAGGATCTTTCGCTCGGGCAGGTCGAGATTGAGCGGATCGCGCTCGTCACGGGCGCGCTTGACGCAAGTGTAGGCCGCATAGAGCGGTCTGAGGATCGGGTCGAGCAGGGGGCCGCTGGTGTCGTCCGGCCGGCCGTCGATCGCGGCCTGCGCCTGCGCGTAATGCAGCTTTGCTGCCGAGCGCATCAGGATGCGATGGAACGAGTGCGATCGCTTGCGCCCGTCGGGACCGATGATCATCCGCACCGCGAGCGCGCCGCGCGGCTCGCCCGGCACCAGCGAGCACAGATTGTTGGATATCCGCTCCGGCAGCATCGGCACGACGCGGTCGGGGAAGTAGACGGAATTGCCGCGGTCGAGCGCGTCGCGGTCGAGCGCGGTGCCCGGCCGGACATAGAAGCTCACGTCAGCAATGGCGACGTCGACGATGAAGCCGCCCTTGTTGTTCGGATCGGGGTCGGCCTGCGCATGCACCGCGTCGTCATGATCCTTGGCGTCAGGCGGATCGATGGTGACGAGCGGAACGTCGCGCCAGTCCTCGCGTCCCCTGAGGTTTGCGGGCTCGGCGGCTTCTGCCTCGCGCATCGCGCCGGGCGAAAATTGCATGGGAATGTCGTGGGCGTAGATCGCGATCAGGCTGATCGCCTTCTCGGATTTGACCGAGCCAAGCTTCTCCTTGACCCGCCCGGAAGCCAGCCCAAAGCCGCGCGAACGGACGATGTCGACGCTGACGAGGTCGCCGTCCTTCGCCTCCAGCGTGTCGGTCTTGGCGATGTTCAGCTCGCGGTCGGCAAACTTCTTGTCGACGGGCACGAGTCGCCCACCGCCTTCAGGCAGCGCGCGGAAGACCCCGAGGATGCGGCTCTTGGCCTTGTCGATGACCTTGATGATACGGCCGCGATAGGCCGGACCTTCCGTGTCGTCGGTGCGCTCGACATGCATCAAAGCGCGGTCGCCGACGCCGGCCGCCGTGCCGGGCGCAGCCCGGCGCGGAACATGGATGCGGATCTTTGGCGGTTCGCCGTTTTCGACCTCGTCCCACTCGGCGGGCGTCGCGATCAACTCGCCGTCCGCGTCGCGACCGGTGATGTCGGCGAGCAGTGTCGGCGGCAGGCCCTCGGGCTCTGAGACTCTGCGGCGGTTTTTCTTGATGACACCGTCGTCGGCGAGCTCGCGCAGCATGCGCTTGAGCTCAATGCGATCGGCGTTCTTCAGGCCGAACTCGCGCGCAATTTCGCGAGTTCCGACCTTTCCGGATTGTGCCTTGATGAAGGCGACGATGGCTGTCCTGTCGGGAAAGCCACGGTCATTCTTTCGTTTCACTTAACCTCTAATTCTTGCCGGCACTCTTCTTGGCCGGGGCCTTGGCGGCGGATGACTTGGTCGCCGACGTCTTTGCCGTCGACGCCACGCCTGCGCGCGCCTTGCTGGTTGCTTCTGATTTGGTTTTGGCCGCGGCTTTCTTCGCAGCCGGTTTCTTGGGCTTTGGCGCGGCATCGTCGCCGTCGGCAGCTTTCGCTGCTTTGGTCGTCTTTGCCTTGGTCGCCTTCTTCGCCTTGGTCTTGCCACCGCCCTTGGCGGCGCGTTCGTCGATCAGCGCGATGGCTTGCGCCAGCGTGATCGCGTCCTTCTCGAACTCGGCCGGGATCGTGGCGTTGACGCCGCCTGCCGCGACATAGGGGCCGTAGCGGCCGCTCTTCACGGTGACGGTGCCGAGCGTCGGATGATCGCCGATCGCCTTGCCGGGATCCGCGCCAAAACGGCGGCTCGGGCCCTTTGCGACCTTCTCGGCAATCAGCGTGACCGCGCGATTGAGGCCGATGTCGAAGACCTCGTCGCCGGCCTCCAGGCTGGCATAGGTCTTCTCGTGCTTCACGAACGGCCCGAAGCGGCCAAGGCCCGCCGTGATCGGCTGACCGGTTTCGGGATGCTTGCCGATCTCGCGCGGCAGCGAGAGCAGTTTGAGCGCAAGCTCGAGCTCGATATCGCCGGGCGAGGTGCCCTTCGGGATACCTGCGCGCTTCGGCTTCTCGCCTTCCTCATAATCCTTCTGCTCACCGAGCTGGATATAGGGCCCGAAGCGGCCGGCCTTGACCCAGACGTCGAACCCGGTGTCGGGATCCTGGCCGAGCGAACGGTCGGCGGTGGCTTCGCTGTCGGCAGCGAGCTGGCGGGTGTAGCGGCATTCCGGATAGTTCGAGCAGCCGACGAAGGCGCCGAACTTGCCGGCCTTCAGATTGAGCCGGCCGGTGCCGCAGGTCGGGCACTGCCTGACGTCGCCGCCATCGGCGCGGGCGGGGTAGATGTGCGGTCCCAGCATCTCGTCGAGCACGTCGAGGACCTGCGCGACGCGCAAATCCTTGATGTCGTCGACGGCGCCGATGAAGCCGCTCCAGAAATCCTTCAGCACCTGCTGCCAGGAGATCTCGTTGTTGGAGATGCGGTCGAGCTGCTCCTCCAGGCCGGCGGTGAAATCGTATTCGACGTAGCGGCTGAAGAAGCTTTCGAGGAACGCGACCACGACGCGGCCCTTGTCCTCGCCGTGCAGGCGCTTCTTCTCCAGCTTGACGTAGCCGCGGTCCTTCAGCACCTGCAGGATCGAGGCGTAGGTCGAGGGACGGCCGATGCCGAGCTCTTCCATGCGCTTGACCAGCGAGGCCTCGGAGAAGCGCGGCGGCGGCTCGGTGAAATGCTGCGTGACGGACAGATCCTGACGCTTCAGCGCCTCGCCCTGGCTCATGCCGGGCAGGCGGCGTGAATCCTCGTCCTCCTCGTCGTCGCGGCCTTCCTGATAGAGCGCGAGGAAACCGTCGAACTTGACGACCTGACCGGTCGCGCGCAGCTCCAGCGTACGACCGCCTGCCTTCGCCGATATATCGACGGTCGTGCGTTCGAGCTCGGCGCCTTCCATCTGGCTCGCAATCGTGCGCTTCCAGATCAGCTCATAGAGCCTGGCCTGGTCGGCATCGAGCTTGCGGGCCATGGAGGCGGGACGGCGCGACAGGTCGGTCGGGCGGATCGCTTCGTGTGCTTCCTGGGCGTTCTTGGCTTTTGCCTGATACTGGCGCGGAGCGTCCGGCACATAGGCGTTGCCATAATCCTCGCCGATCACCTTGCGTGCCTGGGTGATGGCGGACGGATCGATCTGCACGCCGTCGGTACGCATATAGGTAATGAGTCCGGTGGTCTCGCCGCCGATGTCGATGCCTTCATAAAGCCGCTGCGCGATACGCATCGTGTGCGCCGGCGCAAAGCCGTATTTGCGGCTCGCTTCCTGCTGAAGGGTGGACGTGGTGAACGGTGCCTGCGGATTACGCCTGGCGGGCTTTGCGTCGACCGCGGTGACCGCGTAGGTCGCCAGCTCCAGCGCCTTCTTGAAGTCTTCGGCTTCCGCGCCGGTGCCGATGTCCAGCCGCTGGATCTTCTTGCCGTCGGCGCCGACGAGGCGCGCCTCGAACGCGTCGCCGCGCGGCGTCAGCAGGGTCGCGACCAGCGACCAGTATTCCCGGGCTACGAACTTTTCGATCTCGAGCTCACGGTCGCAGACCAGACGCAGCGCCACCGACTGCACACGGCCGGCCGAACGGGCGCCCGGCAGTTTGCGCCAGAGCACGGGGGAGAGGGTGAAGCCGACCAGATAGTCCAGCGCGCGGCGCGCCATATAGGCGTCGACCAGCGCGCCGTCGATCTGGCGCGGGTTCTTCATGGCGTCCGAGACCGCCTGCTTGGTGATGGCGTTGAACACCACGCGCTCGATCTTCTGGTCCTTGAGCGCACGCTTCTCCTTCAACACCTCCAGGACGTGCCAGGAGATGGCTTCGCCCTCGCGATCAGGGTCGGTGGCCAGAATCAGGCGTTCGGCGCCCTTGAGCGACTTGGCGATGTCATTGAGCCGGCCGGCCGCCTTGGGGTCGACCTCCCAGATCATCTTGAAATTTTCGTCCGGATCGACCGATCCGTTCTTCGCGGGCAAGTCGCGGACATGGCCGAACGAGGCCAGAACCTCGTAGGACGAGCCCAAATACTTGTTGATCGTCTTGGCTTTCGCCGGCGACTCCACAATGACGATATTCATGTAGTTCCAGTAGCTTACGGGAAAAATTTAGGCCAAATTCGAAGGGACTCGGGTCGGCCGTTTCGACCCGAACATGGGTGGTGAGGCCGTCCCTGTCAAATCGAAGGGTGTTGAAGGGGGGCCGGACAGGCTCATTTCCATATCCGAAAAGTTGTAAAACACCACCTTGGAGTTGCGGTTTGGACAGGCGTAAGGTCCTCCCGGGGACTGAGGATTCGGGTGGGGTCAGGTGACGACACCGGGGCGGAAACGAAAGCGCGCGGCCACGGCCGGGCAGGGCGGCCAGCGCGGCGACGAGCCGGGCGAAGGCGGCGCCGATGAGGCGGCCGCCTTCATCGCCGAGCAGGCCAAGAGCCTGCGTGAGCTCGCGGGGCGTCACAAGCTCGATGTGCTGCATTATCTCCTCGGCATGACCCAGCTCGAAGCCGAGGAGCATGTGAGGCTGCGGAGCAAGCGGAAGCTGTCGTGAGGTGGGTCCCCGCCAGACCCGTCATCCTGAGGTGCGAGCCAAGTGGCGCGATGCGCCGCTTGGGGAGCCTCGAAGGATGAACGGCCCGGATGCAGCCGGGCCGTCGCCCTTCGTGGGCCGCTGAAGAAGCGGCCACCTCAGGGTGACGGAGATGATTTAGCGATCTGCTCAGTCAGCGGACACCAGCCGACCGAAGGTGTCTTCTTGACGGTAAAATTTGCACATCTCATCCTGAGCCGAGTGCAAACTCACCGGCCACCACGATGGGCATCTTCGTCTACATGCTTCGCTGCGCCGACAACTCTTACTATGTCGGCAGCGCGACGGGCGATGATCTCTCCCCGCGGGTCGAACAACACAACGCTGGCCATTTTCAGGGATACACATCGACACGGCGGCCGGTCGTTCTCGTTTGGTCGGAGCACTTTGACCGGATCACGGACGGAATTGCGGCGGAACGCCAGATCAAGGGCTGGAGCCGTGCTAAGAAGGAGGCGCTGATCAAGTCGGACTGGGATGCCGTCAGCCGTCTGGCGCGGCGTCGTGGGGGGATCGCCAAAGCGACCGAAAAATTCCGCTACAGAAAAGAAATAAGCATCACCGTCATCCCCGCGCGAGCGCGTAGCGGCGCATGGGGAACCTCGGAGGATGAATCGGCCCCTGATGCAGCCGGGCCGTCGCCCTTCGAGGGCCGCTGCAGAAGCGGCCACCTCAGGGTGACGGTGATGGTTCAGCAACATGGACAGTTGGCGAAGGTTGTCCTGAACTGACCCGTCATCCTGAGGTGCGAGGCATGCGGCGCGAAGCGACGCATGGGGAGCCTCGAAGGATGAACGGCTCCGATGCAGCCGGGCCGTCGCCCTTCGAGGGCCGCTGAAGAAGCGGCCACCTCAGGGTGACGGTGATGGTTCAGCAACATGGACAGTTGGCGAAGGTTGTCCTGAACTGACCCGTCATCCTGAGGCGCGAGCCATGCGGCGCGAAGCGACGCATGGGGAGCCTCGAAGGATGAACGGCCCCCGATGCAACCGGGCCGTCGCCCTTCGGGGCCTCCGCTAACGCTCCGGCACCTCAGGACGACGGTGAGAGGGTGAGCCGCTAGTTGGAGCCCGCCGCCTTGCCTTCGCCGGCCGCGGCTTCAGCATCGTGTCCGCGGGGCTGAGCAGCCGCCCATCCTCGGCCCGCATCTCCAGCTTCCGCACCGGCCGGCCCTTCTCGCGATCGACCAGAATGGTCGCGATCTCCTCGGGCTGGTCGTCGAACTCCTCGCTCCATTGCCGCAGCGCCACCAGGATCGGGAAGACGCCGCGGCCTTTTGGCGTCAGCACATATTCCTGATAGGCGCTGCCGTCGGAGGCCGGCGCGATCCTCAAAATGCCGTGGTCGACGAGGGCGCGTAATCGCACCGTGAGAATGTTCTTGGCCATGCCGAGCCTGGTCTGAAACTCGCCGAAACGCCGCTTACCGAACAGCGCCTCGCGGATGATCAGGATCGACCACCAGTCGCCGATCGCCTCCAGCGCCCGCGCGATCGGGCAGGAATCTCCTTCGAAGCTCGTCCGTTTCACCATGGCTTGTCCGATTGTATGCGATCACGCGCTTGTGTGGTTGCATTATAAAACCAGATGGCCTAGACGGCAATCCAGTTTCAATATGCAACCACTGGAGACGGTCATGAGGCTGAAGAACAAGACGGCGTTGATCACGGGCGGTAACAGCGGCATCGGCCTTGCGACCGCGAAGCTCTTCGTTGCCGAGGGCGCCAAGGTGACCATCACCGGGCGCAACAAGGAGACGCTGGAGGCAGCGGCGAAGGAGCTTGGCCCCAATGCGCTCGCGGTCGAGGCCGACATCACCGACGTCGCTGCGACGGAGCAGGCGATCGCGCGTGCGGTCGAAAAGTTCGGCAAGCTCGACATCGTGTTCGCCAATGCCGGCATCGCCGGCAACACGCCGGTCGGCGGCACCGCGCTCGCCGCCTTCGAGCAGGTGCTGCGCACCAACGTCACCGCGGTCTTCTTCACCGTGCAGGCGGCGTCCCCACACCTCAACGACGGCGCCTCGATCATCCTCAACGGCTCGGTGATCTCAGTGCTCGGCAATCCCGGCTATGCCGCCTATGCCGCGAGCAAGGCCGGCGTGCGCGCGATGGCGCGGGTGATGGCCTCCGAACTGTCGCCGCGCGGCATCCGCGTCAACGTGGTGGCGCCGGGCGCGATCCGAACGCCGATCTGGAAGGGCGCAGCGCCGACCGAGCAGGCCTTTGCGGTGCTGGAGAAGCGCATCGCCGGCATTACGCCGCTCGGCCGCATTGGTGAAACAGATCACATTGCGAAGACGGTGCTTTACTTCGCCTCCGACGATTCCGCGCATGTGACGAGTGCCGAACTCTTCGTCGACGGCGGCGCGACCGGTTCGCCCGCGGGCGCGCCGGTGTTTCGCGGCTAATCAGGCTAATCAAATGAAGTGAAAAATTGAATCAGGCCGGCGCCATCAAAAGTGCCGGCCGGTTCCCTCCTGCGCGGGACGTATTTGATCGCGTCTTTGTGACGCGTTGAACCTTCGCGGCGGCTGCATAGACCTTTTTAGGGGTAGGGGAATGAGGCCCAATTTAAGGGAACCCGCTATGCCAAAGGCAGCTCGCATTTTTTCATCGATTTCAGCACCGCGTATTTACACCGAGCGTTCCGCGACGACCGAGAAGCAGTCGGACAGAAATCAACTGATCGCCGTTGCGCTGTTCTCCGGCATCGGCCTTTTCATCTCGCTGATTGCCGTGATCACGGGCACGCGGGGGATGTGGTTCTAGCTCAGATGTCGCATACCGCCGCCAACGTCTGGCGGCGGCTGCGAAGAACGGGCTTCAGGCGGCGCGCAGGCCGGTTGCGGCCTGAAGCGCGCTTGCCAGCGCTTTCTCGCGGTGCTCCGGCCCGACCTGGATGCCGTCAGCGGAAATGAATTCCGGACTCGTAATGCCGATGAAGCCGAACACGCCACGCAAATAGCTCTCGAGGTGCTCCAGCGAGGCGGCGGGGGTATCAGCGCCGTAGTAGCCGCCGCGTGAGATCGCCACGATCACACGCTTGCCGCCGGAGAGGCCCTGCGGTCCGTTCGCATCGTATTTGAACGTCTTGCCCGCCACGAGGATGCGGTCGATCCAGGCCTTCAACTGGCTCGGGATCGTAAAATTGTACATGGGCGCGCCGATCACGACGATGTCGGCGGCCAGGAATTCCTCCAGCACGGCCTGGCTTGCGGCGAGGTCGGGCGCGAGTTCCGCGGGTGCCGGCGCACCCTGCGCGGCGGCGAGATGCGAGCCCGACAGATGCGCCAGCGGCGTCTGCGTGAGGTCGCGGTACTGGATGTCGAGCGACGGCGTCGCCTGGCGCAGCCGCGCGACGATTGCGGCCGAAACCTGCCGGCTGACGGAGTGGGGGCCGAGCACGCTGGAGTCGATGTGGAGGAGTTTCATTTGGGTCATCCATGGTATAGATTTGTAACTGGCACTACATGAGTGACCTACGAAATCCCCGCAAGAACGCACTTTTTTGAGCCATGGGCACATCTTTGAAACCGACGCACACCCGTTCGCCTGCCTTGCCGCCACTGCCCGATCCGCAGCACGTCGACTGCCGCGGCGTCGCCTCGGTGCTCGCGCGGGTCGGCGACAAATGGAGCGTGTTCGTGATCATGATGCTCGGCGACGGGCCCAAACGCTTCAACGAGCTCAAGCGCATGATCAACGGCATCTCGCAGCGGATGCTGACCCTGACGCTGCGCGGACTCGAGCGCGACGGCTTGGTCACGCGCACGATCTTTCCGACCATTCCGCCGCGCGTGGATTACGAGCTGACCGATCTCGGCCGCGGGCTGCAGCAGCCGGTCAAAGCCCTCGGCCAATGGGCGGCGGACCATCTGCAACAGATCGAGGCCGCGCGAACGCGGTTTGACACGCGCAATTCGGCCTGACCCGAGCTAAGCCTCAGGCGCGGTTCACCTCTTCCGGGTTCGCGCGCAAATCGGCCGGCGGGGCCGTTCTACTGTGCATGGGGTTGTTTCGATGCTTTGTTTGATCGCGGCTTAAAGCAGCGCGACCAGACCGCCGCCGTGGCGTTCGAGCCGGCCGGCAAGCTCGAGCTCCAGCAGCACGGTGCGTACGATCGAGGGTGGCGCACCCGACATCCGCACGAGGTCGTCGATCGTAACAGGCGTCGGGCCGAGCAAGCCGGTGATCTGGGCGCGGTCGTGCGATTGCGGATCGCCTTCGAGCGGCTCGCTGTCGTCCTCGCCGGCCGGAAACATGATCGGGCGTTCCATGATCGGCTGGACCGCGTTGATGATATCGGCGGCTTCCGTCACCAGCGTTGCGCCCTGCTTGATGAGGTCGTTGGTGCCGGCGGCGCGCGGATCGAGCGGTGAGCCCGGCACGGCAAAGACCTCGCGGCCCTGTTCGGCGGCCATGCGCGCGGTGATCAGCGATCCCGAGCGATGCGCGGCCTCCACCACGACGACACCGAGCGAGGCGCCCGAGATCAGCCGGTTGCGGCGCGGGAAGTCGCGGGCGCGCGGCTCGTGTCCCAGTGGCATTTCCGAGATTGCCGCGCCCCGCTGCTCCAGGATGTCAGCAAGCAGGTTTTCGTGCTCGGGCGGATAGATGCAGTCATGCCCGCCGGCGAGCACCGCGACCGTGCCGCTGGCGATGCTGGTACGATGCGCCGCCTGGTCCACGCCGCGCGCCAGCCCTGAGATGATCACGAAGCCGGCTTCGCCGAGCTCGCGCGCAAGCTGGCCCGCGAACTTCAGCCCGGCGCCGGAGGCATTGCGCGAGCCGACGATGGCGATCGTCGGCCGCATTGCTGTGGCATGGTCGCCGCGTACCGCGAGCAGCGGCGGCGCGTCGTCGAGCGTCGCCAGCCGCGCTGGATAGCCGTCCTCGCCGGGCGCGAGCCAGTTCACGCCGAGCCGTCGGGCTGCGGCGAGCTCCGCCTTTGCCTCGTCCACTGACGTGATGCGCCCCGATCGGGCCGCCCCGCCGCGGCGGGCGAGCTCGGGCAGCCGCTCCAGCGCAGCGCGCGCGGTGCCGAAGTGATCGACCAGCGAACGGAAGGTGCGCGGCCCGACATTGTCCGAACGGATCAGCCGCATCCGGTCGATCCTGTCGGCCTCGGTCAGCTCGATCCCTGGATTGAGGGCGTCCACGGCGTCTCCTTGTGAGGGCAGCATGGAACAACCGCAGCGCGTGGGCAACAGGGGCGCGCGCTTGCACGACCGCCTCGCGATGCTAAAAGCGCTGCCAAGTCAGGGAAATGTCGCCATGATCTCACTCGCCGACCTCCAGCGCCGTATCGACAAGGGTGAGCTCTCGCCCGACACCGCGATCGGACAGTCGATCGAAGCGATCGAGGCGCGGGAGAAGGATGTCGGCGCTTTCGTTTGCCACGACCGGTCGGCAAAGGCGCAAGGGGCGGGCTCGCTGCGCGGCATCGCGGTCGGCATCAAGGACATCATCGATACGGCCGACTTTCCGACCGAGATGGGCTCGTCCATCTACCGGGGTTGGCAGCCGCGCGCTGACGCGCCGGTTGTGATGATGCTGAAGCGCGCCGGCGCCACCATCATCGGCAAGACCACGACCACGGCGTTCGCCTCGCGCGATCCGACGCCGACGCGCAATCCGCACAATGTCGGCCACAGTCCCGGCGGCTCGTCGGCAGGCTCGGCCGCCGCCGTCGGCGCCGGCATGATCCCGCTTGCGCTCGGCACCCAGACCGGCGGCTCGGTGATCCGGCCTGCCGCCTATTGCGGTGTTGCCGCGATCAAGCCGTCGTTCCGCATGCTGCCGACCGTCGGCGTCAAATGCTATTCATGGGCGCTCGACACGGTCGGCCTGTTCGGTGCCCGCACCGAGGATCTCGCGCGCGGACTCTTCGCGATGACCGGCCGCCACGAGTTCTCCGACATCGCTGCGGCGACGTCGCCGCGCATCGGAATCGTCAGCCAGGACTTTGCCGGTCCCGTCGAGCCCGCGGCCGAGCAGGGGTTGCAGGCCGCGATCAAGGCCGCCGAGCGCGCCGGCGCCGGCGTGCAGACCATCGACATGCCGGAAATGGTGCGGGAGGCCTGGCGCATCCACCCGGTGATCCAGGATTTTGAGGCGCACCGGGCGCTCGCCTGGGAGTTTTCGGAACGCCACGACGAGATCGCGCCGATGCTGCGCGCCAGTCTCGACGCCACCGTCGGACTGACGCCGAAGGACTACGACGAGGCGCGCCGGATCGGCCGCCGCGGCCGCCGCGAGCTCGGCGAGGTCTTTGAGGGCGTCGACGTGCTCCTGACCTACTCCGCGCCGGGCACCGCGCCGCCCAAGGAACTCGCGACCACCGGCGACCCCCGCTACAACAGGCTGTGGACGCTGATGGGCAACCCGTGCGTCAACGTTCCCGTGCTCAGGGTCGACGGCCTGCCGATCGGCGTGCAGGTGATCGCGCGCTTCGGCAACGACGCGGGCGCGCTCGCGGTGGCGCGCTTCCTCGAAGACGCATTGGCGAAATCAGATTAGCTCGGGCTCGGCTGGCGAGGTCGCCTCGACCTTGCGCGCCGCCCGGACGCTCGTACTTTGCCGCAGCCAGCGATCGGCCGCGTCGCGGCCGCTGCGGTGCAGGAGGCGAATGAAGCCGCGGCCAAGATCGGTCGACGAGCGCTGCGCCAGCCCCTCGATCTCGTCTTCCGCTGCTAGCTTGAACAGCCGCAGCGAAGGTGAGGCGTGCGACTGCGCCCATTCTACCGCAGAAATCTCGGCATTGAGCGCGGCATTCGCCGCGATCTGGTCGAGCCGGCGGTCGATCGCCGCGAGCGTGATCGGGACATAGCCGTCGCGCGACGGCGTCACCTGGACGATCAACACGTCGGTCGACGTTGTCTCCTGCACCAGCCGCACCAGCGGCGGGTTGCCGCCATAGCCGCCGTCCCAATAGGCCTCGCCATCGATCTCGACCGCGCAATGCATCAGCGGCGGGCAGGTCGAGGCGAGGGCGACGTCGGCGGTGATGGCTGCATTGCCAAACACCTGCTGCCGGCCGTCGCGGATCCGCGTCGCCGCGATCAGGAGTCTTGGGCAGGCCGCATCATGCAGCGCCGCAAAGTTGATGTCGCGCGACAGCGCCTGCCGCAGCGGATCGAGGTCGAACGGATCGAACTGGCCGGAGCGCAGCGTCGGCCCGAATGCGACCGAGCTTCCCGCCGGCGAAAAGCCACCGACCAACATCAGCGAGCGGAACGACGCTTCGTGCATCAGCCGCACCCAGAACCGGTTCAGCCTGCTGCGCGCGCCCTCGCGGCCGCCGTCGACGAGACCGGAGGCGACCAGCAGCGCATTGATCGCACCGGCGCTGGCACCGCTGATGGTGTCGAATTCGACCGAGGGCTCCTCCAGGAGCCGCTCCAGAACGCCCCAGGTGAAGGCCGCAAACGTGCCGCCGCCTTGCAGCGCCAGCGAGAGTCGTTTCGGCGGCCAGGAGGTTGAAGGACGTTCGACCGGCAGGGCCGGCATTGCCGTCGGCTGTGCGACCGGCTGCACCGCGATGGGTGCAGGCGTCTCGCTCACGACCGGCGGTTGCGGAGCGGGGCGCGCTTCCTCAGCAACGACCGGCGCGGGCGCGTCTGACCAGATGTTGGTGGCGAAGAGCAGCCGGCTTGCGGCGGTGCCGGCGGGCGCCGCCTCATTCGCAGCGCTCTGCGAAGCCAGATCGTGCGTGACGTTGGTGTTCTCGTTCATGGACGCAAGCCGGATAACGCCATTCCCCTCTGTCAGGATGACAGTCTTGGAACCCATTGACCACTATGGCCACGAGTTGCGAACAGGATTTGGGATATAATGCGATAGCGCCGCGTCGGTATCCGTACTTTTTCCGGACTACGATTTTTGTCCGATCCGGCTCTCGGTGCCCGATTGCAACCGCTTGATGTTTTCGCGGTGCGTGTAGAACAGGACCAGCGTCAGCACCGCGAACAGCGAGGCGAGCGCGAGGTGGCCGAACCACCACAGGAAGATCGGCGTGATAAAGGCCGCGACCAGCGCCGACAGCGAGGAGTAGCGCGTGGTGAAGGCGGTCGCGAGCCACAGCAGGCAGAAGAACAGCGCACCCGGCCAGAACAGGCCGAGCAAAATGCCGATATAGACTGCAACGCCCTTGCCGCCCTTGAATTTGAGCCAGACCGGGAAGTTGTGGCCGAGGAAGGCGCCGAGGCCGGCCAGCATCGCCGCGTTGGGACCGCCGAAATAGCCTGATATCACGACCGCTGCCGTGCCCTTGAGCGCGTCGAGCAGCAGTGTCGCCGCCGCCAGGCCCTTGCGTCCGGTGCGCAGCACATTGGTGGCGCCGATGTTGCCGGAGCCGATCGAGCGCAGATCCTGCGTGCCGGCAAGCTTGGTCAGAATCAGCCCGAACGGGATCGAGCCGAGGAGATAGCCGATGACGAGGGCCACCGGCAAAAATGCCTCAGGTCCCATCGGCGGCGCTCCTCGGGGATATGTTCCACGTAGGGTTAGACATGCTCATAAACCGTCCGTCCCCCGACAATAGTGCGAACCACGCGCCCGGAGAAGCGGGCTTCGTCGAACGGGGTGTTCTTGCAGGGCGTCTTGAGATCGATGGGATCGAGCACCCAGGGCGTGTCGGCGTCGATGACGATGACATCGGCCGGCGCGCCGGAGCGCAAGGTGCCGCCGGGCAGGCCCAAAAGTTCCGCCGGCCGCGTCGACATCGCCTTGATCAGCGTCTTCAGCTCCATCTCGCCATTGTGCACGAGCCTCAAGCCCGCCGGCAGCATGGTCTGCAGGCCCACCGCGCCGCTTGCCGCTTCGGCGAAGGGCAGGCGCTTGACCTCGACGTCCTGCGGATTGTGGTCGGACATGATGACGTCGATGAGCCCGGAGGCGACAGCCGACACCAGCGCGCGGCGGTCGTCCTCGGTGCGCAGCGGCGGCGACAGTTTCAGGAAGGTCCGGTAGGGCCCGATGTCATTCTCGTTCAGCGCCAAATGGTTGATCGAGACCGATGCGCTCACGGCAAGGCCTGCGTCGCGCGCCCGCTTGAGGATGTCGAGCGAGTCGATGCAGGACAGCGAGGCAGCGTGATAGCGCCCGCCGGTCAGCGCCACGAGCCGCATGTCGCGTTCCAGCACGACGGCTTCAGCCGCATTCGGGATACCCATCAGGCCGAGCCGGGTGGCGAACTCGCCCTCGTTCATGACGCCTTCGCCGACGAGGTGCGGATCCTCGGTGTCGTGCACGATCAGCGCGTCGAAATCGCGGGCATAGGTCAGCGCCCGGCGCATCACCTGCGCATTCATGACGCTGCGACACACGTCGCCGAAGGCTACCGCGCCGGCGGCTTTCAGCAGGCCGAACTCCGTCATCTCCTCGCCGCGCATGCCCTTGGTGAGAGCCGCCATCGGCTGGATGTTGACGATCGCGGTGTCGCGGGCGCGCCGCATCACAAAGTCTACCGTTGCCGAATTGTCGATCACGGGCGACGTATCCGGCTGGCAGATGATGGTGGTGATGCCGCCCGAGGCCGCGGCCTGGCTCGCGGTCGCAAACGTCTCGCGATGGCTGAAGCCGGGCTCGCCGACGAAGGCGCGCATGTCGATCAGGCCGGGGGCCACGATCTTGCCGGAGCAATTGATGATGTCGGTGCCCTCGGGGACGCCGGCCGCCCCGATGCCGCGGCGCGTCTCGCGGATGGTGCCGTCAGCGATCAGCACGTCGCCGACAGCGTCGAAATCCCGCGACGGGTCGATGACGCGCGCGTTGGCGAGCAGGATCGGGCGGCGGTCGGTCAGCATCGGCATCACGCGTTCGGCAGGTTGCGGGCGAGCGCTTCAAGCACCGCCATGCGCACTGCCACTCCCATTTCCACCTGTTCGCGGATCAGCGACTGGGCGCCGTCGGCGACCGCCGAGTCGATCTCGACGCCGCGGTTCATCGGGCCCGGATGCATCACCAGTGCGTCGGGCTTTGCGTAGGCGAGCTTCTTCTGGTCGAGCCCGAAGTAGTGGAAGTATTCGCTCGACGACGGCACGAACGAGCCGTTCATGCGCTCGCGCTGCAGGCGCAGCATCATGACAATGTCGGCGCCTTCCAGACCCTCGCGCATGTCGCGCGCGACTTCGACGCCCATCCGTTCGATGCCGGGCGGCAGCAGTGTGGTGGGGCCAACGACGCGGACGCGGGCACCCATCGTGTTGAGCAGGATAATGTTGGAGCGGGCGACGCGCGAATGCAGCACGTCACCGCAGATCGCGACCACGAGACCCTCGATCCGGCCCTTGTTGCGGCGGATCGTCAGCGCATCGAGCAGCGCCTGCGTCGGGTGCTCATGCGCGCCGTCGCCGGCATTGATCACGGAACCGTCAACCTTGCGGGCCAGAAGTTCCACCGCGCCTGACGCGTGATGGCGCATCACCAGAATGTCCGGGTGCATCGCGTTCAGCGTCACCGCGGTGTCGATCAGCGTCTCGCCCTTCTTCATGGACGAGGAGGACACCGACATGTTCATGACGTCGGCACCTAGGCGTTTGCCGGCGAGCTCGAACGAGGACTGGGTGCGGGTGGAAGCCTCGAAGAACAGGTTCACCTGCGTCCGTCCACGCAGGACGGTGCGCTTCTTGTCCACTTGGCGATTGAGCTCGACATACTCCTCGGACAGGTCGAGGAGGCCGGTAATGTCGGCAGTGGAAAGGCCCTCGATACCCAGCAGATGCCGGTGACCGAGGACGAAGGTCGATTTCGATGCGGAGGTCATTAAAAGCAGAGCTATAGGCGGGGATGGGGGGGTCGGCAAGGCCCAATCCGGGGGAAGTGAGTTATCCCCTGATCTGTCGGATCTGTTTCCTCCGTCATGCCCGGGCTTGTCCCGGGCATCCACGATCTTGCGCTGTCGGTAAAAAGGGCGTGGATGGCCGGGACAAGCCCGGCCATGACGATTTGGATAGATATCGTGAAATCAATTCTAACTGCGCTCGTTTCGTTAGCCTTAATCTCATCCGCTGCCGCCCAATCGCTCCCCGGCGGCTTCGTCTATCTGCGCGACATCGATCCCACCATCATCCAGGACATCCGCTACGCTACATCCAACAACTTTGTCGGCAAGCCGCTCAACGGCTATGCCGCCGGCGAGTGCGTGGTGAAGCGGGATGTCGGCCTGCGGCTGAAGGCGGTCCAGCAGGAGCTCGCCGCGCAAAACCTCTCGCTCAAAATGTTCGATTGCTACCGGCCGGTGCGCGCTTCGCTCGACATGGTGGCGTGGGCGCAGAACGGCCGGGAGACGGTGGCGGAGCGGCGCTACAACCCTAAGATACCCAAGACCGAGCTGTTTCGGCTCGGCTACATCGCCAGTCGTTCGCAACACTCCACCGGCGCTGCGCTGGACCTGACGCTGGTCGACCTCAAGGCGGACAATTCGGCCAGGATCGATCCCGCCAGGGCCTATGCGGATTGCACGGGCCCGGTGGAAGCGCGGGCGCCCGAAGGCAGCGTCGACATGGGCACCGGCTACGACTGCACGGATCTCAAGGGGCACACCGCCGCGCGCAGCATCACGCCAGAGCAGCGCGCCTGGCGCAACCGGCTGGTTGCTGCGATGGCCCGGCAAGGCTTTGTGAACTATTCAAAGGAGTGGTGGCATTTTTCCCTGCCGGGGGCGGGCGGGGCAGCCTATGATTTCCCGATCCAGCCGCGCCGGAACTAAGGTCCGGCCCGAGGTATAAGCCATGACCCAGCCCGTCTTTGCGACCCACGAGGTCTTCAATCAGTCGCAGCCGTTCGAGGACGTCGATCTCTTCGCAGCCGACCGCCCGCTGGTCGAGGCCGTGAAGGCCAACGGCGGTGCTGCGGCGGATAAGGAGCTCTCCGATTTCGGCAAGGCCTGGGGCTCTGCGGCGATGGCCGAGCGCGGCCGCGTGGCGAACGAGAACTCGCCAAAGCTGCGCGCCTTCGATTCCCGCGGTAACCGCCGTGACCAGGTCGAGTTTCACCCCGCTTATCATGAGCTCATGGCGCACAGCGCGCATGCCGGCGTGCACAATTCCACCTGGAGCGCCGACGGTAGGCCAGCAGGCGATGCCGCCGAAGTCGTGCGCGCGGCAAGATTTTACATCGCCTCGCAGGTCGAGACCGGCCATCTCTGTCCGATCACGATGACGCGCGCCTCGGTGGCCGCGCTTGCGATGCAGCCTGATCTGCTGGCGAAGGTGATGCCGGTGCTCTCGACCAGGAGCTATGACCCCAGCTTCGCGCCGTGGTGGGAGAAGCGCGGCATGACGCTCGGCATGGGCATGACCGAGAAGCAGGGCGGCACGGACGTGCGGTCCAACATGACGCGAGCGGTGCGCGATGGCGGCGCCTATCGCGTCACCGGCCACAAATGGTTCATGTCGGCGCCGATGTGCGACGCCTTTTTGGTGCTGGCGCAGGCGGATGAGGGCCTGACCTGTTTCTTCATGCCGCGCTTTGCGCCGGACGGGTCTGTCAACGCGATCCAGTTCCAGCGGTTGAAGGACAAGCTCGGCAACCGCTCCAACGCATCTTCCGAGGTCGAGTTCGTCGGCGCCTATGCGGAGCGGGTCGGCGAGGAGGGCAAGGGCATCCGGACCATCATCCAGATGGTGCAGCTCACGCGGCAGGATTGCGCAATCGCCTCCGTCGGCCTGATGCGCTCGGGGCTTGCGCACGCGCTGCATCACGCGCGTCACCGCAGCGTGTTTCAAAGGCATCTCGCCGATCAGCCCTTGATGCAGGCGGTGCTGTCCGACATGGCGCTGCATGTCGAGGCAAGCGTCGCGCTGGTGATGCGGCTCTGCCGCACCTTCGATCGGACGCCGCACGATCCGGCAGAGGCTGCCTATATGCGGCTGCTGACGCCGGCAATCAAATACTGGACCTGCAAGAGCGCGCCGCCGTTCCTTTACGAAGCGATGGAGTGCCTCGGCGGCAATGGCTATGTCGAGGAAGGTATTTTGGCACGCCACTATCGGGAGGCCCCGGTCAATGCGATCTGGGAAGGCTCGGGCAATGTGATGTGCCTCGACGTGCTCCGCGCTCTGGCGCGCGAGCCGGACGCTGCGACGGCGGTGCTGCAAGGCCTCGCCGCTGAGACCAAGAGCCTGCCGGGAGCCGGCGAGGCGGTCGCCTTCATCGGCAAGGCATTCCGCCGCCCGGACGGCGAGCGCGTTGCGCGGCTCGCGGTCGAAAAACTCGCGCTGCTGGCAGCCACGGCCGCACTGAATGGGGTGTCGCCGCGCAACGCCGAATTGTTCGCGGCGACGCGTCTCTCTGCCAACCACGCCAGCATGTACGGCGCGGTGGATTTGGTGCCCAGCGACACGCGCGCGCTGCTGGAACGGGCGCTGCCTTGATCACGGCACAATGTCTCCACGTCGTCATGCCCGGGCTCGTCCCGGGCATCCACGCTTTGCCGCATACACTGCTGCACGTGGATGGCCGGGACGAGCCCGGCCATGACGAGGAGGTGACACGGGCCGACCAATCGAAAGAGAATTGATGGACTCCCTCAATCCCGATCATCCGCCCCTCACCGTCGCGCCTCGGCCGCACGTCTGGAAGTTTTGGGGCACCGCGCTCTGGGGCCTCGTCATCTTCGGGGCGATGTTCGTCGGCCAGATCGGCGCCATCGTCTATCTGGTCTGGGCTCGCGGCGGCCCTATCGATCTGGCGGCGATGCAGCGCATCGGTCACGAGCCAGCCGCGCTGGCGCTGTCGGTCATCATGGGCTTGCCCACAACGCTCGCAGCCGTGTGGCTCGCCATTCGCTTGAAGGGCGCCTCGTTCGCCGACTACCTCGCGCTGCGCTGGCCGTCGTGGAAGCAGTTTTTGCTCGGCGCGCTCGGCCTCCTGCTGGTCGTGCTGATCTGGGAAACGATGTCCCGCGCGATGGGCCGTGAGGCGACGCCGGGCGTCATGACCGATCTTTTGAAGTCGGGCCGGGACAAGGGCGCCGCGGTCATTCTCCTGTTCGCCTTCAGCTTGGCCGCACCGATGTCCGAAGAAGTGCTCGCGCGAGGCTTTCTGTATCGCGGGTGGTCCGAAAGCTTTCTTCGCGTGCCAGGCGCGATCATCCTGTCCTCGCTGGTGTGGACCGTCGTGCACCTCCAGTACGACCTCTACTTCCTCGCTGAAGTCTTCTGCATCGGCCTGTGGTTCGGCTACATGCGCTACCGTGCAAATTCGCTATGGCTGACGATCATGCTTCACGCGCTCAACAATCTGACCGCGGTGGTGCTGACGATGTGGCTGGGGGAGTAGGCGTCAGGCGACCAGAGCGATCGCGATCGGCATCGTGATCGCCGCAAGTATCGTCTGCAGCGTGATGATTTGCGCGAGCAGCGGCGCATCGCCGCCCATCTGGCGGGCCAGCACATAGGCGCTCGGCGAGGTCGGCACGGCCGCGCAGATCGCGACGATGGTGAGGCTTTTGCCTGACAGCCCGAACCACAGCGCCAGGACCAGCGCCAGCGCGGGCATCAGCGCCAGCTTGAAGGCGACGCCGAGGCTGGCACCAAGGCTTGGACGCAATAGCCCCTTGAGATGCAGGCCCGCGCCGGTGACGAGCAGGCCGATGGCGAGCGAGGAGCGGCTCAGCGCATCGGCCACGTCATGCCAGATCTTTGGCAGCGGCAGGTGCACGACATTGACGAAGAGGCCGATGGCGCAGGCCCAGATCAGGGGATTGCTTGCCACCGTCATGACGATCGCACGCGCAGACTGCTTTTCCGGCGCGGCATAGTGCGCGAGCACGGCGACACTGAACACGTTGACCAGAGGGATGATGGCGACCATCGCCACCGACGCCACCGCCAGGCCGACGTCGCCGAACAGATTGGCTGATACCGAGAGCGCCACGTAGGTCTGCCAACGCGTCGCGCCCTGGAAGATCGAGGTGAAGGCGGGGCCGTCGATGCCGAGCCGCGCCAGAGCAGGGCGGAGCGCCAGGCACAGCAGCGACATCACCAGCGCCGACAGGAGCAGCGCGCTGCCGACGCCGGCGACCGGCACCGTGCCCAGGTCGGCCTTCACGAGCGTCTGGATCAGCAGCATCGGAAACAGCACGTAGTAGGTCAGGCGCTCCAGGCCGTGCCACTGCGTGTCGAGCCGCATCAGGGTGCGCTTGAGGACGACGCCGAGCACGATCAGGATGAAGACCGGGAGCAGCGCCGCGATGACGACGGCCATGGTCAGTCCGTCCGCCGCAGATTGGCGAGCCGGTCGAGCGCGCCTTGCAGGATGAAGATGGCGGCGTGCTCGTCGATCACCTCGGCGCGCTTGGCGCGGCTGACGTCCATGCCGATCAGTTCGCGCTCGACGGCGGCGGTCGAGAGCCGCTCGTCCCAAAACCCGATCGGAAGCGCAGTGAGGCCGGCAAGGTTGCGGGCGAAGGCGCGGGTCGATTGCGCGCGCGGGCCTTCGCTGCCGTCCATGTTGATGGGAAGGCCGAGCACGAAGCCGACTGCCTTGCGCTCGGTCGCGATGGCGAGCAGCCGGGCTGCGTCCTGCTTGAAGGCCTTGCGCTGGATCGTCTCGACGCCGGTCGCGAGCCGCCGGTCCGGATCGGACACCGCGACACCGATGGTCTTGGTGCCGAGATCGAGCCCGATCAACGCCCCGCGTTCGGGCCAGTGGGTTGCAGCATCGACCAGGGGTAGGATAAGAGCCGGCATAGGCATGCGCATAGCATGCGATGCGCGGCGGAGGCAAAGGACCTCAAGCCGCGATGACTTGCTCGTCTTTGTTCAGGCAGGACGCGAAGCCATTCAGCGCGCTGTAGTGATGTCCGGTGCGGCGCTGGATGAACAGCGTCTCGACGCCGGTATAGGCCGGGCTCAGCGTATGGATGGACACGCTGCCGTTCATCTCGCTGCGGGCGACGACCGCGCGCGGCAACAGCGTCACCCCCATGTCGGCGGCGACGCAGCCGATCATGCCGTCGAGCGTGCCGAGTTCGAAGCGCGCCGCCGAGGGCCAGCCGAACTCGACAAAAATCTGCTCGATGCGCTGGCGGTAGGTGCAGCCGGTGCGGAAGACGAGCGCGGTGGGGCCGGACTCCGGCGTGCCCGCGCGCAGTTCGGCCAGCGTCGTCCAGCGCCGCGCGCTGACCAACACCAGCTCCTCGCGAAAAGCGCTTGTTGCGGTGAGGTCGGCATGATCGATGGGACCTGCGACGAACGCACCGTCGAGCGAGCCATCGAGCACGGCGGCGACGAGATCGGCCGTGGTTGCCGTGCGCAAGCTCAGCCGCACCGCGGGGAAGCGGCGGTGGAAATCGGCGAGCAGGGGCGGCAGGCGCACGGCAGCGGTCGTCTCCATCGAGCCGATCGCAAGCGGTCCCTTCGGCTCGCCGTCGTCGCGCGCGGCGAGCAGTGCTTCGCGCGAGAGCGCGGCCATTCGTTGCGCATAGGGCAGCAGCCGCTTGCCGGCGCCGGTCAGCGTCATGCCGCGGCTGTGCCGCTCGAACAGCGGCGTGCCGATCTCGGCCTCCAGGGCCTTGATCCGCTGCGTGACGTTCGACTGTACGGTGTTGAGCTCTTCCGCGGCCCGGGTGATGCCGCCGGTGCGGGCCACTGCGGCAAAGGTCTTGATATCGCTGAGTTCCATGGTCTCGTTTCGTTTTCGAGATGGCAGCGTTCGCTATAATTCAATTTTAGAGAATGCTAGTCCCGTCTAGTCTTGCTGTCCAGACCGGAGGACGCCGTGCCAATCGCCACACCACTCACCAGGCTTCTTGGATCCGAGCATCCGATCTTGCTTGCGCCAATGGATGTCGTCGCGGGCGCACGCCTCGTGACGGCGGTCAGTCGCGCCGGTGGGTTCGGGATACTCGGCGGCGGTTATGGCGAGCGAGCCTGGCTGGACCAGGAGACGGCCAAGCTTAGAGGTTTGAGCGCGCCGTTCGGCATCGGCTTCATCACCTGGAGCCTCGCGAAGCGTCCGGAGCTTCTCGACATCGCACTCGCGGCGCGGCCGGGCGCGATCATGCTGTCGTTCGGCGATCCCGCACCGTTCGCACCAAAGATCAAATCTGCTGGCGTCCGGCTGATCTGTCAGGTGCAGGACGAAACCATGGCGCGGCAGGCGCTCGACGCCGGTGCGGATGTCCTCATCGCGCAGGGGACGGAAGCGGGCGGCCATGGCGCTTCGCGCACCACGGTCGATCTCGTGCCCGCGATTGTCGATCTGGCTGCAGGCCGCGTGCCCGTGGTGGCAGCCGGCGGCATCGCCGACGGGCGCGGGCTCGCCGCGATGCTGATGCTGGGCGCGAGCGGCGTGCTGCTCGGCACGCGCTTCTATGCGAGCGAGGAAGCCGACGGCGCCGACGAGGCCAAGCGGCGCATCTGTCGTGCTGCTAGCGGCGAGACCGTGCGCGGCATCATCTTCGATCTCTCCCGCAACAATGTCTGGCCGGCGCCGTTCACAGGACGTTGCCTGATCAACGACCACGCCCGCCGCTGGATCGGCCGCGAGGTCGAGTTGATGCAGAATGTCGCCACGGTCGCGGCGGACTATGCAGCGGCCAAGGCGGCCGGCAATTTCGACGTCGCCGCCGTCATTGCGGGCGAGGCCGTCGGCCTGATCCATGATATTCCACCGGCCGCCGAGATCGTCGCGCGGATCGCAACCGAAGCCGAGCAGCTTCTGGCCGGCCGGCGCAATTCCGGTGCTTCTTTCCCTTCTCCCTTGTGGGAGAAGGTGGCGCGCAGCGCCGGATGAGGGGTTCTGCCCGCGGCGAACACAAGCAAATTTGAGAGGTCTGTCTCCGCGGATACAAACCCCTCACCCGTCTCGCCGCTACGCGGCGATCCACCCTCTCCCACAAGGGGAGAGGGGAAGAGCGAGAGAGAAACCATGTGGCCCAATCGTCGACTGATCGACCTCTTCAAGACCGAGTTCCCCATCGTGCTGGCGCCGATGGCGGGCATCATGGATGCGGAGCTGGTGATCGCGGCCGCGCAAGGCGGCGCGCTGGGCTCGCTGCCGTGCGCGATGATCTCGGCCGAGAAGGCGCGCGAGCAGGTCAACATCATCCGCCAGCGCGTCTCCGCGCCGATCAACGTCAACTTCTTCTGCCACAAGCCGCTCGAGCTCTCGGCGGAATCGGAAGCGCGCTGGAAAGAGCGGCTGACGCCTTACTACGAGGAGTACGGCCTTGATCCGTCCGCGCCGATTGCTGCGGCCAATCGCGCGCCGTTCGATGCGGCGTTCTGCGATGTCGTGGAGGAGCTGAAGCCGGAGGTCGTCAGCTTCCATTTCGGCCTGCCGGACCAGGCGCTGCTGAGGCGCGTGAAGGCGGCCGGCTGCCTCGTCATTTCCTCGGCGACGACAGTCAAGGAAGCGGTCTGGCTCGAGCAGAACGGCGTCGATGCCGTAATCGCGCAAGGTGCCGAGGCCGGCGGCCATCGCGGCATGTTTCTGACCGACAACATCGCAGAGCAGCCCGGCACCTTTGCGCTGGTGCCGCAGGTGGTCGATGCCGTGAAGGTGCCGGTGATCGCAGCCGGCGGCATTGCTGACGGGCGCGGCATCGCGGCGGCCTTCGCGCTCGGGGCGTCCGGCGTGCAGATCGGAAGCGCCTATCTGCGCTGTCCGGAATCCAAGGTCAGTGTATCAGCGCGAAAGGCGCTGGCGGAGGCCGGTGATGCCTCGACCGTCATCACAAACGTCATGACCGGACGCCCGGCTCGCGGCGTCGCCAACCGCGTGATGCGCGAGGTCGGCCCGATCTCGCCGGATGCACCAAGCTTCCCGCATGCGGCGACCGCGCTCGGGCCCCTGAAGGCGGCTGCCGAAAAGCAGGGCAGGGTGGAATTCACAAATCTCTGGGCGGGCCAGGCCATCGGCTTGGGCCGCGAGGTCCCGGCGGCCGAATTGACCCGGGATCTGGCCAAAACGGCGCTTGCCCGCCTGAAAGCGCTGGCCGGCTAGGCTGATAGCGCTGGTTGCGGCGCAAAAGCGGCCTCTGCTATACGGCAGGCTTATCTCTGCCGTCCGAGGTCCTATATAATGTCAGTCGACGCCGTGACCGTCCGCCGCATCGCGCATTTGGCGCGTATTGCGGTCAGGGACGACGAAGTTTCCCATTTGCAGGGCGAGCTCAACGCCATGCTGGCCTTCGTCGAGCAACTCTCCGAGGTCAACGTCGATGGCGTCGAGCCGATGACGTCGGTTACGCCGATGGAGATGAAGAAGCGGCAAGACGTGGTCAATGATGGCGAGATCGCCGACGATATCGTTGCCAACGCGCCGGCGACCGAGGGGCACTTCTTCCTAGTGCCGAAGGTTGTCGAGTAAACTTTTGGAACGTTGCGATGTGCCTGCTATGCGACGATGAGAAGGCCTATCAGGCCTACATGAATTATCTCGACGCGATGGAGCGGCAGGGCAAGGCTGCCGATCCCAATGTCGCCGTCAATGCCGTGCTCGACCAGCTCGAGGCGGCAGCGAATGCCGCCGTCAAGAAAGACGACCCGGCCAACGACAAGACCCTGTCCCCGTTCTTCTGTAGCCCGATCAATAAATGACCGATTTGACATCGCTGACGCTCGCCGAGGCCCGCAAGGGTCTCGCGGCCAAGACTTTCACGTCGCTGGAGCTGACCGACGCGCATCTTTCCGCGATGGAGGCGGCGCGCGTGCTCAATGCCTTCGTCATGGAGACGCCCGACCAGGCGCGTGCCATGGCGCGCGAGGCCGACGGCAAGATCGCCAAGGGCGATGCGGGTCCGCTCGCCGGCATCCCGCTCGGCATCAAGGATCTGTTCGCGACCAAGGGCGTGCGCACGACCGCCTGCTCAAAGATCCTCGGCAATTTCGTGCCGACTTACGAGTCCACGATCACCTCGCAGCTCTGGCGCGACGGCGCCGTCATGCTCGGCAAGCTCAACAATGACGAGTTCGCCATGGGCTCGTCGAATGAGACCTCGTGCTTCGGACCGGTCGGCAATCCCTGGCGGCGCGAGGGTTCCAACACCACGCTGGTGCCGGGCGGCTCGTCCGGCGGCTCAGCCTCGGCCGTTGCTGCATTGCTGTGCATGGGCGCGACCGCGACCGACACCGGCGGCTCGATCCGCCAGCCGGCGGCGTTCACCGCGACCGTCGGCATCAAGCCGACCTATGGCCGCTGCTCGCGCTGGGGCATCGTTGCCTTTGCGTCTTCGCTCGACCAGGCCGGTCCGATCGCGCGCAGCGTGCGCGATGCCGCGATTCTGATGCGCTCGATGGCGGGCCACGACCCCAAGGATACGACGTCGGTCGACATTGCCGTGCCGGACTACGAGGCCGCGATCGGCAGGTCCGTGAAGGGCATGAAGATCGGCATTCCCAAGGAGTACCGGCTCGACGGCATGCCGGCCGAGATCGAAAAGCTTTGGGAAGCGGGCGCAGCCTGGCTGAAGGCGGCCGGCGCCGAGCTCGTCGAGGTGTCGCTGCCGCACACCAAATACGCGCTGCCGGCCTATTACATCGTGGCGCCGGCAGAGGCCTCGTCCAACCTCGCGCGCTATGACGGCATGCGCTACGGCCTGCGCGAGCAGGGCAAGAACATCATCGACATGTACGAGAACACCCGCGCCGAAGGTTTTGGCGCAGAGGTGCGCCGGCGCGTCATGATCGGCACCTATGTGCTTTCCGCCGGCTATTACGACGCCTATTACCTGCGCGCCCAAAAAGTGCGCACGCTGATCAAGAAAGACTTCGAGGATTGCTTTGCCAAGGGCGTGAACGCGATCCTCACCCCGGCGACGCCATCGGCGGCCTTCGGCATCGGCGAGAAGGGCGGCGCCGACCCCGTCGAGATGTATCTCAACGACATCTTCACCGTCACCGTGAACATGGCGGGCCTGCCCGGCATCGGCGTGCCCGCGGGCAAGGATGCGCAGGGCTTGCCGCTCGGCCTGCAACTGATCGGCCGTCCCTTCGATGAGGAGACGCTGTTCTCGCTCGGCGAAGTCATCGAGCAGGCCGCCGGCCGCTTCACGCCCGCGAGGTGGTGGTGAACGTGGCGGCGTACATCGCCAGCCTCGACGGCGCGGGCCCCGCGCCCGACCTCAGCGCGCCGCTTGCAGGTCTCTGGTGGGCCGCCAAGGGCGACTGGGACAAGGCCCACAAGATCGTGCAGGACGAGAATGGTCGCGAGGCGGCCTGGGTGCATGCCTATCTGCACCGCGTCGAGGGCGATCTCGGCAATGCCGGCTATTGGTACCGCCAGGCCGGCCAGCCGACGGCAAAGGATTCATTGCAGGCGGAGTGGGAGCGGATCGCGACCACGCTGCTCGGAGCGTAGAGACGGCGGGCCGCACTTGCGGGGCGCGCTATCGCAGCGTTCCCTTGGGCAGCAGATACTCGTGAACATGCGGACAGATATTGCCGAGATTGCACCGCTCGGCCTTGATGAGCGGTTCCAACTGGGCAAGCAGCGTCTTGGCATTGAACACTTTCGGGGGAGCCGCCTCGACCGGTGCCGGGAGGAAGTGAACGTCGGCCTCGATTCCGGGTTTGGGCACCGCTGCTCCGCCGCCCGTGTAGATGAACACGGCGCCGCCGCGCGCGAGCCGGATCGGCTGATCCGACCGGCTGGCGAGATCGCCTCGGTCCCAGATCCTGAAAGCAGCGCTCTCCTGCGGCGATACCGGGATGAGGGTGCGCAACGACGGCACAGCGCTGCTGAGGCGGGTGCTGCTCCGGTAGTCCGCCGGCGGCCGGCGCATCACGAACTGAATGTCAGACAGGAGTTCAAATCCGGCAAATCCCTTTTCGACCGCGAGCTGGGCAGCACGATAAAGCCAATAGACCTGAACGCTCTCCCGGGTGGTGTAGCCATTGCCCTGGAAGCTCACGCGGAAGACGTCGGGCCTCAGCTCCTTGACGTCGGATCCGCCGGTAAAGCTTTGTTGCTGGTAAGGTGTCGAACATGACACGAGAATGGCGGCCACAGCCACCAGCATCGAAACCCGAAAAAACATGCACTGCCCCCTGCACACAACTTCTACGGCGCGTGCGAGGCCTGCGTCAATGCCCGAGTGAGCGGCGTCGACGGTACAACATGGGCCGGGTAGGCCGTTCGATCATTGACGCGCCACGTTCTCCAGCTTGACTGGCACGATCCGTTGCGCGAAGCCCAACCATCCCCGATATGGTTTTATCCGGACATTGAGACCCATGAACGCACCCGCCGTCCCCCACAAGCTTCTCAAAGGCGCCACCGGTGACTGGGAGATGGTCATCGGCATGGAGATCCATGCCCAGGTGACGTCGAACTCAAAACTGTTCTCGGGCGCGTCCACCGCCTTCGGCGGCGATCCGAACACACATGTCTCGCTGGTCGACGCGGCGATGCCGGGCATGCTGCCCGTGATCAACGAGGAATGCGTCAGGCAGGCTGTCCGGACCGGGCTTGGGCTCAACGCAAAAATCAATCTGCGGTCGGTGTTCGACCGGAAAAACTATTTCTATCCGGACCTGCCGCAGGGTTACCAGATCAGCCAGTACAAGTCGCCCGTCGTGGGCGAGGGCGAGGTGCTGGTCGAGCTCGACGGCGGACGCAGCGTCACTGTCGGCATCGAGCGGCTGCACCTTGAGCAGGACGCCGGCAAGTTGCTGCACGACCAGTCGCCGACCATGTCCTATGTCGATCTCAACCGCTCCGGCGTGGCGCTGATGGAGATCGTCTCAAAACCTGATATCCGCGACGCCGAGCAGGCCAAGGCCTATGTGACAAAACTGCGCTCGATCCTGCGCTATCTCGGCACCTGCGACGGCGACATGGAGAAGGGGTCCTTGCGCGCCGACGTCAACGTCTCGGTGCGCCGCCCCGGCGGGCCGCTCGGCACGCGCTGCGAGATCAAGAACATGAACTCGATCACCTTCATCGGCCAGGCGATCGAGTACGAGGCGCGCCGCCAGATCGAGATCCTCGAGGATGGCGGGGCGATCGACCAGGAGACGCGGCTTTACGACCCCAACAAGGGCGAGACGCGCTCGATGCGCTCCAAGGAAGAGGCGCACGACTATCGTTACTTCCCGGATCCCGATCTCTTGCCGTTGGAGTTCTCGCAGAACTTCGTCGACGAGCTGAAGGCGAAGCTCCCTGAGCTGCCGGACCAGAAGAAGGCGCGCTTCGTCGCCGACTTTTCGCTGTCTCCCTATGATGCGAGCGTGCTGGTCGCCGAGCGCGAGAGCGCGGAGTTCTACGAGACTGTGCTTTCGGGCCTCGCCAACCGCGCGCGCGACGGCAAGGTGGCCGCGAACTGGGTGATCAACGAATTGTTCGGCCGCCTCAACAAGGAAGGCCGGGGTATTACCGGCTCTCCGGTCAATGCCGGGCAGCTTGCGGCGATCGTCGATTTGATCGGCGAGGGCACGATCTCCGGAAAGATCGCCAAGGACCTGTTCGAGATCGTCTGGCAGGAAGGCGGCGATCCCCGCGCGCTCGTCGAGAGCCGCGGCATGAAGCAGGTCACCGACCTCTCGGCGATCGAGAAGGTGGTCGACGACATCATCGCGGCCAATCCCGACAAGGCCGCGCAGGTCAAGGACAAGCCGCAGTCGCTCGGCTGGTTCGTCGGTCAGGTCATGAAGTCGTCCGGCGGCAAGGCCAACCCGCAAGCGGTCAACGACCTCCTCAAGTCCAAGCTCGGCGTCTGACGCCGCGCGTCGTGCGAGGTGACGGAGCGGTCTCCGTCACCTTGCTTCAGCTCACGCCGCGACGCTTGCCTGGCGTCATCGACACCAAACCTCGCCCCGCTCTTGTTGCGAACGGCCTGCGAATCGCCGCGACGCGATTCGCGTACAACGGTGGCTTGCGCACGCTTCGGCGAGCGATTGCGCCGTTAAGCATGAAAATATTTTCGTTGCCAAAATTCCCGACTCAGAGTCCGCGACGCGCCTCGGCGGCATGATCGAGCGCGTCGCGATGCGCATCATCGCCCTGATCATGCGCGATGCGCGTGCACAGAAAAATACTTGCTGCATAGAGTTTTCTTGCAATCGCTGCTCTCGCTGACGTCGATGCTGCGAGCAGTATTTGCAATCGCAGACACGCGCCTCTGTGTGTCGGCAAATCAAGCGCGGCTGGCGCAGGCGCTTTGCTGCGTCAACACTTCCTTAAGCGAGAAGCTGTTTTTTTCTTCGCGTTGGTGTATTCGGGATGAAGTGCATCTCGATCCCCGAGTGCACGCAGCGATTAAAGCCATCTCACACATCGGAGGGCAACATGGCCAAGAAAGCGAAGAAGGCGAAGAAGGCGAAGAGCGCAGTGAAGAAGACTGCGAAGAAGACCCGCAAGGTCGCCAAGAAGAAGAAGTAACTTCGCCTAGTCGAAGTTGCCGGCTGCTAGACGGCCGGCGCGTCATTAGAGCCATCAGCGAAAGCAACGGGCTCTGACGGCGAAAGAGGGTGTCGGCGAGACATCAGGTCGACGGTCGGATCGTCAATCTCCTGCGAGCTTGCTCGCTCGGGTTTCCGGTCCGGCAGAAGAAACCAGTTTTCTTCGTTCGGTGCGGTCAGCCTTCTTTGGCTCCGCAATTTCACAAATGGCCTTGCGGCCAAGGTGAGATCCGGTCCTGACGTGTTCGCCGACGCCCTCGCTCCTGACGCCGTCGTCGATGACCGGCGCTTTTCATTTCCCCGACATCGCTGATTGAGTTCGTCACGCGGCCCGCGCTGTAGCGCGAGAGATCGCGGCGGTGGACACTTGTCGTCTGCTTGCGCTGGCGAATACCCGCAAGCAAGCGCGCCTAGCACCGCGCGCCATGGTTATCGTTGTCCGAAAATCGGGATGGTAAACCGTTTCTGACGTGGCGCGGAAGTGTCGGTTAAATCGATGCTTTTTGCATTTTCGTGCGCCGGACCGGCCCTTGCGCGTTTACGTCCCCTTCATCGCGATACTTAAACTGCCATTCAAATTTGCTCGCCATGATCCTCTCCAACAAGCCGGCAAACGGCATGGGGAAGAGTTGAACAGTTGGACGGGAGCCGCGCTCGGGGGACGAGGCGGCACAAGAATAAAAGGGGATGCGACATGTTTCAGGGGACCTTTGATCTCGAGACGGCGACGCCGATCGACGCCACAGCGCTGTCGGACGTGCTGTTCGAGCGCGGGCTTTACTGGGCGAGCGGCCGCTCCGGCCTCGTCGACCTCGTTGCCGCGCACAAGTGGTTCAATCTCGCGGCGCTGAAGGGCCGCAGGGATGCGATCGCCCATCGCCAGGAGCTCGCGGCGCAGATGTCGAATGACGAGATCGCGGCCGCGCAGCGCGAGGCGCGGGCCTGGATCACCATGCACTGACCGGTTCGCTCCGCCGTAGGGAACCGAACTTTGACCGATCGGTGGATTGCGCCAAGGCGATCTTAGACGGCAAACGAGGCCGGCGCTTCGCCTGCGCAATGCCGGCGCCATATTTCATTGAAGGCCTTTTCGACGTGTCGCGTCATGCCGACTGTGTCGAAGAGAGGCCAAGTGGACCGATGCGTCTTCAGCTTGCTCTTGAGGGCGGTCCGAAGCTCGGAATCGTGCGCGATCCGAAGCGCCAAACCCTCATATTCGTCCAGCGATCGCGTCACCAACTCAGGAAGGCCGACGGCATTCAGGAGACTGGCTGCAACACGTCCCGCAAAGGCGGTGCCGAGGCAGGTCAGGACCGGCAAGCCAGCCCATAGGGCGTCGCTGGCCGCGGTATGGGCGTTGTAGGGCGACGTGTCCAGGAAGAGATCGGCGAGCTGGTGGCGCGCCAAGTGCTCCTCAGGAGGGACGTGTGGGGCGAACACGATCCTCTCGGCGGCGATACCCCGCGCAACCGCTTCACGCCTCAGATTCTCTCGGGCAATCGGGTCGCTATCAAGCAGCCAAAGGACACTGCCGGCGGTCTTGGTAAGCAGCCTCATCCAGACATCAAACAGCAGAGGCGTGATCTTGGACGTTCTGTTGAACGCACAGTAGACGAATGCATCGTCCGCCAGTCCGACCTCGCTCCGGGCCGGTACATTTGACAGGTCCGTTCGCTTCGCGTCGGTCGCCTGATAGCTGTCGGGGAGATAAATCACCTTCTCGGCGTAATGCTTCTGCTCTCCTTCGGGGATGACGATCCGGTCAGCCATGATGTAGTCGATATAGGACGCGCCCATCGTGCCGGGAAAGCCGAGATAGTTGACCTGGATGGGAGCCGGCCGGCGCGCAAGGATTTTCGGCCGCGCACCGGCGGTGAAGCCTCCGAGATCGACGAGGACCTCAATGTCGAGCTGGCGTATCAGCTTGACCACGTCCTCGTCGGTAAGATGGCTGACGTCTTCGAAGCGTTCGAATGCCGCCTTCAGGCGGCCGCGCATCTCGCTGCGGTCATCCGGTCCGTAGGAGATGGCGCTGACGTCGAAACGCTCACGGTCGTGCTCCTCGAAAAGTCCGGCCATCAGATGCGCAGTGGCGTGACTGCGGAAATCGGCAGACATGTACGCCACCCGCAGCCGGGAAACCGGTGACGGCGTTTTGGGTATCGCGGCACCTCGTTCCGGGGCGACGTTGGCGACATATGTCTTCGCACAGGTCAATTGGTGTGCGGGTGACGACGAGGCATGAAAGAAGGTGAAGGGGTCGACCGCCACGCCGGCTTCGACGGCCTCGTCCAGGGCGGCCTGTTCAGTTTCGAAACTGCGCCAGTCGGCAAGCTGCCGCCTGGAAGCAACGAGCTTGCTTAACGCAAAAGGGAAAGCCTTCTTCAGTGCGACCGTTCTTTCGAGCGCTGCGACAGCTTCGTCGTGTCGACCCAATTGGGCGAGGACCTCAGACAAGGCGAAATGGTTCTGTGGATTCGACGGTGCAAGCTCGACGGCTCTTTGGTAGCTGTCATGCGCTTCATCAAGCCGATCGAGCTGCTGGAACGCACTGCCTCGGTTTGCGAACGCTGCGCTGGATGGCGCGATCGCAATGGCGCGATCGAATTCCGCGATGGCGCCATGAAGCTCCTGCCGCGCCATCAGGATCGCTCCGCGATTGAGATGCGCATCTGCGAAGTTCGGCGACAGGGCAATCGCTTTCGCAAGCCAAGCGAGCGCATCGTCTGTCTTGTCCAATGCACGCAGCACGTTGGCATAGTTGAAAAGAACGTCGGGATTACCGGAGTCGACGCGGACAGCCTTCTTGAGCAATGGCTCGGCGTCCGCGAAATTGCCGCGCTGGGCGTGCAACAGCCCCAGCATATGGAGCGCAATGGGATGCGTTCTACTTCCCCTCAGGATGGTCGTGTAGGCACGTTCCGCCGCCGGGAGATCGCCCGAACGGTGCGCCGCAATTGCCTGATCCAGAATAGCCGACGTATGGAGTGAGGAGGGGGCCGAAGCTCCCTTGTTGCGGCTTTGCTGCGACATGTGATTGGGTTTCTGGACCCCGATGACGGGTCTGTGCTTTGGCGAACTGGTGCAAAAACTCTAGTCGCCTTTGCTGGAGAGAACAACGGCCGCCGCTCGCGCTTCAAGGCACGAAACTACCGCGCTAGTGCCGAGATTCCGCGCGCGACAATATCGATGCCGGCCAACTGACGCGATGGCTACCCGCTGTGCGGGCGTGACGACGGCCGGCCGGCGCTGTGGACCTCAGCCAGTTCCGACCTGTCCTTGGCTCCCGTCGCTGTCAAAGCTTTCATGTGCAAAGAAACCCGCCAGCCCCAATTCTGCCGCTTGCGGCTCGCCGCCGTGTCGGGCATACCCGGCTCGCTGGAGACGTGGCCGAGTGGCTGAAGGCGGCGGTTTGCTAAACCGTTATAGGCTTGTAAAGGCCTATCGAGGGTTCGAATCCCTCCGTCTCCGCCAGCCACATTCTTCCCTTCACATATAGAGTGTCCGTAACGCAGCCATGTCGGCAGCGCGAATCTGCGTGCGCATGTCGTCCGGTTCCACGCGCAAATCTGCTTCGGTGCATCTGTCTTCTCATCTCAGCCCGAACCAATGGGGAGCTGCCGAGTCGTGCCGCGATTCCTCGATTCGAGTGCGTCGGACGCGCGAGAAGGGGGCGGACGGCGCAGGGTTCTCCAAGTGGGGAAATTTCGAAGCAAATGGAACCGGTCGGAAAACGGCATGGAAAACAAATAGTTACAACGGCGTTGTGATCACAACTGCGTGCTATTTGTGCAACACCAGCCGGAAAACACGTTCAGCAGGGCCGTTCCGGAGCGTTCATGCCGGGCACTGACACCTGCATCAAGTTCGGCGGCTACCTGCGCGCTGACACGATGCTTGGCGGCGCTGGTGACTATAACTTCCGTCAGGGCGCGAACCCTGGTTCGAACAACCGTCTGACCAACTACTACTACAGCCGCGCTCGTATGGACTTCACCGTCGATACGCGTACGGCGACCGAGTACGGCGTGGTCCGCACCTACGCCGATATGGTCTTCACCTGGGATACGACCACGGTCACCGGCAGCAGCCCGTCGGCGTTCTCGACCGGTTCGGCTTCGCTCGGCCTCTACCACGCGTTCATCCAGTTCGCTGGCTTCACCTTCGGCCGTACGGTCTCGATCTTCGACGCTCCGTGGCAGAGCTATCCGGCTGGCGGTCCCGATACCATTCCGGGCGGCAGCAACAACGTGACCGGTGTCAACCAGGTCACCTACACGGCTGATTTCGGTCAGGGCATCACGGGTTCGGTGTCGTTGCAGGATATGACGACGGCGGCCGGTGGCCAGTCGAACCTCTGGAACGTGACGGCCGCTGCGGCTGCAACGTTCACCCAGGGCACCTACGGCCTCAATGATTGGGGTGGAACGCGTTCACCTGACATCGTCGGTCAGATCCGCGTTGACCAGGCTTGGGGTCTCGCCCAGTTGTCGGTTGCCGCGCATGAAATGCATCCGGCTTGGTACGGCACCACGGAACTCACCGGTCATCCCGGCGACAAGTGGGGCTTCGCCATCCAGGGCGCTTTGTCGATCAAGAACATCCCGACTGGTGCGGGTGACTCGATCAACTTGCAGGCGGTCTACACGGACGGTGCGTCTCGCTACAACTTCCAGAGCCTGTTCCCGCAAGCATTCTTCATGTACAGCGGCACGGGCGTGGCTGGAGCCTACCAGAGCGTCGGTTTCGCCGGTGTTGCTGATGGCGTCTTCGGTACTGTGGCCGGTGTTGGTACCGGCATCGATACCGTCAAGACCTAGGGCTTCCGTGGCGGCTATACCCACAACTGGAGCCCGAACTGGACGAGCGGCATCTACGGTGGCATGCTCAGCTGAAGTATGGCGATACGGGCAAGGCCCTGATCTGCGCCAACTTCGCTGCTCTCGGCCCGTCCGCTGGCGCGACCTGTAACCCGGACTTCAACTTCGGCGTTATCGGTATCAACACCGTGTGGACCCCGCTCAAGGGCCTGGCCTTCACTGCGGACCTGAGCTACTCGCGACTGGACCAGAAGTACTCTGGCACCGTTTCGGGAGCCAACACCGCTGCCGCTGCCAAGCCGGCTGCCGTGTATGAGCTGAAGGATCAGGACTCGCTCCAGCTGCTCCTCCGCGCTCAGCGCAACTTCTAAGATCAGTCGTCTGATCTAACAGAGCCCCCGGCGGGAAACTGCCGGGGGTTTTGCTTTGACCGGCTGGTGCGAGCTCGGTGTGACGATCGACTCCTCGCTCGGCAACCGCGGGGGCCTGCGATGACTTTTTCGTGCGGCAGACTTGGAAACTATCAGAGCGGGACGAGATATACGGCGGGCGTCGACAGTCGGCCATGGCCCAGGAGGATTCTATGCGAACGCTTCCCATGGTGCTTCCAGTCATTGCGATGACGATGGTCATCACGCCAGCAAGCGCTCAACGCTACGATTCCGCTTCCCCCGTTTGCATGCAGAAGTGGGAATGGGGCGGCGGCAGCGCGATCTATTGCGGCTTTGCGACGTGGGAGCAGTGCAAGGCGGCGGCCTCAGGGCTTTCGGCCATGTGCCTCGTCAATCCCTATTGGTCGCAGGGATATCCGCGCGACCGCACGGCTTTGCCTGGCGCGAGCAGGCAATCCTGGGCCCGCTGATCGAGGTGTCCGCCCACTAAAGTGCGATGGCTTTGGGTTGAATCGTCGTCGCGCTTTAGACCAGTTGATACCTGCCTCGGCGTTCCAGCTTCGCCGCGCGTCGATCCCAGCCTATCCCGGACAGAGGTTGCGTCGCCGACGCAACGGCACGGGGTCGGCTCGCCCGCTACTCCACGCTGCCTGCGCCGCGATGCAAATCGGCTTCGATCTGAAGCTTCGTGCCGCCGCCGAAGCGGGCGCGATAGACTTGCAGGTTCTCCATGATCCGCTGCACGTAATTGCGCGTCTCCGAGAACGGAATCAACTCGACCCAGTCCACGGCATCGACCTTGGGATCGCGCGGATCACCATAGCGCTCGACCCACTTCTTCACGCTGCCGCGCCCGGCATTGTAGGCGGCGAACGTCATGATGTAGGAGCCGCGATAATCCTCGAGCAGTCCGCCGAGCTCGGCAGATCCTAGGGTCGCGTTGTAGACCGAATCGTTCTTCAGCCGGGACAGGTCGTAGGTCGCGCCGTGCCGCTTGCAGACATAGCGCGCCGCGTCCGGCGTCACTTGCATCAGCCCGTAGGCCTGCGCCGGCGACACCACGGCCGGATTGAACGCGCTCTCCTGGCGAGCGATCGCGTAGACGATGCTGCGCTCGACCTCGGGGCCGATCGGCGTGAAGTTCGGGATGCCGTTGACCGGATAGGCGTAGTGGTCGAAGGGCAGGCCGCGGTTGAGCGCGGCCTTGCCGAGCAGCAGCATGCCGCGGGCATCGCTGTAGCGCGCGGTGAGCTCGCCAAGGGCGCCCAGCGCTTCCGGATCGCCGTTCTCGCCCATGTCGGCGAGGATCGGAATCGCATACTCGCGCTCATCGAGCTCGTAGAGCAGCTGCACTGCGCGCACGATCTCGAGCCGGTCGCCGCCGCGGCCGCGTGGCGTGCCGTTGAGCTCGAGCTGCGGCAGGCCGAGCTTGGCGCGGGCGAGCTGGCCGTAATAGCTGGTCGACTGCTCGGCGGCGCGGGCGAAGGCTGCGCGCGCCTCCTGCTGGCGGCCGGCGGCCTCAGCCGCGCGGCCCTGCCAGTAGCCCGCGCGCGCGAGCGTGGTGGGGTTGACGCTGCCGACGCCGATGCGGGCAAAATGCTGGCTGGCGGTGGCGGGATCGTTGAGGAAACGCAGCGCGATCCAGCCGGCGGTGAATTCCTGCTCGGTCTTGTAGATGTCGCGCGCGGGCAGCGCCGCATCGCGCGCGATCAGATAGGCACTGCGGAATTCGTTGGTGTCGATCATCTTGCGCGCGAGCAGGCGCCGCTCGATCCACCATTCGTCGAGATTGTAGAGCCGGCCCGGATCCTTCGGCGCCGACAGCATCAATTGCGCGGCGTCGGAGAACTTTTCCTCGCGGCGCAGGAGCTGGATCTTGCTGAACAGGAAGCCGGGGTCGTTGTGCAGCTCGCGCGGCACGGCCTCGAGCAGCGCGCGCGTATTGGGCGCCTTCTTGTAGGAGGCGATGCGGGCCTTGGCGAGCGCCACATAGCCCGCGCCGAGCCGCTTGGCGGCGCGCATCGCAGCCTCGTGCTCGCTCCCATAGAGCAGGGAATCCATCCGCGCCTTGTGGTCGCCGGCGGCAATCAGCGCGCCGAACTGGTCGAGCGCGTTGTTCTCGGTCTCCTCCGACATCGCGTCGCTGCGCCAGGCCTCGCGCACCAGACGCTCGGCATTGGCGCGATCGCCGCGCGCCAGCATCGCCTTGGCGAGCACGAAGCGTCCCTTGGCCGACAGCGGAGATACGTTCTCGAACCACGACCAGGCGGCGGATTCTTCCCGCCTGTCGTCCCACAACGCGGCCTCGAGTCGCCGCCGCATGAAGGTCTGCGACGGCCAGCTCGGATTGGCGGTGACGAAGTTGCGGTAGCGCTCGACGCTGACGCCGTTGCTCTCGCTGCGCAGGATGACCCATTCGGCGAGCTTGCGGGCGACCGGATCGGAGATCGTTGCCTCCACGTCGGTGGCCTCGCTCTGCCGGCGCTTGCCCACGAGCTCGATGACGTTTTCGAGCGCATCCTTGTCGGCCTGCGAGGTCGAGGAGGTCGTAGCGACAGCGGCCGGCGTCACCGGCTTGCGCGGCGTGGCATGCTGGCGTGTGGCGGGCGCCAGAACGGGAGCTGTGGCCGGTTTGGCGACGGGGGCGGCCGGTCTGACGGTAGCCGTCACGGCCGGCGCGGGTGCGGTCTTGGGGGCCGAGGTGTTGGCGGTCGGTCGTGATTTGGACGCCGAGGCCGCTGTCGCAGGTTTCGGCTTGTCTTTTGCGGGTTCCTTGCCGGCATCTTTGGTAGGTTTCTTGCCGGCATCTTTGGCCGGGGCGGAAGCCGTTCCTTTGCTCGCTCCCTTGGCCGTTTCCTTGGCTGTTTCCTTGGCCTTTTCCTTGCCCGTTCCCTGAGTCGACCCTTTGGTCGATCCCTTCGCGGGGTCCTTGGCGGCGGGCTTCGCGGTCTCTTTTGCCCCTGCCTCAGTCGTCTCATTGGACTTGGCCAGGGCGGCGCAGCCGGCCGACAGCCCTGCCATCAGGCAAACGATCAGACCGGCGGATCGCCATACGGCAGGAGAAAAGGAAGTCACGGCTTTACGTCGCCCCGAATCATTCAAGCGCTCAGGAACAGCTCTATTTGATTGAATATGCGGACAAAATACCAACAGCGGCTTACCGGCGCCGTGTTTGCACCATCACCGCGGCAAAATCGCGGCCTAAACGGTGCGTCATTCCGGGGCAGCCCTTTTACCGGCCGGGTAGACCCGATATGAATGAGGCTTGCTTTCAGGCCAGCACGCGTACGGAGGAAGTCCATGGCAGCCAAGACGAAATTCCGGGGGTCGTTTACCGCCTTGGTCACGCCGTTCAAAAACGGCTCCCTCGACGAGGCCGCCTTCCGGTCGCTGGTCAACTGGCAGATTTCCGAGGGCACCCATGGCCTGGTCCCGGTCGGCACCACCGGCGAGAGCCCGACGCTGAGCCATGACGAGCACAAGAAGGTCGTCGAATGGTGCATCGACGAGGCCAAGGGCAAGGTGCCCGTGATTGCCGGCGCCGGCTCGAACTCGACGCGCGAGGCCGTCGAACTGGCGCAGCATGCCGAGAAGGCTGGCGCCAACGCCGTGCTGGTCGTGACGCCCTACTACAACAAGCCGACCCAGGAAGGGCTCTACCAGCACTTCAAGGCCATCAACGATGCCATTGGAATTCCTGTCATCATCTACAACATCCCCGGGCGCTCGGTGATCGACATGTCGGTCGACACCATGAAGCGGCTGTGGGAGCTGAAGAACATCGCCGGCGTCAAGGACGCCACCGCCAGCATGGTGCGGGTGTCGCAGCAGCGCGCCGCGATAGGCGAGGACTTCAACCAGCTCTCCGGCGAGGACGCCACCATCATCGGCTACATGGCCCATGGCGGCCATGGCTGCATCTCCGTGACCTCGAACGTCGCGCCGCGCCTGTGCTCGGAATTCCACACCGCCTGGCAGAAGGGCGACCACGCAACCGCCTTAAAGTTGCATGACAAGTTGATGCCGCTGCACAACAACCTGTTCATCGAGAGCAATCCGGCGCCGATCAAATATGCGATGTCGCTGCTCGGCAAGATGGACGAGACGTTGCGGCTGCCGATGGTGCCGGTCACCGAGCCGACGCGCGTCGCGGTGCGTAGCGCCATGGTTCATGCGGGCCTGATCAACTGATGCGTTAGCGGTTGGGGGAGTTTCTTCATGGGCGTCGAGGAAAAGGGCATGCAGATGCTCAAGGAGTTCCGCGAATTCGCCATGAAGGGCAACGTCGTCGACCTTGCGGTCGGTGTCATCATCGGCGCGGCCTTCGGCGGCATCGTCACTTCGCTGGTCGGTGACGTCATCATGCCGCTGATCGGCGCCGTGACCGGTGGCCTCGACTTCTCCAACTACTTCACCGGCTTGTCGAAGTCGGTCACCGCCACCAACCTGGCTGACGCGAAAAAGCAAGGCGCGGTGCTGGCTTGGGGCAGCTTCCTGACGTTGACGATCAACTTCATCATCGTCGCTTTCGTGCTGTTCCTGGTGATCCGCGCCATGAACACGCTGAAGCGCAAGGAGGAGGCCGCACCGGCCGCTCCGCCCAAGCCGTCGCGCGAGGTCGAACTGCTGACCGAGATCCGCGATCTCCTCAAGAAGTCTTGACGCGCGCGCTTCATCCGAACTGTTAGCGTGCACGCGCATACTGCTCAGGTTTTTCCGTTATGGCCGACAAGAATGAACGCCCGATCAAGGTCGTGGCGGAAAACCGTAAGGCGCGTTTCAACTACGCGATCGAGGACACGGTCGAGGCGGGTATTGCGCTGACCGGCACCGAGGTCAAGTCGATCCGCAACGGGAAGAGCACGATCGCGGAGTCCTACGCCGATTCGAAGGACGGCGAGATCTGGCTGATCAACGCCAATATTCCCGAATATCTCCAGGGCAATCGCTTCAACCACGAGCCGAAGCGGCCACGAAAGCTGCTACTGCATCGCAAGCAAATCAACAAGCTGATGGGTGCGGTGGACCGCGAGGGCATGACGCTGATCCCGCTCAAGCTCTATTTCAACGAGCGTGGCCGCGCAAAACTTCAGCTCGCGGTCGCCAAGGGCAAGAAGCTGCACGACAAGCGCGAGTCCGAGAAAAAGCGCGACTGGGGCCGGGAGAAGGGCCGCCTGATGCGGGCGAGGGGATGAGGCCATGACTCAGCGAAACCTGCTCGAGGTCGACTGGAGCAAGATCCCGGCACCATCGGATGATGGCGGTGCGGCGCACCTGAAGGACATGACGGTTCCACCGGTCAGCCTGCTCGCCACCAACGATACGTCCGTGAAGCTGTCAGTCTTGCGCGGACGCACGGTGGTGTTCGCCTATCCGCGCACGGGCGAGCCCGGCAAGATCGCGCTGGTCGACGACTGGGACATGATTCCCGGCGCGCGCGGCTGCACGCCGCAGACCTGCGCCTTTCGTGATCTATTCGCCGAGCTGAAGGCCGCCGGCGCCGCGCATGTCTATGGTCTGTCGAGCCAGAGCAATGAGTACCAGACCGAGATGGCCTCGCGGCTGCATCTGCCGTTCCCGGTGCTCTCGGACGAAAAGCTGGAGATGACCCGCGCGCTGAAGCTGCCGACGATGGAGGTCGCAGGGCTCACGCTGATCAAGCGGCTCGCGCTGATCGTCGACGACGCCCGCATCACCCACGTGTTCTATCCGGTATTCCCACCCGACCGGAATGCCGGCGACGTGTTGGACTGGCTCAAGGCCAATCCCGCTAAAGCCTGATAGCGAGCTAGTCGAGGTCGGCCTTCACCCGGGCAAAGACCTTGCGGAACATGTCTGGCGTCAGCACGCCGGTGTTCGTGTTGTAGCGCGAGCAGTGATAGCTGTCGTACAGGCGAAACGCGCCCGCCTGGTGGACCGCGCCGTGGCCGAACGGCGCCTGCGAGGCCTTCAGCTTCAGCGGCTTCAGCACGCTATCGTGCGCAATCCGTCCCAGCGCGATGATGGCGCGCAGTTTTGGCATTGCCTCGAGATTTGCCACGAGGAACTGGCGGCAGGTGTTGATCTCCGCCGGCAGCGGCTTGTTCTGCGGCGGCACGCAATGCACGGCATTGGCGATCCGGCAGTCGACCAGCTTCAGCCCGTCGTCAGGCCGCGCCTGATAGGTGCCCTTGGCAAATCCGTATTCGATCAGCGTCGCGTAGAGCAGGTCGCCGGCATAGTCGCCCGTGAATGGCCGGCCCGTGCGGTTGGCGCCTTGCATGCCCGGCGCCAGGCCGACGATCAGCAGGCGCGCCTTGGTGTCGCCGAAGGGCGCAACCGGTGCATTGTGCCACGACGGCTCGCGCGCACGGTTGGCTTCGCGAAAGGCAACCAGTCGCGGGCAGAGCGGACAGTCACGGTCGGGTACGACGGTGGGCGCCTTCCGGCTTGATCGGCCGGTCTCAATCGTCGAAGTCGTCATCACCCCTCGGCGCCACCGTGGTCGCGCGCTGCAAGAACTGCGGCGCATGATGACGCGTCTCACGTTCGCCACGGTCGCGCGGGGCAGGGCGTTCGGACGGGTCGCGGCCGAGCTTGGACTGCAGCTCGACGAGGTCGGTGAAGACGTCGGCCTGGCGACGCAGCTCGTCGGCGATCATCGGGGGCTGGCTGGCGATCGTGGAAATCACGGTGACGCGGACGCCGCGGCGCTGCACCGCCTCGACCAGCGAGCGGAAGTCGCCGTCACCCGAGAACAGCACCATCTGGTCGATGTGCTCGGCGAGCTCCATGGCGTCGACCGCAAGCTCGATGTCCATGTTGCCCTTGACCTTGCGGCGGCCGGAGGCGTCGATGAATTCCTTGGTCGCCTTGGTGACAACGGTGTAGCCGTTGTAGTCCAGCCAGTCGATCAAGGGACGGATGGAGGAGTATTCCTGGTCCTCGATGATGGCGGTGTAATAGAACGCGCGGAGGAGCGTCCCGCGGCTCTGAAATTCCTTCAGCAGGCGCTTGTAATCGATATCGAAACCAAGGGTTTTCGCCGTGGCATACAGATTGGCTCCATCGATGAAGAGCGCGATCTTGTTGGTTGGGGAAAGTGACATTCAGTTGCTCGCGTAGTGTCTGTGACAATCGTTTATTGTTGGCGCGGCGACAGCCGGCCGCGCAGTTCAAAGTGCTGCCAGGACCCGTCGAACCGGTCGAACCCGTAGTAAATCCGGAAAAGCCGGGGCAATAAAGGCATAGCTATGGCGAGCGCCTGCCCGTCCGGGTCCGCCCTCCTTGGCAACCCCGAAAACGCCCGATCCCAACCCCAACGTGGAGTTAGCAGAGCCGCTCGGCGAGGCCAAATCACAAAATAGCCTTGCGCAATCGTCCCGGCCACTATAACTAGCCCGCATCATCCACATTATTTGGTCCCACCCAGAGCGGAGCGACAGTCCATGGCTCGCGTCACCGTAGAAGATTGTATCGACAAGGTCGACAACCGGTTTGACCTTGTCCTGCTGGCTGCCCACCGTGCCCGCATGATCTCGTCAGGATCACAACTAACGGTTGACCGAGATAACGACAAGAACCCTGTTGTCTCTTTGCGCGAAATTGCGGATCAGACCATCTCGCCGGAGGACCTCCGCGAGGAGTTGGTCCACTCCCTGCAGAAATTCGTCGAAGTGGACGAGCCGGAGCCCGATACCGTGCCGCTGATCGGTTCGGCCGGCGCGAGCGTCGATGCCGACGACACCGAGGTTGCGGTGGAGCGCATGACCGAAGAGGAACTTCTGAAGGGTCTCGAAGGCCTGGCTCCGCCCGAGGAGCAGCCCGAGGAGGACGAGTAATCGTCCCGATCGGTGATCTCAGATCTCGCATTTCGAAAAGGCCCGGACCTAGGTTCGGGCCTTTGCTTTTGTTGACCTTTTCGTGGTTACGGTAGAGTTGTGGGATGACGCGACAAGCTGTCTTCGATTTGATCTGATGGCGGGCGGGTTGGCGTTAAGATGGATGCGACGGGCTGGCTTTAGGCCTGTTTGAAGGCGGGAAATGCATGGTGTATCGGCGCCGGAAACAAACGCAGATGCAGGCCGCGACCGAATCGGTCGCCGTGGCCCCGACTGCTCCGGCCGCGGCGCGGTCGCCGAAGCCGCGCACCCGCATGATGCGTCAATATGACCTCGTCGAGCGCGTCAGGTCGTACAATCCCGCCACCAACGAAGATCTGCTGAACCGCGCCTATGTCTACGCCATGAAGGCGCATGGCTCGCAGACACGCGCCTCCGGCGACCCGTATTTCTCGCACCCGCTCGAAGTGGCGGCGATTCTCACCGATCTGAAGCTCGACGACGCGACCATCGTCGCGGCGCTGCTCCACGACACGATCGAGGACACGGAAGCGACTCGCGCCGAGATCGACCAGATCTTCGGCCCCGAGATCGGCGCGCTGGTCGAGGGCCTGACCAAGTTGAAGCGGCTCGAGCTGGTGTCGCGAGAGGCCAAGCAGGCCGAGAACCTGCGCAAGCTGCTGCTGGCGATCGCCGACGACGTCCGGGTGCTCCTCGTCAAGCTCGCCGACCGCCTGCACAACATGCGCACGCTGGAATTCGTGCCGACGGAATCGCGCCGCCGCATCGCCGAGGAGACCCTCGACATCTACGCGCCGCTGGCGGGGCGCATGGGCATGCAGGAGATGCGCGAGGAGCTGGAGGATCTGTCCTTCCGCACCCTCGATCCCGAAGCCTATGCGGTGGTGATGCAGCGGCTTGATGCGCTCGCCGAACGCAACCGCAATTTGATCGGCGAGATCGAGGACCAGCTCTCCAACAATTTGCGCCACCGGGGTCTGGGTGCGCGCGTCTATGGCCGGCGCAAGAAGCCGTTTTCGATCTGGACCAAGATGGAGCGCAAGTCGGTCGGCTTCGAGCAACTGTCCGACATCTTCGGATTTCGCGTCGTCGTGAACGACGTCGAGGCCTGCTACCGCGCGATGGGTATCGTCCACACCACCTGGCCGGTCGTGCCCGGGCGTTTCAAGGACTACATCTCGACGCCCAAGCAGAACGACTACCGTTCGATCCACACCACGGTCATTGGTCCCGGCAACCAGCGCGTCGAGCTGCAGATCCGCACCGAGGCGATGGACCAGATCGCCGAACGCGGCATCGCCGCGCACGTCTTCTACAAGGAGGGCGTGGGCTCGCCGACCGAATTCCTCAAGCGCGAATCCAACGCATTTGCCTGGCTGCGCCACACCATCGGCATCCTCTCGGAGAGCGCAAACCCCGAGGAGTTCCTCGAGCACACCAAGCTCGAGCTGTTCCACGACCAGGTGTTCTGCTTCACCCCGAAGGGCAAGCTGATCGCACTGCCGCGCCATGCCAATGTGATCGACTTCGCCTATGCCGTGCACACCGACGTCGGCAACAGCGCGGTCGGCTGCAAGATCAACGGCAAGTTCGCGCCGCTGTCCTCCGAGCTCCAGAACGGCGACGAGGTCGAGGTTCTGACCTCGGAGGCGCAGTCGGCGCCGCCCTCGGCCTGGGAATCGCTCGCGGTCACCGGCAAGGCGCGCGCCGCGATCCGGCGCGCCACGCGCACCGCCGTGCGCGACCAATATGCGGGCCTCGGCCGGCGCATCGTCGAGCGTCTGTTCGAGCGTGCCAAGATCGACTACGCCGACGACAAGCTGAAGGGCGCGCTGCCCAGGCTCGCGCGCACCTCGATCGATGACGTCATGGCGGCGGTCGGGCGCGGTGAGATCAAGGCGTCCGACGTCGCACGCGCCATGTACCCCGACTACAGGGAGGAGCGCGTCGCGCGCTATGGTGTGAAGAAGGGGCTGGCGGCGAAGATCAAGGAGAAGGTGGTACCGGAGCGCCCGAAGGGCCCGCCGGCGATCCCGATCCGCGGCATCAATTCCGACCTGCCGGTGAAGTTCGCCCCGAACGGCGGCGCCGTCCCCGGTGACCGCATCGTCGGCATCGTCACGCCGGGCGAGGGTATCACCATCTATCCGATCCAGGCACCGGCCCTGAAGGACTTTGAGGAGGAGCCGGAGCGCTGGCTCGACGTGCGCTGGGACATCGAAGACACTGCTCCGCAGCGCTTCCCGGCCCGCATCAAGGTCGAAAACGTCAACGAGCCCGGCGCGCTGGCGCAGATCGCGACCGTGATCGCCGAGCACGACGGCAATATCGACAACATCAGCATGCAGCGCCGCTCGCCCGACTTCACCGAGACCACGATCGATCTCGAGGTCTACGACCTGAAGCACCTGAGCGCGATCATAGCCCAGTTGCGCGCGAAGGCGGTCGTCGCCCGCGTGGAACGTGTTAATGGATAGGCGCGCTCGCACCTCGCCTGTTCCCGGATTTCGTGAGTCCCGATCATGCCCGCAACTCCGCTCCGCCTCGGCGTCAATGTCGATCATGTCGCGACCCTGCGTAACGCGCGGGGAGGGCGCAATCCCGATCCGGTGCGTGCGGCGCTGATCGCGATCGAGGCCGGCGCCGACGGCATCACCGCGCATTTGCGCGAAGACCGGCGGCATATCCGCGACGAGGACATGGCGCGGCTGAAGGCCGAGATTTCCAAGCCGCTGAATTTCGAGATGGCGGCGACCGACGACATGCTGCGGATCTCGCTTGCGACCAAGCCGCATGCGGTGTGCCTGGTGCCCGAGCGCCGGCAGGAGGTCACGACCGAGGGCGGCCTCGACGTAGTCGGCCAGCACAACGCGCTTGCACCCTTCATCGCGCGGCTGAACGACGGCGGCATCCGGGTGTCGCTGTTCATCGCCGCCGACCCCGCGCAGATCGAGATGGCTGCGCGGCTGCGCGCGCCGGTCATCGAGATCCACACCGGCGCCTGGTGCGACGCCGTCGTCGACGGACGCACTGAGAAGGCCGAAGCCGAGTGGCAGCGCATCGTGGCGGGAGCAAAGCTGGCGAAAGCCGCAGGCCTGGAGGTCCACGCCGGACACGGGCTGGATTACGCGACGGCGGAGAAGATCGCTGGCCTGCCCGAGATCATGGAGCTCAACATCGGCTACTACATGATCGGCGAGGCGCTGTTCGTCGGGCTCGCCGAGACCGTCCGCAGCATGCGCGCGGCGATGGATCGCGGCCGGAGCCGGGCATGATCATCGGCATCGGCTCCGACCTGATCGACATCACGCGCGTCGCCAAGGTGATCGAGCGCCATGGCGAACGCTTCCTCGACCGTATCTTCACCCCGGCCGAACGCGCCAAGGCCGAGCGTCGGGCCAAGAACGAGAAGATGGTGGTGGCGACCTATGCCAAGCGCTTCGCGGCCAAGGAGGCCTGCTCCAAGGCGCTGGGCACTGGCATCCGACGCGGGGTCTGGTGGCGGGACATGGGCGTGGTCAATCTGCCGGGGGGACGACCGACCATGCAATTGACCGGCGGGGCGCTGACCCGGCTCCAGGCGCTGACCCCGGAGGGTTTTGAGCCGCGGATAGACCTTTCCATCACTGATGACTGGCCGCTGGCGCAGGCCTTCGTCATCATTTCTGCCGTCCCGCGGACGAAGTCCTGAGCGGAAACGCTCGTAATTAAAATAACCAAGCCTATTCAATGGCTTATATAATTTTGATGAAGCGCTTGATTGCGCGCCTGCCGACAAGCGTCTAAAAGTCCGCGGCGTCAAATCTTTAGGGGCGAATTCGGCTTTACGCCGGAATTGGCCCTGACTATCAGAATCAGGACAATCTCTTGCGCCGCGAAGCGACGGGGCTGAGCGCGGGCAGAGGGCATTCTGCTATCGCCGGCCGGAACTGGGAAAGCAATGAGCGTGACTTCGGGAACCAAATCTGAGAGCGGCGTCGGTGAAACCATCCGGGTCGTGATCCATGCTCTCCTGATCGCGCTGGTGATCCGCACCTTCCTGTTTCAGCCGTTCAACATTCCCTCCGGCTCGATGAAGGCGACGCTGCTCGTCGGCGACTATCTGTTCGTTTCGAAATATTCCTACGGCTACAGCCACTACTCGATCCCGTTCTCGCCGCCGCTGTTCTCGGGACGCATCTGGGGTTCGGATCCCAACCGCGGCGACATCGTGGTGTTCCGTCTGCCGAAGGACGACACCACCGACTACATCAAGCGCGTGATCGGTCTGCCTGGCGACCGCGTCCAGATGCGGGAGGGACTGCTCTACATCAACGACGTGGCGGTGCAGCGCGAGCGCCTCAGCGACTTCATTGGCGAAGACCCCTGTGGTTCGGACGCGATGGCGCGGGTGAAGCGCTGGAAGGAGACGCTGCCGAACGGCGTGTCCTATGAAACGCTCGATTGCGTCGACAACGGCTTCTACGACAACACCAACGTCTACACGGTGCCGGCCGGGCACTTCTTCATGATGGGCGACAACCGCGACAATTCCACCGATAGCCGAGTGCAGTCGGCGGTCGGCTACGTGCCGTCAGAAAATCTCATTGGCCGCGCTCAAATGATCTTCTTCTCTATCGCTGAAGGCGAACACGCCTGGATGTTCTGGCGTTGGCCGGTGGCGGTGCGCTGGGCGCGCCTGTTCAAAATTGTCCGATGAAAGACGAAGCCAAGGATATCGCGAACCAACCGATCGCTGCCGAAGCGAACCCTGAAGGCGGGGACGCGCCCAAGGCGCCTGCTAAGAAGAAGCGGGCCAAGGCCGCCGGCAAGGCCAAGGGCGCAACCGCGGCGGTCGAGGCGCGCATTGGACATGCCTTCGCCGATCCGAACCTTTTGATCCAGGCTATCACGCATGTCTCGGCGCTCAAGTCCGGGCGCAAGCGCGGCGACAGCTATCAGCGGCTCGAATTCCTCGGCGACCACGTGCTCGGGCTCGTGGTATCAGACATGCTGTACGTCGCCTTCCCGAATGCGGACGAGGGCGAATTGTCGAAGCGGCTCGCCGAGCTCGTGCGCAAGGAGAGCTGCGCTGACGTCGGAAAGTCGCTCGGCCTGCTCGACGACATCAAGCTCGGTTCGGTCGGCGCGAGCGCCGATGCGCGCCTGCGTAAATCGGTGCTCGGCGACATCTGCGAAGCCGTGATCGGCGCCATCTATCTCGATGGCGGTCACGCGGCGGCGGCCGAATTCGTCAAGCGCAACTGGACGGAGCGCATGCACAAGCCGCGGCGGCCGCTGCGCGATCCCAAGACCGTGCTCCAGGAATGGGCGCAAGGGAAGGGCTTGCCGACGCCGGTCTATCGCGAGGTGGAGCGCACCGGGCCGCATCACGACCCACAGTTCCGCGTCGCCGTCGACCTGCCGGGGCTTGCCTCGGCGGAGGGCATCGGCGGCAGCAAGCGTGCGGCGGAGAAGGTCGCGGCCTCCATCATGATCGAACGCGAAGGCGTTGGCGGCGGCAATGACGGTTGAGAGCAGCGGCGACACGCCCGCCGCGACGCGCTGCGGCTTCGTAGCGCTGATCGGCGCCCCCAATGTCGGCAAGTCCACGCTGGTCAACGCGCTGGTCGGCGCCAAGGTCACGATCGTGTCGCGCAAGGTGCAGACGACGCGCGCGCTGATCCGCGGCATCGTCATCGAGAACAATGCGCAGATCATCCTTGTCGATACGCCCGGCATCTTCTTGCCCAAGCGACGGCTCGACCGGGCCATGGTGTCGACCGCCTGGAGCGGGGCGCATGACGCCGATCTCGTCTGCGTGCTGATCGATGCCAAGGCCGGGCTCGACGAGGAGGCGGATGCGATCCTCAACAAGGTCGCGAGCGTCGGCCACGAGAAGATCCTTGTGCTGAACAAGGTCGACCTGGTCCAGCGCGAGAAGCTGCTGGCGCTGGCGCTGGCCGCGAACGAGCGTATTCGTTTCGCAAAAACCTTCATGATCTCGGCGCTGTCGGGCGACGGCGTCGACGACATCAGGCAGGCGCTGGCGGAGATGGTGCCGGCAGGTCCCTTCCTCTATCCCGAGGACCAGATGTCGGACGCGCCGATGCGGCAGCTCGCGGCCGAGATCACGCGCGAAAAGATCTATCGGAAGCTGCACCAGGAATTGCCCTACCAGTCCACGGTCGAGACCGAGAAATGGGAGGAGCGCAAGGACAAGTCCGTCCGCATCGAGCAGACGATCTATGTCGAGCGCGAGAGCCAGCGCAAGATCGTGCTCGGCAAGAGCGGCGCCACCATAAAGTCGATCGGCGCGGACTCGCGCAAGGAGCTCGCCGAGATCCTGGGCGTGCCGGTGCATTTGTTCCTGTTCGTCAAGGTGCGCGAGAACTGGGGCGACGATCCCGACCGCTACCGCGAGATGGGCCTCGAGTTTCCCAAGGAATGACAAGGAATGATGAGGGGATGATCGGTCTCCGATGAACGTGCCCCGTAACGTCCTGTACTTCGAGGTGCTGCTCTACGCATCGCTGATGCTGGACGCGCTCTCCGTTGCGTTCGAGGACCGCACGCCGACGCGCGAGCGCACCGAGCAGATGATCATGACGGGAACGCTGCTCAGCGCCGTGATGATCGTGCTGTTCGTCTATGTGGTCTGGCTCGCGGCGCAGCGGCGCAAGAACTGGGCCCGCTGGGTGCTGGCGGCCGCGCTGGCGCTCTCCGTGCCGTCGCTGGCGGTGCGGATCAACGAGGTGGGCCTCGCGCTCGACAGCGCGATCGAGATCGTGTCCTGCGTCGTGACCGCGGTCGGGCTCTATGCGTCCTTCACCGGCGACGCGAAGGGTTGGTTCAACGCGTGATCAAATTGGTGGGCACGCTTCGCTTTGCCCACCCTACGACGCCGCGAAGTGCGGTAGACTTCCGACCATGGAATGGACCGACGAAGGCATCGTGCTGGGGGTGCGGCGGCATGGCGAGAGCAGCGCCATCGTCGAGCTACTGACGCGCGAGCATGGCCGGCATCTCGGGTTGGTGCGGGGCGGCGCCGGCTCGCGGATGCGGCCGTTGCTGCAGCCCGGCAACAGCGTCAGCGCGGTGTGGCGGGCGCGGCTCGACGAGCATCTCGGCACCTACGCGATCGAAGGCCTGCGGCTGCGCGCCGCGACCCTGCTGACGTCCTCGCACGGGGTATATGGCGTGACGCACCTTGCCTCGGTCGCGCGATTGTTGCCGGAGCGCGATCCGCACGAGGACATTTTTGCGCTGCTCGAACACACGCTCGACGATTTTGACGACATCGGCGGCGCGGCCGTGCATCTGATCCGCTTCGAACTCGCGATGCTGGCCGAACTCGGCTTCGGCCTGGACCTGGAGAATTGCGCGGCGACGGGCGAGACCACGGACCTGATCTATGTCTCGCCGAAATCCGGCGGCGCGGTGTCGCGCACCGCGGGCGACGCCTGGCGCGACCGACTGTTGCGGCTGCCGGCGTTCTTGCGCCAGGGCGAGGACTACAGCGATGGCTGGTCGGACGCGGATTTGCAGGATGGCTTTCAGCTCACGGGTCATTTCTTGCTCCGTCATGTGCTGGAGCCCCGCGGCCAGGGCCATTCCGATGCGCGGGCGGGCTTCATCAACGCGCTGATTCGGCGACAGGCGAGGGCAGTCATCGCCTCGTCATGAGCTGACCGCGCCTCTGCTTTGCTCGATGCGGCGGTCTCAGGCGGAACCAAATCAGGCTGTCAGCGTTGGCCGGACTGGTTCCAAACCGGGGACAGCCTAAATGTTGATCAGAGGATTCGTGGTGTCGGCCGCGCTGCTGGCGTGGGCTCCGGACGCAGCATTGGCAGGTGAGCAGCCGGGACTGGTCCGGCGCGCCTCCTGTACCGTCGTCAGGTACTATGTCGCCAAATATTCCGCTGCGGCCGCAGAGACATGGGCGCGATCCAAGGGCGCTACCGAGGCGGAAATCGAAGCCGCGCGTCGCTGCCTGACCAATGCGCCAGCGACCACACAGGCCAAGAACCCGCAAACCACGCAGCCCGTGACCGCCGGCTGGGCGGGGCAATAACCGCCCACAGGGAACCAATCGATTCTTGCCCGATTCGCCGTGGCGGTCTAACCCGGCGCCATGGGAAAACGACTGATTCCGCCGGAGAAGCCGGCTGAAATTCACGAGGTGCCGCTGCGGGACGCGCTCGAGGAGCGCTATCTCGCCTATGCGCTCTCCACCATCATGCACCGCGCGCTGCCGGATGCGCGCGACGGTCTGAAGCCGGTGCACCGGCGCATCCTCTATGGCATGCGCCTGCTCAGGCTCGATCCGGGCACTGGCTTCAAGAAATCCGCAAAGATCGTCGGCGACGTGATGGGCTCGTTCCATCCGCATGGCGACCAGGCGATCTACGACGCCATGGTGCGTCTCGCGCAGGATTTCTCCTCGCGCTATCCGCTCGTCGACGGCCAGGGCAATTTTGGCAATATCGACGGCGATAACCCCGCCGCCTATCGCTACACCGAAGCGCGCATGACCGACGTCGCGCGGCTTCTGCTCGAGGGCATCGACGAGGACGGCGTCGAGTTTCGTCCCAACTATGACGGCCAGTCCAAGGAGCCGGTGGTCCTTCCCGGCGGCTTCCCGAATCTGCTCGCCAACGGCGCGCAGGGCATCGCGGTCGGCATGGCGACCTCGATCCCGCCGCACAACGCCGCCGAGCTCTGCGACGCGGCGCTGCATCTGATCGAGAAGCCCGACGCAAAGTCCAAGTCGCTGCTGAAATGGGTCAAGGGCCCGGACTTCCCGACCGGCGGCATCGTCGTCGATTCCAAGCAGGCGATTGCGGAGGCCTACACCACCGGCCGCGGGTCGTTCCGTGTTCGCTCCCGATGGGAACAGGAGGAGGGCGCGCGCGGCACGTGGGTCGTCGTCGTCACGGAGATTCCGTGGTTGGTGCAGAAGTCGCGGATCGTCGAGAAGATTGCCGAGCTGCTCGACCAGAAGAAGCTGCCGCTGGTCGGCGAGGTCCGCGATGAATCGGCCGAGGACGTTCGGCTCGTCATCGAGCCGAAGTCGAAGAACGTCGATCCTGCCTTGATGATGGAATCGCTGTTCCGGCTCACCGAGCTCGAAAGCAAGATTCCGCTGAACCTCAACGTGCTGCTCAAGGGCCGCATTCCCAAGGTGGTGGGGCTCGCGGAGTGCCTGCGGGAATGGCTCGACCATCTCCGCGACGTGCTGATCCGCCGCTCCAACTTCCGCAAGGGCCAGATCGAGCACCGGCTGGAGGTCCTTGGCGGCCATCTGGTCGCCTATCTGAACCTCGACAAGGTGATCAAGATCATCCGCACCGAGGACGAGCCGAAGCCGGCGCTGATCAAGGCGTTCAAGCTCACCGAGATCCAGGCGGAAGCCATCCTCAACATGCGCCTGCGCAATCTGCGCAGGCTCGAGGAAATGGAGATCCGCAATGAAGACAGGGATCTGCGCAAGGAACTGAAGGGTATCGAAGGCCTGCTCGCCTCGGAAGCAGAGCAGTGGAAGAAGGTCGGCGAGCAGGTCGGCAAGGTCCGCGATATGTTCGGACCCAAGACGCCGCTCGGCAAACGTCGCACCACCTTTGCCGACGCGCCCGAGCACGACCTCGCGGCGATCGAGGAGGCCTTTGTCGAGCGCGAGCCGGTCACCGTCGTCGTCTCCGACAAGGGCTGGATCCGCACCATGAAGGGGCATGTCGAGGATCTCTCGGGGCTTGCCTTCAAGCAGGATGATAAGCTCGGCTTCGCCTTCTTTGCCGAGACGACTTCGAAGCTTTTGCTGTTCGCCACCAACGGAAAATTCTACACGCTCGATGTCGCAAAACTGCCGGGCGGCCGTGGCCATGGCGAGCCGATCCGCCTGTTCATCGACATGGAGCAGGAGGCGGCCCCCGTCGCGCTATTCGTCAACAAGGGCGGCCGAAAATTCCTGGTCGCAAGCCACGAGGGCCAGGGTTTCCTGGTCAACGAGGACGATTGCGTCGGCACCACCAAGAAGGGCAAGCAGGTCCTCAACGTCGAGATGCCGAACGAGGCGCGCGCGATCACGGAAGTGCTCGGCGACACCATTGCCGTCATCGGCGATAATCGAAAGATGCTGATCTTCCCGCTCGACCAGGTGCCGGAGATGGCACGCGGCCGCGGCGTTCGCCTGCAGAAGTACAAGGACGGCGGCTTGTCCGACGTTGCCGTGTTCGACGCCAAGGCGGGACTCGCCTGGAAGGATTCCGCGGGCCGCGAGTTCAGCGCGACCATGAAGGAACTGGCCGAATGGCAGGGCACCCGCGCCGACGCCGGCCGCCTGCCGCCGAAAGGTTTTCCGAAGTCGAACAAGTTCGGGCGCGTGATCGAGTAGGGCGCCGTCGTCGCGCTCGGAAGCGGAGCGGCGGGCCCCCCATTCGCTGTCGTCCTGGTCTTCGCAGGGTGGATGTCGGGGCGCCGTTCAGTTGCGGAGCCTTGCTTCCGTGACGGAACAACAAAACATCGAAACAACCCCATGCACAGTAGCGCCCGGATCGCACTTCGCGCCATCCGGCCGCGACGGGGCAGTGACTTATCCTGCGCCGCAAACGGCGGATCGCAATCCTTCCAGCGCCATTATCGTGATGTTAGGCTTGAAGCCGGCAGGGAGCACCTGCTTCCTGCTTCATCATGAACGGGAGGACGAAACATGTCCGAGAGCGTCTACAAGGTCATCGAACTGGTCGGCACCAGCAGCGATTCCTGGGAGAAGGCCGCCGCCAATGCGGTCGAGCAGGCCGGAAAGTCTCTTCGGGACCTCCGCGTTGCCGAGGTTATCAAACTCGACATGCAACTGGACGCCAAGGGCAAAGTGGAGGCCTTCCGCGCCAAGCTGAGCGTCTCGTTCAAATTCGAGGGCACCTGAACTGACGTCACCTCGCCCCGCTTGCGGGGCGAGGCCGGGGCTTTGGTCTCAGGACTCAGAAGTGGTAGTTCACGCCGGCGGTGACGGCGTGAATACGATCCTTCAAGCTGAAGATGTTCACGTTGCTGCCGGCGCCATTGCTCAGCAGGACGCTGCGATTGCCGAAATCGTAGTAGTCGTACTCGAAAACCGCCGACCAGTGCGGCGCAAAGGCCCAGTCGACGCCGGTGCCGGCGGTCCAGCCGGTTGCGGTTGTCGTCGCGCTGGGATCGACGGGGCCCGCCGGCGGCGTGAAGGCGTCGTCGATCTTCTCGCGCGTCCAGGCGGCACCGCCTCTGACGAAGACCAGCCAGCGCTCGGCGACGGCATAGCCGAGCCGTACGGTCGCTGAGGCCAGCATGTCGTTGCTCATCGTGAACTGCGACGGGAGAACCGCGCCGGTCACGAGGTTTCTGACGATTCCCGCATGACTGTTGCTGAGGCTGGTCCAGGCCGCCCGGCCCTCGACACCGACGACCCAGCTCGATGTGAATTGATAGTCGCAGCCGATCTGGCCGCCGCCGACGAAGCCCGCTGAGCTGAAGCTGACCGAGTTTCCGAGCACGCCGGTGGTGCGGTCGTCGCTGACGACACCGCCGACATGGCCGCCGACGTAGCATCCGGTCCAGGTGAACGGGACGGGGGCTGCCGCCTTCAGGATCGGGGCCTTCACCGCGAGGTCGGCCGCCGATCCAGTGCCAGGAAGAGCCAAAGCCAAAACCACGCCCACACAAGCCGTCACGCAATGCTTCATTTCGATCCCATCCCCAATTCCCATCGCCTGGTGCGACAAACTGCCACATGTCTGCCAGAAAGGATGCGCGGGGCGAAGGGCCTTGGAACCGCTTTGTACAATTTACAGTAGAGCGTATCTAAAATGTCACGTTTTTAGTCATGAACATGACGATGCTGTAACGTCCGGCAGGCTTCTCCGTTGAAAGTGCAGCTCTTCACAGCGAGGGCGCGCGACTATTACTCGAGGAATTCCTTCCATCTGCCGAGCTGGGACTGTCTCAGCTTCGTCCTTTCGTCATTCAGCTCGGAGCTGCGCTGTGCCGCAGCCGCCGTGGTTGCGGCCGCACGGTTGTAGCTGTTGGCGGCGGACTGAAAGGGAAAGACGAATTGACCGTTCGCCACCTTGTAGATCCCGAAGTCACGGACCAGAAGCGCGACGCATCTTTCGTAGGCGTTGTAATATTCCGCGCGCGAGGCGAGCATCTTGGAGGTCAGTGCTGTCCATGCCGCATGCCGCTCGTCGATCATCGCCATGAAACTGGAGACACGGCCATCCCCAACGTTCAGTGACCGAACGTCGTTTTCCAGTTTGTCTCGTGCGGCCTTGGTCAGCGCGATGTAGCGGGCCTCTGAGGTCGCGGCGTTGCCTTCCGCGGTCTTCAAATCCCGGCGAAGCGCGTCAAGGTCGCCGCGGCTGGACGCACTCACCTCATCGAGCTTCGGAAGGGCCCTTGGCTCAATATCGCTGAGCAGTCTTTGCGCGGCAGCATCGATTTCAGTCGCGTCGTTGCTCGCGAGCGCGAGCATCTTGAGGAGTCTATTGGAGGGATATCGTTTGAGCGCTTCATCCAGCTGCTCGGGACCTTTCACCTGGTCCAAGGCAGCCCGGCTATCCCTCTCGGAAACGGCGGCCTGAAGCCTCGTCAGATCACCCGCGACGTACATGACGCCAAGGCAAACAGCCACGAAGAAGCCCAGGAGCAACAGGACGACGGCCAGTCGTCGGCGTGGGTTGACGCTCTGCTCCGAAACCGATTCCACGAATCGGGCTCCCCCCTCGAACAACGTCGATTCTACTGTCTTTTGTGGAGCTGGAGGAGCCCATACGAAGCTTCGCCCACATCACCCTATGCGGGCGCACTCGCCGGCAGGCTGGAAAGGCGCGGGGCCTGCTCGTGCAAAGACCACCAGTAAGCCACGGCCGTGGCGATCTCGTCCCATAGCGGTGTCGGCAAGTCGGGCACGGCGATCCTGACGAGGTAGCGATCGCAGGTTGTGTCGTGGAACCACTCCGCCGCGCCGAAATCGAAGCCGAAACTTCCGGCATGGCGCAGCAGCAATCCGGCCTTGCCCAGATCACCGGAAAGGTCGGCTGCGATTTGCCTCGCCTGGCTCTCGTCCACCGGTCGCTTCGGTGCCAGCGTGACATAGAGGCCGTGGGCGAAATGCAGTTCGGCCGATGAGCGGGGAAGCGCGGACGCAAAATAGCGGGCCGTTCGTCTGCCGTTGCGCAAGATGGCTGCGCCGCGCCTGTCAGTCAGATCGCGGTAGGCTTTCGTCCCCACATAGGGCGGGAAATGCGCCGGCAGCGCCGCGCCGCCCAATAGCCGCACGGCCCTGCGCATTTCCTCAACGAGGCCGTCCCTTAGCTGCGGGCCCATGTTCACGCGCCTGTGGGGAGCAGCGAAGGCCGCAGAGCCGAGGCGCCCATACTCCAGGCCGAGGGAATCGAGCTTGGTGTGGCTACGTACCAGAACGATGGGAATTCTCGCACGGCGGGTCCAGTTCAGAACCCGGCGGATCCGTCCCGAGCCGATCGAAAGACAGGTCGTGTCGAAAATCACGAGATCAAGTTCGGGCGCGTCGCAACGCAGGGTCGCCTCGAATGCGGCTGCTGGCGCGCAGGAGTCGAGGAGCAGAATTCGCCGATGGTTCGCACGAGCTGCGACGTCGCTGGGCGATTGTTCGAGCCGGACCAGGCGCAAATGCCGGGCAAGACTTTCGATCAGCTCGATCGTTTCACCATAGGAGCCAGGCAAGACCAGAATGTCCGCCTTGGGGATCACCCTTGCAGATCCCAACAGCAAGGCCGAGATGGCGGCCATTCCTGACGACGTATAGATGGTCTCGGTCGCCGCCGCTTCCTCGAACTCGTAGAACGAAGGGCCGCGAACGTCGAGATCGGCGCGCTGGTAGTCGTAGCTGAATTCGAACGGCCCCGCGCGCAGCCGCCCCGAATGGGCCCAGGCCGTTTCCGTGAGCGCCCAATCGTGCAGCGCGTGTTCAGCCTTCAACGCCGCAGCAAGCCGGAATTTCTGTTCAATCACCTCGGTAACCGCGACCGGCTTTCGCAGCGCCAGTGCACTGCCGAGGCAACCATTGAGCAACTTGAGTTCCTCGTGCTTCCTGTCGAGATACGCAGAGAGCGTTTCCATGCTGGGCCTTCGATTCACCTATCAACGTCTCGGAAGGAGATTGGGTCCGAAGGCTGTGTAGCGTTCTGCGTTGCGGCGCTAAATCGCCCCTAATAGCCGCAGCTCGACGTCGGTAGCGCAGGAGCCCGCGAGCACGGAAGCGCTAATTCAGCGGGTCCTGTTGGATGGCGCCCAACCTTCGGCGACCGGCAACGGACCTACAGCGGCGAATACCCGCGGAACGTGCATCTCCGCTTCATCTGAGTTAAGGTTCAGATGCAGCGGGTTGCACTTTCGACGTTTCGATCGCGCCTGCATCGGTCACGTCATGAAGATCGTCAAAATCATTGTTCTTTCGGCCCTCGGGGTCTTCATCTTTGGCGGCTATATGAGGGCCGTGCTCCGGTATTTGATGGATGAGGGTTTTTGGCCCGGATTGGCCGGCATCCTCGTTTGCTTTGGCATAATGCTCGTGCCAATCGCCACAAAAATTCGTGCGAGGCTGAAAGCTAGGACTGAGACCGCTGCTCAAATTGCGACCACGCCGAGGCGCAGACGGCTTACGAAGGTCAGTGGCGCCAAAGTCGCAAGGCTCCTCGCGGCATATCCGGGACCGGTCAAGTTGAAAGCTACGCGAACCCGATGGTGGGTTCTAATGGTGCTAGGCGTCGTATCGACTGCTCCCTTTATCTTTATCGGCGTCAAAATTGTCTTGAGTCTGCCGGCCGACAATTTGCTTGCGGCTATCGTCTTAGCAGTGTCTGTCTTCGGTACATGTGGCTGCGGATTGCTTACTGTGCTTTCTGCCCGCGCTCTGCTGCGTGGAGGTCTGCAGATCGACAGGAATGGATTTCAAGTCACTCTGCTAACTCGAAATCCATATCTGTGGACAGAAGTGATTGACTTTCGCCCGTGTCGCGACTGGCCTGTTTCAGGTGTCCAGTTCAACGCGGTGAGGCCTCGTTTACTTGACGCTGGCTGGATACATTCGTCGCCCCCCTCTTCGAACGATGCAGTAGGCGACAATTTTGGTTTAGAAGCGGAAGAACTTGCCGATCTCATGGAGTCCTGGCAAAGCGCCGCGCTCGATGATCAGGGAAATGAACAGCCGCTCGCTCCTGCAGTCTCCGGGTAGAGCTTCAGGACTTCTATCGATCAGGCATCATCTGGAAGGGGCGGCCCATCAGCGAAGTGGCGGCACCTCTGTTTGAAGTCCGGTTACGGGTTGGAACGGACTAGATGTGCTCCGAGTGAGTCGCATTTTGACTCTAAACGGACGTGGCAGACGTAAGAACTGGGTCCCAAGTCCTGAGCTTTGGTTTGCTTGGACAACCGTAAGCGGACCGACGCGGCTGCCCCTAAATCCTGCCGTACTGGTCTTGATCGTAGGCCTGCAGGATCCGTACAAAATCAGCCATGCTGGATCGATCTCTGTTTTCGGTCATAGCAGCAAGCTGAGTATTGGACGCGGGCTGGCTCCCTTGCCAAAACCGTGTCAGGAGATCGGCGATGTTTCTCATGGCGTACTCTCTGCAGCTAACCGTGGCGGTAGATACCAATTGAGCGGCAACGCGCTGCCAGATTGGGAGAAGTCGGCGGGCGTTACGCCGCCGACCTTGCCCTCGCAACTGCCGGCTCGCAGGGCCGGTTCCGTTGCTTTTCATTCTGGTCTTAGAGATAGCACCAGGCACTCGGTTGGCGCCATTGCGCGTGGGTATGAAGGGGCCATACTTAGGTAGGCTTGGACTAGTGAATCGGATTCAGTCGACCAAGTGTCGGTTAGATCACAGCTGCGTTAGCGACTTCCGTTGACGGTCCTGAGGCGAAGTCGCGCAGAAGCTCGCTGAGGTCCGCTGTCACAGTTGAGGCGGACCCACCCAGTGGGAAGTTTCGACCCGCCCGTGAGGGGCGCGGCAATGATGGGGGAAAGCAGAGCAGACCCGGCGAATTATGAACCCTAGATTACCCCCATCAGCCGCAGCACAACGCCCGCCGCGCAGGAGCCCGCGAGCACGGTGAGCATGCCGAGCTTGAAGCGGAAGATCGCGGTCGCGGCCGCGATCGACAGCACCAGCGCCGGGACGTCGATGCTGCGCAGGACCGGCATGTCGAAGGACAGGGGGAAGGCGTTCACCGGATAGGTTTCGCGGAACAGCGTGTGCAGGGCGAACCAGATCGAGAGATTGAGGATCACGCCGACCACTGCGGCCGTGATTGCACCGAGCGCGCCGGCGAGGCCCTTGTTGCCGCGCAGGAGCTCGACATAAGGCGCGCCGACGAAGATCCAGAGGAAGCAGGGCGTGAAGGTGACCCAGGTCGCGAGCAGGCCGCCGAGCGTGCCGGCGAGCAGCGGCGACAGGCCGCTGGGATCGCGGAAGGCGGCCATGAAGCCCACGAATTGCAGCACCATGATCAGCGGGCCCGGCGTCGTCTCGGCCATGCCGAGGCCGTCGAGCATCTCCCGCGCGCTGAGCCAGTGATAATGCTCGACCGCCTGCTGGGCGACGTAGGCCAGCACCGCATAGGCCCCGCCAAAAGTCACCATCGCCATCTTGGAGAAGAACAGTGCGATCTGGCTGAACACGTTCGCCTCTCCGAAAGCGAGCAGCAGCGCGATGACCGGCACGAGCCACAGCGCAAGCCAGACGAGGCCTACGCGGATCGCGCGCGCCGTGTTCGGCCGGATGTGATCGGGCACGGCTTCGCCGAGCATACTGTCGATCGCGGCGGTGTTGCTTCCATGGCCGTGGGCGGGGGGCGCAAATTCGCTCCGACCGCTCTTCGCGCCGACATAGCCGATGATGCCGGCGGCGATGATGATGATCGGAAAGGGGACGTTGAAGAAGAAGATCGCAACGAAGGCGAGCGCTGCAAGCCCGATCATGATGTTGTTCTTGAGCGCGCGCTTGCCGACGCGCACCACGGCCTCGACGACGATGGCGAGCACGGCAGCCTTGAGCCCGAAGAACAGCGCCTCGACAAAACTGACATTGCCGAAGATGGCATAGATGTAGCTGAGGCCCATGATGGCGATGATGCCGGGCAGGATGAACAGCCCGCCCGCCATCAGCCCGCCGGCGGTGCGGTGCATCAGCCAGCCGATATAGGTCGCAAGCTGCTGCGCCTCGGGGCCCGGCAGCAGCATGCAATAATTGAGCGCGTGCAGGAAACGCCCTTCCGAAATCCAGTTCTTCTCCTCGACCAGGATGCGGTGCATCACCGCGATCTGGCCGGCCGGGCCGCCGAATGACAGCAGGGCGACGCGAAGCCAGACGCGGAAGGCTTCGTGGAAGCTGATGCCGTGACCGACATCAGCTCCCTTGGTTTCAATGATGCGGGTGTCCATCACGCTTTCGCTTTGCCGGTCGGCCAATTGTGGGTCTCCGTGGTGGCGTCACGACACCAGCGATAGAAGGCGTCGTAGAGCAGCATGCCGGCGTCGAGTTGTTCGAGATCGTCGTCATACATCCTGGACAGGCCGAGCGAGGCCGCGAGCAGGCCCGGCGCTTCCGGCGCCAATTCCGGCCGCGCCGTGTCGGCACCGCGCACCAGCGTCGCAAGCCGCAGCAGGGGCGGGGTTTTGAGCCCAAACTCCTCGACCATGACGTCGAAGGTGCAGAGTTCGCCGCGGTGGCTCCAAAACACGTTCTCGATGTCGAAGGGTGCCGCGTTGAAGCGTTCGCCGACGGCGACAACCTCGGACGGCGCCACGAACAGGAACACCGCATTGGGGTCGACGAAGCGGCGGATCAGCCAGGGGCAGGCGATGCGGTCCACCTTGGGCCGGGCGCGCGTCACCCAGACGGTGCGCCCCTTGGCATCGCGCGGTGGCAGCTTCTTGCTGTCGATCAGCGGAAGTTTTGCGTCCTTCCAGCCCTCAAAACCGCCGTCCAGGGTTTCGGCCTGGACGCCGAGCTGGCGCAGCCACGCCGCGGTGCCCTGGGCGAGCTTCTGCCCGCGCAGGCAGGCGACGATGGCGGAGCGGCCCGCAAGTTCCTCGCCCCAGTCCGGGACGCTCTCGTGGCTGCGTTTGACGGAGCCGGGGATCAGCCGCGGATCGGCGGCAAAATCCTCGTCCGTGCGCACATCGATCAGCAGCGGCGCGTTTGCCGTGCCGATCAGCCGTGCCAGTTTGTCAGACGATATCGTGGTGAAAGAAGACATGATGCGCCCTCGTTAGGAGTGAACGGGACGCGATGCTTGGGCTTGTCGCCTCACGGGGAGATCGCTCAATCCCCATGGGTGCCATTACAGCGAAACCGCGCGGACCTGTCAATCCGCCCGTTTCGACGGCGACAAACGTTAGAAACGTAAGCCGGCCGGGCCTATATTGGGGAAAACGAATTCTCTTCCGGAGACAACAACCGATGCATTCCCACTCCATCGATCAATGGACGCATGAGCATGCGTTTCTCGGCGACAAGCACGACGAGAACGAGCGGCGCACCTGGTTCGTGGTGGCGCTGACGCTGGTGATGATGGTGGCCGAGATCGTGGCCGGCTCCCTGTTCGGCTCGATGGCGCTGCTCGCCGACGGCTGGCACATGGGCACGCATGCGGCGGCGCTCGGCATCGCCGCATTCGCCTACCGCTTCGCGCGCCGCCACCTCGGGAATGCGCATTTCACCTTCGGCACCGGCAAGTTCGGCGATCTCGCGGCCTTCGCCAGCGCCATCATCCTCGGCCTGATCGCGGTCGAGATCGCCTATGAAAGCGTGCTGCGGCTGATTACGCCGGTGCCGATCGTCTATGGCGAGGCGATCGCGGTGGCCGTCCTCGGCCTCTGCGTCAATCTCGCCAGTGCCTGGCTGTTGCGCGACAATCATCACCACGATCACGGCCATGGGCACGGTCACGGCCATGCGCACGATCATGACGATCACGACCAGCACCATCATGATCATCACCATCACGACAACAATCTGCGTGCCGCCTATGTCCACGTGATGGCCGACGCGGCGACCTCGGTGCTGGCGATCGCGGCACTTCTGGTCGCGATGTATTCGGGATGGGTCTGGGCCGACCCCGCGGTCGGCCTGATCGGCAGCGTCGTGATCGCGAGCTGGGCGTTCGGCCTGATCAAGGCCTCGGGCGCGGTGCTGCTCGACGTCCGCGCCGACGAGCGCATGGAGCGCACCATCCGCGCCCGCATGGAAGTCGGCGAGGACCGCGTCACCGACCTCCATCTCTGGCAGGTCGGTCCGGGCCATTGCGCGGTGCTGGTGTCGCTGGTCTCGGACAAGCCCAAGCAGCCAGCCGTCTACAAGAAGCGGCTCGCTGGGTTGAAAGGCCTGAGCCATGTCACGGTCGAGGTCGAAACCTGCCCGCACTGAGAGGAACCAGATGACACGCCCCATCGGACTGACGCTCGCTGCCATCGCGATCCTGTGCTCCCCCACCGCCGCGCTTGCGGCATCCGGCGTTGAGCGGCTCTACATCCTCAATTGCGGGGAGGGCACGACCAGCGACGTGTCGCGCTGGACGCCTGGGATGAACGAAGGCAAGCCGATGGACTTCGTCGATAGCTGCTATCTGATCAAGCACGCCCAGGGTTGGTTCTTGTGGGACACCGGCATTTCCGATGCGGTGGCGTCGATGCCCAACGGCCTCGTGCCGGCAGACCCCAAGGCGACGGTCTGGCGACGGCCGAAGACGCTTGCCGCGCAGCTCGACCAGCTCGGCGTGAAGCCCGCGGATCTGAAGGGGATGGCCGTGTCGCACACCCATCCCGATCACACCGGCAATGTCGAGATGTTTCCCTCGACCATGCTCTACGTGCAGAAGGCCGAATATGAATGGCCCGGCACCAACAGCGAGCCGCGCTTCAAGCCCTCCCATCCGGTGACGCTGCTGACAGGCGATCTCGATGTCTTCGGCGATGGCAGCCTGATCATCCTGTCGACACCGGGCCATACGCCCGGACACCAATCGCTGCTGGTGAAACTGCCGAAGACCGGCGCTGTGGTCCTCTCCGGCGACGCCGTCCATTTCAAGGAGAATTGGGAGAACCGCCGGGTGCCGGCCATGAACGTCAGCAAGGATCAGACGACGGCCTCGATGCAGAAGCTCGCCGATACGCTAACGAAGGAGAGGGCGCAGCTCTGGATCAACCACGACAAGGCGCAGCGCGACGGCCAGAAGCTTGCGCCGGAGTTTTACGACTGACGCCTGGCAGGTGGCATTGATCTACTTCACGCCGCCGCGATCGCCTCGATCTCGATCAGGAAGTCGGGGCCGTAGAGTTTGGACACCTCGACCAGCGTGATCGCGGGTGCCGCAACCGGCCTGACGGTCGCAAAGAAGCGGTTGCGCGCCTCGCGATAGACCGCGAGATTGTTCATGTCGGTGAGGAAGACGGTCAGCTTCACGAGGTTCGAGGCATCATAGCCGCGTGCGGTGAGCGCGAGGGAAATGTTGCGAAACACCTGCGCGGCCTGCGCGGCGAAATCGCCCTTGCCGACGACGTTGCCGTCGGCGTCGACAGCGGTCTGGCCGGCCAGGAAGATCATGCGGCCGTGGCTGACCTCGACGATTTGCGAATAGCCGGGCGGCTGGCCGAGCTCGGGCGGGTTGTAACGCGTGATCGGCTCAGGGGCGGCCATCTTCTGTCCTTTCGTCGGCGCGTCAATTCCGCGGCGCCGACACCGGCGGCGAGACGCCGTCCGGCGCCTTCTTCGGCTTCATCGTGCCGGCATAGAATGACAGCAGGAACATCAGCGCCACGGCGGCGAGATAGACGCCATAGGCCTGCGGCGGCGTGGTGGCCCATGAGGCGAAACGTCTGAGAGCGCCGGGCGGATGTGTGTCGTCGGTCATGTCCTGCTTTTGCGCGAAAGCTTGGCGCAAGGAAAGACCAATCTGCGTGTGCGTTCCTACGTCGGCTTGCGTTCCGGATGGATCAGGAACAGCGCGGCCAGCGCGGCAAGGCTGAGCGCCGAGGACACGATCAGCACTTTTGTGCCCATGACATCGATCAGCAGGCCGAACGCGAGAGGCGCTACCGCCTGCGCCATCCGCGCCGGCGCGCCGATGATGCCGAGCCGGTAGCCGTAATCCTTCGGCCCGAAGATCGAGAGCGGCAGCGTTCCCCGCGCGATGGTCAAAACGCCGTTGCCGGAGCCGTGGAGGAGCGCAAAGGCGCTGGCCCCGGCCGCGCCGAACACGGCGAGCACGGCCGCTCCGATCGGATGGGTGATGCAGGCGAGCCGCGTCGACCATAGCGGATGGAAGCGGCTGAGAAAGCTCGCCTCGAGCACCCGCGCGCCGACCTGCGCCGGGCCGATCAGCGCGCCGGCCGCGATCGCCTCCACGGGCGTAGCGCCGGCGGCTTCGAGAATGCGCGGGAAGTGCACGGCCATCGCGCCGGTGACGGTCCAGGCGGCGGCGAAGACGAAGGCCAAAAGGATCATGGTGCGGTCGAGCGGAATGTGCGGCTTGACGGCGGTCGCCGCCGCCTCCTTCGCACCCTTGACCTTCGGCAGCATCAAGAGATTGAGCGGCAGGCCGATCAGGATGTGCGCGGCGGCCCAGGCAAAGCAGGTCTCGCGCCAGCCGATATGCGACAGGCCCCAGGCCGTCAGCGGCCAGCCGACCGTCGAGGCAAATCCCGCCATCAGCGTGATGCCGGTGATCGCACCGCGCGCATTGACGCCGTAGATCCGCCCGAGCGCCGCGAAGGCGGCATCGTACAGGCCGAGCGCCATGCCGATGCCGAGGATCAGCCAGGCGATCGACATCACGGCGACGTGTTGCGAGAGGCCGAGCAGCACCAGACCGGCGGCAATCGTCAGGTTCGAGGCGCATAGCACCTGCCGCCCGCCGACCAGATCGATCTGCCGTCCGATGCGCGGGCCCAGCATCGCCGAGATCACCAGTGAGGCCGAGAATGCGCCAAAAATCCAGTTCGAGGAGATGCCGAGATCGTGGGCGATTGGATCCGCAAGGATCGCGGGCAGATAATAGCTGGAGGCCCAGGCCAGGGTCTGCGTCGTGCCGAGCGCCAAAATGATCGGAAGCTGTCGCTGGCTCATCGCTTGGCGTGCTTCCGCGGTCTGTTCTTTGCGCTTCTGGTCGGCGGCGACATCATTAACCGGCTTTTGCATCCGCCGTGCAGGGCACGTCAACACCGGGCTTGGCATATTCGACCTGCAACGGCCGGGATGCTCGGCGTGACGTGGAGCCGAGCCGGCTCTGCCTTTCGCCGGTCACGAAGGCACGGCATAATGGCGTATGCAACTGAACTCCCGCATCGACCTGATGAACTGGCTGACCGGCCAGGGCCTCACGGGCCTTCCTGAACCCGAGCTGCTACGCGGCTTCTGCGAGCGCTGCTGCGCCGAAGGGCTCGATCTGTCGCGTGGCCTCGTCGTCATCGATACGCTGCATCCGATCTATGAGGGCCGCGCCTTTCGCTGGAGCGACGTGCCGACCAATGAGAGCGACGTCGTCGAATACGGCTCGACGGCGGAGGGTGACGCGGCCAAGAACTGGCGCCGCTCGGTGTTCTTCCATCTGCTCGAGCATGGCGAGGACGAGATGCTGATCGATCTCGCCGGTCACGAGAAGCTCAACTTCTCGCAGATCGGCGATCTCGCCGAGAAGGGGCACCGTCATTTCCTCGCCTTTGTGCATCGGTTCGGCGAGACCGGTGCGCTCGGCCAGATGGACTGCCTGTATTCCTACTGGACGACGCGGCGCGACAGTGGATTTACGGAAGGCGAGCTCGCGGCGCTGCGCGATCTCATTCCGGTGCTGGGGCTCGCCATCAAGTCGGCGCAACAGGTCGACATTGCGCGCACGCTCGGCCGCGTCTATCTCGGACGTGATGCGTCCGAGCAGGTCTTGCGTGGGCGCATCTCGCGCGGCGTTACCGAGCGCATCAATGCAGTGCTCTGGTATTCGGACCTGCGCGGCTCGACCGGGATCAGCGAAAGCATTGGTCCCGACGAGATCATCCCGTTCCTCAACGACTACGCGCAAGCCGTGATCGATGCGATCCACGACGCCGGCGGCGACGTGCTGAAGCTGATCGGCGACGGTGTGCTGGCGATGTTCACCGGCGAGGACATGATGGCGTCGCGCCGTGCGGCACTGCGCGCCGAGCGTCTGTTCCGCAAGAACGTGGTCGCGCTGAACGCCCGGCGGACTGCCGACGGCCGTCCCGTCACGTCGGCCTATATCGGCCTGCATGTCGGCGAGGTCTTTTACGGAAATATCGGCAGCGAGGACCGGCTGGACTTTACGGTGGTCGGTCCGACAGTGAACGAGGTCAGCCGCATCGCCTCGATGAGCCGCTCGGTCGATCGCGAGCTGCTGGCGTCGGCAGAATTCTACATGGGCCTGGACGCCACTGGCCGCCGCTACCTCGTCTCCACCGGACGCTACGCGCTGCGCGGCATCGGCCGCGCGCAGGACCTCTACACGCTCGATCCTGACATCGACACCAGCGAGCCGGTGACGGGGAGTTACGAGCGGTATCTGGCGGGATAGCTACGCTGTTTCCCCGTCATTGCGAGCGCAGCGAAGCAATCCAGGCTGTCTCCGCAGAAAGAATCTGGATTGCTTCGCTGCGCTCGCAATGACGATGGGGCTAGCAGCGCACCGCCGCACCATCCTCCACCATCGCCGGCTGACGATCCAGCGCGACCGCCGGCGAGAGCCAGATCACCAGCGCCTGTACGCCAAAAATCGCCGCGGCAAGATAGAGGCACGCTTCCGCACTGTAGAACCCGCCGACGATCGCGCCGAGCGCCGAGCCGAGCGGGCGTGCGCCATAGCTCATGATGTTGATGGCGGAGACGCGGCCGAGCAGGCGGGGCGGCGTCACCGATTGGCGCAAGGTCGTGGTCGAGATCACCCAGAGGATCGGGCCGACGCCGAGCAGGAAGAAGCTCAAGCCCGCAAGCCACGGCGTCGGCACCAGCACCGTCAGCGCCATCACCAGCGCGGCGATGAAGCCGGTCACAGGTCCAAGCCCGACCACGGTGCCGAAGGCGACGCGGCGCATCACGCGGGTCGCAAGCAGCGCGCCGATCACCATGCCGACGCCGTACATCGTCAGCACCACGCCGACGCCGGTCGCCGACAGGCCGAGATGGCGCACGGCATAGGGCACGAACACGGCGAGCTGGAGGAACCAGCCGGTGTTGAAGATGAACTGGGTGATGAACACGGACTTGAGCAGCGCGTGATGGAAGACGAAGGCGGCGCCTTCCCGGATCTCCTGCAGCGGATGCCGGCGCGGCGTCGCAGCCCGTTCGGGCTCGTAGATGCCTCTGAGCAGCACGACCGCGATGGCCGAGAGCACGGCCGCGAAGCCGAAGGCCGGGCTGGCGCCGAACCAGCCGACCAGCGCGCCGCCGAGCGCGGGCCCGCTCGCAAACGCGATCGTGCGTGCAAGTTCGATCCGCGCGTTCGCGGCCGGAAGGAGCTCCGGTCCGACCAGCGCGGGCACCAGGGCCGGCGCGGCGACGCTGTAGACCACGGTGCCGCAGACCGCGGCAAAGCCGAGCAGGGCGAGCAGGGGCAGGTTCAGCGCACCCGTTGCGACCAGGAGCACGATTGAAGCCAGGGCGGCGGCTCGCAGCGCCTCGGCGCCCGCCATCAGGGAGCGGCGCGACATCCGGTCAGCGAGCAGGCCTGCGGGGATTGCGAACAGCACGAAGGGCAAGGTGAGGGCGGTCTGGAGCAGGCCGCTGGCGCCCTCGGCGACGCCGAGGGTGAGCACGGCGACGATGGGAGCGGCCGCGAGCGCAATCTGCTCGGCCGATTGGGCCGCGAGGTTGGACCAGGCGAGGCGGTTGAATGTCGCCGGGAGGGTGGGGCTGGTTGACATGGCTCATTTCCTGAAAGCGCGATTTGGCGGCAGTATCGGCCTACGAGGACCGCCAAACCCACCCGCTTCCCGACAAGGCGGGGCAGAACGGCTCCCGCGACGGGAACCGACCCGGCTAGATGCAGTTGCAAATGAGTTGCAATAAGAACCGAGTTCGGTATTCTCAGCGCATGGATGCCCGATCGCCTGATTTGACCCCCGACGCTCTCTCCTCCGCCGGCTGGCGCGCCGATGCGCCGCACACCAAAAGCTTGGCCGAGGTCAACGCTACCATCGCCGTCCCCCTGGCGGGACGCTGGTGGCGCCGGCTGCTGGCCTTTGTCGGGCCGGGCTACCTCGTCTCGGTCGGCTACATGGACCCCGGCAACTGGGCGACCGACCTCGCGGGCGGATCGAAGTTCGGCTACACGCTGCTCTCGGTCATCCTGCTCTCGAACCTGATGGCGATCCTGTTGCAGTCGCTTGCCGCGCGGCTGGGCATCGTCACCGACCGCGACCTGGCGCAGGCCTGCCGGGCGACCTATTCGCCGGCGGTCAACTTCATGCTGTGGCTCGCCTGCGAGGCGGCGATCATCGCCTGCGACCTCGCCGAGGTGATCGGCACCGCGATCGCACTAAAGCTGCTGTTCGGCATTCCGTTGATCGGCGGCGCGCTGATCGCAGCGCTCGATGCCTTCCTGCTGCTGATCCTGATGAACCGCGGCTTTCGTTTTCTCGAAGCTTTCGTCATCGCGCTGTTGGTCGTGATCGCGGTCTGCTTTACGATCCAGATCGCCGCCGCCGCGCCGCCGGTTGCCGCCGTGCTGAGAGGTTTCGTGCCGTCGACCGAAATCTTCACCAATCACGAGATGCTCTACATCGCGATCGGCATCATCGGCGCGACGGTGATGCCGCATAATCTCTACCTGCATTCCTCGATCGTGCAGACGCGCGCCTATCAGCGCAACGACGAGGGCCGGCGCGAAGCGATCAAATGGGCGACCACCGACTCCACCGTGGCGCTGATGCTGGCGCTGTTCATCAACGCCGCAATTCTCGTGGTGGCGGCCGCGACCTTCCACAACAGCGGCCATGCGGACGTCGCCGAGATCGGTCAGGCCTTTGAGCTGCTCTCGCCGCTGCTCGGCCTCGGCATCGCGTCGACGCTGTTCGCGGTGGCGCTGCTCGCCTCCGGACTCAATTCGACCGTGACGGCGACGCTTGCCGGCCAGATCGTGATGGAAGGCTTTCTCGACCTGCGCCTGCCGAGCTGGGCGCGGCGCCTCTTGACCCGCGGCATCGCCATCGTCCCGGTGATCATCGTCACCGCGATCTATGGCGAGCGTGGTACCGCCGATCTCCTGGTGTTCAGCCAAGTCATCCTCTCGATGCAGTTGCCGTTCGCGGTCATCCCGCTGGTGCGGTTCGTGTCCGACCGGCGCAAGATGGGCCAGTTCGTCATTCCGGCCTCAGTCGCCGCGATTGCCTGGATTGTGGCCGCGGTGATCGTGGTTTTGAACGTGAAGCTGCTGATCGATACGATATTTGGGTGAGGCGGCTAACACTCGCCCAATTCAGCTAGCACAGCCCGCTCATGTGCCTGAACTTCCAGAGCGACGGTACACCTTGCGGATTGGCCTTTGGCACGTAACCCCGCAGCGTGGTCTTCGGTCCCTTCAGCTTGAATTCCTCGATGCCGCACGATGTCGGACCCTCGTACACGCTCACCGCGACGTAGTAGAACTCGGGCAGGACCTTCTCGATTTTGACTTCGGATTCGATGTCGGAATTTGGCTGTTTCCAAGAATAGATGATTTTTCGTCCGGGTTCTGGCTTGTCGAACAACGGAATGTCCGGCGCGAACAGGTCCGCGAATTCGCCAACCTTGCTGGCCTGCTGACCGTAGTCCTTGAGAAACGTGAGGACCTTCGCAGGTGCAGGCGTGGCCGCGACGCAGCGTCCGTAGTACTCCTTGAAGTCGGCACCGCAGGCGTAGGCAGAGGCGCTCGTCATCAAAGCCAGGAAGAGCGATGCGACCACAGCCCGCGATCTGAAATCCCTGGTGCGCGGATACGCAACCGTTGCAGGTTCGACGCTGCGTGCAGCGCCACGCAATGGCATTGTCCTCAGTCCTGCGGCTCGGACGCCGTGTCGCCCTGGGCGTCGATGCGCAGCCAGCCGGAGGGGGCGAGGCGCTGCTGCGGCAGGAAGCGGGCCTTGTAGTCCATCTTCCGCGAGCCATCGATCCAGTAGCCGAGATAGACGTAGGGCAGGCCCTGGCGCCGCGCGCGTGCGATATGGTCGAGGATCATGAAGGTGCCGAGCGAGCGGGTTTCCTGCGACGGGTCGAAGAACGAATAGACCATCGACAGGCCGTCGCTGAGCACGTCGGTCAGCGCCACCGCCAGTAGCTCTTCGCCGTGGCCGGTGATGCCGCTGTCGGGACCGCGTCGGCGGTACTCGATGATGCGGGTCTCGACATGGCTGTCCTCGACCATCATGGCGTAGTCGAGCACGGTCATGTCGGCCATGCCGCCGTGGCGATGGCGGGCATCGAGATAGGCGCGGAATACCGAATATTGTTCTGAGGTCGGCACGGCGCTGCGCTGGTCGCCGATAACGTCGGCGTTGCGCGCCATGACCTTGCGGAAGTTGCGAGAGGGGCGGAACTCGTTGGCGACCACCCGGACCGAGACGCAAGCCCGGCACTGGTCGCAGGCGGGGCGGTAGGCGATCGACTGGCTGCGGCGGAACCCGCCATGGGTCAGGAGGTCGTTGAGGTCGCCGGCGCGCTCACCCACGAGGTGCGTAAACACCTTGCGCTCATGTCGGCCCGGCAAATAGGGGCAAGGCGACGGCGCCGTGAGGTAAAATTGGGGTGTGTCGCGCGAGTGTTGGGTCAAGGGACGTCGTGGGCCTCCGAAACGGTCATCAGCATCGCGCCACGCGGGCCCCCGGTCAATCGGTTAGCTCAGTATGGCCGAGCAGTCTGAGGAACTGGTGAACGGACCGAATTATTGATCACGACCGTTCCCAGCACGATGTCGTGCAGCAGGCGCCGGCGGCCGTTGAACAGGCCGACCAGCACCACGAAGGGCGTCAGGAACGAGACCGACACCCAGAACAGCACCGCGTGCATGGCGCCGAGCACGAAGTAGCCGGGCGCGCCGTACCAGGTGCGCAACTCCAGGTCCATCACCCGCATTCCGATCGTTGCCGAATGCGGGCCGCCGATGCAGGCGCCGTAATAGACGATGGCCCAGATCACCGAGGCGGGCCAGGCGAGCCAGAACAGCATCCAGCCGAGCGTGAGCGTGATGATGCCGAACACGAAGATGAAGATGTAGCCGAGTACGATCGGGACGGTGATCACGATGCAGTCGATCAGGAAGGCGAACACCCGCCGCGTCGCCACGCCGCGGAACAGTTCCGGCTGGAGGTACGGGTCATAGGCGTGCTGCGGCGCGCCGCCAAAATTGCCCTGATCCGAATAAGACATCGTCCGTCCTCCCAAGGGGAAACTCCCGTGGAGCACATGGGAAGGGGCGATCCCCGTGCCAAGAGCGCGGGGATTACCAAGCGGAAATATTCGGGCGATTCGAGGGCTGTGTGTTGCGTTGTCATTCCGGGATGGTGCGCAGCACCAGACCTCAGATGCGCAATTGCGCGTCGGGGAATCTCGAGATTCCGGGTTCGATGCTGCGCATCGCCCCGGAATGACTGCAACTAGGCTTGCGCCCTGATCTTTTCCGCCGCCTTCGGCGCAAAATAGGTCAGCACGCCGTCGGCGCCGGCGCGCTTGAATGCGAGCAGGCTCTCCATCATGGCGCGCTCGCCGTCGAGCCAGCCATTGTTGGCGGCGGCCGCGATCATCGCGTATTCGCCCGACACCTGGTAGGCGAAGGTCGGCATCGCAAACCTGTCCTTCACGCGACGGACGACGTCGAGATAGGGCATGCCCGGCTTCACCATCACCATGTCGGCACCCTCGGCGATGTCGAGCTCGACCTCGCGCAGAGCTTCGTCGGTGTTGGCGCTGTCCATCTGATAGGTGCGCTTGTCGCCGGTGAGCGTCTTGGCCGAGCCGATGGCGTCGCGGAACGGGCCGTAGAAGGCGGAGGCGTACTTTGCCGCATAGGCCATGATCTGCACGTCAAGGAGCCCTGCGCGATCCAGCCCCTCGCGGATGGCGCCAACGCGGCCGTCCATCATGTCGGAGGGAGCGATGATGTCGCAGCCGGCTTCGGCCTGCACCAAGGCCTGGCGCACCAGCACCGCAACCGTCTCGTCGTTCAAAATCTTGCCATCGGTGATCAGGCCGTCATGGCCGTGGCTCGTGAACGGATCGAGTGCGACGTCGCAGAGGATGCCGATGTCGGGGAATTCCGTCTTGATCGCGCGCACCGCCTTGCAGACGAGGTTGTCGGGGTTGGTCGCTTCCGAACCCCCTTCGTCGCGCAGGGACGGATCGGTGTAGGGAAACAGCGCGATGCAGGGGATCGAGAGTTTTTGCGCGCGCTCGGCTTCGCGCACCGCCTGGTCGACGCTGAGCCGGTCGACGCCGGGCATGGAGGCAACCGCCTCGCGCTTGTTGTTGCCGTCGATCAGGAACAGCGGCCAGATCAGATCGTCGGTCGTGAGCACGTTCTCGCGCACCATGCGGCGCGCCCATTCGGCCTTGCGGTTGCGGCGCGGACGGATCGTCAGGTCCAGGGCGGGGGTAGCCTGGGCGCCGGTGCGCGCCACCTCGCGCAATTCGATCGGACGCCCGTATTTGATCGCCATTTCAGCAGTCTCCCGGCGCGATGATCTCATCGCGCTTTAGGTCATGTTTGAGCGTGATCTTTTCGGAAAACCGCTGCACACTTTTCCGGATCACGCTTCTAGAACTATTCTTATACCAGCTCGCATAGTTCCCGTCACCGCGGCTTGACCTGCCGCAATTAGCTGGGAGCCGATTGATTTTGCGGGGCGAAGCGGCCAGAAGGGAACGATGTCCGAGACCACGACCCGCGACGCCGCCCGCGACAATTCCAGGGACAACGCCCGGGACAATGCCATGTCGGTGGCCGCCATCTCATCCGAGCGCCCCGAGTCCGACGAGAACGTCTGGACGCGGCGCCTGGTGCTGTTCCTGCGCGTGATGGCGCTGCTCTCGATTCTCAAGGGCCTCTATCACTGGGCGCAGGTCACCGGCTTCGTCGGCGGCGAGGACGACGCGTTCGAGAACCAGTCGATGGCCTGGCAGGCGGCGACCGTCTACTTCGCGGTGATCGAGCTTGTCGCCGCCGTCGGTCTTTGGCTCGCTACGCCCTGGGGCGCCGTGGTGTGGCTGACCACGGTCGTGTCGATGGCGGTGATCGAGCTGATGTTCCCCGGCATCTATGGCGGCAGCCTCGTCGTCGTGGGGGTCGAGGCCTTCATGCTCGCCGCCTACCTCGCGCTCGCCTGGATGGCCGCGCGCGAACGCCCGCCATAGCGTCACTTCACATCCGTTTGGTTGACCGTTGGTTGCGTAAAATTTGGCGTAACTTTTCGCTCACCTTGCGCTTCCGGCCACAAGCGTTACGCGCCCGTTTCCAAACGGGACGGGGCTGTTTTGGAATGCGACACCTGGCGCGGACGGATGGTGAACAGGATATGGCCACCGTCAACAGAGAGTTGCGAAAAGCCCTTTTGGCACAGGCTTAATCTGCAATTCACTGTCCTAAATTCATGATCTCTTTATTCTCTTATTTAAGCGGATCTTCAAACGGCTCCCCTTAAGTTGCAGCTATCAGGCGGGACACAAGTTTCGTCGAATAAGTGTCGATAAAAACGACAACAGGGGAAGTGTCATGATGAAAGCCGTCGCAACCGCGGCAGATACCGCCGAGCGCGTTTCCGGCCAGCAGGGCTCGGTGCAGTCGCTCTATCTGGAAGCTTTGACTCTGGTGGAGCGGCTGCATCGCCGCTTGCTCGACGTCATCAAGGATGAATTCGATCGTCGCGGCCGCGCCGACATCAACTCGGTGCAGGCGCTGCTGCTCTACAACATCGGCGACAAGGAGCTGACCGCGGGTGAGCTGCGCACGCGCGGTTACTATCTCGGCTCCAACGTGTCCTACAATCTGAAGAAGCTGGTCGAGCTCGGCTTCCTCGATCATCAGCGCTCGCGCGTTGATCGTCGCTCGGTGCGCATCCGCCTGACCCCGCAGGGCCAGGAAGTCCGCCGCATCGTCGACACGCTCTACCAGAAGCACGTCAAGACGGTGGAGCAGGTCGGTGGCATCTCCGGCGAGGAGTTCTCCACGCTGAACAAGTCGCTGCACCGTCTCGAGCGGTTCTGGACCGATCAGATCCTGTATCGTCTCTGAGTTTCCTAGAAAGGGATTTGGTCAAGCCGGCCCCATAACAAGACCGGCAACCGTCCCGATTTGAGAGACTTCCCCGATCGCGCCGGCCCGGCTTGCCCGGACCGGTGCGTTTTGTTGTTCGCACTTGCGAAAAAAAGCCCGTCCCTAACAGGAACTTGTTCCGCTCCTCTGACTTATCAGTCCGGAGTGGAGGCAAGCGATGCTGGTCGAGCGCGGGTTGCAGGTATTGAACGTTGAAGTGGTGAGCGATGCCTATGCCATCGCCGCCAACTATCTGCGCCGCAGCGGCGCGCTTCCCGACACGCTCGCAACCGACGATCGCCTGCTGAAGATCATCGTGCAGATGTTCCAGCACGGCGAATTCAACCGGATCAGGCTCGCCAACAAGGCGATCGCCAAGTTCGAGGCCATGCTCGAGGCCAGCGTACTTGCCTGATCAAAGTCCCCAAAACCACGATCAAGATCACGATCAATTCGAGGATGCCATGGAAGCCGCCATCGACCGCATCATGCAGACCTATGACCTGCTCGCCAACCGCACCGCCGCGGCGAGCGCCGAGGCCCGCGCCAAGGTGACGGACTACCTCAACACGTTGATAGAAGCGGGCGAAAAGGACACGCACAGGTTGACGGTGTGCGGCCTGACCTATCTGCGCCAGCTCGACGGCTCCGTGGACCCGGTGAAGGCGGGGTATACCGGGCTGTGAGGAGGGGCGGCGAAGCTCCCCCGGCAGCCCGGGGAATCCCCCCGGGCGGGCCCTTTTCGTTCTGAGTTGACGGCACCGGCCAGGGAGCCGGCACGCGTGGTGCCGTAGGTTTGCGGGTCGCAAAAACCCCCAATCCCCACCATATCTTGCACAATCGTCCGCCCGGACCCGCAAATGCTTGGCCGGGGCGGGGCGATGTGGTAGATCGCGCCTGCTTCCGACCGCCACACCAGACCGACCGTAGCCCGCCAAAAGGCTGCGGCGGTGGAGATATTCGCCGATGACTTCGTCCTCCGCCAAGACCGCCTCTGCCCCTGATACGTTTTTCTCGGCCACCCTCGGCCAGGCCGATCCGGAGATCGCCGCCGCCATCAAGGGCGAGCTCGGCCGTCAGCGTCATGAGATCGAGCTGATCGCCTCCGAAAACATCGTCAGCCGGGCCGTGCTGGAAGCGCAGGGTTCGGTGATGACCAACAAATATGCGGAGGGTTATCCGGGCGCGCGTTACTATGGCGGTTGCGAGTGGGTCGACGTTGCCGAGAACCTGGCGATCGATCGCGCCAAAAAGCTGTTCGGCGCCAACTTCGCCAACGTGCAGCCGAACTCCGGCAGCCAGATGAACCAGGCGGTGTTCTTGGCGCTGCTGCAGCCCGGCGACACCTTCATGGGTCTTGACCTCGCCGCCGGCGGCCATCTTACCCATGGCTCGCCCGTCAACATGAGCGGCAAGTGGTTCAAGGCCGCGCACTACACCGTGCGCCGCGAGGATCAGATCATCGACATGGACGCGGTCGCCAAGCAGGCCGAGGAGGTCAAGCCGAAGCTGATCATCGCCGGCGGCTCGGCCTATTCGCGTGCCTGGGACTTCAAGCGCTTTCGCGAGATCGCCGACAGCGTCGGCGCCTACCTGCTGGTCGACATGGCGCATTTCGCGGGCCTCGTCGCCGGTGGCGTGCATGCCTCGCCCGTGCCGTACGCTCACGTCACCACCACCACGACGCACAAGTCGCTGCGCGGTCCGCGCGGCGGCCTGATCCTCAGCAATGACGAGGTGCTCGCCAAGAAGCTCAACTCGGCGATCTTCCCGGGCCTGCAAGGCGGCCCGCTGATGCACGTGATCGCCGCGAAGGCGGTGGCCTTTGGCGAGGCGTTGCGTCCGGACTTCAAGGTGTATGCGAAGAACATCGTCGAGAACGCCAAGGCGCTGGCCGAGACGCTGAAGGGCCACGGCTTCGACATCGTCTCCGGCGGCACCGACAACCACCTGATGCTGGTCGACCTCAGGCCGAAGGGCCTGAAGGGCAACGTGTCGGAGAAGGCGCTGGTCCGCGCCGCCATCACCTGCAACAAGAACGGCATCCCCTTCGATCCGGAAAAGCCCTTCGTCACCTCCGGTCTGCGTCTCGGCACGCCGGCGGCGACGACCCGCGGCTTTGGCGTTGCCGAATTCCAGCAGGTCGGCGGCATGATCGCCGAGGTGCTGAACGCGATCGCGCAGTCCGACGATGGCAAGGCGCCGCTGGTCGAAGCCGCGATCAAGGAACGGGTCAAGGCGCTTACCGATCGGTTCCCGATCTATCAGTAAAGCTGGGTCAAACGGATGCGCTGTCCGAACTGCAACAGTCTCGATACGCAGGTAAAGGACTCGCGTCCGACCGAGGACTCGGCCGTGATCCGCAGGCGGCGCGTGTGCGTCGCCTGCAATTTCCGCTTCACGACCTTCGAGCGCGTGCAGCTCCGCGAGCTCACCGTGATCAAGCGCAACGGCCGCCGCGTCCCGTTCGACCGCGACAAGCTGATGCGCTCGGTGCAGATCAGCTTGCGCAAGCGCCAGGTCGAGCCGGAGCGGGTGGAGAAGATGGTCTCCACCATCGTGCGCGAGCTCGAAACCGGCGGTGAGGCCGAGATCTCCTCGGAGGTGATCGGCGAGACCGTAATGGAGCATCTGCGCACGCTCGACGACGTCGCCTATGTGCGCTTCGCCTCCGTCTACCGGAATTTCCGCGAAGCCAAGGACTTTGCCGAGGTGCTCGGCGAGCTCTCCGGCGAGGACGAAGCGCGGCTCGCGACGATACGCAAATGATCTTCCGCATCCTGGAAGATCAGCTCGCGCAGAAGGCGAAAAATTCCAAAGAGGCTGATCGCCGTTTCATGCAGCTCGCGCTGACCCTTGGGCGGCGCGGGCAGGGACGCACCTGGCCGAACCCGGCTGTCGGCGCCGTCGTCGTCAAGGACGGCGTAATCGTCGGCCGCGGCTGGACCCAACCGGGCGGCCGCCCGCATGCCGAGCCCGAGGCGTTGCGGCGGGCGGGTGAGGCGGCGCGCGGTGCCACGCTCTATGTCACGCTCGAGCCCTGCTCGCATGTCGGCAAGTCGCCGCCTTGTGCGGACGCTGTGATCGCGGCGGGCATCAAGCGCGTGGTCGCGGCGATCGAGGATCCCAATCCGCAAGTCGCCGGGCAGGGCCATGCGCGGCTGCGCGCCGCCGGCATCGCGGTCGATGTCGGTCTGTGCGCGGCGGAAGCCGCCTTCGACCATGCCGGCCATTTCCGCCGCATCCGTGACAGGCGCCCGCATGTGATCCTCAAGCTTGCGGTCTCGCCCGACGGCAAGATCGGGGCCGCCGGCGGCAAGCCGGTCGCCATCACGGGCGAGGCGGTGAGGGAGCGCGTGCATCTGCTCCGCGCGCAGAGCGATGCGATCCTGGTCGGCATCGGCACGGTGCTGGCGGATGATCCGGTTCTCACCTGCCGCCTGCCGGGCATGGCGGCGCGCTCGCCGGTACGCGTGGTGCTCGACCGCAGCCTGCGGATTCCGGCGACCAGCAAGCTCATTCACTCCGCGCGCGAAACGCCGCTCTGGCTGGTTGGCTCGGAGCTTGCGGAGGCCGCCAGCGCGACGCGCCTCGGCGCGGCCGGTGTGCAGGTTCTTCGCGCGCCGCCCGGCAACGGATTTGGGCTCGATCTGCCGGCCGTGCTGAAGCTGCTGGCGGAGAAGGGCATCACGCGGCTGATGGTCGAAGGCGGTGGCCGCGTGGCCTCGTCCTTCGTCGCCGCCGATCTCGTCGACGAGGTCTGGCTGTTCCGCGGGGCGGAAGCCATCGGACCCGGCGGCGTCGATGCGCTCGATGCATTGCCCCTGTCGAAAATCACGCAGTCGCAGGCCTTCAAGGTTCATGCTAGCGAAACATTCGGCAAGGATACTCTCACCGTTTACGAGCGCGCCTGATGTTCACCGGCATTGTCACCGATATTGGCGAAATCGTCAGCCTGACACCGACGGCGCAGGGCCAGTTGCACCGCCTGCGCATCGCGTGCCGCTACGATCGTGCCACCATTGCCGACGGCGCCTCGATCGCCTGCAACGGCGTCTGCCTCACGGTGGTAGCCTCCGGCGTCGAGGGCAGCAAGGATTCTGCTCAAAGAACTTGGTTCGACGTCGATACGGCGGCCGAAACGCTGGCGCTGACCACGGCGAAGCACTGGAAGGTCGGCACGCGGCTCAACCTCGAGCGCGCGCTCAAGATCGGCGACGAACTCGGCGGCCACATCGTCGCCGGCCATGCCGATGGGATCGCGACCATCGCGAGCCGTGACGATTTGCCTGACATGGCACGGTTCGAGCTCAAGACCACGCGGGAGCTGGCGCGCTTCATCGCGACCAAGGGCTCGATCACGCTCGACGGCGTGTCACTGACCGTCAATACGGTGACGGACGTCACCTTCTCGGTGCTGATCATCCCGCACACGCTTGGTGTGACGACCATCGGCGACTGGCGTGCCGGTGCAGAGGTTAATATCGAGGTCGATCTGATGGCCCGGTATGCGGCCCGGCTGACGGAAATGAAATGACGGCGTAGCCGTCATTCCGGGGCGATGCGAAGCATCGAACCCGGAATCTCGAGATTCCGGGTTCGGCTCTGCGAGCCGCCCCGGAATGACGGTATTCTTAGAACTTGGCTTACCCGCCTGCGGCGACTACATACGCGCCGGTACGAGAGTAGAAACGGATTGAACGATGGCAGACGCGCGGCGCGCACCCCTGAAGGACCAGACCGACATCTCCGGCGCGCGCGCCCTGATCGTCGAAGCGCGCTTCTATGACGACCTCCAGGATGCGCTTCTGGAGGGCGCGGTCGCCGAGCTGAAGGCGGCCGGTCTCACGCATGACGTGATCACGGTTCCCGGTGCGCTTGAGATTCCGGCGGCGGTGGCGATCGCGGTCGATGCGGCCGCAACCAGCAGCAAGCCTTATGAGGCGGTGATTGCGCTCGGCTGCGTGATCCGCGGCGACACCATCCATTTCGAGATCGTCTCGCAGGAGTCCTCCCGCGCACTGATGGATCTCGCGGTGGCGCGCAAGCTGCCGCTCGGCAACGGCATCCTCACCGTCAACAATGAGGAGCAGGCCTGGGCGCGGGCGCGCGCAAGCGAGCTCAACAAGGGCGGCGATGCCGCTCGTGCCGCGATTGCGATGCTGCGCATCAAGCGCCGCCTGGCGCGGGCCTGAGCCATGGCCGACACCAGCAAAAAGCAGCCTGCGGGCGCCGAGAAGAAAGCGAACCGGCGCGGCGCTGCGCGGCTTGCTGCGGTGCAGGCCCTCTATCAGATGGACATCGCGGGCGCCGGCATCAACGATATCTTCGCCGAATTCGAGAGCCACTGGCTCGGCAACGAGGTCGAGGGCGAAAAGTACCTGCCGGCGGAAGCGGCCTTCTTCCGGGACATCGTCTCGGGCGTGGTGCGCGACCAGAAGAAGCTCGATCCGATCATCGACGAGGCGCTGTCGAAGGGCTGGCCGTTGAAGCGGATCGAGGCGATCCTGCGCGCGGTGCTGCGCGCCGGGTCGTACGAACTGGAGCACCGCAAGGACGTGCCGGGCCGCGTCGTGGTGTCCGAATATGTCGACGTCGCCAACGCTTTCGTGGATCGCGAGGAGACCGGCATGGTCAACGCGGTGCTCGACCAGATCGGCCGCCATTTTCGCGGCGACGCGTTCGGGCGGGGGTAGGAGTAGGACGAGACAATGACTCTCGCCGTAGCTGTCATCCACGCGCAATGGCGAAGCCATTGTCGCTGGAGGTGCCGTAGCGAAGCGGAGGCCTCGAAGGACGACGGCGTGACGCTGAGGCTGCACCTTGGCCGTGCATCCTTCGAGGCTCGCAAGAGCTCGCACCTCAGGATGACGGGTCTGCTATCGTGACGCAGGACAACAAGCAGGTCTCCGGTGAAGACTCTCTCATCGCGCGCTATTTCAAGCCGCTGGCGACCGATCCCGGTGCGTTCGGTCTCGTCGATGACGCGGCGGTCCTGAAGGCGCAAGGCGAGGACATCGTCGTGACCACCGATGCCGTGGTCGAAGGTGTTCATTATCTCGCCGACGATCCGCCCGAGACCATCGCGCGCAAGGCGCTGCGGGTGAACCTGTCCGATCTCGCTGCCAAAGGCGCTGTGCCCGCCGGCTTCGTGCTGACGCTGGCGTTGCGCAAGGCCGAGGATGCATGGCTACGGCCGTTTGCCGATGCGCTGGGCGAGGACGCGAAGAGTTTTGCATGTCCCTTGCTCGGCGGCGACACCGTCTCGACGCCTGGTCCGCAGATGATCTCGATCACGGCTTTCGGCCGCGTGCCTGCAGGGCGCATGGTCGGCCGTGTCGGCGCGAAGCCGGGTGACCGCATCATGGTCACGGGCACGATCGGCGACGCTGCCCTCGGTCTCGATATCCGCAGGGGCGGCGCAGTTGCAGCCGCGCTTGCGGGCGATCGGGTTGCGCAGGACGAATTGATCGGGCGCTACCACGTTCCGCGTCCGCGCAACGCCTTGGCGAAAGCGGTGCGTGCGCATGCGAATGCCGCAATGGACGTGTCCGACGGCTTGGCCGGCGATCTCGCCAAGCTCTGTGCAGCTTCCGGCGTGAGCGCCGTGATCGAGGCGGCGCGGATTCCGATCTCGCCCGCTGCCGCGCGCGCCGCCGTTGCCATTGAGAAACTGGTGGCGGGCGGCGACGACTACGAAATCCTCTGTACCGTTCCGCAAGACCACATCGCGGCGCTGATCGAAGAGGCCGCTCGGGTGGGAGTTCCGATCGCAGAGATCGGTACCGTGACCGCCGGGCGCGAACAGCCGCGCCTGATCGACGCGCAAGGCGCCGACATTGTGCTGTCGCGCCTGTCCTACAGCCATTTCTGACGGGCCGCGCACCTCAGGCGCGACATCGATCCCTCTGGCCTTTTCCTGATGTCGGGTACTATTGGCAATCGAAATTGACGGATTCGATTCGCATGTCGACGGCTGATTCCATCGCGGTCCGTCCGGCCGCCACCGTTGTTCCCGGCCGGGAATGCGGAAGCTGCACGTTGTGCTGCAAAGTCTACGACGTCGCCGAGATCAGCAAGGTCGCGGGCAAGTGGTGCTCAAAGTGCAAGCCCGGGCGAGGCTGCACGATTCACGATAGCCTTCCCCGCCAATGTGCTGACTTCAATTGCTTGTGGCGGACCGATGCGGAGATGCCGCCGCAGTGGAAGCCTGATCAGGCGAAGATGGTGGTGACCATCCATCCGAAGACGGAAAACATTATGGTCAGGGTCGATCCGGGCCTTCCATCGGCCTGGCAGCGGCAGCCCTATTACGGTCACCTGCGGCAGTGGTCGCGGAACAACCTGCCGAAGGGGTGGTACGTCCTCGTCTTCGTCAACGAATTGGCGACGCTCGTGCTGCCGGACCAGGACTTGCCGATCGGACCGCTGGCGGGCGACCAGACGATCTCGCTGCGGCACGAGCCCGGTCCCAATGGCGGCATCTACGAGGTCAAGGTCTCGACCACGAGGACGACTCCCGACGGGCAGACGTTTGAGATCGCCTCCACCTCGCGTCATCAGGTGCGGCCGGCGGCCTGACCGGGGCGAAGGAACTATAGCTCCTGCGGTTTCGGTAGCGACCTGACGCAATTTCCGCGAACCGGGCACCTACGACCTAAATCGGTGCCGAAATCGACGATTTCCACGCTTCCGGCGTTGCACGGGCATTGCGATTTTGGCAAGGTCCCCGCCGATTTAGGATCACCCCTTTTGGGCAGGGGCGGTCCTGTTTTAAGGCGCCGAACCGTCACAGCGGGAAAAAAGGCGTCGGGGGTACATCAAGGATCTGAGGCAAAATTCACATGACAGCATTGTGGTTGATCGTGCTCTGCGGAGTGCTTTCCATCGTTTACGCGATCTGGGCGACGTCTTCGGTGTTGAAGGCGGATGCGGGTAGTCCGCGTATGCAGGAGATCGCGGGAGCGGTCCGCGAAGGTGCGCAGGCCTATCTGCGGCGCCAGTACACGACGATCGGCCTCGTCGGCATCGTCATCTTCGTCGTGGTCGCCTACTTGCTCGGCATCTACGTCGCCATCGGCTTCGCCATCGGCGCCATCCTGTCGGGCGCAGCCGGCTTCATCGGCATGAACGTCTCGGTCCGCGCCAACGTGCGCACGGCCCAGGCCGCGACGACCTCGCTGGCCGGCGGTCTCGAACTGGCCTTCAAGGCCGGCGCCATCACCGGCCTGCTGGTCGCAGGCCTCGCGCTGCTCGGCGTCACCCTCTATTTCGGCTTCCTGGTCTATTCGCTGAAGCTGGCGCCCGACAGCCGCACCGTGGTCGACGCCATGGTGGCGCTCGGCTTCGGCGCCTCGCTGATCTCGATCTTCGCGCGTCTTGGCGGCGGCATCTTCACCAAGGGTGCTGACGTCGGCGGCGACCTCGTCGGCAAGGTCGAGGCCGGCATTCCCGAGGACGATCCGCGCAACCCGGCCACCATCGCCGACAACGTCGGCGACAACGTCGGCGACTGCGCCGGCATGGCCGCCGACCTGTTCGAGACCTATGCGGTGACCGCGGTCGCCACCATGGTGCTGGCCGCGATCTTCTTCGCCAAGACGCAGATCCTGACCAGCATGATGACGCTGCCGCTCGCCATCGGCGGCATCTGCATCATCACCTCGATCATCGGCACCTTCTTCGTGAAGCTCGGGGCGAGCCAGTCCATCATGGGCGCGCTGTACAAGGGCCTGATCGCCACCGGCGTCCTGTCGCTGGTCGGCATCGCCGGCGTGATCTACTACCTGATCGGCTTCGGCAAGCTCGAGGGCGCCGACTTCACCGGCATGGCGCTGTTCGAGTGCGGCGTGGTCGGCCTCCTCGTCACCGCGCTGATCATCTGGATCACCGAGTACTACACCGGCACCGACTATCGTCCGGTGAAGTCGATTGCCGCGGCTTCGGTGACCGGTCACGGCACCAACGTGATCCAGGGTCTCGCCATCTCGATGGAGGCGACCGCGCTGCCCGCGATCGTCATCATCGCCGGCATCCTCGTCACCTATAGCCTTGCCGGCCTGTTCGGCATCGCGATCGCGACCGCCACCATGCTGGCGCTGGCCGGCATGATCGTCGCGCTCGACGCCTTCGGCCCGGTCACCGACAACGCCGGCGGCATCGCCGAAATGGCGGGCCTGCCGAAGGAAGTGCGTAAGTCGACCGACGCGCTCGACGCGGTCGGCAACACCACCAAGGCGGTGACCAAGGGCTACGCGATCGGCTCCGCCGGTCTCGGCGCGCTGGTGCTGTTTGCGGCCTACAACCAGGACCTCAAGTTCTTCATCGCCAACAAGAACGCCTACTTCGCCGGCGTCAATCCGGACTTCTCGCTCAACAATCCCTACGTCGTTGTGGGCCTGTTGTTCGGTGGTCTCTTGCCGTACCTGTTCGGCGCAATGGGCATGACGGCCGTGGGCCGTGCTGCCGGTGCGATCGTGGAAGAGGTGCGTCGCCAGTTCCGCGAGAAGCCGGGCATCATGCAGGGCACCGACAAGCCAGACTACGGCAAGGCGGTCGACCTGCTGACCCGCGCGGCGATCAAGGAGATGATCATCCCGTCGCTGCTCCCGGTGCTGTCGCCGATCGTCGTCTACTTCCTGATCTACGCGATCGCGGGCGGCGGCGCGGCCGGTAAGTCGGCGGCGTTCTCGGCCGTCGGCGCCATGCTGCTCGGCGTGATCGTGACCGGTCTGTTCGTCGCGATCTCGATGACCTCGGGCGGCGGCGCCTGGGACAACGCCAAGAAGTACATCGAGGACGGTCACTACGGCGGCAAGGGCTCTGATGCCCACAAATCGGCCGTCACCGGCGACACCGTCGGCGATCCCTACAAGGACACGGCCGGCCCCGCGGTGAACCCGATGATCAAGATCACCAACATCGTGGCCTTGCTGCTGCTGGCGATCCTCGCGCACTGAGCGGCGCAACCGGCACAAAGCGAAACCCCGCGGCGCGAGCCGCGGGGTTTTTGTTTCCCGTCGTCATTCCGGGGCGGCTCGAAGAGCCGAACCCGGAATCTCGAGATTCTCAGGTGCGCAATTGCGCACCAGAGTTCGATGCTTCGCATCGCCCCGGAATGACGCTGCGCGTCACTGCACGTCCATCTGCAGGCCTTCCTTCTGGATGATGCCTGCGAACTTCTTCGTCTCGGCATCGACGAAATCGGAAAACTGCTGCGGCGTGCCGTAGTCGGCGCGGGCGCCCATCGAGGCGATGTTCTTCTTGATGTCGTCGCGCTCGAGCAGCGCCTTGACCTGGAGGTTCAGCGCCTCGACCACCGCTGCCGGCGCGCTCTTCGGCAGGAAGACGCCGAACCAGGACGAGACGTCGAAATTCGCAAGCTCCGGCGCGCTCTCGCGCATGGTGGGCAGGTTCGGCGCGGACTCGCTGCGCTCGGTCGTGGTGACGCAGAGGCCGTTGAGCGTGCCGTTCTGCACCTGCGGCAGGCTCGGAAACAAATTGTCGAACAGGATCTGGATGTCGCCGGCGAGCGCAGCCTGCAGCGCGGGGCCCGCACCGCGGAACGGAATATGCGTCATCTTCAGGCCGGTGAGCTGGAGGAACCAGGCGCCGGTGAGGTGAGGGCTCTGGCCGACGCCGGAGGAGGCGTAGCTCAACTTGTCAGGGTTGGCCTTCAAGAACGCGATCAGCTCGGGGATCGATTTGATGCCCGTCTTCGGGTGCGCCGAGACGATGTTGGGAATCCGGATCATGTTGGAGACCGGCTGAAGCTGGTCCGCCTTGTAGCTGAGGTTCTTGAAGATGCTGTAGGCGATCGCGTTCGGTCCGGGATTGCCGACCAGGATGGTATGGCCGTCGCCCTTGGCGCGGATCGCCTCTGCGGTGCCGATGGTGCCGCCGCCGCCCGAGCGGTTCTCCACGATTGCCGACTGGCCCCAGGCCGTTTGCAGATGGGCTGCGAGCAGGCGCCCCATGACGTCGGTCGAGCCGCCGGCGGCCGCCGGCACGATCAGGCGCACATTCTCGGTGGGCTTCCAATCCGCCAGGCTCGCGCGGGGCAGGATCGCTGCCGTCGATAAAGTCGCGGCACCTGCAAGCACGCGGCGTCGGGAAAACAATTTTTTGGTCACGAATCCACTCCCTGCTTCTTGTTTTGCAGGGAGCGTAGGGAAGGCAGCGCGCGCGGGCAAGTCATGCGCGGCGGCACGACGCCGCAGGGAAGCCTCAGTTAAAGCTGAGCAGCTTGAACAGCGGCGTGAGGTAGTTGAGCTCCTGGCCCGATGTCGGCGTGGTGCGGCTGACGGTGTCGAAGATGCGGCCGTCCTGCATCGTGTAATTTGCGAGCCGGCGGACGCGGCGGTTCTTGTCGAAATAGATCGCGATCACGCGCTGGTCGACGACCTTCTGGTTCATGAAGGCCACGGTCCGCTCGGAGCGCTGCGAGATGTAGTAGAAGACTTCGCCGTCCAGCGTCGCAACTGTGGAGGGCGTGCCCATCACGATCAGCACCTGATCCTGGCTCGCGCCGATCGGAATCTGCTCCAGCGCGCCCGGGGGCAGGATGTAGCCCTTCTGGAATTGCTCGCCGGTGCAGGCGGCCAGCGCCACGCTGACGAGGGCTGCGGCCGCAACCGCGCGCAAGCTGCGCCAACGCGCATGAAGGCCGCGCGGCCTGGCTCCGCGGAGGCTGGTCTGGCTCAAATCGGTCATTCCTGGAACTATCCCGTCCCCTTGCGTCGCGCGAGGCGCTGAAGTACCGGGCACACGCGGCGAACGCAACACGCGCGCGCCCGCTTGCGGAACCCACAATGCTCTGGCCGTTCAGTCACTTCAGGAAACCCCGGCTAGCCCCGCGCGGCACCATTGAGGCCATCTATGGCATGATCGTGACGCAGGCGCGAGAACCCATATTTTACCGGGACTTGGCCGTGCCGGACACGGTTAACGGCCGATTCGACCTGCTTCTCCTGCATTTGTGGCTGTTGTTGCGCCGGCTGCGGACTGCGACGCGCGGTACCGAGCTGTCGCAGGCCCTGTTCGATCGGTTCTGCGAGGACATGGACGACAATCTGCGTGAAATGGGCATCGGGGACCAGGTCGTGCCCAAGCGGATGCGGGCGTTTGGCGAGGCCTTCTACGGCCGGACCAAGGCCTACGATCAGGCCTTCGAGGAGGGCGGGGAGGCGCTGGCGCTGGCGATCTGCAAGAATATTTTGAACGGAGCCCAAATTGCGCAGGCAAAGCGGCTTGCGGCCTACGCCGGGGACGTGGAGGCGACCCTGGGACGGGCCGACGAGACGGCGCTGCTCGACGCATCCTTCGTGTTTCCGTCCCCGATTCGGGAGGAGATGGCGCCATGACTCGGCCCAACGTTACCCCTGCCACTGACCCCTGGCGCGTCCCGGTGACGGTGGCCCAGATCCCCGACACCGGCCTGCATCGCGAGCTCGAGGCCTCGGCCCGCGATCGGGGGGCGATCGCAGAGGTCGCGGGCTTGCGCGAGGTCCTTTCGGCGCACGCCTCCTTCGACGTGACGCCCAGGAGCGGCGGCCGCGTCCAGGTCGCCGGCCGCGTCCAGGCGCGGGTCGGCCAGACCTGCGTGGTGACGCTCGATCCCATCGAGAACGACATCGACGAGGAGGTCGACCTGATGTTCGCCCCGGAGGAGGAGGCCCGGAAACTGGCCGACCTGATCGAGGAGGGGCAGGACAGCGAGGAGGCGCCCGACGTCCCCGAGCCGCCGGAGGCGATCGTGGGCGGCGTCATCGACCTCGGCCGCATCGCCACCGACGCGCTGTACCTCGCCATCGATCCCTATCCGCGCAAGCCAGGCGCCGTGTTCGAGCCGGAGGTCGCCGCGCCAGATCCCGAGGATCATCCGTTTGCCGCCCTGAAGGCGCTCCAGGAGAAGCCGAAAGGCAAGTAACGGCCGGGGCTTGCGCCGGGATGGCTGGCAATGTGCATCAGCCGGTTGCCGGGGCAGATCGAAAACCCGGTATATCTACTTGATTGGGCGCTATTTTTATTGCTGGTAAGAATTCGTGCAGGGGAACGCCGGGGATGCAAAAGGCTGGGATCAGGTGGTTGTGTCGGGACGGGGAGACGCTATTGTCGCGGCCCGGTCCGGGTGCAGCGTGGCGTCAGGCCGATCGCCGTTGAGCAAGGCGACTTCATTTTCGCGGTCCCGCTAGCTCCAGACCGCACGAGACCAGGTTTCCGGGACGTTTATGCCTCAGAAGGTAAGAATCGCGCTTGACGCCATGGGAGGCGATGTCGGCGCCCCCGTCGTCATTCCCGGCGCCGCCATCTCGCTTGCCCGGCATCGCGATACCGAATTTTTGCTGGTCGGGGACCGCGCCAAGATCGAGCCCGAGCTCGACAAGCATCCCAAGCTGAAGGCGGCCTCAAAAATCATCCATACCGACGTCGCCGTGAGCATGGAGGACAAACCGAGCCAGGCGCTCCGCCGCGGCCGCAAGACCTCGTCGATGTGGCTCGCGATCGACGCCGTCAAGAAGGGCGAGGCCGATGTCGCGGTCTCCGCCGGCAATACTGGCGCGCTGATGGCGATGTCGCGCTTCCACCTGCGCACGCTGAAGGGCATCGACCGTCCGGCGATTGCAGCGGTGTGGCCGACGACGCGTGGGGATTCCGTGGTGCTCGATCTCGGCGCCACCATCGGCGGCGATGCGCACCATCTGGTGTCCCTCGCAGTCATGGGCGCAGCAATGGCGAGCGTGCTGTTCAACAAGCCGCGCCCGACGGTCGGCCTGCTCAACATCGGGACCGAGGAGATCAAGGGGCACGAGGAGATCCGCGAGGCCGGTGAAAAGCTGCGCGCGATGAACCTGCCGCAGCTCGACTATGTCGGCTTCGTCGAGGGCGACGGCATCGGCAAGGGGCTGGCCGACGTGATCGTCACCGAGGGCTTTAGTGGCAATATCGCGCTGAAAGCCGCCGAAGGAACCGCCCGGCAGATGGCGGGGTTACTTCGCAACGAGATGCAGCGGAGCTGGCTGTCCAAGCTCGGCTACCTCTTCGCGCGCGGTGCTTTCCAGGCCCTGCGCGACAAGATGGACCCCAACAAGTCCAATGGCGGCGTGTTCCTTGGGTTGAACGGGGTCGTGGTCAAGAGCCATGGCGGTATCAGCGCCGAAGGCTTTGCCTATGCGATCGATGTTGGCTATGAGATGGTCCACTACGATCTCCTGAACAAGATCAATCAGATGCTCAACCGCGACGGGGGTGCGCTCAGTTCCGTGCCGACCGCGCAGGAGGCTGTTTCGTGACTCAAATTCGTTCGGTCGTGCTGGGCTGCGGCGCCTATCTGCCGGGGCAGGTCGTGACCAATGCGCAACTCGCGGAGCGCATCGACACCTCCGACGAGTGGATCGTGCAGCGCACCGGCATCCGCGAGCGGCATATCGCCGCTGAAGGCGAGTTCACCTCGCATCTCGCGATCAAGGCGGCGCAGGCAGCCCTCACTGACGCCGGCATCGACGCGCAGTCGATCGAGCTGATCGTGCTGGCGACCTCGACGCCGGACAACACTTTTCCGGCGACCGCAGTCGCCGTCCAGCACGGGCTCGGCATTACCCATGGCGCGGCCTTCGATCTCCAGGCGGTGTGCTCCGGCTTCGTGTTTGCGCTCGCGACCGCCGACAATTTCCTGCGCACCGGCGCCTACAAGCGCGCGCTGGTCATTGGCGCCGAGACCTTTTCGCGCATCCTCGACTGGAACGACCGCGGCACCTGCGTGCTGTTCGGCGACGGCGCCGGCGCTATCGTGCTGGAAGCCCAGGAGCAGCCGGGCAATGCCGCGAGCGATCGCGGCGTCCTGACCACGCATCTGCGCTCCGACGGCCGGCACAAGGCAAAACTGTTCGTCGATGGCGGACCCAGCTCGACGCAGACGGTCGGTCACCTGCGCATGGAAGGCCGCGAGGTCTTCAAGCACGCGGTCGGCATGATCACCGACGTCATCGTGGATGCCTTCAACGCCACCGGCCTCAATGCCGAAAGCATCGACTGGTTCGTACCGCACCAGGCCAACAAGCGAATCATCGACGCCTCAGCGCACAAGCTTCATATCGCACCGCAGAAGGTGGTGCTGACGGTGGACCGGCACGGCAACACTTCGGCGGCCTCGATTCCGCTGGCACTGTCGGTGGCGCGGAAGGACGGCCGCATCAAGCGCGGCGACCTCGTGCTGCTGGAAGCGATGGGCGGCGGCTTCACCTGGGGCTCCGCACTCGTGCGCTGGTAGAGCGTCCGCTAAACTTTTGCGTGCATTGCAAGTGATTTTCGATGCTCCTGCATCGATGAGCGCTGTTGACCATCGTCTCGTAACCTCATAATTTTAGACAACAATTGTTCGCCGTGAGTTTGGGGCAAGGCGATGACCGAGACTAGCAAGACCGTTACACGCGTGGATCTCTGCGAGGCCGTCTATCAAAAGGTCGGCCTGTCGCGGACCGAGTCGTCTGCGTTCGTGGAACTCGTGCTGAAGGAGATCACCGACTGCCTCGAGCGGGGCGAGACGGTGAAATTGTCGTCGTTCGGCTCCTTCATGGTTCGCAAGAAAGGCCAGCGTATCGGCCGTAATCCGAAGACCGGCACCGAGGTGCCGATCTCGCCGCGCCGTGTGATGGTGTTCAAGCCGTCGGCCATCCTCAAGCAGCGGATCAACGGCCAGCACAGGGCCAACGGCGACGGCAACGAGCAACCGGAGGCGTAATCGCCCTCCAGGAGGAGCCGGCTTTTGGACAAGTCGCCGGACGCATTCCGCACCATCAGCGAGGTCGCGCAGGACCTCGATATCCCGCAGCACGTGCTGCGCTTCTGGGAAACGCGGTTCTCCCAGATCAAGCCCATGAAACGCAGCGGTGGCCGCCGCTATTACCGCCCCGACGACGTCGACCTGTTGAAGGGCATCCGCCGGCTGCTTTACAGCGAGGGCTACACCATCCGCGGTGTGCAGCGGATCCTGAAGGAGCACGGCATCAAGTCCGTCCAGGGGCTGGCCGATTCGTCCGCCGCCGTCTCCTTCGGCGCGATCGAGGACGCGATCGGGCGCAGCCTGATGGAGGACGGTGAGGAGGCGGAAACTGCCCCCCGCGGCCTCGACAGCGACGACGACGATTTCCAGGGCGAGGAGGAGGAAGGCATCGACTTCCGCTTCGCCGAGATCGACGACGAGGAGGTGCTCACCACCTTCCGCAAGGGCCCGAGCGAGCGGGCCACCGGCCCGAGCCCTGCCGACCGGGAACGGCTGGAACGGGTGCTGGCCGATCTCGTGGCCTGCCGCCAGATGCTCGACCAGGCCCTGAAGGACGGCTGATCGCCCCCGGTAGCCGCATGGCGCCTGTTCCCGGTCCAAACGATCGGTGTGATCGCCTTGCGCAACGGCCTGATCGCGGCTAAGGGAACGTCATTCGGAGCGTGGCGCAGCCCGGTTAGCGCACTAGTCTGGGAGACTAGGGGTCGGAGGTTCAAATCCTCTCGCTCCGACCAAAATTCAAAGCAACATCAAAGTCGATTTCGGGCGGTCGGTTGCCGGCCGACCGCCTGTTGGCGGCCGGCTGACAAAAGCATCGAAACAACCCCATGCACAGTAGCCGGCGAGGGCGGCGCGACTCACTACGAATCTTCCGAAATTCTACCTGACGCGTCGGGCAAATCGGGGGGTAGTATGGAATCATCGCAGGTTGTGGTTTGAACTCTACAGGCGCTGGCGGCTGTCCTAAGCGGTTGAACGGTGACATCCTTTTTGGATCGCCTCGTATCGCCGGGGTCGTCGATGACATTCTCACCCGTTCTTATTTGATGACGCCGTCCGCTTCGAATGCGGCAATGCGGATCAGCGGTCTGGCGGGCGTCCTCTCGCGGATTTTGCGCGCTGGATATGTTTCCCCGGAAACGTCGACCGTCACTTCGGCGACTATCTGTCGATCGACGACAACGGGGTTCGGCGACCGTACGCCTTCGACTTCAGTCGCGCGGTCTTGGTCGGCAGAACCTAATTTTCGAGGTCGACATATTGCCGAAGCCTGAAGACGATGTCGGGCAAAGCCCGCCGCAGGCGTGTCGCGTCTTGGGAAGTGGTCGAGAATGGTGCGAACCTGATCATGGCGTTCCAAGGTCGACTTCCGTAAACGGTGATCGAGACTCCGGATTTCGGAAAGCCATCAACTTTGCGAAGCTCACCAAGGACGAGGTCGGCGATCGCCACAGCGGGCAGTCGCGCTCGTTTCCCATCGGGGCCGTCGGCGGACAAGGGAGCGACTGGCTTCGCAGGTGGCGCTGCCGCGGTCACGGGCTTCTCTTGGAGTGTTTGAGGCGTCTCCGGCGCCGGAGGCGTGGTGGCGGACGGAGCAAAAATGCTGCTGATCAGCGCCGCAAGGCCTGAATCTTTCGCGTCATCGCTCATCGCTCTCTCGCAGTTGGGCCTAGCCTAGCAGCTCCCGGAAAGGACGCCATCATGCCCTGGAGCAGGGCGGTTCCTGTGTTCGCGATCGAACATTCAGGCGTGCAAAGTTTCGCTACGCTCCTCCTCAGCGAGTTACGTGATTCACGAAGGGGCCTCGAAGGTGTTGGGCGGTCTGGTGATGCGCTGGCGTATGCGCAATTTTTTGTTGATTTGTCCATCTTGCAAGAATGCCGCTTCCGCGATCCGCGGGCGCTACATGCTCGGCCAGGAGCGATTGACGTGCGATCGCTGCGGAGCGACCGACTCTGTGACTTTCTGGCGTTTCGAAGGGATAGCTCACCGCGCGTGCGCGATGAGCAGTCGGAAGGACACTTGCGTTCAGGGCTAGTTAGAACAGCGCTTTCTTTTGGGGGGATTAGAGAATGACAAATTGTGTGATCGTTCGGGCCTATGGAAGGCAATTGGATCAGTTGCGCGGAGAGGCGTCCCGCATTTCGCGGGCAAACGAAGTCGACTGGTGGATCGAGCGCGGAGTCCAAGGCACACGATTTTGCTTTGAGGGCGCTGAGGCGAAGAGGGCGTTCGTCTCGATCTGCGAAAACGTCGGCGTTTCGCATATCGATGGCGCCTCGTCAGCGTGAACAGGCTGGGCCGCTCGGCGCCTGGCCTGTAGGCCACCCTGCAGCTCGCTCTCCATTGCTGGATGGCTGCGGTTCTTCACCTTGATCCAGTGCTTCTGTCGGCCACCGCGGTCAGGTCGATCGCGGTGCTTTGAGACCAGACCCCCGAGGCCCATGCGGCAAGCCGCGCGGAATAGGTCTGTCCCGATCTCGCCGCGCTCGAACGGCGCCAAGGTGATTCCGTCCGCGCGCGCACCGACTAGAAGGGCGCACTTTACGAATCGGGAACAACGTCGTTAGAGCAACAAAATAAATCTGCTGAATAAATATAATTTAAATCAAAATTAAATGGTGCAAATCGTTTATTCTTTGCTAGTCTGGAACGGCCTGGCGACCGACCCACGCTTGGCCTCGAAATCGGCTCCGGCGTCTTTTTCCAGCCCCAAGCCCCAGAGATGCCGGGCCGTTTCTTGTTTATTTTTGGGGAACACCGACTTCTGTCAGGATTATTGACGCGTTGCATCAGGTCGCCTGACCTGCAATCGTCTGAGTTGCGCTATTTGGGTTTTCGCGTATCGCGCCATTTTTGACCTAGGTATTTTAGTAGAGGCGTACCATGAGTAATTTGGATCGCGCCGGTATTTTGCGCCGGCACCTCGATGCGCTCGCTTCTGAGCTTTCCGAACTGGAAAATCTTCGAGACCGCGTGCTCAAGGCGGAGCAAAGAAGGCTTGGCAGGGCGCGCCAAAGGGCACTTGGTAAAACACGAGGAGATCGCGGACGGGTGAGCCGCGCATGTCGCCGAAGTTGATCTTGACCGGCCGCATGGCGCATCAAAGCGGTGCTCGCGGCAGTCTGCAAATTATCGAAGGACGGCCCTGAGCTACTGCCGGTCGTGGGTGTGAGCAAATCGATATTCGGTATCGCGAAAGGCGGCGCCGGTGCGGAAGTCTTCCAGGACGAGGTAAAAGTCCTTGTCTAGCCGGTCGTTCGGGGATGATCGAGGGCGAGGCCATACGCACAACTCCAACTGACCCGCGTTCAAAGCTATGTCGGCACCGACCCGAATGCGGGTCGAGCAAAAGGGCCGCTGCCTGGAGTATCAGCGGCCCTTTCCGGGGTTTCGAAGCTTTCGAACAAGGAGGCACTCCCCGGACTGTCGAGTTTCCCCGGCGACGAGCGTTCCGGCTACAACATTTGTGAATCCGCGAGTGGGAAGTCTAGGATTCTTCCGAGGCTTCCCCGATACGGCCGCTCGACCGAGCGCGTTACGACTGGCGCCGCCGCAATTGCTCCAGGCGCTCTTCGAGCATGCTCTTTCGCTTGAGGATGATCGTGGCCAGCTTCGAGTCGACGTCTTCCCGCAAGGACCACAGCTCATCTGCGGACAAGAGCTGCAATCGCTCTTTTTGCTCCATGATCGTCTCCATCACTGGAGGTCTCCCGCTGAGGGCTACTAACGTACAATTTAGATTAGTTCCGTCAGGTGTCCCAGCATACGAAGGTTTAGCGGGGCCAAACAAAACGAAGCAACTTCCAACGGCCCTGGCATTTATGGTTGTGCCGGAGCCGTTTCCTGCTGCCGTTGTGCAGGATGAAGGTGCCGGTCATGTTTGACGATGCTCTCTATGATGAATTGAGGAAGCTGGAGCTCGATGTCGTTGAAGCTGAGCGGAGGCTGGCGCAGCAGGAGGCGCTGATCCTTGACTTGAAGCGGCAACGCCAGGATGCCAGCAGCGCCGAGGCTGAACTCGAAACAATGCGCGAGAACCAGCGGCAGCGTCAGCAAGACCGGCATCGGCTCTTGTCGCTGCGGCAACGCTAAAAGGTTTCGCGGAAAGTGGCGGCCGACTGAGGCTTGCTATCTGGATGGCTGTAGCTCGCTGTGAATGAGGTTCTGAATCTCCGGGCGTTCTATCGGGTCTTCTGCAGGAAATGGTTCCTGCGTCTTGCGCCCGAGGAATGTGTCGGGGACTGGAGCCCTAAGAATCTCCATCGCTTTTCTGATGACCGCGCGCATGAACGCGTTTTGCTCCGCGATTTCGGACGCATGACTATGGACGGAGTGAATATGGGGGTTGTCTGGCATCGGCAGCTCCCTTGCCCTTGCAGGCGGGAGCGCGCTTGGTCTCTCAGCCACCGACGCCTACGGACGAGCCTTGGCCGGTGATGTCAGGCAACGGGCGGCGGTTCGCATTGTTCCTCGGGGCATGGAACTAGCTCGCCGAAGCTGTGTTGGACCGCAATGCACGGTTCATCGCACGATCCCCTGTTTGCACGTGTCGATGCCGCTCTACGCGAGGCGGAGCGACTTCGGCTGGAACTCGTGCAGCAAGCGTCATTGGCGCAAGCCATTTGCAGGCACGCAAGACAATCCGAGGTGCTTCAGTCCGGTCTGTCCCCTGCGGTCGCAATCTCGCTGGCAGTGAGCGAACGCTACTCCGGCTCAATCCCGTGCTCGTGGGCTAGACCAAGGGCGGCTGATTGGCGACCTTTAGCCCGTGATGAACCGAAGGCATAGGCGTGCGGGGTAGCGGCGCCAGGCCTACCTCAAGTACCCCACCACCATCCGCGTCGCCTCGTCCACCAACGTCCTGACCATCTTGTCCGACAGCATCTCGGCCTGGTTCAGCACCGTGTTGTGGGCGATCGCCTCGATCGCGCTGACGCAGATGAAGGTTGCCAGCGCCGGATCGATCTTGCGCATCTCCCTGCGGCGGCTCTCGAGATAGGCGCGCACGAGCGTGTGGACCTCGCGATTGAAGGCTTCCACGTCGGCGAGCTGTCCGGTGCGCGGGATCTGCTCGGCGAGCACGCGGTGCAGCTTCGGGTCGATCCGATGGGCCTCGATCGCCACGGTGACGAGCCGGCGCACCGCTGTCTCGATCGGCATGTCGGCGACTTCAGTGAGCGCTGCGCGGACGAGGGCCATGATCTCCCGGTTGTGACGATCGATCACGGCGGCGACGAGCGCCTCCTTGCTCGGAAAATACTGGTAGAGCGAGCCGACGCTGACGCCGGCGACCTCGGCGATCCGGTTGGTGCCAGCTTTCTCAAAACCTTCCCGGACCAGAATGCGAGCGGTCGCCTCGACCAGGGCGTCGACCGTCGCGCGCGAGCGCGCCTGCGAGGCATTTTTCCGGGGTTTTGTCGGCGGCTTTCGGGCCATGTCCCAGCACTTTCGAATGCGAGTAGAAAAAGCGAGTGATCGCTCGCATTATATCGAACAGTCGCGGCGGGTCGGCAAGCCTCTTCGTCGCCGCGTCGATATCGAGCCAGGCGGGGACGCACCATGAGCGTTGCAAAGATCGTGTCGGCCTTGCAGTTTTGCCCCGGCGGTCGCGTGCTGGGGGCGCCGCCGCCGCGCGATCCGGCACCGAGCCTGCAGAGCCGCTGCTTCAACGCAGCTCTGCGGCTGCTGCCATTCAAGACACAGCTTGCCTCGGCCGAGGCCGTGCAAGCGCATGTGCGCAAGCTCGCATTGCAGCCGGCCTCGTGTGAGCCGAAGGGGCTCGGGCGCGGCGTCGAGGTGACCCTGACCAAGATGGGAGGGTGGCCGGTCTATTACACGGCGCCGTCTTCGGGCTACGAGGGCCGCAATTACGTCATGTTCCTGCATGGCGGCGGCTTCATCAACGAGATCGTGCCGGCGCATTGGCGCTTCGTCGGTCAGATGACGCGAGAGGCGCGCGTCGTTTGCGTCGTTCCGATCTATCCGCTTGCCCCCGGGGCGACGGCGAAAGACATCGTGCCGGCGACGGCCGAGCTGTTGCGAATGCTGCTGGAGGATGCCGGCTCCGCGGGGGTCACGGTGGTCGGCAACTCGGCCGGCGCCGGCCTTGCGCTGGCCGCCTGCCAATGGCTGCGCGATCGCGGGCATCGGCAACCGGACCGCATGGTGCTGATCTCGCCCGCGGCCGATGCATCGATCAGCCGTCCGGAGCAGGTGGCGATCGCGGTGCGAGACCCGATCCAGGACATCCCGGGGATGACAGAGGCCGGACGCCTCTATGCCGGCGAACTCGATGTCGGCCATCCCTTCGTCAGCCCCCTGAACGGCGCCTTCCGTTCGCTCGCGCCGATGCTGATCTTCGCCGGGACGCGCGATCTGCTCTACCCCGATAGCGTCGATCTGGCCGAGCGCGCGCGGGCGGTGGGCGTGCCGGTCGAGCTCCATCTGCGACGTGACCAGCCGCACAATTACGCGCTGATGCCGACGCCGGAAGGGCGCGAGGCGCGGAAGATCATTTTGCGTGCGGTTGCCTAAGGGAAAAGCGTGATCGTTGTCACACGGCGCGGCCTCGATGGGAACCGGCGCTGCAACCCGGGCGGAGGGAAGGGGGCGCCTCCGGGGCGTTTCCTCGATTAGCCTAGTCTTGTAGCTTGGTCTTGCGGGTGTTTAGGCGTGGCTTTTGACCTCGTAATGGCCCGGTACGCACTTGTAGCGCTCGATGCGCCAGTTGGTGCGATAGATCGGGTGTTCGCCCATCCATTTCGCCAGCGGCGCCTGAGCCCCGATCGCGCATTGCATCAGCGACATCTCGGGCGACAGGTTGCTGTCGGTCACGATCTCCTCGACGCAACTGCCGGTAGCAGCTCCGCTGAGTCGGCATAGTACGGCAACGACGGTCACAAACATTCTGTTCACCTCTTCGGCTGTTTCACACCACGAGGAGAATGCAAGCGGGATGCCACACCGTGGTCAGACGCCACGCGACCACTGCAGACTTGACCTGCTTCCCAGCTCCAATTGACGAATCTCATTGTAAAAAATTCCCGCCTCGCGGCAGAGCCGGACAACTACGGTCGTACTGTTACGGCCCTGCCATGCCGCCCTCTCAGGGCAGCCACGCCAAGGCGCCGCCTTGATGCGAAGCGTGCAAGCGATAGGCTTCACATCCGCGGACACTCGCCGACAGAGCGAGGCCGAAGGGTTGGCATGAGGAAACGCGAGGGAAGAACATGACAGTGCGTCCGACCGGCGTGATTCCGCCGATGACGACGCCGTTCGCTAAGGACGGCGAGATCGATTACAGGCTCGTTGCTCCCCAGGTCGAGTGGATGATCAGCGCCGGCGCGCATGGCGTCGCGGCCGGCGGCTCGACGGGCGAGGGCCACACACTCGACCACGAAGAGTATCGCGACCTGATGGCGGCGACCGTCGACGCCGTGAAGGGCCGCATTCCCGTGATCGCCGGCATCATCGTGGACTCGACGCGCGATGCGATCCGTCGCGGCAAGCTGGTGCGCGACATGAACGTCGCCGCACTCCAGGTGACGCCGGTGCACTATCTGTTCAAGCCGGACGAGGAGGCGATGGTCGCGCACTTCCGCGCCATGGCCGATGAGACCGGCATGCCAATCATCATCTACAACGTCGTGCCGTGGTCGTATCTGTCGCCCGCGCTGCTCACGCGCATCATGACCGAGGTGCCGCTGGTGGTCGGCGTCAAGCAGAGCGCCGGTGATCTCAAACTGTTCGCCGACCTCATGATGATGGCGCCGGACAAGCTGATCTACAGCGCGGTCGATGCGCTGATGTATCCCTCCTACACGTTAGGGGCCCACGGCTCGATCGCGGCGATCCTCACGGCCGCGCCGCATGCGTCCGTCGCGCTGTGGGACGCGGTGAAGGCGGGCGATCATCCGCGCGCGCTCGACCTGCACAAGAAGCTGCTGACCTTGTGGAACGCCATCATCGCCGACAATCTGCCGGCCTGCACCCGCTATGCGCAGACGCTTCAGGGCATGCCGAAGACTTATCCGCGGGCGCCGATGCCGGAGGCCTCTAGCGCGCAGCAGGCCGCGATCCGCAAGGCGCTGGACGGGTTGGGCATCTCCGGCGCGAAGCATTTTCAGGCGGCGGAATAGGCCAGCCGCCGTCATCGTGGCGAGACCGGGACGGTTTTACGTCCCGGCGCCAGGCCCAAGTCGATAATCCGGCCGTCGACCGAACCGGTCTGCATGTTCGCGCCACTTATTCCCTGAGATGGCAAGTGGACGGCGGCGCCCGATGAACGACGAGCGGACAATATCCGGCCAGACGACGATGATTTGGCAAGATCAGGCACGAAGCGTGGTCCGGCCGATCGTCCGCGTCATGGTCATTTTCTCGGTGGGGATGAGCGCGGCGCTCTTTCTGGTTTGGGCGACGAGCTGCTCGGACGACGACTGGCTGTTGCTGCGCCGCGAGCCGCTCGCCGCGCTCGTGCTGGCGGCGTGCGATGCCTGGCCCTTCTTCGCGGGGAGCTTTGTCGTGGTGCTGGTGATGCTGGTCGGCTGGTACGCCCGGGGGTTCTCTCGCGTTCCCGAGGCTAACAGGCGCATCCATTACGAGGCGACCAAGCATGGCCTCACCACGCGAGATGCCGCCAATTTCGCGCTCACCGTGCCGTGGACCAGCGTGGTGCGCGTGTACAACAGCGACCATACGATGCAGATGGTGCTTGTCGCCGGAGCTTCGCGCCTCGTGTTCTGGCGCGCCTTCGCGACCGAGGACCGTGCGCAGGTCCTGAACTGGGCGAGGCAGGTGAAGGAGACGGAGCCCCAGCCGACGCGCGGGTCGTGACAGCCCGCCCGTCGCGCTCCCCGTTTGAGCATGATCTCCGCGCAAACGCGTTCCGCGTTTGTCGCGAGGGAAAACCGCTTCACACTTTTCCGGATCATGCTTTAGAGTTCGCGTGCGGCCCCGTGCATTGCCCGTGATGGCCAACAACGAACAACAGACCAACAACAAGGGGAGGGGCGAAAATCCCATGAAGGATTTTTCTGGAAAAACCGCGGTCATCACCGGTGGCGGCACGGGAATGGGGCGGGAGCTGGCGCGCCAGCTCGTCGCCGAGGGCTGCAACGTCGCGATGTGCGACGTCTCGGAAGCGGCGATGGCCGAGACGAAGCGGCTGTGCGAGGTCGAGAAGCCGCAGGGCCTGCGCGTCACGACGCATGTCGCCGACGTCGCGATCGAGGATCACCTCATGCGCTTCCGCGCCGAGCTCGCCGAGCAGCAGGCGACCGACAAGATCCATCTGTTGTTCAACAATGCCGGCATCGGCGGTGGCGGCAGCCTGTTCACCAACACGCGCGAGCAGTGGGAGCGCACCTTCAACATCTGCTGGGGCGGCGTCTATCTCGGCGTGCGCACCTTCCTGCCGATGCTCGTGAAGGCGGAGGAGGCCCACATCGTCAACACCGCCAGCGTCAACGGTTTCTGGGCCTCGATCGGCATGGGGCAGGCGCACACCGCCTACAGCTCGGCAAAATTCGCGGTGAAGGGATTTTCAGAGGCGCTGATCAACGATCTCCGCCTGCATGCGCCGCACGTCAAATGCTCGGTCGTGATGCCCGGCCATATCGGCACCTCGATCGTCTCCAACTCGCGCAAGGTACAATCCGGCGACGGCTCCGATAGTCTCAATGCCGACGAGATCGCGCTGACCCGCAAGCGCATGGTCGCAGCCGGCGTGCCCGATGCCGACAAGATGACCGACGACGACGTGCAGGCTGCCTTTGCCGAGCGCGCCCGCAGCTTCCTGGAGGACGCCCCGACCACGGCAGCACAGGCCGCAAAGATCATCCTCGACGGCGTGAAGGCCGAGCGCTGGCGCATCCTGGTCGGCGAGGACGCCAAACGGCTCGACGAGCGCGTGCGCCAAAAGCCCGAGCAGGCCTATGAGCGCGAGTTCTACGAGAGCTTTGCGCAGGAGGTCGGCTGGCGGCTCGGGTGAGGCGAGGCGTTCGCCTGCACATCCTCGTTGCCCGTCCTGGTGAACATCCAGGACACATAATCCCACGGCTTTGCCGTGATCCCGCGGCTTTGCCGTGTGCGTCTCCCGGCCTGGACTGGGACGACAAGGTTGTCTTCTGTAAAGCAGAATTATACAAACTGGAATATTTCTAGACAGAAACGCTTGCCGAATTCTTGGGCGAGCCGTGGTCCGTAGTCGTACGGGCTATCTATCATTCGTTTGGTGAAAGAGTTTGTGGACCCGCCGTCGGTGGTCGTGGACCGCCGGTTCGATCGTGGCCCATTCGGGAGATGTCCTGTCCCGATGGCACCGCGTGAGGTGAGTACTCCCGAATTGCTCGTCTCTAGAAGACCCAATAAGATGGGTTATTAAGTTATCTGACCAAGTAATGGAAATAGCAGTTGAACGCTCGCATGGATCCTCCTGGCACGCTGGAAGAGTGGATTTTGGGGCCAGATCGCGAAGAATGGTCCGCCGAGCTGATCAAGCTGCTTGCTGCGGCCCAGGAGGGCGGCTCAACCGTTGCGGAATGTCTGCTGGCTATCGGACGGATCAGAAAGGGCAATGACCTTTCCTGGTACACTGAATGGAAAAACCTGGCGGAAGCAAGCCGCGAACGGGGCGACGCGGCGCTCGCTGCTGGCCATGAAGTGACGGCGCGGCGCAACTGGCTTCGCGCCATCAATTACTACAACGCTGCCCTGCTTCCCATGGATTCCGCTGATGAGAGGCGATCGGCTTCGATCTTGGCAATGCAGAATTGCGCCCATCGCTTTCTTCAGTACAGCAGCCCCGCGGGCGAAGTCGTCGTGCTTCCCTGGGAGGGTGGCCATTCCCTACAGGGTTATTTTCTGCCCGCGCGGTCGTCGCACGAGAGGCTGCCGACCGTGATTAGCATCGGTGAACCCGGACATCGCAAAGAGGAGTTTCTTTTCAAGCTCGCTCCCCACGCTCGTGAGCGGGGATTGTCATTGCTGGCGGTGGATCTTCTGGGTGCCAATGGCGAAGATTTTCCGGACGATGCCGTCGGGCGCCCGAATCCCGAGACGTCGATCTCATGCGTCATGGACTACCTGGCCTTGCGCACCGATGTCGACTTTGACCGAGTGGCTATTCTCGCAGATGGATGGGGTTCGTCATTCGTGGCACGCGCAGTGGCCAACGAGCCGCGGCTGGCCGCTGCCGTTTGCGACGGCGGGCTATGGGACCTTCATGAACGGGCTTTCTTGAGTGAACGCGCGGTGTTGCGGCATGCGGATTTTATCCCAGCGATGGGAGCAAGCCGGATCGCGCGCAACATCGACTGTCCGGTGCTTGTCACCTTGGGTGCGGACGGCTGGCTCAAAGCGGATCGCGCGTCCGATATGATTCGCCAATTGAGGACCTGGCGAATGGATGTCACGCTGAAGGTGTTCACGGCGGAGGAAACGGCAGCGGCGCAGGGACACGCGGACAACCCGAGCCTTGCGAACGAATTTATCTTCGACTGGCTTGTTTCTCGTCTAGCACGTGACTGAATGGCTCCGACATAGTCAGAGGTCCGCGACGTCAGAGGTCCGCGACTCAAAAATCGACCGCGACCTTCAAGCGAGCCTTTTCGAGACGATTCTTCAGTGCAGCAAGCTTGTCGGTGAGTTCCACCAACTCGTGCTCGCCAAATTCCGCGAACACGAATTCGTCGATCGCCTCGTGTTGCGCGGCCAGGATGGCCAGATGTTTGTGTGTCTTGTCCGTCAGTGACAACCGAACCACGCGGGCATCTGTGGGCGAGGGCTTGCGGCGCAGAAAACCCTTCTTCTCCAGTAACTTCGATTGCGTCGTGACGAACGATGCGTCGACGTGGAGCATTTTTGAGACCGCGTTGACGGGGATGCCGTCGTCCTTGTCCAGATCTGAGATCGCCATCAGGATCATCCATTGCGGGCCGCTGATCCCGATCGCCTTGGCCCAGAACTGACGAAGCTCCTCAAGGTAGACGCTGATCGACGCGATCTCCCAAGTGAAACGCTTGATGAGGTCGTGATTCTTGTAGGTCCGGCCACGGGCCGAGCCGGCTTCGCTTCCCGATCTTATTCTTTTTGCGAGTGCCATGAGGACTATTCTCAACGTAACTCTAGGGCGATGCAAGCATAGAATGCACCTATCTATGTTATTGGTATAGCACACATTATCTGCTCAGCCATTCCGGTTGCCAACCGGACACGGGTGTTGCGTCGAGGACACAGGGCCTGCGCAATCAGATAGCTGAGTAGATAAACTATTTTGATTAAGAAAGTGGCGCATGCATATTGATCCCGACGGCGGGGGTTCCTCCATCGTCCCGTTGCAGGTGGTTCGCTTAAGTCCCTCGCGTTCATGCGGGTGTGTCCGAAGGCGCGAGGCAGCTGAGCGGTTTTGATGATGCGGGGGGTCTGGGGAAATAGCGATCCCCCCAAACGCAACTTGGAGGTTAAACATGAAGTTCAAGAGCCTTTTGCTCGGTTCAGCTGCGGTTCTGATCGCCGCTGGCGGAGCGCAAGCAGCCGATCTCCCCGTGAAGGCCAAGGCGGTCGAATACGTGAAGATCTGCTCCCTGTACGGTGCCGGATTCTACTACATGCCGGGCACTGACACTTGCATCAAGTTCGGCGGCTATCTGCGTGCCGATAACTGGTACCAGGGCGGCGACTACGGTTTCCGGCAGGGCGCGAACCAGGGTTCGAATAACCGTCTGACGAACTACTGGGGCACCCGCGCTCGTATGGACTTCACCGTCGATACGCGCACCGCGACCGAGTACGGTGTCGTTCGTACCTACGCGGACATGATCTTCACCTGGGATACGACCGCGGTCACCGGCAGCAACCCGTCGGCGTTCTCGACCGGTTCGGCCTCGCTCGGCCTCTACCATGCGTTCATCCAGTTCGCTGGCTTCACGTTCGGCCGCACGGTCTCGATCTTCGACGCCCCGTGGCAGAGCTATCCGGCTGGCGGTCCCGACACGCTTCCGGGCGGCTCCAACCACGTCACCGGCGTGAACCAGGTTACCTACACGGCTGACTTCGGTCAGGGCATCACCGCTTCGGTCTCGGCGCAAGATGAAACGACGGCGGCAAACGGCGAGTCGAACCTCTGGAACCTGTCGGGTGCGACTGCAGCCAACATGGTTCAGGGCATCTATGGCAACAACAATTGGGGTGGAACGCGTGCTCCCGACATCGTCGGCCAAGTCCGCGTCGACCAGGCCTGGGGTCTGGCCCAGTTGTCGGTTGTTGGGCACAATCTCCATCCCGCCTACTACGGTGCGACTGAGTTGACCGGTCACCCCGGCGACAAGTGGGGCTGGGCGATTCAGGGCGCCTTGTCGATCAAGAACATCCCGACTGGTGCGGGCGACTCGATCAACTTGCAGGCCGTCTACACGGATGGCGCGTCTCGCTACAACTTCCAGAGCCTGTTCCCGCAGTCCTTCTTTATGTACAGCGGTAGCGGCGCTGGCGCCTACCAGAGCCTCGGGATCGCCGGCATTGCTGATGGTGTCTTCACCGGCACTTCGGCTGCTAACGGCAGCTCGATCGAGACCGTCAAGACTTGGGGCTTCCGTGGTGGCTACACCCACAACTGGAACCCGAACTGGGCGAGCGCCATCTACGGTGGCTACGGCGCTGTGCAGTACGGCTCCGGTGGCAAGGCCGCGATCTGCGCCAACATGGTTGGGCTCCTCGGCTTGACCGGCAACTGCAACCCGGACTTCAACTTCGGGGTGATCGGCGTCAACACCGTGTGGACTCCGGTCAAGGGCCTGGCTTTCACGGCGGACCTCAGCTACTCCCGTCTGGACCAGAAGTACTCGGGCACCATCGCGAGCCCTGGAGTTGCTGCCGCTGCCAAGCCGGCTGCTGTGTATGAGATGAAGGACCAGGACTCGCTCGCCCTGCTCCTCCGCGCTCAGCGCAACTTCTAAGATCGATCTCACGACCGATCAGAGAACTCCGGCGGGAAACCGCCGGGGTTTTTCTTTGTGGGCGTCGCTGCGTCCATCGCCGCGAAAGAGCAGGTGGCGCTCGCGCTTCCGCAGCCGGAGATCCTGCGACCGGCCGATGAGCGAATTCGCGCGTGCCTGGAGGCACTGATCCGGACCCGAAGGGCCGCGCTAGCGCAAAGTGCAAAGCGGTCTTCTCTCGCGACGAACGCGGAACGCGTTTGCGCGGAGATCATGCTCAAACGATAATCTGTCGTCCGTGAAGAAGCGGGACTTCAGCTCGGGACGGGGTGAAGTCGGAGGATGAGCCGAATTAGGATTTGGCAAGAGGTCCAGCCAACGGGCGCGGCGCCGGAAGTCGTAGCCGGTCGCGAGGACGGCATTGGTGGCGTCGCCTCGGCGGTGCCGGAGATATGCCACAGATGAACGCTTGGATGCGTTGGCGGCAAAAACTATATTTACTTACATGAGTTACTCATGTAATTTACAAAGCAGCCTGCCAAACGTATTGGCGGCGCCTGGTCTCTAAAGGAGACGATCTACAACTTTATGAACTAACCTCCGAAACCTCCGGCAATGCCCTGCCGGAGGTTTTTGATTCGTAGGGATCTTTCCTGCCGGTGATCCCGCAAGCACATTCCTCCTCAGCGAATCAGGCGCGCCCGGGAGTTCGGCCGGTAGGCGAGGCGCGCGTGGCCCGTGCAATAGGACTGGCCGTCGGGCGAGGCGTTGCCGCAGAAGCAGAAGTCATCCGCGCCCGGTGTCGAGATCGGCCAGCGGCAGCGGTTCTCTGACAATTCGAGCAGCGAGCAGCGGTTGGTCTCGTCGATCGGCGCGTGCGCGAGCGGCGTTTCGGCCTCGTCATAGATCGCGCCTAGCATTTCACATTGCAGCCTGCGAAGGGTCCTCAGGGCCCGCGCAGTGCTCTTCTCCACGCTCCGCTCTTCCCGCTTCGGGCCGCGGGTCAGATTGAGGCGGCTGAGCTTGCCGATGACGGCGTTGCGGCTGACGCCGATATCGGCGGCGATCTCGCGGCAGGACAGGCCGGCGTGAAAATGGTTTTTCAGAAGTTCGATGCGCTCGTCGGTCCAGGTCGCAACGGAAGTCGGTGGCGAAGTCGGTGAAGCAGCGGGCATTTTGTGACGGTCCCAGGTTCTAAAATCGACCACGCCGTCCGAAACCGTCCGCTTTGCGCGTCCTTGAGCCTCACGTCCTGCCGTTGTCGCGAATGGACAGCAGGCCATCCTTGATCGCGAGGCGGATGCCTTCCTCGATCAAGGTTCGTGCAACGCCTGGGACGCTGGTGCCGTGGGTGCCCTGTCTCACCAGTTTTTCGAGATAGGTGATGGTCGAGAGCGCCAAGGTTACGGGAATGCGGTCAGTCTCGGCTTTTTCGGTGGCCATGACCCAAACGCTAGCCTCATACTCGGGTACATAAAAGTAACGATTAAGACTCTATTTAGGTTTAGGGCTGAAAGTCAAATCGGTCGCGAAAGAGTTCGAGAAATCATTGGAATCGCTTGGAAAAATGCGCACGACCGGCCGCGCGGCGGCGAAGCCGGCGCGGGCGTTGTGAAGAACCGAGGCTGAGTAGGGGCCGTTACGGGCCTAGAGCCTTTTCCGTTCCGATGAAATCGGAACGGGGCTCTGGAGTCTTGTTTTGACGCGTTTTCTGGGCGCGAACCGGTGCCCACTTCGCTCGAAAACGCTTTAACCGTGCACGACCGATTTTGCGATCATGCAGTGGATGCCCTTGGAGCCGTTGACGGTCTGCGTGACCCTCAAATCGGCGGCGAGACTACAGAGCGTGTAGGCATCCTCGCGCGACAAATTTCGCTTCTCGCCCAACAGCACGATCATGTCGCGCAGCGCGCGGACCACGCATTGGTCGAGATCCGGATCCATCGCCATGGTCATGTAATGCGTCGGCGTTTCCGCACGGGGATAGGTGAGGCGGAGATCCTTGCGCAGTGTGAAACGGAAGCGGCCCTGCAGCGCGGTCTCGATCGCGGTGACGCAGACCTCGCCGTCGCCTTGCACGCCGTGGCCGTCGCCGCAGGAGAACAGCGCACCCGCCACGAACACCGGCAGATAGAGCGTTGCGCCGGCACCAAGCTCCTTGTTGTCGAGATTGCCGCCCATCGCGCGCGGGATCAGCGAGGTGATGCGGCCCCAGGCCGGCGGCGGTGCCGTGCCCATCACGCCGAAGAACGGTTTCAAGGGCAGATCAAGCCCCCAGGGCAGGCGGCCGACCATGCGCTTTTGATCGAGCGGAATGTTGAGGATGCGCAGCTCGTGAAAATCGTCGGGCAGGGTGCCGGACAGCGGCTTGATCAGATTGTAGCCCCAGTCCTGCCGCAGCGTGACGTCGAGGATGTTGACCTCGAGCACGTCGCCGGGCTCCGCGCCCTTGATCGCGATCGGGCCGGTGAGGATGTGGCCGGGCAGCATCCGTTCGTTCTGCGCGTGCACCTCCAACAATTCGGGCGGAACGTGAAACTGCTTGCGATCGGGCACCACGTCCGGCCCGCCGCTGATCGTGTCGATCGTGACCTCGTCGCCGCTGTCGATTGCGAGCACCGGCGCAAGTTTGGCTTCGAAAAAGCCCCAGTGGCAGGTCTTCGGGCTGGATTGCAGGTGATGATGGGCCATTTCGACGACCTCGGAATGCGCTCTTGAATGGGGTTTGTGAATGCCCTTGGGCTCGCGGCGGAGACAGCGTATGAGGCTGTAGCAAATATCCCAAGAGGCTTCCCCTGTTTTTCGTGCTCTCCAAAACCCTCGGCATGGTCTTCATGCCGATCAATCTCCTGATCGAGCTCGGCGTCGTCGGGATCCTGCTGCTCGCGACGCGCTTTGCTTCGCTCGGCCGCAAATTGCTCGTCGTGACAATGGCGCTGCTCGCGTTGTGCGGATTTGCGCCGCTCGGCAGCATCCTGATCTATCCGCTGGAGCAGCGCTTTCCGGCATGGGACGCCGCGCGCGGCGCGCCCGACGGCATCATTGTGCTGGGCGGACCGATCGATGCCGATCTCTCGGAGGCCCGCAACACGCCCGTGGTGCGCAACGCGGCCGATCGCCTCTTTGCCACTGCTGCACTCGCGCGGCGCTATCCCAACGCGCGCGTCGTCTTCACCGGTGGCAGCGCCAATCTGATCGCGGTCGACGCCAAGGAAGGCGACTATGCCGCGACCATCCTGGAAGGACTTGGCATCGCGAAGGAGCGGATGATCATCGAGCGGCAGTCGCGCAACACCCAGGAGAATGCGCAGTTCACGAAGGCGATAGTCGACCCGAAACCCGGCGAGCGCTGGCTATTGGTGACGTCGGCCTATCACATGCCGCGCTCCATGGGCCTGTTTCGCAAGGCGGGATTTCCGGTCGAGGCCTATCCGGTGGATTGGCGCGTCGGCGGCCGCGCCGATCTGCTCTCGTTCAACAAACTGTCGACTGACGGCCTTGCACGCACCGAAACCGCCGCGCGCGAATGGCTCGGCCTGGTGGCCTACCGCCTGACCGGCAGGATCGACGAGTTGCTTCCGGGCCCGGGCAAGGACTAGAAAAGAGCCAGAACAGAACAACGGCCCTTCGCCGGGAGGACAGCATGCAACACGAGATCGCCGATCCGATCGACCTCTCCGCCATCGTTGCTGACCTCAACAGCCTGTTGCGCCTGAAGACGAGCGTGATCGGCATGAAGCTGTTTGCGCGCGTCGAGGACATGGAGGCGATCCCGAAAATCCGCCGGCCGAGTGCGGTCCACACCACCGACCAGATCGTCAGCATGGCCTCGCGGCTCGGCTGGACGGTCGGCATCACCGGTGATGATCTCGTCGGCGCGCAGTGCCGCGCCGTGATCGGGCTCGCGCCGCAGGACGAAAAGTGGCTGTCGGGCGAAAACTATGTCGGCGTGTGGCACGGCACGGCGGAGGACGCGCGCAAGCGCCAGGAGGCGCTCGACGTGGTGCCGTTCGGCCAGTACAAGGCGCTTGCGGTGAGCCCGCTTGCGAGCGGCCGCCTCAACCCGCCGGACATCTGCATGGTCTATGCGACGCCGGGGCAGATGATCATCCTGATCAACGGGCTGCAATATACCGGCTACAAGAAGTTCGAATGGGGCGTGGTCGGCGAAACCGCCTGCGCGGATTCCTGGGGGCGGGCGTTCAAGACCGGCGAGCCCAGTCTGTCCTTGCCATGCTATGCCGAGCGGCGCTATGGCGGCGTGCCGGACGAGGAGATGCTGATGGCCCTGAAGCCCGAACATCTCGCCAAGGCGATCGTGGGCATGAAGGCGCTGGCCAAGAACGGTCTTCGCTATCCGATCCCGCCCTACGGGATCCAGAGCGATGTGCGTGCGGGCATGGGCGTGAGTTACGGAAAGAAGTAGAGGTTTTGGACCATGAGTTCCAAGAACTATGACATCGTCGTCTATGGCGCGACCGGGTTTACCGGTCAGCTCGTCGCCGAATATCTCGCGGCTCATTACAAGGCCGACAAGGATTTGAAATGGGCGATGGCGGGGCGCAGCCTCGACAAGCTCAAATCGGTGCGCGACGCGATCGGCGCGCCGGCCGACACACCGCTGATCGTCGCTGATGCCTCCGATCCGGCGACGCTGAAGGCGATGGTCGATCAGACGAAGTCGGTGATCACCACCGTCGGTCCGTATCAATGGTACGGCGAGGACCTGCTGGCCGCCTGCGTTGCCGGCGGCGTCGACTATTTCGATCTCTGCGGCGAGCCGGTGTGGATGCGGCAGATGATCGACAAGCACGAGGCGGCGGCCAAGGCGAGCGGCGCGCGCATCGTATTCTCCTGCGGCTTCGACTCGGTGCCGTTCGAGCTCGGCGCCTTCTTCGTGCAGGAGGAAGCCAAGCGCGTGTTCGGCGCGACGGCACCGCGCGTCAAAGGCCGCGTGCGCGACATGCGCGGCACGCTCTCCGGCGGCACGGCGGCGAGCGCGAAGGCGACGTTCGACGCGGTCGCCAAGGACATCAGCCTCGTCGCCATCCTGAATGACGCCTTCGCGCTGACGCCGGGCTTCACCGGTCCCAAGCAGCCGCGCGGCAACAGGGCGGCCTACGAAGAGGATCTGGGTTCGTGGGCCGCGCCGTTCATGATGGCGCTGATCAACACGCGCAACGTCCACCGCTCCAACATGCTGATGAGCTTTCCCTATGGCAAGCAATTCATCTACGACGAGATGGTGCTGACCGGCGCCGGCGAGAAGGGCGAGGCGAACGCCAAGAAGGTGATGGCTGTTAATGCCGAGAAGACCGGCCCGAACGCGCCGAAGCCGGGCGAGGGGCCCTCGAAGGAGGAACGCGAGAACGGCCGCTACGATCTGCTCTATGTCGCGATCGCGCCTGACGGCCGTCAGGTCCGCGCGGGCGTGAAGGGCGACCGCGATCCCGGCTACGGCTCGACCTCGAAGATGATCTCGGAATGCGCGATCTGCATGCTGCGCGACACCAGGGACGTGCCGGGCGGCTTCTGGACGCCGGGCGCGGCGATGCAGGGCAGTTTGATCAAGCGGTTGCAGGATCACGCCGGGCTGACGTTCCAGGTGGAGACGTAGTCGCGCCTTCGTAGGGTGGGTTAGCCCCGCGGATTGTGCAAAGCGCAATCCGCTAGGCGTAACCCACCACTTCTGTCGACGCGGAAAGAAAAGAGGTGGGTTACGCCTAGCGGTCTGCGCTTCGCGCAGCCGCGAGGCTAACCCACCCTACGGCAGCGTCGCTTGTTACGCCGCCCGCGCATCATACGCGTACATGAAATCCATGCTCTTGGCGCCGAGCGGCAAGAACCATTTCATCATCTGATTGCGGATCCACGCGCCGCTGGCGCTGAACTCGCGCTTGCTGCTGCCGTTGCGGCGGGCGATGGCGACGATCTTCTCCGCGCGCGGGCGGCGCTCGAGCTCAAAATTCTGGAAGGTGAGGCCGAGCTCCTGTCCCTGCATCATCAGCCGGCCGAGCCGCATCGCGTCCTCGAGCGCGAGCGAGGCGCCCTGGCCGGCATGCGGGCTGGTTGCATGTGCGGCATCGCCGATCAGCAATGAACGTTTGCGCGACCAGGTCGGCAGCGTCGCGACGTCGAGCGTGTCGGTCACCACGATGTTCTCGGCGACTTCGATGATCGCGGGGATCGGGTCGTGCCATCCCCTGTGGAAGTCGCGCAGATGCTGCTTCAGCGTCGATTGCTCCTGGCCGCGGAACGTTGCCGCATCCATGCCGTTTGCGGGCTGCGTGCTCCACCACATCGCGCCGTCCCTGGGGTCGGTGCTCCAGAATCCGTAACCGAAGAAGCCGCTGCGGCCAAACGTGGTCTCGACCCGCCCGCCGAGCGAAACGCCGTCGAGCACGGCGCGCGGTACAAATCCGCCAAAGCCGATCAGGCCGGTGTCGAAGGGCGTGGGACCATCAGGCACGACATGGCGGCGGACGGCGGAATGCACGCCGTCGGCGCCGATCAGGAAGTCGCCTTCGGCGCTGGTGCCGTCGGCAAAATGCGCGACGATCGGCTGGTCGCCGCGATCCTCGATGCCGACCAGGCGTTTTTCGAAGTAGAGCTCGGCATGCGAGCACCACGCCTTGTCGATGAGGATCTCGTTCAGCGTCGCGCGGCAGATGTTCACCGCAGGCTGGCCGAAGCGCCTTTCCATGTCGCGATTGATCGAGCCGAGCCGCGTGCCATCCTGGGCGTAGAAGTCGAAGGACTCCGCGACGGAGCCGCGGCCGATCAGCTCGCGGGCGAGGCCGAGCTCTTCCATCACGTGCATGCCGTTCGGTGCGATCTGGAGCCCGCCGCCGATGCCGGTGGAGTAGGGCCAGGCCTCGAAGATCTGCGCCTCGATGCCGGCGCGGCGGAGCAGGATCGCGGTGACGGGCCCGGCGATACCGGCGCCGATGATCAGGGCCTTGCGAGGACGGCTTTGCATGTCTTGCTCCCGAGGGTGGCTGGGTGCTAGGAAAATTATGGTCGCTAATTATCTTAGCGACTAAGAGATATAGTTGCTAAGATATGAGGCCGGTCCTTGTCAAGGGGAAAAGCGCGCACCGTGCTGCTTGGGGAACTCGAAGAGGCGATGCGTCGATCGTCGGCGCAGGGCGTGCTCTACGGCCAGGCGGTTGCCAACGTTGCCGGGATCTCCAATTCCGATCTCGAATGCATGGACTTTCTGAACCTGGAAGGACGGGCGACCGCAGGCCGGCTCGCCGAGGTCACGGGCCTGACGACCGGCGCCATCACCGGCGTCGTGGATCGGCTGGAGAAAGCTGGCTATGTGCGTCGCGAGCGCGATGACGCCGATCGCCGCAAGGTCTTCATCGTCATCGTGCCGGAGGCGACGGCGCAGATCGGACAGCTCTACGTGCCGATGCAGCAGGCGATGCAGAAGCTCTGGAGCCGCTATACCGACGAGGAGCTGCGCCTGTTGCTGCGGTTCGCTACTGACGGTTACAAGGGCGTGCTGGAAGCGACCGAGGCGCTGAAGACCGTCATCGACACGCCGCCGGAGAAGCGCGCCAGTCTCAAGACGCCGAAGTCTCGGCGTTGACAGACATGTCTGCGGGCACCTTGTAGGCCTGCGCCGCGGCGATCATGCCCCACATCGCGCCCAGCATCATCCAGAAGTGCCGCCAGTGATCGGTGTCGATCACGAAGCTCTCGCCGACGGTGCCGACGAAGGCCGAGAACACCGCGAGGTATGTGCGCTGCCAGGGCACGCGGACGAAGACGTGCCGGAAGCCGATGACGACGGTCGTGAACACCAGCGCCGGATAGAGCACGCCCGACAACCAGCCGCCGGACATGAAGGCGTTGAGGTAGGAGTTGTGGGTGTCCTCGGGAAAGTAGCGGTGGAATTGCAGCGGCCCGATGCCGAAGGGAAGGTCGAGCGCCATGTCGGCGCCGAGGATGTGGCGGCCGAAGCGGCCAAAGCGGCCTTCGTCGTAGCTCTGATCGAAGCTCGCGCGCTGCTTGAACATTTCTGCGGTGGCGTCGAACGACAGCAGCACCGCGATCAGCGCCAGCCCCAGGACCGCGGCGACGATGGTCATGATGATGATGCGCGAGCGCTGGGTGTTGCTCCGGCTGGTCAGCACCATCAGCGCTAGCATGAACGCTGCGGTCAGGACCAGGCCGCCCCAGGCCGCGCGCGAGAAGGCGAGAAGGATGGCGAGCGCCATGATGGCAAAGGCTATCGCGTTGCGGATCGCCTTGCCGGGCCGCTCCAAAACCACGCTCTGCAACACGAATAGCGACGGCAGGATCAGGAAGGCGCCGAGCACGTTCGGGTCCTTGAAGGTGCCGCGCGCGCGTCCATAAAGCGTCAGCAGGTCGTTTCCACCGGGGACGAGATGGAAGTAGCCCGCAACCGCGGAGATCGCGGCGACCATGGCGCCGACCACGAGCCCGCGCCTGAGCATATCGAGCCGCGCCGCCGTGTCCTCGGAGACGACCATGGCGAAGAACACCACGGTGAAAGCCATGTACCAGGAGGTCGCGATCCAGCTCGCCACCTCGCTCTGGCCGAGCAGCGGAATGGCACAGATGGTGTAGCCGATGTTGAGCAGGAACAGCGCCAGCACCAGCGGCATGAACACAAGTTGCAGCCGCAGGCCGGTCGCGAAGAAGGTGACCGTGGCAAGCAGTGTGGCGATTTCGTAGGGGCTCGGCTCGATGAAGACGACGGCGCCGCATGCGCCGACCAGCCAGACCAGCGCGCGCTGGAGCGCCAATACGCCGGGCGCAGCGGAAGCCGCTGCATTCATTCCCCCGGCTGTCGCCGCATAGGTCATCACACGCTCATACGCTTACGCAACTCGTACACAACACACTGCTGTCATCGCCCGGCTCGACCGGGCGATCCAGTACTCCGAGACGGTGAGTTCAATCTCGACGCCGCGGCGTACTGGATGCCCCGCCTTCGCGGGGCATGACGAAAGACCTCAATACGCATTCTCGTTCTTGGTCAGCAGCGACAACGGTGTCTTGAGGAAGATGTAGAGGTCGAACAGCACGGACCAGTTCTCGATGTAATAGAGGTCGAACTCGACGCGCTTCTGGATCTTCTCTTCCTTGTCGATCTCGCCGCGCCAGCCGTTGATCTGCGCCCAGCCGGTGATGCCCGGCTTTACGCGGTGGCGCGCGAAATAGCCGTCGACGGCCTCGTCGAACAGCCGGTGCTGGAATTTGCCCTGCACGGCGTGCGGACGCGGCCCGACCAGCGACAGATTGCCCTTGACTACGACGTTGAAGAGCTGCGGCAGCTCGTCGAGGCTGGTTTTGCGGATGAAGCGGCCGACGCGGGTGACACGCGGATCGTTCTTGGTCACGACCTTGGAAGCGGTCGGATCGGCCTGGTGGTGATACATCGAGCGGAACTTGTAGACGTCGATGCGCTCGTTGTTGAAGCCAAAACGCTTCTGGCGGAACAGGACCGGTCCCGGGCTGTCGAGCCTGACCGCAAGCGCGACCAGCGCCATGACAGGCAATGCGGCGAGCAGCGCAATGCCGCCGACGATGCGGTCGAACAGCCATTTCATCACCAGGTCCCAGTCGGTGATCGGCGCCTCGAACACGTCGAGCGTCGGCACTTCGCCGAGATAAGAATAGGAGCGGGGACGGAAGCGCAGCTTGTTGGTGTGCGCGGAGAGGCGGATGTCGACCGGCAGCACCCAGAGCTTCTTCAGCATCTCCAGGATGCGCGTCTCGGCCGAGATCGGCAGCGCGAACAGCACGAGGTCGACGCGGGTGCGGCGGGCGAATTCGACGATGTCGTCGACCTTGCCGAGCTTTGGCGCGCCGGCGCAGGTGTCGAGCGCGCGGCTGTCGTTGCGGTCGTCGAACACGCCGAGCACGTGGATGTCGGTGTCGTCCTGCGCCTTCAATGCTTCGATCAGCTCCTCGCCGTTGCGATCGGAGCCGACGATGATGGTGCGGCGGTCGAGCCGGCCGTCGCGCGCCCAGTTGCGGACCAGGTTGCGCAGGATCATCCGTTCGCCGACCAGCGCGACGAGACCGACGACGAAATAGGCGGCGAGCCAGACGCGCGAGACCTCGCCGCCGACCTTGGCGAAGAAGGAAACGCCGATGAACAGCAGGAAGACGAAGGACCAGGACGAGACCATCCGCGTCATCTGGCGCAGGTGGCCGCGGAAGAGTTCGACCTGATAGATGTCGGCGGCCTGGAAGCAGGCGATCGCGGCCGCGGTGATGCCGAAGATCGCGACGAGATACTCCCAATAGAAGCCCGACAGCGGCAGCACATAAAGCAGGTGCAGCGCGATGCCGACGACGCTGAGCAGCACGAAATCGGCGAGCCGCACGAAGCCGGCGATTACGATCGGCGAATAGGCCCTGAGGACTTTCTGATTGACCACGTCGAGCGCGGCCGGCGACAGCCGGCGCCGCCGTTCGACGAAGGGTTTTTCTGTCGGCGTGTCTGTCGCAGCGTTAGCTGCGTCCTCGAGCATCGAACGCGCGTTGATCGGTTCCACGGCCTTCCCAGTCCATTCCAGCGATCCCCCTGGCCATTGTTTTGGCTTGCCCATGCAGATGGGCACGCAGGCGCCAGGGCGGAACTCCCCTGGCTCTTCGCTTATCGGACAAATCGGAAGAAACTCTTAGCGTAGTAAATGACGGTTAATGATTGGCAAACGCGTCGCGGTAACCGGCCAGCACGCCTTCGACCATGGCCTGCTGGGAGAAATGCGCTGATATGCGCTCGCGCAGCGCCGTGGCACGTTGCGCGGTGACTTGCGGATTGTCCAGCGCAGCGCCGATTGCGTCAGCCATGGCGTCGGGAGTGCTCGGCGCAAACAGCGCGGCGCTGTCGGCGCCGAAGATCTCCGGGATGCCGCCGACGCGTGCGGCGATCATCGGAATGCCGGCGGCACCGGCCTCGATCACGACATAGGGCATGGAATCGCCGCGGGAGGGGACGACCAGCAACCGACCCTTGGAGAAGCCGTAGCGTGCCTTGACGTGGCCGATGAAGCGGATCGAACCGCCAAGGCCGAGTCTTTCGACCTGCGCCTTCAGCGCTGCGGTTTCCTCGCCGTCACCGCCGAGCGTCAGCGTGACCATCTTGCCGCCGGCATGCAGGCGCGCGACCGCGTCGACCAGGAGATCGGCGCCTTTGATGTGCCGGAACTCGCCGACATAGGCGAGGTCGGTCGCATCATCGGCCAAAGCCATCGGCTCGAATTCTTCCGGCGTCACACCGTTGAACACGCAGTGCACCACCCCCTTGGGCGTGCCGACGATGCGCTGATAGGTGTCGCGGGCAAACGCGCTCTCGAACAGGAACAAGTCAGTGCTGTTCATCAGCGTGCGTTCGAGCCGGGCGTAGAACTCGCCCTTGAAGGTATTGAGCGGGTAGTGCAGCGAGCCGCCATGCGGCGTGTAAATTCGGATGGTCTTGTCCCTGCGCCGGCGCAGGCGGACGAACGCACCGGCTTTCGCGCCGTGGCCGTGCAGGACGTCCGGCCTGAGTTTGCGGATCAGCGACATCATGCGCATCCAGACCAGCACGTCGTCGGGCGAGGGCTCGCGGCGGATCGCCATGCGATGCACGCCGAGCTTCAGGCGCGGCGCGAGATCGGCAAGCGCCTTCTCCGCGCGCTCGCCGCCGGTCAGGCTGTCAGCGAGGATACCGACATGATGTCCGCGATCGATCTGGCCGTTGGCGAGATCAAGGATGTGCCGAAAGATACCGCCGACGGGCGCGCGCACGGCGTGCAGGATGCGCAGCGGCTGGTCGAGAGACGGAGGCATGATCAAACCAGCGCTCGGGAGGCGAATTCACAACGAACCAAATATCAATCTGGATTAAGGGCCTTCATGGTTAAGAAACGGTGTTCTTGATGTCGTCGTTGGCGACGCACGTGTCCTGCGGCGCGCAATTAACCCAGCAGCAACCTTAATGGAGTGTAATCGCGCCGGTTGAGGTGGATGAGTGGCGTCCCCGCGGGAGTGTACGATGCGTCTGGCGTTCTGGCGTGGCTGGAAAGAGAGAGCGGCGATCAAACGGGCCGTTCCCAAGCCGCCCAAAGTGACAAAGCAGAAGGCCCCGGTCGAGAAGCCCGCAGCCGACGCACCCTTGGCGGAGACGGGCGATCTCGACCTGCGTCTGCTTGGTCGCGCGCTGGCGCGCCGGCGCGGCTGGATCATCGTGCCGACGGTGCTGGCGCTGGCGCTCTCTGCGGTCGGTGTCAACCTCGTTACGCCGCGCTTCAAGTCGGAAGCGCGCATCCTGGTTGACGGGCGCGAGAACGTTTTCATTCGACCGAACGGCGAGCGGACGGAAGAACGGCAGGCGCTCGACCCCGAGGCCGTCACCAGCCAGGTCCAGCTCGTGCTGTCGCGCGATCTTGCGCGCGAGATCATCAAGAAGAACAGGCTTGCCGAACGTCCCGAATTCGATCCGGTGCTCCAGGGCGTGACCCCGCTCAAATCCCTGCTGGCGCTGGTCGGCATCGGCCGCGACCCGTTCTCCATGACGCCCGACGAGCGCGTCATGGAAGCGTATTACGATCGCCTGACGGCCTACGCCGTCGACAAGTCGCGCGTGATCGTCGTGGAATTCCAGTCCTGGGACCCGGACCTGGCCGCGCGCGTCGCCAATTCGATCGCCGACGGCTATCTCGTGCTGCAGCAGAGCGCGCGGCAGGATCAGGCGAAATCGGCAAGCCAGTGGCTCTCGGGCGAGATCGAGACCCTGCGCAAGAAGGTCTCCGACGCCGAGTCGCGGGTGGAGGATTTCCGCTCCAAGTCGAGCCTGTTCGTCGGCACCAACAACACCACGCTGTCCAACCAGCAGATGGGCGAGGTGAACACCCAGCTCAACAATGCGCGCGCGATGAAGGCCGACACCGAATCCAAGTCGCGGCTGATCCGCGAGATGCTTCAGAGCGGCAAGCCGATCGAAGCGTCCGAAGTCCTCAATTCGGAGCTGATGCGCCGGCTTTCGGAGCAGCGTGTGACGCTGCGGGCGCAACTTGCCGAGCAATCGTCGACGCTGCTCGGCAACCATCCCCGCATCAAGGAACTGAAGGCGCAGCTCGCCGACCTCGACAATCAGATCCGCGACGAGGCCGGCAAGATCTCACGTGCGCTCGAAAGCGATGCCCGCATCGCCGACGGCCGGGTCCAGAGCCTGACCGCGAGCCTCGAGCAGCTCAAGAAGCAGGCCTCTTCTACCAACGGTCAGGACGTCCAGCTCCGCGCACTGGAGCGCGAGGCCAAGGCGCAGCGTGACCTCCTGGAATCGTATCTGGCCAAGTTTCGCGAGGCCAACACGCGCGAGACGATCGACGTGACGCCGGAAGGCCGCATCATCTCGCGCGCCACCGTATCAAATACGCCGGCCTATCCGAAGAAGCTGCCGATCGTGCTGATCGCCACGCTGGCGACGTTGCTGCTGAGCTCGGGCATCGTGGTCACCGGCGAATTGCTGCGCATGACCGCGCCGCGTCCCGCGGCACCCGTCGCCCCGGTGACGGTCGCGCAAGCCCCGGCTGCCGTCGTCGCCGTTCCCGCGGTGGAGTCGCCGCCCATGGCAGCGCCGATGCCGGCTTCGCCTGCGCGCATCGAACCCGTCATCGAGCCGGTCGTCGCCGCGCCGCCGATCGCACCGGTGCAGGCGCCAGCGCCAGCGCCGCTACGCCCTCAGCAGGCGATCGCGCCGGATCCGGTCTCGCGCGAGCTCGCCGAGGTCGAACGTCTCGCCACGCGCTTGCGTGCCGCAGGCCCTGCGGGGCGCAAGGTTACCGTGCTCGGCACGGCGCCCAGTGAGAGCATCACGCTGACCGCGCTGACGCTGGCGCGCTTCCTTGCCCGTGACGCGCGCGTCGTTGTCGTCGATCTGGCGGCTTCGACACCGACGATGTCGGCGGTGTCGGCCGATCCGTATGCCCCGGGCCTTGCCGAATTGATGCAGGGCCAGGCCTCGTTCACGGAGATCATCACCAAGGACCGGCTGTCGCGCGTGCAGATCGTCAACGCGGGCCGGCCCGGCTTCGATCGCAACCTCTTGCAGTCGCCACGCGTCACGCTCGCGGTCGACGCGCTGCTGCGGGTCTACGACCACGTCCTGCTCGATGCCGGCACGGCATCGGACCTCCCGGCCGAACTGCTGACGGCGCATGCCCGCGCCGTCGTGGTGCCGGACGCTTCGATGGCCGCGGACGCCCGCGCGCTGATGAGCACGCAGCTCGGGGCGGTCGGTTTCAGCGAGGTCGTGATGCTGACGAGGCCTGTGCAGCCGTCGGATGCGCCGACGCCCGGCCCGCGCGTGGCGGCGTAGTTTTTTAACGCTCGATCTCCATCACGGCTTCTCGCCCTTCGAGCGATCAAGCATCTCCTGAATCAAAGGCGTCGGATCGGCCGCTGGATTGGTCCAATCGGCGATGCTTGGGTGGGTGGCGACGATGACGATCTGGCTTCCCGCACGGTAAGCCTTGGTCGCCCAGCCGCGACTGTTCGTCTCGACAAACCGCGCAATCGGTCGCTCATTCGCTTTGAGCTTGCGGTTGAGCAGGCTGCCAACGGTCTGCCCGAAACAGACGATCACCTTCGGATTGAGGGAGGCGATCACTGCTTCGTGGAAAGGCCAGCACTGATCGACGAGCACGTTGACGTCAGCGCCCAAATTCGCTTCGCGGCGACTGCGCATGAAGATCAGATTGCTCGCGGGCGTTTCGCGAGGATCGCGTCCGAGCTGGCGCAGCATGTGAAGGACACGCGGCTGCATCTGGTGCGTGCCCGGTCGCTTGTTTCGCCAGCTTTCGTCGCTATAGGCGGACCAGCGATCTGGGAGCTGCAACAGGACTCGCGCAGTTTCGGCGCCGATTGTTTCGGTCGCCTGCCTGACCGGGTCGCCCCCGGGGTTCAATCCGATGAGGTACAGGTCAGCGGGACGACTGAAGGCGGTGCGCCCCGAATAAAAGACTTTTCCAGACTGGCGGTTGAGGGCTGGATCAATTTTTTCCGCGAAATGTTCAATCATTTGCCTACCTTCGCCGTTTAGCGGGTTTAGTCTCTTTCGAAACGCGGTTCGACACGCGGCTCGAATTGCACGCGACCGGCGTGCGGCGCGAGCGGGTCGTCACCCCACTGGTTCGGTCCCTTGCTGCCTTTCGGCAGACAGATAAAGAGGTTGATGAACTGCGCCAACGCTCTGGTGCCCCTCTTCATTGCGGCCAAGTCGGCATCGCTGGAGCCGCTATAACCCATCCAGAATTGTACAACGAGCAGCGTCAGAACGGGCACCCAATACACCAGTTGAAACCACGCGCTGCGGTCGCTGTCGTGCAGCCTTGCCGTCATCAGGTTGGACTGCATCCAGAACGCCACCGGCAGGAACAGCAGCAGGTAGGACATCGTCGGCACGAGCTTGTCGAATCCGACATAATTGCTCAAGACGTTTGCGGTGAACGTCGTCAGCAAAGTGAGGCCGAGTCCTCTTTTTGCTTCTCTCGAATTGCGAGCTGCGTCCATGCAGCTCTCCCGACGCCCCGACCCCGGTAGGCTTGCGCCGCCGGGGACAAGGTCCGGAAGCTTGCTCACGGCACTACGTGGTGGAGACCGGGCTTGCCTCCATTTGCTCCATCAGGTTGCGAATAAATTTCCCGCCGCCTTGCTTGGTGTTCCAGCCGATATGCCTTTGCTTACGATGCTCCCATTCGATCTTCGCGGCTTCGAAGCGAGTGAGGTTCTCTGCCAACCATGTAACGACGAAGCCTGCGGGTATTCGTCTATTTTGACGATGCTCCCGCTCTCTCGTCTTCCGTCGCTTGTTGGACACGATGCCCACGTAGCCTTGGGACATAGGATCGGTGTGGTCTGGCATGTGGAGCCAGTACACACAGTGTATTGGCTCGCCATCGGAAGGCTTTGGGTTCTGTAGCGACATCATTCTCACGCGGCCTTCCGCACTTTGGCTTCCTCGACGACCACGTCGATCATCTGCCGGTAGGCGTTGCGGCCTCCGGCGATGGACATGAAGCGCCAATCTCGGCTGACATTGGCGCGGCGCTCGCCGATCCGCACCACGGCGAACGAGAGCTTCAGCGCTTTCGCGAACGCCGCAGTTTCAGAAGAGCGTGCTTGCTGGGTTGCCCGTAGCCCCGACCATCGAGAGAGCATTTGCCCTCGAGGAAAACTCTGCCGAGCGAATCGCATCGCAATGGGCGCGCGCGACAACGCATTGCATAGTTCCAGCGATCTACGATGTAGGATGGACCGGCGGACCGTTCTTGCGATTGTTCGCCATTTTCTTGTTCAATCGTGCCAAGAGCTGTAGCGCCGATTGCACGAGGCGGCGTGCGGGCTTGTCTGGACCGGGTCCAGTCGCCACGATAGGCCAATGCTTGAACGGTGGTTGGAAAAAGGAAAACGCGCGGCCCGGCTAGGCCGTGACCGTGAGCTAAGCTGCCGGGAAACCGCTTGCAAGGGACGCAGGATGGACGCCGATTCCCATTTCTTTCAACGCGGTAGGTAGAGTGACATCTTCCCACAACGGGAGAAGGGAAGAGGGCATCGTTCTTGAAAGGAGCCGTTCCTACCCGAACGCGCGACGCAATCTTTGCGCGAGCTCGAACAGCATCTGGTTCTGCTTGACCAGGCGCTTGCCGTGATTGAGCGAGGACATCGCCATTGCCGCGAGCCTGCCGCGCGAAGTGAGCGGCACAAAGCTGTCAAAGGTTGCTTCGTCGCCCTTGCAGAACATCCGCTTGTAATCGTCCGTTCCGATGCCGAGATCGAGCGTGCGGTAGCCGCGCTCGGCGTAGCGGTCGATGATGTTGCGCATCAGGATCAGGCCGGGGCTGTAGCGCGAATGTTCCGACATCGTGTAGGTGTTGAACATCATCGAAAAGCGGTGGCCGTCGGCGACGCCGGCGAAGATCGCGATCACCTCGTCGTCGCATTCGAGTGCATGGAGGTCGATGACGCGGCCGTCGCCGCGTGGCTCGAGGCAGGCGCTGCGGATGAACGCCTCGACGCCAGCTTCGGCAAACACGTTCGGCAGCTTCTGCTCGGCCATCCTGACAGGCTTGACGCAGAAGAACCAGTCGAGCAGGCGGGTGATGTCGTCGTCCGTTGCGGCGACATGATAGCGGTAGCCGGCGAGCGTCTGGAGCTTCTTCTCCTTGCTCTTCAGCCGCCTGCGGAACGAGTTGCTGATCCGCGTCGCCGGCGCGCCGCCGGGGGGCATCGTCAGCAGCGGGCAGCCGTTGATCGAATTCTGGCGCGGCAGAGCGACAAGCGGGTTCGGCCGGTCGTGCCAGGCGAGCGGCTGCTGCGTCAGCGCGAGCACGTCGACGTCTCCGCGCGCGCGTAAGGCCGCGAGCAGAACGTCGATATCGGCGGGGCTAGCCTGTGCGGCGAAATCGCCATCCCACAGCCCCATGTTGAAGGTTGTGTGCTTGCCACCCATGAAGCAGGCAGCGCGCACGCCATGGTTCTGATGCAGGGACAGCGGCAGGAGGAAAAGCGGCCGGCGTTCGGCATCGCGCGCGATCACGATGAAGGGCTGCGCGCCCTCATGCTCGCCGACCAGCCGCTGCCAGGGAGCGAGCAGATCAAAGCGCTGATAGGGTGTTGAGAGATGGCCGGCATCTTCGAGCGAGCGCCAGATCGGCTCGGCTGCGGAAAGATCGGCGACGATATCGACCTCAGCGATACGGCTCGCTTTCGACCGCGCTGGCGCGTCTGCCGTCCGGCTTTGCATCGCCGCAGCCATGGTCATTCGCAAAACCTGTCGGACAAGGAAAATTTACGGTTTTCGGCCTCGGGCGACCTTTGCAAAGAAGTGTCAACAAAGAGTAAGGACAATCGGGAGGGGACACGGGCCGCTGGCGCTCGCTTGAGGGTGGATCTTGGAATCCGACAACAGATGGCTGGAACGGCTGCGCCTCGAGGCCGCCTGGTTCACCGGCCAGGCCTGGCTGCACGGGCGCAAGGCCGGCGGAGCAGGCGCGATTCTGCGCTTCCAGCGCGTGCGGCCGCGGCAGAGCGGGCGGTTCCAGCCGCTCATCGCCGGCGAGATCACGCCAAAATTCCTCGATCGTGTGCTGCGGGCGCTGAAGCGCTGGAAGTTCGACATCGTCGGCATGGACGAGGTCTGCCGGCGCGCGGTGACGCTGCCCGAGCGGCGGCGGTTCGTGGCGCTGACCTTCGATGGCGCCACCAGGGATCTGATCGATTTTGCCTATCCAGTGCTGTCGCGGCACGGCGTGCCGTTCACGATCTACGTTCCGACCGCGTTTCCGGACGGCGTCGGCGAGGCCTGGTGGCTCGGGCTCGAGAAGGTGATCGCCAGCGAAAGCCGCATCAGCCTGATGATGGACGACAAGGAGCAGCGTTTTGTGGTGACTGGCCACGCCGAGAAGCAGCAGCTTTTTGATTTCATCGAGGCCTGGCTCAGGAAGCTGCCGCCGCAGGCGCTGTCGGCGGCGATCAACGATCTCTGCAAGCGTTACCGCGTCGATCTCGCCAGCCTGTCGCGCGAAGCGTCGATGAACTGGAGCGATCTTGCGAGGCTCGCCGCCGATCCGCTGGTCACGATCGGAAGCGCGACCGTAAACTACGCCGCGCTCGCCAACATGAAGGACACTGTTGCCGCGCGCGAGATGGCGATGGGCAAGGCGGTGGCGGAATCCGCGTTCCACCGCGAGATCAGGCATCTGGCATTTCCGTTCGGCGACCGCGATTCCTTTCGCAGGACGCATGTCGTGATGGCCGAGGAGGCGGGCTTTGCCAGCGCGGTGTCGACGATCCCGGGGATCGTCGATGTCGAGGGGCGCACCAACCTGCGCGCGCTGCCGCGGATCTCCTGGGACGGAAGGCGGCGCTCGCTGCGGATGATGCGGGTGCTGTTGTCAGGCGCGGCCTTCGCGCCGGTGAAGCCGACGCCCGGCGGCCACAACTGATCAGGCGCGATTGGGCCGCTGCATCCAGCTCACGATCGGCATCGCCGGCAGCACCCAGCCCATGCCGACGACGACGTAATAGATCGCCTGCCGCCAGCCGGAACTTGCGATCCAGGCATTCTGGGCCAGGACCATGCCGACCAGTGCCCATACGGTGGCCAACACCAGGAGTGCGATAGCACCGAGGAACTTGCGGGTGCGAATTGTCATGCCGAAGTTTGCTGTGTCTGGCGCAAGCTTGCGCTGCGGGAGCGGGGGACTATAAGGGGCGCGCAGTTTGGTTCAAGCCTTGTTGGCTCACACTCTGGTTTTCGACCCGAAATGACGACGATTCCGCTCCAAAAGGACCCGCACCGTGCGGTGCGCTGGTGGCTCGTGTCGGTGGCCGCGCTGATCGCGCTGATGGTGCTAGTCGGCGGCGCGACGCGGCTCACCGAGTCCGGATTGTCGATCGTGGAATGGAAGCCGGTCACCGGCAGCGTGCCGCCACTGAGCGAAGCGCAGTGGACCGAGGCGTTCGAGGCCTACAAGAAGATCCCGCAATATCGCGAGCTCAATGCCGGGATGAACCTGCACGAGTTCAAGACGATCTTCTGGTGGGAGTGGAGCCACCGCCTGCTCGGGCGCTTCATCGGCGCCGCCTATCTGTTGCCGTTCCTGTTCTTCCTGTGGCGCGGCGGCCTGTCGGTCGACTTGAAGCGCCGGCTGTGGCTGCTGTTCGGCCTCGGCGCGCTCCAGGGCACGGTCGGCTGGTGGATGGTGGCCTCGGGCCTCACCGAGCGCGTCGAAGTCTCGCAATATCGGCTGGCGACGCATCTGTCGCTCGCGCTCCTGATCTTCGCGGGCATCGTCTGGACAGTGCGGCGCCTTGGCGCGCAGCCGCAGATCGTTGCGCCAGCGCGGCTGAAGGCGACGAGCGCGGTCATTCTGGTCGTCACGTTCGTGCAGCTCTATTTCGGCGCGCTGGTCGCGGGCCTGAGGGCAGGGCGCGTCTACAACACCTGGCCCGACATCGACGGCGCCTTCATCCCCTCCGCCGAGCGGCTGTGGTTCGAGACGCCGTGGTGGCGCAATCTGTTCGACAATGTGCTGACCGTGCAGTTCGAGCACCGCATGACGGCCTATCTGCTGTTCACGCTCGCCGTATTCCACACGATCGACGCCATCGGCGCGCGCGCCGGCCGGGTCGCCAGCGGGGCCGCGTTGCTGTTGGCAGCGGTGAGCGTGCAGGCGGTGCTCGGCATTCTCACGCTGCTCAACGAAGTCCCGATCGGGCTTGCGCTCGCCCATCAGGCGGTCGCGATCGTCGTGTTGACGCTGGCGGTCATTCAGGTCGAGCGGATGGCATCGCGCAAGCCCGCGGAAGTGCATCCGCGCGTCGTGCCAGTCGGCCAGCCCAGTTGATTTCAGCAATAGCCGTAGACGCCGCAGGCGTAAGGTAGCCGCCAGAAGTAGTCGACCTGCGGGCCGCCATAATAGGCGCCCTGATAGTCGTAGCTCCAGGCGCGGCCATAATAACCCGGCAGGGCCGCGGAGCCCGGCAGCAGCGGCGTGCCGGGCAGATTGCGGATGTAGCTGCCGACGCCATAGGCCGGCGAGATCAGGGAGTCCGCCTCGACCTCGGTGACGATTTCGCGCGGCGGCGGAGGTGGCGCGGCATAGCGCTTCTTCGGCACGGTCGGCATGTCGGCCGCAAGCGCGCCCGAGACAGTCAACATCGCCGCAAGGGCAGGCGTCATCCAGCGCAGCATTGTCGGCTCCGAATCAAGGATCGTGATCCGGAGCCAATCTATGCCTAGGGTGGTTAATGACTGTTAACTGGAGTCGTCATTCCGGGGCGGTGCGAAGCACCGAACCCGGAATCTCGAGATTCCGGGTTCGCGCTTGCGCGCGCCCCGGAATGACAGTGGGCGCTTACGCGCTCAGCGCCTGCTCGAGATCGGCGATCAGATCTTCCTTGTCCTCGATGCCGATCGAGAGCCGCACCACGTCGGGGCCGGCGCCCGACTTGACCTTGGCGGCGTCGTCGAGCTGGCTGTGCGTGGTCGAGGCCGGATGGATCACCAGCGAGCGGGTGTCGCCGACATTGGCGAGGTGCGAGAACAGTTTCAGGTTCGACACCAGGCTGACGCCGGCGTCATAGCCGCCCTTCAGGCTGAAGGTGAAGACGGCGCCCGCGCCCTTCGGCGAATATTTGCGGGCGAGCTGATTGTACTTGTCGCTCGAAAGGCCCGCATAGCTCACGGAGGAGACCGCCGGATGTCCCGAGAGGAATTCCGCGATGGCTTTTGCGTTGTCGCAGTGCTTCTGCATGCGCAGCGGCAGCGTCTCGATGCCGGTGAGGATGAGGAAGGCGTTGAAGGGCGACAGCGCCGGCCCGAGGTCGCGCAAGCCGAGCACGCGGCAGGCGATCGCGAAGGCGAAATTGCCAAAGGTCTCGTGCAGCTTGATGCCGTGATATTCCGGGCGCGGCTCGGACAGCATCGGATATTTGCCGGCCTTCGACCAGTCGAAGGTGCCGGCATCGACGATGACGCCGCCGATCGAATTGCCGTGGCCGCCCAAAAATTTCGTCAGCGAGTGCACGACGATGTCGGCGCCGTGATCGATCGGGCGGATCAGATAGGGCGAGGCGAGCGTGTTGTCGACGATCAGCGGCACGCCGGCCTTGCGGGCGACGGTGGAGATCGCCTCGATGTCGGTGATGCTGCCGCCGGGATTGGCGATGGACTCGATGAAGATCGCTTTGGTGCGCGGCGTCACTGCGCGCTCGAAGCTCGCGATGTCATCGGAATCGGCCCACACCACGTTCCAGCCAAAACTCTTGAAGGAATGGGTGAACTGGTTGATCGAGCCGCCATAGAGCTTTCGCGCCGCGATGAATTCATCGCCGGGCTGCAGAAGCTGCTGCATCACCACGACCTGCGCGGCATGGCCCGAGGCGACCGCGAGCGCGGCGGTGCCGCCCTCGAGCGCCGCGACGCGCTCCTCCAGCACGGCATTCGTGGGGTTGCCGATGCGGGTGTAGATGTTGCCGAAGGACTGCAAGCCGAACAGCGAGGCCGCGTGGTCGGCGTCGTTGAAGACGAAAGAGGTCGTTTGATAAATCGGGGTCGCGCGCGCACCGGTGGTCGGATCGGGCTGTGCACCGGCATGCACGGCGAGGGTTGAAAATCCCGGAAGGCGATCGCTCATAATCTTTCGTCCTGTTCTTGTGGCTCTCTGAAAATCGCGCGGCATGCTGATCGCGGCGGGGTCCGCCGTCAAGGCATCGCAGTCACCAAGATCTTGTTCGAAACGGCCGTGCTTCGCTATGTCGCGTTCGCGAAACGAATCTTTCGCGATCGTGTCAGCTCTGTTCGGTCTTGTTCTTGTCAGCCGTAATCTTGGCGGCGCGGTCGGACGCGGCGGTCTCGCCGCCGCCCACGCTCATGCGATTGAGAGACAGTCGCATGCCTTGCGTCGGCGCCGGCGGACGCTTGGAGGAAAGCGTGCGCGAATTGACACCCATCCAGGATATTTCCGACGACAGCCGGCCATATTCGATTTTCGGGCAGCGGTTCATCACGACCTTGATACCGGCGGCCTCGGCCTTCTCGGCCGCGGCGTCGTCGCGCGCCCCTAACTGCATCCAGATCACCTTCGGCAGCGGATCGAGCGTCAAGGCTTCCTCGACCACCGGCATGATGTGGCTGGAGTTGCGGAAGATGTCGATCATGTCGACGGGGCGGCCGAGGTCGCGCAGCGAGGCAATGAAGGGCTTTCCGAGCAGCTCCTTGCCGACATGGCCGGGATTGACGGGGATCATATCGTAGCCGCGCTGTGCCAGATATTTGAATGCAAAGTAGCTCGGACGCACGTTCACCGGCGAGGCGCCGACCATCGCGATCGACTTCACGCTGTTGAGGATGCCGCGGATGTAGTTATCGGGGTAGGTGTCGTGGTTCATCACTGGTCTTTTCTTGCTGTCATTGCGAGCGAAGCGAAGCAATCCAGTCTGTCAGCGTTGCGCGAGCTCTGGATTGCTTCGCGGAGCCTGTCATCGGGCCGCGCTCGCGCGGACCCGTTGGCTCGCAATGACGGGATCACTTGTCTTCCCATTTCGGCTCGCGCTTTTCGATGAACGCGCCGATGCCTTCCTCGGCGTCGCGCGCCATCATGTTCTCGGTCATCACCTCTGCCGCATAGCGATAGGCATCGGCAAGGTTCATCTCGACCTGGCGGTAGAAGGCCTCCTTGCCGAGCTTGACGGTGTAGGCGGATTTCAACGCAACCTGTTGTGCGAGCTCCAGCGCCGCCGCGAGTTCCGTGCCGGCCGGCACCACGCGGTTGACGAGGCCGATCTCGCGGGCGCGCTCGGCCGGGACCGGCTCGCCGGTGAGCAGCATCTCCATTGCCTGCTTGCGCGGCACGTTGCGCGACAGCGCCACCATCGGCGTCGAGCAGAACAGGCCGATATCGACGCCCGGCGTGGCGAAGCTTGCGGCCTCCGAGGCGACCGCGAGATCGCAGCTCGCGACGAGCTGGCAGCCGGCCGCCGTCGCGATGCCCTGGACAGCGGCGACCACCGGCTTCGGCAGGAGCACCACGGCCTGCATCATCGCGCTACAGGCATTCATGAGCTGCGCAAAATAGGCCCGGCCGCGATCGGGGTCAGTGCGGTGTGCGGTGAGCTCCTTCATGTCGTGGCCGGCGGAGAATGCGGGGCCGTTGGCCGCGATCACCACGCCGCGAACGTCCTTGTCATCCCTGATCTCATTGAGCTCCGCGTGCAGGCCTGCGATCATCGCCTCCGTCAGGCTGTTGCGCGCGGCCGGCCGGTTGAGCGTGATGATCGCGATGCTGCCGATCGTTTCGCGCAGCAGGATCGGCGATTGCGGGGAGGGGGCACGGGCGGCCTGGATGGACATCGGCGGATTCCAGTTGCGGAGATTCCAGTTGGATGACGCACATAACTTAATGTAACAGGCGAAGTGAAGCGAGGCGGGGGACGGCATGGCAGCAGCGAAAATGAGCGTGGCGGAGGTCGAGCAGTTCTTGCGCGACGAGTTTCCCCAGGCCTTCAGCGGCGACGACATCACCATCGAGAGCGCCGACGGCCAGACCTGTCTTTTGCGCCAGCGCTTCAGCGAAAGGATGCTCCGGCCGGGCGGAACCGTCTCGGGCCCGACCCTGATGGCGCTTGCCGATTTCGCGATGTACGTGGTGCTGCTTTCGGCGATCGGGCCGGTCGGCCTCGCCGTCACCACCAATCTCAACATCAATTTCCTGCGCAAGGGTCTGCCCGGCCAGGACGTGCTGGCGGAGGCGCGGCTGTTAAAACTTGGCAAGCGCCTGGCGGTGGGCGAGGTGAACCTCCTGTCCGGCACGTCTCCCGACCCGATTGCCCACGTCACATCCACCTATTCCATTCCAAATGTTTGAGCTTTTCTGCGGTATTATAACACCATATTTTTAAGCAATTGATTTTACTGCGGTAATTTATGCTGCGGGGCATTGACCCGCGCGCGTCCCTTCACTAGAAACCGCGCAGTTCGGTGCGACGTCCGCGCCGCCATCTCCCTCACGGAAATTCTGATATGAAAACCTTTTCGGCAAAGCCTGCCGAGGTGACGAAGAAGTGGGTGCTGATCGACGCCAAGGGTCTGGTCGTCGGCCGTCTCGCCACCATCGTCGCCATGCGGCTGCGCGGCAAGCACCTCCCGACCTACACGCCCCACGTCGACTGCGGCGACAACGTCATCATCGTCAACGCCGCGCACGCGGTTCTGACCGGTCGCAAGCGCGAGCAGAAGACCTACTACAAGCACACCGGCTACGTCGGTCATGTGAAAGAGCGCACCGCGAAGCAGATCCTCGAGGGCAAGTATCCCGAGCGCGTGGTCGAGAAGGCCATCGAGCGCATGATCCCGCGCGGTCCGCTCGGCCGTGTCCAGATGGGCAATCTCCGCGTCTATGGCGGAGCCGATCATCCGCATGAGGCGCAGTCGCCCGAGAAGATCGATATCGCCAAGTTGAACCGCAAGAACACGAGGGCCGCATAATATGGCCGAATCCATCCAGTCGCTCGACCAGCTCTCCCAGCTCAAGACGGCGGCGGCGCCCGATGCGCCCAAGCACGAGAAGAAGGTCGACAAGTTCAACCGCGCCTACGCCACCGGCAAGCGCAAGGACGCGGTCGCCCGTGTCTGGATCAAGCCGGGCGCCGGCAAGGTCACGGTCAACGCGCGCGAAGTCGAAGTTTACTTCGCCCGTCCGGTGCTGCGCATGATGATCCAGCAGCCGCTGGTCGCCGCGGCCCGCGCCGGCCAGTACGACGTGATTTGCACCGTCGCCGGCGGCGGCCTCTCCGGCCAGGCCGGTGCCGTGCGTCACGGCATCTCCAAGGCGCTGACCTATTTCGAGCCGGAGCTGCGGACCGTGCTCAAGAAGGGCGGGTTCCTGACCCGCGACTCCCGCGTGGTCGAGCGCAAGAAGTACGGCAAGGCCAAGGCCCGCCGCTCCTTCCAGTTCTCCAAGCGCTAATCGCTTCGGTAAAATTCGTCGCGAAAGCGGCTTCAATGAGATGCAAAAGGGCGCCGATTTCGGCGCCCTTTTTGTTGGTCGTTTGTGAACAAATTAATCCTGTCTTTCGCGAAAACTTGCGCGCCAATGAAAACCTCAATGGAACCCGCGAGACATAGCGTCGCAATCGGAAGGGCGCGTCATCAATGGGCTGAGCGCGTCAAGGCTGTGTTCAAAGGGGGCTGACAGATGTCGCTCGATAGCATCACGCTCTATTTGGTTGCCACCATGATCGCCGCACTTCTCGGCGCCATGCTGGTGTTCTTCGGCAAGCAGGAGAAGAGTCCCGCACTGAAATGGTGGGGCGCTGCCTATCTGCTCGGTGCGACCTCCGTCGCAATATGGACCGCGGCCGGCGACAAGCTCGGTGCGCATCTTTACCTTGCGATGAACGCGGTCGGCTTCGTCGCCTGCGGCATGGTGTGGAACGCCGCGCGCGTCTTCCACGGTCGCAGGCCGAACTGGCCGGGCCTCGTGATCGGCGCGCTCGCCTGGGCCGCGGCCGTGACGCTGCTCGATCCGGCCGCGTCCACGCTGCGCATGATGGTCGGCGCCGGCATCGTCTCGGTCTATGCGGCGCTGACCGCGAGCGAACTCTGGGTCGAGCGGCGCAAGAGCCTGCAGCGGCGCTGGCCGGCCTTTGTCGTGCCTGTCATGCACGGCTGCGTGCTGATGCTGCCGATCCTGATCGGCGGCTTCCTGCGGCCGAACGATCCGCACTTCTCCACCAGCATCTGGGTGACGGTGTTCGCGGTCGAGCTTGTGCTCTATGCCGTCGGCACCGTGTTCGTGATCTTCATGCTGGTGTCGGAGCGCACGGTGACCGCGCACCGGACGGCAGCCTCGACCGACCCGTTGACCGGCATGTTGAATCGCCGCGGCTTCTCCGAGGCGTGCGCCCGCGTCATCGATCGCGAAGCACGGGGCGGGCGTCCGGTGACCGTGATGATCTTCGACATCGATCACTTCAAGTCGATCAACGACCGCTTCGGCCATCCCGCCGGCGACGAGATGCTGAAACTGTTCTCGACCGTCGTGGTGACCAACCTGCGCATCTCCGACCTGTCGGGCCGCATCGGCGGCGAGGAGTTTGCAGCACTCCTGCCGTGCTCGCTGGAAGAGGGCGTGCTGGTCGCCGAGCGGGTGCGCGAAGCCTTCGAGATGTCCGGCGTCGTCGTCGACGAAGCGCCGGTCGACACCACAGTCAGCATCGGCGTTGCAGGCGGTCCCGCCGGCACCGAGCTCGAAGTGCTGCTGGCGTCGGCCGACACCGCGCTCTACCAGGCCAAGCGTGGCGGTCGCAATCGCGTCGAGGCGGCCGAGGAGTTGCCGCTATCGCTGGAAAACTGGCGGCGGCAGAGTGCGGCCAAGATCGGCGCGCCGCGGCCACAGCCTGCGATCGCATGAGGTCACGGCGGCTTGCGATAACCTGCTGTTTACCATTCGCTCCCTACCATTCCGGTCATGGAGCAGGTCCGTCAACAGAGCTCGCAAGCCGCCCTGATGTCGCTGGAAGCAGCCGCAGCTTCGGCACGTGGCGGCTTTGCCTGCATCTTCTCGACATCAGACGAATACGAGACGGCGCTGATCACCGAACGCCGCGCCCAAGGGCACTACGCCAAGGGGCAGGAACGCTGGCCGCTCGCGCTGTTTGTGGCTTGTGCGCTGGGAGTGGTGGGCGCCGTGCTGCTGTTCGGCTGACGAGCCACGTCGATTCAACGCATCGGGGCGCCGTTCCGGCGCCTTTTTCTTTTTTGGCACCTGCGCTAGACACGCCCGATCAAACAAAAAGGGTGGAAGCCGATGATTACCGAGATCGCGCAAATCGACGTCAAGCCGGGCTCCGAGAAGGATTTTGAAGCTGCCGTGACCAAGGCCAAGGCCGCCTTCGGCCGCTCCAAGGGCTTTCACGGTTTCGAGCTGCACAAGTCGATCGAGAAACCGCAGCGCTACCGGCTGATGGTGAAGTGGGAGACGCTGGAAAATCACACCGTCGATTTCCGCGGCTCGGAGAATTTTGCGGAATGGCGCGGCCTGGTCGGGCAGTACTTTGCCTCGCCGCCCGAGGTCGAGCACACCCAGACGGTGGTGACGACCTGAGGGCTCAGGCGGCCCGGGGCGACGCCTCATAGGTCTTGAAATGGTCGATCATGACCTTGGCGATGGCGATCAGGGGCAGCGCCAGTGCCAGGCCCCAGATGCCGAAGACCACGCCGAGCAGGATCTGGAATGCGAATAGCGTGGCAGGCGGAATGTCGAGCGCCTGCCGCTGCAGGATGGGCGTCAGCACGTAACTCTCCATCGCGTGCACGCCGAGAAACAGGATGAGGGCGCTGAGCGCTGCGACCCAGCCCGAGGCGAGGCTTGCCAGCACGACGACGACGCCGGCGATGATCGCGCCGACGGTTGGGATGAAGGCGAGCAGCCCGGCCTGAATGCCCAGGATGAAGGAGCCGGGGATGCCCATGACGGCAAGCCCGATCCAGGTCACGGCGCCGACCGCCAGCATGACGATGATCTGCGCGATCAGCCAGCGTTCCAAAGTCTCGCTGATGCCGTCGATGATGATGGCGGTGCGCCCGCGCATTTTGGCCGGCGCGATGAAAAGCAGCCCGTCGTGATAGAGGCTGGGCTGCGCCGCGAAGGCGAGCCCGAGAAACAGCACGATGAAGAAGTTGCCGACGGCGCTGATCGTGCCGAGCAGCAGCTTGAAGGTCTGGCTGACGATCGCCCCGCCGCTGGACGCCAGCGCGCCGGCGCTCGGCAGTGACGGATGCGACGGCGTCGTGGCTGATGCGTCGGAGGCGGCCGGTGTCGTCGTGTTGCCGATGTCGAAGAAGCTGGTGTCGATGCCGTGGCTGTCGAGAAAGGCTTTGACGCCTCCGAGTTGCGACTTGATGGTCTTGCTGAGCGCGGAGGCCTGGTCGGCAATGGTGGCGCCGCCGAGATAGACGACGCCCGCAAGCAGCAGGGCGAGCACCACGCAGACGATCGCGAGCCGGACGGGATGGGCCAAGTTGACGAAACGGCCGAGCGCGTTGGTCAGCGCATTCAAGGCCACGCCGAGCAGCATGCCCGTGAAGATCAGGAGCAGGGTCGCGGCAAAATGCCAGGTGAAGAGCAGGAGCGTCGCAAACAGCACCACGCCGATGCCGCCGACGCAGATCGCCCAGGCCAGATCACTGCGGGTCCGGGATCGTTCGTCGGCGGAGGATGTCACGTGATGTCCTTTGCAAGCTGGAAGAATCACTCTTTCGTCAAACGCGGCCGGGATCAAGCCGCCTCACACACGCCGGTTTGACGGTGCAACGCCGGTCGTGCAAAGCGATAGCGGGAGATACAGGGTGGGCGCGGCTTGAGTTTCATCGGCAAATGGATCGGCGTGCTTGGCCTGCTCGCGGTGCTGGTCGCCGGCGACCAGATCCGCATTCACCGGCCCGGCCACAAATACCGGCTCACCGTCGAGGTCGAGACGCCGGCCGGGATCAAGAGCGCCTCCAGTGTCCTGGCCGTGGTGCCTGACCGGGGCTACAGCCGCGGCGGCAAGACCGTGACCCATGGCGAGGCCGTATTCGTCGACCTCGGCGAAGACCACGGCCAGCGCAAGAACCTGGTGGCGCTGCTCGCCCATCTCGGCAAGGCCCTCGATCTCGACGACGTCAACTACGTCGCGCTGCGTGCCTATGGCGCCGCGCGCGGCAGCCGGGTTTCCTTCAACGAGCTGAGCCGCCTGTCCGGCATCGTGCCGGTGCAGGGGCCGCTGATCCCCGTGCTCGTGACGTTTGGCGACCCCAACAATCCCGCAACAGCTCGCACCGTGGCTCCGGACCAGCTCGAGGCGGTGCTCGGTGCCGGCTACAAGCTCCATGGCCTCTCCGCCGAGATCGTGCCCAACGGGTTTTGGCCGATCGACTTTGGCGGGGCGCTGGGCGAGCCGGTCACGCGCGGAATCACCGCGAAATTGCCCTGGCTGGCCGGGACCGGCGAGCCTGCTGCGGCCGCGCTCAAGGCCGCCGGCCTGACCGCCAGCGCCCCGATCGAGCCCCGCGAGGCATTTACGCGAAAATAGCAGGGCGGTCCCGCAGGCCAGCCAGTTGATATTTTCTCCTCCATGGGCATCCTTGCAGAATCTTTTCCGCGGGAGGTCTGACGAGGGAGATGAAAAAGCCGGTCGTCGGCGTGATCGGGAACAGCCATCGCGTCGAAAATCGATTCCAGGTCCAGATGGTCGGCGAGCGCAATCTGCGCGCGGTTGCCGAGGTCTCCGGCGCCGTGCCGCTGATGTTTGCGGGCTCGCCCGACATCACAGACATCAGTGCGCTGCTCGATGTCGTCGACGGCATCGTGCTCACCGGCGCCCGTGCCAATGTTCATCCGACCCGCTTCAACGTCGACCCCTGCGAGAAGCATGAGCCCTACGACATCCATCGCGACGAGGTGGCGCTGGCGCTGTCGGTCGCCTGCGTCGCCCGCGGCATTCCGCTGTTCGGCATCTGCCGCGGCCTGCAGGAGATGAACGTCGCCTTCGGCGGCTCGCTGCATCCGGAAATCCGCGAGATTCCCGGCCGCATGAACCATCGCATGCCGCGCCTGGAGAACGGCGAGATCCATCCCGATCCCACGGTCGTGTTCGCCGACCGTCACGATGTCGACCTCATCCCCGGCGGCGCGTTCGCAACGATTTTGGGCTGCGAGAGGATCAAGGTCAATTCGCTGCACGGCCAGGGCATTTTGGAGCCGGGCCAGCGCGTGGTCGTCGAGGGCGTCGCCGACGATGGGACGATCGAGGCGATCCGCATCGCGGACGCGCCGACCTTTGCGCTCGGCGTGCAATGGCACGCCGAATACGACCCGCAGCGCAATCCGATCAACCGCGCCCTGTTCGAGGCGTTTGGCGACGCGCTGCTGGCGCGGCGGCGGGCGGCGGCGTAGGGTACGACAAGCTCGACATTCTCGCCACGCTCGTCGAGAGATACGAGAACGAGGATCGACCCTGGAGGTGTCGGTCGGCCAAACGTTTTCCGAGATATTGAATCGGAGGCGAGCGCTGACGGTGGAAATGATCTTCAGGATCAGCGAAGCCTGGAAGGTGCCGGCGGAGCTTTTGATCAGGCCGTATCGATTGAGAGCCGCCTGACGAACCACGCCGGTCGTTACTTCGGTTGCTCCGCCTCCTGCGGACCTTGCGCGACCTTCACATGGTCGGGTTGAGCGGGCAGTATCGGCTCGACGATGTTGAACAGTACGAAATTGGCGACGCGCCCGAGTGCGGTTCGCGGCAGAACGCGTTGAAAGCGTCCGGTCGGCGGTGCGAGGCAGATCGGCGTCATCGAGATGCCGTATTTCAGCGCTGCCCCGGCGAACAATCGGCCCTGCCTGTCGACGACGGCCTGGTCCGCCTGTGCCTCGACCGCAAGCTTGACGATGTCCTTGATGTTTTCGTTCGTGGTCTTCGCCGCCAGCTTGCTCTCGGCGTCCCGATCCAGCTTGTACTCGGCTGTGGCCTGCAGAATTTTCTGCCCCTGGCATACGTAACCGCCGGCATGGATGTATTGCATGGCGACTTCATTGCATTCGGGCTTCTTCATCAGCTTGGCGAAGATAGCCCAATTGGGGCCGAGCGGAATTTCCTCCAGAACAACGTCGGTCAGGGAGGAGCGCACCTTCGCCACATAGCTCTTGTCGGCCGTGTCGTGAAACAGCCAGCCGAGGTCAACTTCAACGCCTGTGGCGAAGCGCCCTTTGCGTTCGAGACTTTCCTGCATCTCCCAACTCCGCGAGGAGACCACCGCATCCTCGAGATCGGCCTTGTCGGCGTGACAGATCGCCTTGAAGTCCTTCACCTGGGCGTCGACGTAATAGAGCGATCCGACGCTCATCAGGTTGGACGGCGGATTGATCGGTTGGAATCCGTATTGGCGCAGCGTGTCGCCGAGGGGGTCATCGCTGGGGCTCGTTTCATAGTACGCCGCCAGCGGAGCGGCCACCGTCATACCGATCGCGGCGAGTGCAAAAATGGTCAACTTTCGCATGACTGCCTCCTCTCGTCGGGCCCACGCGTCTGGCTATGACGTTCATCGGCCGGGGCAGCAGGCGCCGCCGCAGCTGAAATAGCCCGCCGGACAAGCGGATGCCGGAGTGACGGCGTAGATCGTCGTCAGGATCGATACGAGCATTCCGAGAATCTTGATTGTACGCATGACTCTCTCCCGGTGTGTAACAGAGCACGCAACTGCGTCCTCAATCACCGCGGATCATACGAGGGATTGCCATTTGAAGTTGTGAAGAGGTTCACACGGCCGGATCGCATCTTGAGCACGGAACCCATCATTCGCAGGAGCGGCAGGTCGGGCGCTCGTGCCGCGCTTGCAGGCGGCCCCAAAACGAAAAGGCGCCCCTTTCGGAGCGCCTTTTGCTTTGTCGTCTCTCGGGACCCGATCAGCCCGAATAGTACATGTCGAACTCGACCGGGTGCGGGGTCATCTCGAAGCGGGCGACTTCGGTCATCTTCAGCTCTATGTAGCTGTCGATGAAGTCGTCGTCGAACACGCCGCCGGCTTTCAGGAAGGCGCGGTCCTTGTCGAGGTTTTCCAGCGCCTCGCGCAAGCTGCCGCACACGGTCGGGATCTGCTTCAGCTCTTCCTTCGGCAGGTCGTAGAGGTCCTTGTCCATCGCCGGACCCGGATCGATCTTGTTCTTGATGCCGTCGAGGCCTGCCATCAGCATCGCGGCGAAACCGAGATAGGGGTTGGCGAGCGGATCAGGGAAGCGCACCTCGACACGCTTGGCCTTCGGCGAAGCGGTGTAGGGGATGCGGCAGGAGGCCGAGCGGTTGCGCGCGGAGTAGGCGAGCAGCACCGGCGCCTCATAGCCCGGGACCAGACGCTTGTAGGAGTTGGTCGTCGGGTTGGTGAAGGCGTTGATCGCCTTGGCGTGCTTGATGATGCCGCCGATATAGTGGAGGCAGGTCTCCGACAGGTCGGCATATTTGTTGCCGGCGAACACCGGCTTGCCTTCCTTCCAGATCGACTGATGGACGTGCATGCCCGAGCCGTTATCGCCATAGACCGGCTTCGGCATGAAGGTGGCGGTCTTGCCGTAGATGTGCGCGACCTGATGGATGCAGTATTTGTAGATCTGCAGATGGTCGGCCATCAGCGTCAGCGTGTCGAACTTCATGCCGAGCTCGTGCTGGGCGGACGCCACCTCGTGGTGATGCTTCTCGACCTTGACGCCCATCTTGGCCATGGCGCCGAGCATTTCGGAGCGCATGTCCTGCACGGAGTCCTGCGGCGGCACCGGGAAGTAGCCGCCCTTGGTGCGGACGCGGTGGCCGAGATTGCCGCCCTCATATTCGGTGGCGGAATTGGTCGGCAGTTCCGAGGAGTCGAGCCGGAAACCGGTGTTGTAGGGGTCTGAGGAGAAACGCACGTCGTCGAACACGAAGAACTCGGCTTCGGGGCCGACAAAGACGGTGTCGCCGACGCCCATCGACTTCACCATGGCTTCTGCTTTCTTCGCCATGCCGCGGGGGTCGCGGTTGTAGGGCTCGCCGGTGGTCGGCTCGAGCACGTCGCAGATGATGACCATGGTGGTTTCGGCGAAGAACGGATCGATCGTCGCGGTGACGGGATCCGGCATCAGGCACATGTCGGATTCATTGATGGCCTTCCAGCCGGCGATCGAGGAACCGTCGAACATCTGGCCCTCGGCAAAGGTGTCCTCTTCGATCATGCTGACGTCGAAGGTCACGTGCTGCCACTTGCCGCGCGGATCGGTGAAACGGAGGTCGACGTATTTGACGTCGTTATCCTTGATCGCTTTCAGGACGTCTTTGGCGGTCTTCATGCATACCCCTTTTTGGCTCTGCGGGTCGGTTTCCAGACTACGAGCGACGTTGTTCTCGCTTCGTGAGGCGCGCGAGTGCACAAACGAAATCAGGCCGCCGAAGCAGCCTTATTTCTTTAGGTAGAGTGTCGCAAGATTCCGGATAGCACCCGGCTCAGATAGCGTCCAGCCCGGATTCGCCGGTTCGGATGCGGATCGCTTCCTCGATGTTGGAGACGAAGATTTTGCCGTCGCCAATGCGACCGGTTTGTGCCGCGCGGCGGATGGCGTCGATCGCGCGCTCGACCAGGTCGTCCCCGATCACGATCTCGATCTTCACCTTGGGCAGGAAGTCGACGATGTATTCGGCACCGCGGTACAGTTCGGCGTGGCCCTTCTGACGTCCAAAACCCTTGGCCTCGGTGACGGTAATGCCCTGAAGTCCGACCTCCTGAAGCGCTTCCTTCACCTCGTCGAGCTTGAACGGCTTGATGATGGCTTCGATTTTCTTCACTGAGCGCCTCCCGGCCTTTCAATCAAATAGCAACGTCTTTGTCAGGGTGCGCTTGTTTCATGCGCGGATTTGTCTTCGCCGTCCCGGAATGCCTGACCAGGCCGGGCGGCGGCCGGTCACACCTACATGAATGCCAGTGAGCACGACGAACCGAAGTGGCTTCCTCGAAAGCAGGGTCTATGCCAAGTTGTATTTACCCTGATTTTTGGAGCATTATCAGCCTTTTAACGGGCATCCCTAGAAGGTGGGACCAACAGTCTCAAAATACCGAAGACTATGAAATAGGCAAACAGTTCAATCTCTGTGCAAATGACCGTGTTGTGTTTCAGGTCGGCACAGAAAATGCCTGTTGAAAAGGCGTTTGTACCAGGGAAGTGGCATGGAAGTTCTAACCAACGCCGAAATGCAGCGGGCCGACCAGTTGACCATCGCGGCGGGCACGCCCGGCTTCGAGCTGATGCTGAGTGCGGGACAGGCGGTCGCTGAAGCCGCGCAAGCGCTGGTGGAGGAGGGGCCGATCCTGGTTGTGGCCGGGCCCGGAAACAATGGCGGCGACGGTTTTGTCGCAGCCGCCGAGCTTGCGGCGCAGGGCCGCGAGGTCTCGATCATCCTGATGTGCGAGCGCGATCAGCTCCAGGGCGATGCGGCCTCCGCTGCACGCGGCTGGAAGCATCCGGTGCTGCCGTTCAATCCGCAGGCGATCGGCCGGCCGTCCCTGATCATCGACGCGCTGTTTGGCGCAGGTCTCAGCCGTCCGCTCGAAGGCGAGGCGCGCGAGATGATCGAGGCGATCAACGCCAACGGCGCGCCGGTGCTTGCCGTCGACCTGCCGAGCGGCATCAACGGCGCCAGCGCGGCGGTGATGGGCGTCGCCGTCAACGCCGCCGAGACGGTCACCTTTTTCCGCAAGAAGCCGGCGCATCTGTTGTTGCCCGGACGCGTTCATTGCGGGCGCGTGCGCGTCGCCGACATCGGCATCGACGCGCAGGTGCTGGACGAGATCGCCCCGCAGGTCTTCGAGAACGACCCGGACTTTTGGGGACGCGCTTTCCCGGTGCCGAGGATTGACGGCCACAAATACGCCCGCGGTCACGTGCTTGCGGTCTCCGGCGATGCCGCTGCAACCGGCGCGGCGCGGCTTGCCGCACGCGGCGCACTGAGGTCAGGCGCCGGGCTCGTCACGCTGGCGACGCCCCGCGATGCGCTCGCGATCAATGCGGGTGCGCTGACCGCCGTGATGGTGCGCCCCGTCGATACCGCGATCGAGTTCGGCGCGCTGCTCGAGGACAAGCGCTACAACACCTGCATCATCGGTCCCGGAACCGGCACGGGCGAGCGCACCTGCGATTTCGTCCACACCGCGCTGTCGGCGCAGCGCCATCTCGTGCTCGACGCGGATGCGCTGACGAGCTTTGCCGCCAACCCCGAGCGCCTGTTCGAATCGATCAAGTCGTCGCACGACACCGGGGTCGTGCTGACGCCGCATGAGGGCGAGTTTCCGCGACTGTTCTCCGATCTCAGCAACAAGCATCCCGGCCGCTCCAAGCTCGAGCGCGTGCGCGCCGCCGCCGAGCGCTCCGGCGCGGTCGTGCTCTTGAAGGGTCCGGACACCACGATTGCCGCACCCGACGGCCGCGCGACGATCGCCGCGAACGCGCCGCGCTGGCTCGCCACCGCGGGCGCCGGTGATGTGCTCACGGGCATCATCGCGGGCCTCCTGGCGCAGGGCGTGCCCGCGTTCGAGGCCGCCAGCATCGGCGTCTGGATGCATGGCGAGGCAGCGCTCGAGGCCGGCCCCGGCCTGATCGCCGAAGACCTGACCGAGACGCTGCCGGCCGTGCACCGGCGGATCTATGATGCGCTCGGGGTGGAGTACTAGTGCTCAGACAGCTCGCGCTCACCGACATGGGCGCGGCTGCGCAGGTCCATCGGATTGCGTTTGATCACGCGATGCCGTGGCTGATTGGGCTGCACACGCCGGACGAGGACCGCTGGTTCTACCGCGAGCGTGTGTTCGCGACTTGCCGCGTGTGGGGACATTTTGACGATGGAGTCTTGAGCGGGATCATCGCTTTTCGCGACGGCTGGATCGACCAGCTCTACGTGCTGCCCGCTGCCCAGGGCTGCGGCGTCGGCACCGAACTCCTCAACGTCGCCAAACGCGCCTGCCAACGACTGGAGCTTTGGACCTTCCAGCGCAACGTGCGGGCACGGCGCTTCTATGAGGCAAACGGATTTGCGCTGGTCGAGCAAACCGACGGGGCGCGGAACGAGGAGAAAGAGCCCGACGCCCGCTACCTCTGGACCCGTGTGGGCCGGTAGTCACTCCACCGCGTACCAGCGCAGCAGCCGCGGCGCGGCCCAGTCGGTCGCAACGGACTCGATGAGATAGCGGCCGGGATAGGTCGCCGCGAACGCGATGCGGTGGGTCTGGCCGGGCTCAACCGCGAGCGTGTCGAGCCAGTAGGGCTTCCAGCCGTCGTCGAGCCGGTCGAGCAGGCGGAAGTGGTGGCCGTGCAGGTGGAAGACGGTTGCGACGGTGGCGGTGTTCTTGAGGGCCAGCACGACGGTGCGGCCGGCCTTGGCGCGGAAGGCGTGGGCCGAAGAGGCGGAGAAGTTTTGCGGGCGCGCCCATCCGCTGTCAGATGTCCCCAGCGCGACATCGAACCGCAGGGCGTTTTTGAGGCCGAGCTCGACCGGCAAACCGTTCGACGGCAGGGGTGAGGGTGTCGGCGGCCGGCTTGGCCGCAACTGCGGCTCGGTCGAGGTCACCAGCCGGGCGATGGGCCGGGCGTCCTTGCCGTCATGGAGCAGGATCGGTGAAGCGGAGCCGGGCGCGCCCGTCCCGTCCAGGAAGACGTCGGCCCGGCCGCCCGGCGCCAGCACCAGGGCGCCATTGCGGGCGACGAACGGTTCGGCGGGCTGGCCATCGAGCGCCATGATCGTCACCTCGATGCCGTCGATTTTCACCGCAATGACAGCGCGTTGGCAGCCATTGATCAAGCGCAGCCTCAGCCGCTCGTTCGCACGGAGGGTGAGGTCGGGCGCCACCTTGCCGTTGACGGTGTAGACCGGCGCGATCTCGGTGCCTGCGGCGCCGGGGATCATCGCCGTGCCATCAGGGTTTAGCCGCCAGTCCTCGACCAGAAACACCTCGTCGCGGTCGACCGCGGCCGGCTCGCTCTCCTGGACGATGACGGGAAGCGGCCGCGCCGGCTGCTTCAAGCCGTCTTCGAGCAGGCGAAGATCGACCATCAGGGTCCCGGCATGAGGGGTTGAAATAATTGAAGTTTCTTTCGCGCCGGCAGCGACCGGCTGGCGGTTCAGGAGGGGTTCGGCCGCGGCTGCGGCGTCGAGCCCGCGCCAGGAGAGGATTGCCGGGGACGGCAGGCCATTGTCGAAGGCGACCTCCTGACTTTGGCCACGCTTGAGCCGGAGGTCGGGGCCGGCGAATGACCAGACCGGCGTTGCGGGCCCATTTGGGCGAAGCGAGAGAGTGTCGGCCTTGGCCGTGAGCAGGCGAGCCTGCGAGGCGCGGACCGGTCTTGTCGGCAGCGCCGGGATCATGACGGCAGCGGCAATTCCGGCCATCAGTTCGCGTCGGTTCGGTCGGGATTCGTCGCTTGTCATCGGGCCAATGCGCACCATTTTTGAGGGTGGAAGTCCAGCCGCCTGAGGGGCGGCGGGACCTGCCCGCATCAGGCCATTTTTTTGCTGCGAACAGGCAGGCACATGCTATAAGCCCGGCCGCCCGCGGCATCGCGGCCGGTCTGGATGCAAATTCACGCGGGCGTGGCGGAACTGGTAGACGCGCTGGATTTAGGTTCCAGTGACGAAAGTTGTGGGGGTTCGAGTCCCTCCGCCCGCACCAAGCGCTCATCAGCGTTTGCACGAGGATTACCGAAGGACTTGTTCCTCATGGGCGAGATGCCCCTGAGGAGCCGGGTCTGACAAACCACCGGCGCAAGGCAACACGCCTTCCGCGCCGGATCGATTGATGACAAGCGTCGCGGCGTCCAAGCGCTGCGGCCGAACGAGAAGAAGATTGAACGCCATGCAGGTCACAGAGACCCTCGCGGAAGGATTGAAGCACGAGTTCAAGATCAGCGTCTCCGCGGCTGATCTCGATGCCAAGGCCGATGCCAAGCTCGTCGACCTCAAGGACAAGGTGAAGCTCAACGGCTTCCGTCCCGGCAAGGTGCCGGTCGCCCATCTGAAGAAGGTCTATGGCCGTTCGGTGATGGCCGAGACCATCGACCAGACCATCCGCGACACCAACACGCAGCTCTTCTCCGAGCGTGGCTTCCGGCTCGCGACCGAGCCGAAGATCACGATGCCGACCGAGCAGAAAGAGGTCGAGGAACTGCTGTCCGGCAAATCCGACCTGACCTACACGGTCGCGATCGAAGTGGTGCCGCCGATTGCGCTCGCCGACTTCAAGAGTTTTCAGGTCGAAAAGCCCGTCGCGGACGTCACCGACGCCGATGTCGACGAGGCGATCAAGCGCATTGCCGACTCGAACCGCAACTACTCGCCGAAGGGTGAGGGCGCCAAGGCGGAATCGGGCGATCGCGTCACCGTCAACTTCAAGGGCACCATCGACGGCGTGGCGTTCGAGGGCGGCACCGGCGAAGGCATCCAGGTTGTGATCGGCTCCAACACCTTCATTCCCGGCTTCGAGGACCAGCTCATCGGCATCGGTGCGGGCGAGACCCGCACGGTGAAGGCGGGCTTCCCCAAGAACTACGGCAACGCCAAGCTGGCCGGCCAGGCCGCCGAGTTCGAGACCACGGCAACGCTGGTCGAAGCGCCCCAGGACGTTGCGATCGACGACGAGTTCGCCAAGACGCTCGGCCTTGAATCGCTCGACAAGCTGAAGCAGGCCGCGCGCGAGCGGCTGGTCGCCGAGTTCGCCGGTGCGACGCGCCAGCGCGTCAAGCGCGCGCTGCTCGACCGTCTCGACGAGGCGCATCGCTTCGACGCGCCGCAGTCGCTCGTCGACGAGGAGTTCAATCTGATGTGGAACTCGGTGAAGGCCGAGATGGACTCGGCCGGCAAGACATTTGCCGACGAGGACACCACCGAGGACAAGGCGCGGGACGAGTATCGCAAGATCGCCGACCGCCGCGTGCGCCTCGGCCTCGTGCTCTCGGAGATCGGCGAGAAGAACAAGATCACCGTGACCGACGACGAGGTGGGTCGCGCGGTGATCGAGCGCGCGCGCTCGATGCCCGGCCGCGAAAAGGAAGTCTGGGACTTTTATCGCAACAATGCCAACGCGCTGGCCCAGCTTCGTGCCCCGATCTATGAAGACAAGGTGGTCGACTTCATCCTGGAGCTTGCCAACGTGACCGAGAAGAAGGTTGCGCGTGAGGACCTCTACAAGGACGACGAGGCGGACAAGCCCGCCGCCTGACGAAGGCGCGAAGCCTTCCATTAAGGATGATCCGCGGAAGGGCCCAGCTAGCCAGGTGGCCGGCTGGGCCTGTTCGCAAGAATCAGCTTCAACTGACTTCTCGGGTTAAGCCTTAATTCGTTCCGGTCTTGTCTCCGGTGAATTGGCCTATATCTGTCAAACCGTCTTTCAAGTCCTGCATCACGGGACGTGCATCAGCGCCCGGCATCCCAGCTCGAAACTGTCTTTCGAAACTGTCTTGCCGTAAAGCGATGTCCGCTCCGCCAACCCTAGGTGACTCATGCGCGATCCGGTCGAAACTTACATGAACCTCGTGCCCATGGTGGTCGAGCAGACCAACCGTGGCGAGCGCGCCTACGACATTTTCTCGCGCCTGTTGAAGGAGCGCATCATCTTCGTGACCGGGCCGGTCGAGGACGGCATGTCGACGCTGATCGTCGCGCAGCTCTTGTTCCTCGAAGCGGAAAATCCGAAGAAGGAAATCTCGATGTACATCAACTCGCCGGGCGGCGTGGTGACGTCGGGCCTTGCGATCTACGACACCATGCAGTTCATCCGCCCGCCGGTCTCGACGCTGTGCACCGGCCAGGCCGCCTCGATGGGCTCGCTGCTGCTCTGCGCCGGCGAGAAGGACATGCGTTTCACGCTGCCGAACTCGCGCATCATGGTGCACCAGCCCTCCGGCGGCTTCCAGGGCCAGGCCACCGACATCATGCTGCACGCGCAGGAGATCCTGAACCTGAAGAAGCGGCTCAACGAGATTTACGTGAAGCACACCGGCCAAACCTACAAGGCGATCGAGGACGCACTGGAGCGCGACAAGTTCCTCACCGCCACCGATGCCAAGGAGTTTGGTCTCGTCGACAAGGTGATCGACAAGCGCGCCGAGGAACCGGCGCCGACGAAAGCCCCGTAAGAGCCCGGAGCTTGCAACCAACGACCCCGGGGATGGCGCGAGCGCCCCCGGGATCGCAAGAGCGCCCCCGGGATCGCAAGAGCGACCCGAGGGATCGCAAGAGCGACCCTGGGGATCGCAAAGGCGGCATTCACGTTAACCGATGGCGCGGAAAGCGTGATTTGCGCCCCGCGGCAGGCAGAAAGTTCCGCTTTCGTGCTTGTTTTTCGTGGCAATCCAGCAACGCCGGGGTGGTTTCGGTCACTTCTTTCGTGCCAAGACGTGAAATCACGGTATTGTCACGGGTAGCGGGAAGCCGCCCGATTAGCGAATTCTTGATAGTCGGGTGACAGCATGGTTGGCTACGATTGATCGGCTATATGATCGCGGGAGAATCGAGTGACCGTGATTCGCACGGGATGTAGCGCGTAGGGTCTTTTTTGGTACGGAATTTGCTCTATTTCAGCTTCAAGACGGCCGAAGTGCCAGAATGGAGCGATCGGGCGGACGGATCGAACCGCGGACGGAGACAGGAATGAGTAAGGTCGGCACGAGCGACTCCAAGAACACGCTGTATTGCTCGTTCTGCGGCAAGAGCCAGCACGAAGTCCGCAAACTGATCGCGGGTCCCACGGTCTTCATCTGCGACGAGTGCGTCGAACTCTGCATGGACATCATCCGTGAGGAGAACAAGTCCTCGCTGGTGAAGTCGCGCGACGGCATTCCGACGCCGAAGGAAATCTGCAAGGTGCTGGACGACTACGTGATCGGCCAGAGCCACGCCAAGAAGGTTTTGTCGGTCGCGGTCCACAATCACTACAAGCGCCTCAACCACCAGACCAAGCACAACGACGTCGAACTCGCGAAGTCGAACATCCTGCTGATCGGTCCGACCGGCTCGGGCAAGACGCTGCTCGCGCAGACGCTCGCCCGCATCCTGGACGTGCCCTTCACGATGGCCGACGCGACGACGCTGACCGAAGCCGGCTATGTCGGTGAGGACGTCGAGAACATCATCCTGAAGCTGCTGCAGGCCGCCGACTACAACGTCGAGCGCGCGCAGCGCGGCATCGTCTACATCGACGAGATCGACAAGATCAGCCGCAAGTCCGACAACCCCTCGATCACCCGCGACGTGTCGGGCGAGGGCGTGCAGCAGGCGCTGCTGAAGATCATGGAAGGCACGGTGGCTTCGGTCCCGCCGCAGGGCGGCCGCAAGCATCCGCAGCAGGAGTTCCTGCAGGTGGATACCACCAACATCCTGTTCATCTGCGGCGGCGCCTTCTCAGGGCTAGAGAAGATCATCTCCGCCCGGGGACGTTCGACCTCGATCGGCTTCGGCGCATCCGTGCTCGCGCCGGAAGACCGCCGCACCGGCGAGATCTTCCGTCACGTCGAGCCTGAGGATCTCCTGAAGTACGGCCTCATCCCCGAGTTCGTCGGCCGTCTGCCCGTCGTTGCGACGCTCGAGGATCTCGACGAGACCTCGCTGAAGAAGATCCTGACCGACCCGAAGAACGCGCTGGTGAAGCAGTACCAGCGCCTGTTCGAGATGGAGAACATCGAGCTGACCTTCGCCGACGAGGCGCTTGGCGCGGTCGCCCGCAAGGCGATCGAGCGCAAGACCGGCGCGCGTGGCCTGCGTTCGATCCTCGAGGCGATCCTGCTCGAGACAATGTTCGACCTGCCGGGCCTGGAAGGTGTGGAAGAGGTCGTGATCTCCCGCGAAGTCGTGGAAGGCACGGCGCGGCCGCTGTACATCTACGCGGATCGCTCCGACCGTGCGGTCGAAAACGCCAGCGCGTAATACCGCGCTGGTGCAGCATACCGTTCCGTCTGACAGGAAGGCTGCGGAGAGTGCTTCCGCAGCCAATGTTGCGTGGCCGTTCAGCTCGCGTAAAGCGCTGAATGGCGTGCGTTTTTCAATGACTTGACACCCCCCGGGTCGATAGCCACCTAATGTCAGCGGCGAGCAAGAATTCCCTTCAAGATTCGCCTCAGTTTCGATCCGGCAGAGCTGGTCCGAAGGTTCGGACCGCACGAAAAAACCGGATCATTTCGGCACCTTGTGGCGGTTGCGCAAAGCCAGGCGGACTGCGTGCAAGGGGGCACAGCAAAAGGATAAGGCCATGACCACTCCAAAACCCCGGCCAACCATCGTCCACGGCGAAACTCACGCCTATCCGGTGCTGCCGCTGCGCGACATCGTCGTCTTCCCGCACATGATCGTGCCGCTCTTCGTCGGTCGCGAGAAGTCGATCCGCGCGCTCGAAGAGGTGATGAAGAACGACGCGCTGATCATGCTCGCGACGCAGAAGAACGCGTCCGACGATGATCCGGCGCCCGATGCGATTTACGAGACGGGTACGCTTGCCAGCGTGCTGCAGCTCTTGAAGCTCCCCGACGGCACCGTGAAGGTGCTGGTCGAAGGGCTCGAGCGCGCGCGCGTCGAGAAGTACACGGAGCGTGCCGACTACTATGAAGCGACCGCGGTCGCGCTCGCCGACACCGATGCGAAGTCGGTCGAGGCGGAAGCGCTCGCGCGCTCGGTCGTGTCCGACTTCGAGAGCTATGTGAAGCTCAACAAGAAGATCTCGGCCGAAGTAGTCGGCGTCGTGCAGGCGATCACCGATTTCGCAAAACTCGCAGACACCGTTGCCTCGCATCTCGCGGTCAAGATCGCGGATCGCCAGGGCATCCTGGAAACGCTGTCGGTCACCCAGCGCCTGGAGAAGGTGCTCGGGTTGATGGAGAGCGAGATCTCGGTGCTGCAGGTCGAGAAGCGCATCCGCTCGCGCGTCAAGCGCCAGATGGAGAAGACCCAGCGCGAGTACTATCTCAACGAGCAGATGAAGGCGATCCAGAAGGAACTCGGCGACGACGATGGTCGCGACGAGCTCGCGGATCTCGAAGAGAAGATCGCCAAGACCAAGCTGTCCAAGGAAGCGCGCGAGAAGGCGCAGCATGAGCTGAAGAAGCTGCGCCAGATGTCGCCGATGTCCGCGGAAGCGACCGTCGTGCGCAACTATCTGGATTGGCTGTTGTCAATCCCGTGGAACAAGAAGTCCAAGGTGAAGAAGGATCTGGAAGCCGCGCAGGCGGTTCTGGACGCCGATCACTACGGGCTCGAGAAGGTCAAGGACCGGATCGTCGAGTATCTCGCGGTGCAGTCGCGCGCCAACAAGCTGACCGGGCCGATCCTGTGCCTCGTCGGACCTCCCGGCGTCGGCAAGACCTCGCTCGGCAAGTCGATCGCGAAGGCGACCGGACGCGAGTTCGTGCGCGTGTCGCTCGGCGGCGTGCGTGACGAGGCCGAGATCCGCGGTCACCGCCGCACCTATATCGGCTCGATGCCCGGCAAGATCATCCAGTCGATGCGCAAGGCGAAGTCGTCCAATCCGCTGTTCCTGCTGGACGAGATCGACAAGATGGGCGCCGATTTCCGCGGCGATCCGTCCTCGGCGCTGCTCGAGGTCCTCGACCCCGAGCAGAACTCGACCTTCAACGACCACTATCTCGAGGTCGACTACGATCTCTCCAACGTCATGTTCATCACGACCGCGAATACGCTCAACATTCCGGGCCCGCTGATGGACCGCATGGAGATCATCCGGATCGCCGGCTACACCGAGAACGAGAAGGTCGAGATCGCGCGCAAGCACCTGATCCCGAACGCGGTCTCCAAGCATGGCCTCGATTCCAAGGAATGGTCGATCGACGACGATGCGTTGCTCTTGATGATCCGCCGCTACACCCGCGAGGCGGGCGTGCGTAACCTGGAGCGTGAGCTCTCGACACTCGCCCGCAAGGCGGTGAAGGAGCTGATGATCTCTAAGAAGAAGTCGGTCAAGGTCACCGAGAAGACTCTGGAAGAGTTCCTCGGCGTGCCGAAATACCGCTTCGGCGAGATCGAGAGCGAGCCGCAGGTCGGTATCGTCACGGGCCTGGCCTGGACCGATGTCGGCGGCGAGCTGCTGACGATCGAAGGCGTCATGATGCCCGGCAAGGGCAAGATGACCGTCACGGGCAACCTGCGCGACGTCATGAAGGAGTCGATCTCGGCGGCAGCGTCCTACGTCCGCTCGCGGGCGATCAACTACGGCATCGAGCCGCCGATGTTCGACAGGCGCGACATCCACGTGCACGTGCCGGAGGGCGCGACGCCGAAGGATGGTCCGTCTGCGGGCGTCGCGATGGCCACCGCGATCATCTCGGTCATGACCGGCATCCCGGTCCGCCACGATGTCGCGATGACCGGCGAGATCACGCTGCGCGGCCGCGTGCTGCCGATCGGCGGTCTGAAGGAGAAGCTGCTCGCCGCTGCCCGCGGCGGCATCAAGACGGTGCTGATCCCCGAGGACAACGCCAAGGATCTCACGGAGATTTCCGATGCGATCAAGGGCGGCATGGAGATCGTCCCGGTCTCGCGGCTCGACGACGTCGTCGCCCGCGCGCTGGTGAAGAAGCCGGTGCCGATCGTCTGGGAAGAGGACACCAAGGTGACGGTGAAGCCGGACGGCGACGAAGCCGCCGGCGGACTGACCGC